>NZ_JBEYXN010000001.1:0-702838 GCF_040704625.1 Streptomyces sp. NPDC046866
TCTGGCGTTGATTTTTGGCACGCTGTTGAGTTCTCAAGGAACGGACGCTTCCTTCGTACTCACCCTCGCGGGCTTTCCTCCGGGCTTTCGTTCTTTCTTCGTTTCCGACTCTATCAGATCCTTTCGGGCCTGACCCCCAGTCAGCGGGGTTTGTCTTCCGGGCTGTTGGGCCCTTCCGACTCCCAGAACTCTAGTGGATTTCCCGGCCGATTCATAATCGGCCTTCCGGAATTCATTCGGGTACGCCGAATAAGCCCCCGGGCGGGAGATCTTGCTGAGTTGGGTGCCGCGACGAGGCGGCTGGATGGCTGCTCCCCGAACCTTTCGGCTCTGGAACAACCCACAGAACGCTACGGAACCCCGAGGTGGTTGTCAACCCCCCGGGCGGCGGCTTCGTCAGCCGCGGGACTGGAGGTCCTCCACGCGGTCCAGCAGGCGGGTGAGCATGTCGCCCAGCACGCCGCGCTCCGCCGTGGAGAGGTCCTGGAGGAGGTCCTCCTCGAAGACCGTGGCCGCGCGCATCGCGTCGAGCCACTTGCTGCGGCCCTCGTCGGTCAGCTCCACGATCACGCGGACCCGGTTGGACTCGTCCCGCTCGCGGGTGACCAGTCCCTCCGCCGTCATGCGGTCGATGCGGTGGGTCATGGCGGCCGGTGTCAGGCCGAGCTGCTTCGCGAGCTCGCTCGGGCCCATCCGGTACGGGGCCCCGGAGAGGACGAGGGCCTTGAGGACCTCCCATTCCGCGTTGCTGATGCCCAGGGCGGCGGTCTGGCGTCCGTACGCGACGTTCATGCGGCGGTTCAGGCGGCTGAGCGCCGATACGACCTTCTCGACCTGGGGGTCCAGGTCCTGGAACTCGCGCTGGTAGACGGCGATCTGCTCGTCGAGGCTCGGCTCGTGGACGGGCGCAATGCCGTCGGGGGTGTCACCCATGGTCCGAAGTATCGCATGACTCCGTTGGCGTCTAACTCCTTCGATGTGTAGAGTTAAGCATCGAATTTTAGGTGTGAAGACTTCGGGCTTCAGGACTCAGGCAGGTGAAAAGTGACCAAGGTGATGGGCGCCGCGATGCGGCGGATCCAGGCCGGCAACGCGCTGACGGCGTTCGGCATCGGCTTCACGGTTCCGTTCCTCTACATCTACGTGGCGCAGGTGCGCGGGCTCGGCTCGATGGCGGCCACGAGCGCGTTCGTGGCCTTCGCCGTGAGCGCCCTGGTCGCGCTGCCCTTCACCGGTCGCGTCATCGACCGCCGCGGCCCCGTCCCGGTGGTCGTCGGTGCCGCCGTCGCCGCGTCCGTCGGCGCACTGTCGCTCGGGCTGTCCACCGGCATCGTGCCGATCCTGCTGTCCGCCCTCGCGCTGGGCGCCGGGCAGGCCGTCATGCAGCCGGCGCTCGCCACGATGATCGTGTGGTGCTCCACCCCGGCCACGCGGACCCGCGCCTTCGCCCTCCAGTTCTTCATGCAGAACCTGGGACTCGGCATCGGCGGCCTCATCGGCGGCCAGATCGTCGACGAGAGCCGCCCCGGCAGCTTCACCCTTCTGTTCGGCATCGAGGCCGTGATGTTCCTGGTCCTGGCCGGCGTCATCCTCACCGTGCGGATGCCGCACGCGCCCGCCATCACCGACGCCCTGCCGAAGGACCCGGCGCAGGCCGGCGGCGGGTGGAAGCGGATGCTGGAGCACCGGGCCATGGTCAAGCTGCTCGTCCTCGGCTTCGTGATCTTCTTCGCCTGCTACGGGCAGTTCGAGTCGGGCCTGGCCGCCTTCGGCACCGAGGCCGCCCGGATCTCCCCCTCCGTCCTCGGCTTCGCGCTGGCCGCCAACACCGGGGCGATCGTCCTCGCGCAGTTCGTCGTGCTGAAGCTGGTCGAGCGGCGCCGCCGGTCGCGGGTGATCGCGCTGGTCGGGCTGATCTGGACCGCGGCCTGGCTCATCGCCGGGTTCTCCGGGCTGGGGCACGGCAGCGCCGTGATGGCCGCCGCCGCGTTCGTCAGCACGTACGGGCTCTTCGGCATCGGCGAGGCGATGCTGTCGCCGACGCTGGCGCCGCTGGTGGCCGACCTGGCGCCGGAGGGTTCGGTGGGCCAGTACAACTCGGCGTTCGCGCTGGTCAAGCAGATGGCGCTGGCCCTGGGGCCGCTGGGGGTGCCGCTGGGTGCGGGCCTGCCCATGCTGTACGTCGCGGTGTTCGTCGCGGTGTCGCTGGGGATCGCCTGGCTGGCGCTGCGCCTGGGCCGGCAGCTGAGCCCGGCGCAGGACAGGCCGGCGCTGCTGCGGGCGGAGGCGCCGGAGGCTCCGGCGGCGGTGGCCGTGGGGGCCGCTGCCGAGCCGGTGGCCGTGGCCGTGTAGGCCTCCTCCGGTTCCGCCCGTGCCTGCGGAAAGGGGTCCGGTCCTTGTGACCGGGCCCCTTCTGCGTCGTCTTCCTGCCGTGCCCTCCGTTACGCGGGCGGCTTCCGGTCCGGCAGGGCGAACTCGCACCAGACGGCCTTGCCCCCGCCCGGGGTGCGGCGAGAGCCCCAGGCCGAGGCGATCGTGGCGATGATCGAGATGCCGCGGCCGGTCTCGTCGCCGGGTTCGGCGCGGCGGCGGCGCGGGAGGTGGTCGTCCCCGTCGGTGACCTCGATGATCAGGCGGCGGTCGGTGCGGCGCAGCCGCAGCCGCATGGGCGGGGTGCCGTGCTGGAGGGAGTTCGCGACGAGCTCGCTCGCGGCGAGGACGCCCAGATCGCACAGCTCGACCGGGAAGCGCCAGGAGGTCAGGACGCCCTGGGCGAAGGCGCGGGCGCGCGGGGCGGCCTCGGTCCCGCCGAGGAGTTCCAGGGCGGCGTTGTGGAACAGCTCGGCGTCCGCGCCGGTGCGGCTGGGCTGCTGCAGGACCATGACGGCGACGTCGTCGTCGTGGTCGGCATCGATGCCGAGGGCGCGCATCAGGCGGTCGCAGATGACGGCGGGGGTGCCCTGGGCTCCGGCGAGGGCGCGTTCGAGGGCGGCGACGCCTTCGTCGATGTCCTCGCCGCGGCGCTCGACGAGGCCGTCGGTGTAGAGGACGGCGGTGGAGCCGGGGCCGAGGGCGATGGTGCCTGAGGTGTGGAGCCAGCCGCCGGTGCCGAGCGGCGGGCCGGTGGGGTCGGCTGCGCGGCGTACGGTGCCGTCGGCATCGCGGACCAGGATCGGCAGGTGGCCGGCGGAGGCGTAGGCCAGCAGGCCCTCGTTGGGGTCGTGGACGGCGTAGACGCAGGTGGCGATCTGGCTGGCGTCGATCTCGGCGGCGAGGCCGTCGAGGAGCTGGAGCACCTCGTGCGGGGGCAGGTCGAGGCGGGCGTAGGCGCGGACGGCGGTGCGGAGCTGGCCCATGACGGCGGCGGCGCGCACGCCGCGGCCCATGACGTCGCCGATGACGAGGGCGGTGCGGCCCGCGCCGAGGGTGATGACGTCGTACCAGTCGCCGCCGACGGCGGCTTCGGTGCCGCCGGGCTGGTAGGTGGCGGCGATGCGCAGGTCGTCGGGCTGTTCGAGCTCCTGCGGGAGGAGGGAGCGCTGGAGGGTGACGGCGGCTTCGCGCTGGCGGCGCTCGCTGGCGCGGAGGCGTTCGACGGCTTCGGCGTGGTCGGTGACGTCGGCGAGGTGGATGAGGACGCCGGTGTGGTGCGGATGCGGCTGCGGGTCGGCGTCGTGCCCGGGGACGGCCTTGGGGAAGTCGACGGGGGTGCAGGTCACGGTGTAGGTGCTGCCGCCGCCGGGGGCGGTGCGGTTCTTGGCGGTACGGGGCTTGCCGCTGCGCTGGACCTGGTCGAGGAGCGCGAGGAGGCCGAGCTCGCCGAGCTCGGGGAGGGCGACGCGCGCGGGGTCGCCGGCGGGGCGGGGGCCGAAGCCGGCGGTGTAGGCGTCGTTGACGTAGGCGACGCGGTGCTCGGGGCCGTGGACGAGGGCGACGAGGGCCGGGAGCCGGCCGAGGGCCTCGCGTACGGACAGCTCGTCGAGGGAGGGCACGGCGGGGGCGGTGCCGTGGGCCGGCTCGGGGCCGGGCCCGGTGGCGGGGCCGGTGCCCGGGTCGGCGGCTCGGCCTGTGCCGGTGCCGTGGCCCGTACCGGAGACGGTGGGGTCGGCCGGGCCGCCGTCGGCGGGCGCACCGGGACGGCCTGCTGCGCCGCGGGCCGCCGGGACGGCCCCCTCGCCGCGCTTGGCCTGGGCGGCGGCGTGTTCGGACCGGGCGGCGGCGCGGCGCTGCGTTCCGGGAAACCGGGCGCTCCAGCGCGTGAAGTTCACTGCGTTCAAGCCTCGTGGTGTCGCAAGTGGTCGCTGTATCGCTGGGGTGGGTCGCGGGGCGGTGTCACTGTGGGCATGTCACTCTGTGCAGGGGTGAGCACACCTATGGTCACACGCCCAGTGTGGACGACCGCACTGACAGCGTCAGCTCTGGCGGTCCTGCGGGGGGTCGGGGGCGGGTGGTGGTGCGGGGGGCCGGTGGCCGCCGCCGGCGGCGAGTTCGAATTCTGCCCTGGGGTGTTCGAGCGAGCCCAGGGAGACGATCTCGCGGGCGAAGAGGCCGGAGAGGGTCCATTCCGCGAGGACGCGCATCTTGCGGTTGAAGGTGGGGACCCGGCTGAGGTGGTAGGCGCGGTGCATGAGCCAGGCGGGGTAGCCCTTGAGCTTGCGGCCGTAGACGTGGGCGACGCCCTTGTGGAGGCCGAGCGAGGCCACGGAGCCGGCGTACTTGTGGGCGTACTCGGTGAGGGCCTCGCCGCGGAGGGCCGCGACGAGGTTCTCGGCGAGGGTCTTGGCCTGGCGCACGGCGTGCTGGGCGTTGGGGGCGCATTCGCGGCCGGGTTCGGGGGCGGTGATGTCGGGGACGGCGGCGGCGTCTCCGGCGGCCCAGGCGTGTTCGACGCCGTCGACCGTGAGGAAGGCGGTGCAGGCGAGGCGGCCGCGTCCGTTCCTCGGCAGGTCGGTGGCGGCGAGGACCGGGTGGGGTTTGACGCCGGCGGTCCACACGACGGTGCGGGTGGGGAAGCGGGCGCCGTCGCTGAGGACGGCGACGCGGTCCTCGCAGGACTCGAGGCGGGTCTCGAGGCGGACGTCGATGCCCCGGCGGCGCAGTTCGCGGACGGTGTAGACCCCGAGTTCGGGGCCGACCTCGGGAAGGATGTGGTCGCTGGCCTCGACCAGCACCCACTTCATGTCCTCGGGTTTGACGTTGTGGTAGTACCGGGCGGCGTAGCGGGCCATGTCCTCGAGTTCGCCGAGGGCCTCGACGCCCGCGTAGCCGCCGCCGACGAAGACGAAGGTGAGGGCGGCGTCGCGGACGGCGGGATCGCGGGTGGAGGAGGCGATGTCCATCTGCTCGAGGACGTGGTTGCGCAGGCCGATGGCCTCTTCGACGGTCTTGAACCCGATGCCGTAGTCGGCGAGTCCGGGGACGGGGAGGGTGCGGGAGACCGATCCGGGGGCGAGGACGAGTTCGTCGTACTCGATCTCGCGGGCGCCGGTGCCCTCGTCGGCGGTGGCGAGGGTGGTGACGGCGGCGGTGCGCTTGGCGTGGTCGATCCGCTGGACCTCGCCGATGACGATGCGGCAGGTGGGCAGCAGGCGGCGCAGGGGGACGACGACGTGGCGGGGGCTGATGGAGCCTGCGGCCGCTTCGGGCAGGAAGGGCTGGTACGTCATGTACGGCTCGGGGGTGACCACCGTGACCTCGGCTTCGCCGGCTCTGAGCCTTCTCTGGAGCTGGAGCGCCGTGTACATGCCGACGTAGCCGCCGCCCACGACGAGGATGCGCGTGGCGGGCTCGGTACCGGGGGCCGTGCCTCGGGAGTTAGCAGCCTTCACCACCCCATGACGCAACGTGGCCGGGAGTTTGTCCACAGGCCTGACGGATTGTGTGACCGGAGGGAGCAGTGGGGCGGGGCTCCCGGACGGCTCGGGCGGGGCGGGAGTTCCGCAGGTCAGAGGGTGCGAAGGGGGTGGTCTTGGGGGTGCGGAACGGAAAAGTGGGGGCGAATGCTCCGATCGGGCGGTGCTCGTACGGGGGCTGCCTCTTCTGAATTGACTCTGGCTCAACTATGTTCGTATCCCGTCGAGGAGTAGGACCGGAGCCGATGACCGTGGCTCACCTCGACACGAAGGCGGGGATGTCTCCGGGGGGAGACAAGTGATTACCGGGGGATACATATGAACATTTCCGATTTCCATGGCTCTGCGACCGCGCTCTCAGCCGAGAGCAACGGCCGCGTGATCGCCGGCACCACCGCCACGGCCGCGGCCGGGGTGGGCCGCTCCACGCCGCTGCGCGTCGACGCCCAGCGGAACCTCGAGCACGTGCTGCGCGCTGCCCGCGAGGTCTTCGGCGAGCTCGGCTACGGGGCGCCGATGGAGGACGTGGCACGGCGCGCGCGGGTCGGTGTCGGCACGGTGTACCGGCGCTTCCCGAGCAAGGACGTCCTGGTCCGCCGGATAGCCGAGGAGGAGACCGCCCGGCTGACGGAGCAGGCCCGGACCGCGCTCGGCCAGGAGGAGGAGCCCTGGCAGGCGCTGTCGCGGTTCCTGCGGACCTCCGTGGCCTCGGGCGCGGGGCGGCTGCTGCCGCCGCAGGTGCTGCGGGTCCGCTCGGCCGAGGAGGCCGCCGCCGAGGAGGCTTCCGAGGCGCGGGTTCCGCAGCAGCGGCAGGCCGTTGTGGCGGGCACGCCGGAGCTTCGGGTCGTGGGCGGGCGCACCGCCGCCGACGACGAGCCGTCGGAGGACGCGGGCGCGGGTGCGCTGCTCGAGGTCGTCGGCAAGCTGGTGGAGCGGGCCCGGGAGGCCGGCGAGCTGCGGACCGACGTCACGGTGGCCGATGTGCTGCTGGTGATAGCCACGGCCGCCCCGGCGCTGCCCGATGCGGCGCAGCAGGCGGCGGCGTCGGCCCGGCTGCTCGACATCCTGCTCGAGGGTCTGCGCTCCCGGACGGCCTGAGCCGTACGGGGCGCCGCGCCCGCGCAGCCTCCCGCCGGTCCGGGCCACCGCCCGGCGGGAGCGCCTGCGCGGCCGCGGCCTCCCCGGTGAGGCGGGAGGCGGCGCGGACATGACTCGCTCGAACGGGTGAGGGTTGGTACAGCGTTTCGCCTGCGGCGCCCGGACGGGTGGAAGGCGTGGAGACCGGTTCGGCGCGCGCCCCCCGTGTGACAGGCTTGAACGGTGTACCGGTTGAGTGTGTCGTGCGGGAGCCTTTGCGATGGGCGTTGACGGGCGCGACGAGCCGACCGGCGGTGCCGGCGGCGAGGTCGGGGCGGACAGCCCGCCCGTACGGCAGGTCCCGGCCCAGCGCGAGGCGCGCGGCCGGCACGCGGCGGCACGGACTGCGGCAGGGGGCGAACTCCCGCCGTCGGACGGTGACTTGATCGCCCGGTTGCGCGGCGGTGACGACGGCGCGTACGCGGAGCTGTTCCGGCGGCACGCCGATTCCGTACGGCGCTACGCGCGGACCTGCTGCCGCGACGGGCACACCGCCGAGGACCTGACCGCCGAGGTGTTCGCGCGGACGCTGCAGGCGGTGCGGGGCGGGGCCGGGCCGGACCAGGCGGTGCGGGCGTACCTGCTGACCACCGTGCGCAGGGTTGCGGCGGCCTGGGCGAAGACGTCCCGGCGCGAGCAGCTCGTCGAGGACTTCGCGGTGTTCGCGGAGCAGGCGGCCGCGGGCACCGAGACCGGCAGCGGGCTGTCCGGCCTGTCCGGGGACGACACGCTCGAACTGGGTGCGGACGTCCGGGCGATGCACGAGGCCGAGCAGTCGCTGGCCGTGCAGGCCTTCCGGAGCCTGCCCGAGCGGTGGCAGGCCGTGCTGTGGCACACCGCGGTCGAGGAGTCCTCGCCCAGTGCGGTCGCCCCGTTGTTCGGGCTGAGCGCCAATGCGACGGCGGTGCTGGCCGGCCGTGCCCGGGAGGGGCTCAAGCAGGCCTATCTGCAGGCGCACGTGAGTTCGGCGCTGACGGCGGGCGGGGACTGCGCGCGGTACGCGGACCGGCTGGGCGCCTATGCCCGCGGGGGGCTGCGGATCCGCGCCGAGCGCGGGCTGCGCAAGCACTTGGAGGAGTGCGTCCGGTGCCGGCTGGCCGCCGGGGAGCTCAAGGACGTCAATGCGGGCATTCCCGCGCTGCTGCCGGTCGCGGTCATCGGATGGTTCGCCGCCGGGTACGCGGCGAAGGCCGCCGGGGTGGTGGCCGGTGGGGCCGTGGCCGCCGCGGGGGCCGGGGCTGCCGCGGCCGCGTCTTCGGGCGGTTCGGCCGCGGGTGGCGCAGCCGCGGGTGGCGCAGCCGGGGGTGGTTCGGCCGCGGGTGGTTCGGCCGCGGGGGCCGGGGCCGGTGGGGCGGCGGGTGCTGCGGGGGGCGCCGGGTCCGGGAGCGGTGCGGCGGTGGTGTCCGAGGGGCTCGGGGTCTCCGCCAAGGCCGCGCTGGCCGCCGGGATCGCGGTCGCCGCGGCCGCCGGGGTGGTGTTCGCACTCGTCGGGGACGGTCCCGAGCCGGTGCCCCGGGCGAGGCCCGCGCCGGGTGTGGCCGCCTCGGCGGTGCCCGTGCCCGGGCCTTCGTCCCCGGCCGTGTCGGAGCCGCCGGCCGCGCCGGATCCCGTACGGCCCGCCTCGCCCCCGGCCTCGGCTTCGATGTCCGCGGCCGTGCCGCAGCCGGCGCCGTCGCCCGCGCTGCCCTCGCCCCGGCCGTCGAAGGCGACGCCGAGCGCCTCGGCCAGCCCCGCTCCCGCGAAGCCGTCGCCGTCGCCGTCGCCGTCGGCCACGGCGGTCGAGCCGGCGCAGGGGTTCCCGCTGGCCCGGCTCGTCCATGCCGCGGTCGGCGACCACAGCGGGCCCGAGGTGGACACCTGGCGCAGCAGCTGGGTCTGGCAGCGCCGGGGGCTGCGGATCGCCGACGTGCGCTACGCGCAGGGCATCACGGTGCACTCCCGTTCCGCGGTGCAGATCACGCTCAACCGGCAGTGCACCTCCTTCTCGGCGCGGGCCGGGGTGGACGGGCTGTCGCTGTTCACCGACGGCACCGTGCGGTTCGCCGTGTACGCCGACGGGGAGCGGCTGTGGCGGTCGGAGCCGCTCGGGTACCGGGACCCGGCCGTGCCGGTGGACGTGTCCCTCGCCGGGCACAGGACGCTGCGGCTGGTGGTGGAGCCGGCCGGGCAGGGCAGCCTGCCGACGCTGGCGAGCTGGGCCGATGCGGTGATCAGCTGCCGGTGAGCAGGGTCGCCACCTCCGGTGGGGACAGGCGCGCCCCGGCGGCCGCCTCCCGGGCGTGGGCTTCGGGGCCGAGGGCGGCGCGGGTGCGGGCAGGGAGCTCGGCCACCGCCGTCTGCTCCGGGACGGAGCGGGGGTGGCCCGCGCGCCAGGCGGTGGCCGCCGCAAGGACCCGGGCGCTCTCGGCGGGGCGGCCCGCGGCCTCGAGCAGGACGGCCGCGGTGTCGGCCATCGAGGCCAGGACGCGTTCGGCGCAGCGCGCGGCGGTCGCGGCGGCCAGGGCCGGGCCGATGCGGGCCAGGCCGGCCGCCGGACCCTGTTCCCGGGCGGTGAGGAGGGCCTCGGCGTTGTCGAGGCCGGCGGTGAACTGTGGGGGCATGGGTGCGTCCGGGGCGGCGGCGCGGGCGAGGTCGTAGTGTTCGCGGGCCTGCGCCAGGTCGCCGCGGCTCATGGCGATCAGGGCGCCGAGCAGCCCGCCGTACGCGCAGATCTCGTGGGCGGTGCCGTGCTGCGCGGCTTCCCGGTGTGCCTCGACGAGGAGCCGCTCGGCCTCGGCGTACTCCCCCTGGCAGAGGGCGGCCTCGGCGATCCGGGCGATGGCGAAGGGCACCTCGGTGTAAGCCCCGACCTCGCGGGCGAGGCGCAGGCACTCCTCGTACTCGGTGCGGGCCCAGTCGTAGCGGCCGCGGGAGAGGGCGACCTCGCCGGCGGCGCTCGCGACCTGGGAGCGGATCCAGCGGTCGCCGACCCGGGCGGCGATCTCGTGGAGTTCGGCGAGGTCGGCGTCGACGGTGCGCAGGCCGCCGGTGGTGTCGATGGCGACGTGGGTGCGGAGCATGAGGGTGACGGCGAGTTCCCAGTCGCCACCGTGGAGACGGCAGTTGGCGACCGTGGCGTCCAGGCCGGCGCGGTGGTCGAGGGTGCCGCCGGTGAGGAAGTGGGTCATCGGCCAGAGCATGGAGGGGAAGCGGGCCGCTTCGGGGCCGCCGTTGCAGTAGGCCTGCCGGATGCGCTCGGCGAGGGCGAGGTGCTGCGGGGTGGTGAACTCCTCGGGCGGCCGGCCGTCGGCGTCCAGGCTGAGGTGGAGGTGCTGCAGCCGCAGGAGGCGCCAGTACGCGGGGGTGCCCCGGGGTGGTTCGGCGGGGGTGAGGGCGGCGGCGCGCGCAGCCCAGCGGGCGCCCTCGCGGCGGTAGTCGCGCAGCCACCAGAACCAGCCGAGGGCGAGGGCGAGGCGCTGGGCGGTCTCGGCGGCGTCGGGCCCGACGGCGTCGTGCTCGACGGCCTCGGGCCGGGCGGCTGCCGTCTCGGCGGCTGCCGTCTCGGTGGTGTGGTGGAGGGCGACGCGGAGGTTGTCGAGTTCGGTCTCCATGCGCCGGATCCACGGGAGTTGGGCGGCCGAGCGCAGGAGGGGCTCGGCCTCCTCGGCGAGGGCCAGGAAGTGCGCGGCGTGGCGGCGGGCGGTGGCCTGGCGGTCGGGGGCGTGCGCGGCGGCGCGTTCGGCGGCGTACTCGTGGATGGTCTCCAGCAGGTGGTAGCGCATGCCGTCGGGGCCGGGGGCGGCGACGACGAGGGACTTGTCGACGAGGGCGCCGAGGGCGTCGGCGACGTCGAGGGGCCGGCCGCTGCGGGTGCCCGTGCCGCTGCCGTCGCCGCAGACGGCCTCGGCGGCGGCCAGGTCGCAGCCGCCGGAGAACAGCGAGAGGCGGCGCAGGACGGTGCGTTCCCCCTCGGCGAGGAGGTCCCAGGACCAGTCGACCACGGCGCGGAGGGTCTGCTGGCGGGGCAGGACGGTGCGGGCTCCGCCCGTCAGCAGGCGGAAGCGGTCGTCGAGGCGGTCGGCGATCTGGCGCGGGGTGAGCAGGCGGAGCCGGGCCGCGGCCAGTTCGATGGCGAGCGGGAGGCCGTCGAGGCGGCGGCAGATCTCGGCGACGGCGTCCGGGTCGTCGGCGGGGGTGAAGCCGGGGCGGACGGCGGCGGCGCGGTCGGCGAACAGGCGGTGTGCGGGGTCGGGCGGGAGGGGGTCGACGGGGCGGACCGCTTCGCCGGGCACGCCGAGGGGTTCGCGGCTGGTGGCCAGGATCCGTACGCCGGGGCAGCGGGTGAGCAGCAGCTCGGCGAGTTCGGCGGCGGCGCCGATGACGTGCTCGCAGTTGTCGAGGACGATCAGCAGGCGGCGGTCCGCGCAGCCCTCGACGAGCTGGGTCGCCGGGTCGGCGGCGGAGGCGGGCTTCTCGCGGGCGATGAGGGTGTTCTCGCGCAGGCCGAGGGCGCTGACGACGGCGCCGGGGACGGCTGCGGGGTCGTCGAGGCGGGCCAGTTCCACCAGCCAGCCGGGTTCGGGGTGCGCGACGGCCGCCTGCTCGGCGAGGCGGGTCTTGCCTGAGCCGCCGGGGCCGGTGAGGGTGACCAGGCGGGATCGGGCCAGGTCGGCGTGGAGGGCGGCGAGTTCGGGTTCGCGGCCGACGAAGGAGTTCAGGCGGGGGCGGAGGTTCCCGCCCCCTGCGGGCGCGGCCGGGGCCGGGCTCGGGGGCCGGGGCGGCGCGGGTGGGGCCGTCGGGGGCTGGGGGGCCAGGAGCTGCGCGTGGAGGGCGGTGAGTTCGGGGCCGGGGTCGGTGCCGAGGGCCTCGGCGAGGGTGCGGCGGGTGCGCTCGTACGCGGCCAGGGCGTCGGCGGGCCGGCCGGCCGCGCGCAGGGCGCGCACCTGCTGGGCGCGCAGGGGTTCGTCGTACGGGTGCTGCGCGATCAGCGCCTCGATCTCGGGCAGCAGCCCCGCCGGGTCGGCTGCCCCCGCGCGCAGGTCGGCCTCGATGCGGTCGCGCAGGGCGGCGGTGCGGTGGGCCTCCGGGGCGGCGGCGTGGGCGCTGCGGGCGGGCTCGGGCAGGTCGGCCAGGGCCGGGCCGCGCCAGAGGTCGAGCGCGGTGCGCAGGGTTGCGGCGGCGCGGGCGGGATCGGAGGGGAGGTCGGCGCGGCCGGTGCGGACCAGGCGGGTGAAGCGGTGCAGGTCCACCTCGTCGCGGTCGGCTATGGCCAGGCGGTAGCCGCCGGCCGGGTCCGCCAGGACGGTGTCGCGGCCGCCGAGGGCACGGCGGAGCCGGGCGACGAGGGCCTGGAGGGCGGCGGGGGCGTCCTGGGGCGGGTCCTCGCCCCAGACCTCCTCGACGAGGTCGGCCACCGGCACCGCCGCCGGGCCGCCGGCGCGCAGCGCGAGCGCCGTCAGCAGGGCGCGCAGGCGGGCACCGCCGATGGGAACGGGGGCGCCGGACGCGTCACGGGCTTCGGCGCCGCCGAGGATGAGATACCGCACCGCCCAATTCTGCCGTGTCGCTCCGCGGGGGGCGCGGGGTTATTGCGGCGGGCCGGCCGTCCTGCCGGTGCGGCCGGCGGCCGTTCCGGCGGTGCGGCCGGCGGCCGTTCCGGCGGTGCGGCCGGCGGGCGTTCCGGCGGTGCGGCCGGCGGCCGTTCCGGCGGTGCGGCCGGCGGGCGTTCCGGCGCGGGGAGTCGGGCGCGCCCGGGGGCATCGCAGGGCCGACGCGGGCGGGGTGCGGGAGGGCGGTGTCCGGCGAGGCCGGGTCCCCGGGGCTCCGCCCCGGACCCCGCGCCTCAAACGCCGGCGGGGCTGAATGGGCTGGCCCCCCGCTCCGACAGATCCCCCGAGGGCCCGGACCCTGGCGATGACGAGGGATCCGGCCGCGGGTCCGGGGGCAAGTGGTCAGGAGAGGGCTGGGCGGGGGACGGGGACGCCGTTCGGGACGGCTCTGCGGCGGGGGGTGGTCGTGCCCGTCCAGCAGGTGCCGCGGCGGGAGAGGAGCCGGGTCAGCCAGAGTTCCATGGAGACGAGTTCGGCCAGGCCGTCCAGCGGGACCGGGTGGCCCTCCGCGGCGTCGAGGAGCGCCTGTTGGACGACTCTCGCGTCGATCAGACCCGCGTCCGCCAGCAGCGGGGCCGTGAAGAGGGCCAGCAGTGAGGTGAGCGCCTCGCGCAGGCCCAGGCGGGTGGCCGTTTCGTTCGGGGTGTGGGCGGGGGCGCCCCAGCCGGGCGGGAGTTCGCGGACTCCGGCCGAGGTGAGGACGGTGCGCAGGATCGCCGCCCGGGCGCCGGGCTGGACGCGGAGGGATTCGGGCAGGGCGCGGGCGGCCCGTACGACCTGGTTGTCCAGGAAGGGGGCGTGGAGGCGCTGGCTGCGGACCTCCGCGGCCTGTTCGAAGACGCGGTGGTCGGCGGCGTGCCGGGTCAGGGCGGCGCGGGCGCGGGCTTCGCCGGGCCGCAGCGAGAGCGGGGGCCGCCCGGCGGCAGCGGCGAGGCGGATCGATACTTCCGCCAGCGCCTCCCCGGTCAGCCACCCGGCGGCGGGCCCGGGCCGGGACCAGGTGAGGGCGGCGAGCGAGGCCCCGACCGGGCCGTCGGCGGGGGCCGCGGCGCGCAGGTCGCCCTCGCGCAGCCGGGCCGCGGCGGCTTCCATGCCCGCGCGGTACGGCGTACGGGCGAGGCGGCGGGCCGCGGAGTACACGGAGAAGGGGACCAGGAGGGAGGAGGAGTCGCCGGGGGTCGAGCGGACCAGGGCCGCCATGGGGCGCAGGAGGTGCCGGCGGCGGCGGTCCATCAGGAGGTCGGCGAGCCGGGCGGGGTGGGCGTCGAGGACCTGGCGGGCTCCGTGTCCGACGAAGTGGTCGGCGGAGCCGGCGGCCAGGCGGCGGCGTTCGCGGGCGGCGACGACCAGCGAGGGCCCGGGTTCGTCGGTGAGGGGGCCGTCGAGGTCGGCGTACGGGAGGGCTTCCTCGGCGGCGGCGACGACCACGTGGTGCAGCCGGGGGTCGGCCGCGATGGCCCGGGCGCGTTCGAGTTCGGCCTCGCGGCCCTGCGGGGTGGCGAGGTCGTTGAAGGTGACGGCGAGGAGGCGGGATCCGGACCCGGGCAGGGTGCCGGGGGTGCCGGGCAGGCCGGCGGCGAGGAGGGCGAGGGTGGCGGAGGCGCTGCCCCCGGAGAGGTCGGCGCCGACGCCGGGCGCGGGGGCGCCGCGGGCCGCGCGCCGGTCGGCGGGGCCCATTCCGGGCACCGGGCCCGGGTCGTACGGCAGGGTGTCGGGGGCATGGCGGGGCGCCGTGAGCCGGGCGCGCACCGCTTCCACCAATGCTTCCCGTACGCCCTCCACCGCGGACCCCGGGTCGGCGGCGGGCGCGGCCACGGCGAGGGAGGCGACCGGCTCGTAGCCGGTGATCTCCCGCGAGCCCTCGCGCAGGATCAGCGCGTGCCCCGGCGGGATGCGCCGCACGCCCGCGTACGGTGTGCCGTCGCCCAGGGCCTCGGGGCTGTCGGGGCAGGCGAGCAGGGCGGCGAGGTGGCCGATGTCGAGCTGTGCCTCGATGAGGTCGGCGAGGGGCAGCGCGGCAGTGGCGTACGCGGTGCCGCCGGCCCATGGCGTGTAGAAGACGGGGCGTGCGCCGGCGAGGTCGCCGACGACGGTGATGCGGCGGCCGGCCTGGACGACGGCGGTGTAGCTGCCGGGCCACTGGGTGAGGTGGCGCAGGGCGCCGCCGCGGGCGGCGAGGAGGGCGCGGCGCAGTTCGGTGTCGTCGGCGCCGCAGCAGCCGAGGACGGCGATCCGGGTGAAGGGGTCGGCCGGGTCGGCGGCGAGGGTGCGGATCTCGTCGGGGCGCCAGTCGCCGACGGCCCACAGGGGGTCGGGGTCGCCCCACAGGAGTTGGGCGCCGACGGGTACGACGGTGCGGTCGGCGTCCTGGCCGGCCGGGTCGTCGGGGTGGGCGGCGTCCGCGATGCCGCCGGTCACCGGCCCTTCGTCGGCGGAGGCAGCGCGGTCGTGGTGCGGGTCCCGGCCGCCGCGGCCGTGGTGGTCGGCGACGCGGCCGGCCGTGCCGAAGCTCGCGGCGATACTGCTCCACCCGACCAACCAGCGCACCGCCGCCTCCCCAGCCCGTGGGCAATCGACCGGGGTGTGGACGGCTCGATCGGCTCGATCGGCTCAGGCGGCGCCGGGGGCGGCTGAGGGCGACCGAGGGCGCGGTCGGCCGGACCCCGGGTGGCTCGGGGTCCATGCTGCCACGAGACGGGCGTGCGGGAGTGACCGCGGAGGACGCGTGTGCCGTCGAACGTGCCGCGGTCACACGGTATTTGACGTTCCGTTCCCACCGCCCCATAGGTCGGTTTCGGCCATTCTTCGGTCGCGCCGGGCATGGCCCGCGCGCCCGGGGGCGCCCGGCCGCGGCGCTGCGCGGGCGCGGTCCGGGAGGCGGGATCCACCCCCCGGACCGTTCCGCCACCCGCGGGGATTGAGGCAGCGGCATCCCCCGGCCCGCCGGATCCACGCAGCGGGCCGACCCACGCACCGCACATCGAATCGCCGGGTCCGGAGACCGGCCAGAGCGCACGGGCGGGCGCACGGCCACACGGGCGGAGCACGGACGGGGGCGCGCGCCGTCGGCGCGGGCCCCGGCGCGGCTGTGCGGGCGGACAACAATCCCGCCATACGGAAGTCGGGGCCTTAACGCTTGGGAGGCGGGGAACTACGCTGGGTTTACGAAATGCCGGGCGCCTATGCCCGGCGGTGCACGAGTGCGCACGAGCGCGCCGGCTGCGGTACGGCCGCGTCCGCGTGCGTGCGTGCTCGTGGCTGCGTGTGAGTTGTGTGCGTTCCGCGCGTGACGAGGGGTGGCGCATGTCCAGGGAGCTCCGCGAACCCAACGAGAAGCTCGGCGCCGTCCTCGCCCTGGCGGGCATCAGCAACGCGGGGCTGGCCCGGCGCGTCAACGACCTCGGCGCCCAGCGCGGTCTGACGCTGCGCTACGACAAGACATCGGTGGCCCGGTGGGTCTCCAAGGGGATGGTGCCGCAGGGCGCGGCCCCGCATCTGATCGCCGCCGCCATCGGGGCGAAGCTGGGGCGGCCGGTGCCGCTGCACGAGATCGGGCTGGCGGACGCGGACCCGGCGCCCGAGGTGGGGCTGGCGTTCCCGCGCGACGTCGGTGACGCGGTGCGCTCGGCGACCGACCTGTACCGGCTCGACCTGGCCGGGCGCCGGGGCGGTGGCGGGATCTGGCAGTCGCTGGCCGGCTCGTTCTCGGTGTCCGCGTACGCGACGCCCGCCTCGCGGTGGCTGATATCCCCGGCGGACGGTTCCGTGGCGCGCGAGCCCGCGCCGCCCCGGGAGGCCGCGGCGGCCCGCGGGGGCGCAGCGCCCGGCACGCCGGCGGCGGGCGCGCCCGGCGCCCCGGGCCCCTCGGGCGCCCCGGCCGCGTCGGGTACCTCGGCCACCTCGATCGCCTCCCTCGCCGGCGGGTCGGCGACTGCGGCGGCATCGCCGTCCACCGTTGTGCCCGCACGGCCCTCCGGCGAAACTCCGCACGCCCCGCCCGCGGCCGGGCCGGCGCCCGTGGCGCCGTTCGTCACGGCGGCGGACGCCTCGCCGCAGCGCGTCGGCCACAGCGACGTCAGCAAGCTCCGCGAGGCCGCGGAGGACGCGCGCCGCTGGGACTCTAAGTACGGCGGCGGGGACTGGCGTTCGTCGATGGTGCCCGAGTGCCTGCGCGTGGACGCGGCGCCGCTGCTGCTCGGCTCGTACAGCGACGAGGTGGGCCGCGCCCTGTTCGGCGCGACGGCCGAGCTGACCCGGCTCGCCGGCTGGATGGCCTTCGACACCGGGCAGCAGGAGGCGGCTCAGCGGTACTACATCCAGGCGCTGCGCCTGGCCCGGGCGGCCGCGGACGTGCCGCTCGGCGGGTACGTGCTGGCGTCGATGTCGCTCCAGGCGACGTACAGGGACTTCCCGGACGAGGGCGTGGACCTGGCGCAGGCCGCCGTGGAGCGCAACCGCGGGCTGGCCACCGCCCGCACCATGAGCTTCTTCCGGCTGGTGGAGGCCCGGGCGCACGCGAAGGCGGGCGACTCGGCGGCGGCGGAGGCGGCGCTGCGGGCCTCGGAGGGCTGGCTGGAGCGGGCGCGGGCGGGCGATCCGGATCCGACCTGGCTGGGCTTCTACTCGTACGACCGCTTCGCGGCGGACGCGGCGGAGTGCTACCGGGACCTGAAGCTGCCCCGGCAGGTGCGGCGCTTCACCGAGCAGGCGCTGTCGCGGCCGACGGAGGAGTACGTGCGCTCGCACGGGCTGCGGCTGGTGGTGAGCGCGGTGGCCGAGCTGGAGTCCGGGAACCTGGACGCGGCCTGCGCCGCCGGGACCAGGGCGGTGGAGGTCGCGGGCCGGATCTCCTCCGCCCGGACGACCGAGTACGTACGGGACCTGCTGCACCGGCTGGAGCCGTACGGGGACGAGCCGCGGGTGGCGGAGCTGCGGGAGCGGGCCCGGCCGCTGCTGGTGGCCCCCGCGTAGCCGCTGTGTCAGTGGCGGGGTGCAGTATGCAGGGGTGGGAGGTGGCAGCTTGGGCGGCGGCGTGAGCGGCGACGGAACGGTCCGGGGACGGGCACGGGTGCGGGCACGGGCACGGGAGCGGGTCGACTGCGACGTGCTGGTGGTCGGTGGCGGCATCGTCGGGCTCTCGACGGCGTACGCCCTGTCGCGGCTGGCGCCGGGGACCCGGGTGGTGGTGCTGGAGAAGGAGTCCGGCCCGGCCGTGCACCAGACGGGCCGCAACAGCGGGGTGATCCACAGCGGCATCTACTACCGGCCCGGGTCGCTGAAGGCGCGCTTCGCCGTGAGCGGCGCCGCCGAGATGGTGAAGTTCTGCGCGGAGCACGGGATCGCGCACGAGGTGACCGGCAAGCTCATCGTCGCCACCGGGCGGGAGGAGCTGCCGCGGCTGCACGCGCTCGTGCAGCGGGGCCGGGAGAACGGCATCCCGGTGCGGGAGCTGGGGCCGGCGCAGATCGCGGAGTACGAGCCGGAGGTGCAGGGCCTGGCCGCGATCCACGTCGGGACCACCGGGATCGTGGACTACGGGCAGGTGGCGCGCCAGCTGGCGGAGTCCTCCGGGGCGGAGGTCGTGTACGGCGGGGCCGTGGACCTGATCGCGCGGCGCCCGTCCGGGATCGCGGTGCGGACCTCCGCGGGGGTGGTGGTCCGGGCCCGGGTGCTGGTGAACTGCGCGGGCCTGCAGTGCGACCGGATCGCGCGGCTGGCGGGCGACGACCCGGGGATGCGGATCGTGCCGTTCCGGGGGGAGTACTACGACCTGGCGCGGCCGGAGCTGGTGCGGGGGCTGGTGTACCCGGTGCCGGATCCGGCGTTCCCCTTCCTCGGGGTGCACCTGACCCGCGGGATCGGCGGCGGCGTCCACGTCGGGCCGAACGCGGTGCCGGCGCTGGCCCGCGAGGGGTACGGGTGGGGGGTCGTCCGGCCGCGGGACCTCGCGGACGAGCTGGCCTGGCCGGGATCCTGGCGGATGGCCGCCCGGCACTGGCGGTACGGGGCCGGGGAGATCCACCGCTCGCTGTCGAAGGCGGCCTTCACGGAGGCCGTGCGGCGGCTGCTGCCGGGGGTTTCGTCCGCGGATCTGCGGGCCTCCGGGGCGGGGGTGCGGGCGCAGGCCGTGCTGCGGGACGGGACGCTCGTGGACGACTTCCTGATCCGGGAGGGGATGCGGGCGGTGCACGTGCTCAATGCCCCGTCGCCGGCCGCGACCGCCTCGTTGCCGATCGGGCGCGAGATCGCCCGCCGGGCCCTGACCACGCTCCGGGCCGCCTGACCCCTCCCTCCGGGGGGCCGCCGCCCGAGCCGCCGCCGGGCCTTGCCGGCTCGGTGAGGCCTTGCCGGCGCCGTCGGGCCCTGCCGGCTCCGTCGGGAGCCCGGGCTTGCCGCCGCCCGGCGGTGCACCGTCGACTGCGGGGGGGCGGGCTGCCGCTGCGCGGAGCCGTTCCCCTCCCCGCCCCTTCCCGAAACCGGGGCTCCGCCCCGGACCCTCCCCCCAGACTCCGCCCGGGGGGACCCCCAGGGCGCTTCGCGCCCGGTGCGCTCAAACGCCGCGCGGGCTGGATTGTGCCGCTGCGCGGCAATTCCAGCCCCGCCCGGCGGGAAATCCAGCCCCGCGGCGTTTGAGGCGCGGGGGTACGGGGGCGGAGCCCCCGACTCTTTGACGGGTCCGGGGGGAGCTCGCCGCGCGGGGCGGGCGGGGCGCGGGTGGGGGACGTAGAATTCCTGGATTGTGTCTGAGTCCCATTCCACCCAGCCCAGCGTCCCGGAAGCCGCGCCGGAGGCGAAGTCCTACGTGCCGCCCAAGTGGCGCACCGAGCCCCGGTTCCCCGACGGCCCCGCCCCGGACCCGGCCGGCTCGCACCACGAGCGCCGCATCCGCAGCTTCCAGCCGCGCCGCAGCCGGGTGACCACCGGCCAGGGCGAAGCCCTCAAGCGGCTCTGGGGGACCTGGGGCCTCGACATCGACGGCCGCCACGTCATCGACCTCGACCGCATGTTCGGCGGGCTGCCCGTCGTGCTCGAGATCGGGTTCGGGATGGGCGAGGCCACCGCGCAGATGGCCGCCGCGGACCCCGACACCGGGATCCTCGCCGTCGACGTGCACACCCCCGGCCAGGGCAACCTGCTGGCCCTCGCCGAGCGCAACGGGCTGACCAACGTCCGCGTCGCGAACGGCGACGCGATCATCCTGCTGCGCGAGATGCTGCCGCCCGCCTCCCTCGCCGGGATCCGCGTGTACTTCCCGGACCCGTGGCCGAAGGCCCGCCACCACAAGCGGCGCCTGATCCAGCCCGAGTTCCTGGACCTGGCCGCGACCCGCATGGCGCCCGGCGCCGTGCTGCACTGCGCGACCGACTGGGAGAACTACGCCGAGCAGATGCTCGAAGTGCTCTCCGCGCATCCCGAATTCGAGAACACCCAGGCGGACGGCGGCTACGCGCCGCGCCCCGACTTCCGGCCGCTGACCCGTTTCGAGGGCCAGGGCCTCGACAAGGGGCACGTCGTCCACGACTTGCTCTTCCGCCGGGTGAAGAAGGACTGATGTCACTGCGCGTGGCGGGGCGACTCGTTAGAGTCATCGCGTGTTGCCCGCCGCGCCTCCCCCGGTTCGTGTTCGTGCGTGCCTGCTCGGCGCCCTCGGCGCCTCGGGCGTGGCGATCCTCGAGCTCGTGCGGGAGCAGACCGGCACCGCCGGTTTCCTCGTCGGGCTCGGTCTGGCCGTGCTCCCGGTGCCGCTGCTCATGGCGGCGTTCCGGTGGCTCGGCCGGGCCGCGCCGCGCCCCTGGGCGCAGTTGCTGTTCTGCTTCGGCTGGGGCGCCTGCGCCGCGGCGCTGATCGCCATACTGGCCAACAACTTCGCCACGGAGTGGATCTCCGCGGCGACGGCCGATCCCGACCATGCCGACGAGCTCGGGTCGGTCGCGATCGCCCCGGTCGTGGAGGAGAGCGCGAAGGCCGCGGCCCTGCTGCTGGTCTTCGTGTTCCGCAGGCGCCAGTTCACCGGCGCGGCGGACGGCTTCGTCCTGGCGGGCTTCACCGCCACCGGGTTCGCCTTCACCGAGAACGTGCTGTACCTCGGCAACGCCTTCGGTGAGGACGCCGGCAGCGGGGTCGGGGCCCTCGACTCGGTGACCGCCGCCACCTTCTTCGTACGGATCGTGCTGTCGCCGTTCGCGCACCCGCTGTTCACGGTCCTGACCGGCCTCGGCTTCGGCGCCGCGGCCGCACTGCCCCCCGCAGCCCCGCGGATCGCGCGCACCGGGCTGCCGCTGCTGGGACTGGCGGGCGCGATGGGCCTGCACGCGCTGTGGAACTGCTCCTCGCGGATCGGCGAGTACGGGTTCTACTGGATCTACGGCTGCGTGATGGTCCCGGTGTTCGGGCTGCTGCTGGGCCTGGCCGTCCGCATAAGGCGGCGTCGGCTGCACGCCGTGGCCGGGGAGTTGGCGGTGTACGCGGCCGCAGGCTGGCTGGCTGCGGCGGAGGTGCCGGCGCTGGCCTCGATGCCGGCCCGCTCACTGGCCCGGTCGCTGGCCCGGCACAGCGGGGGACGGGCCGCGGGCCGCGCGGTGGCCCGGTACGAGGAGGACGCGGCCGCGCTGGCCCTGCTGCGGCACCGGGCGCGGACGGGTCCGGCCTGGGACGCGGAGTTCGCGGGCCGGGAGCGGGAGCTGCTCCAGCGGCTGTGGCTGCGCAGGGCGACGGCCGGGCCGGCGCTGGCCCGGGCGGCGGTGCTGGAGGAGCTGCTGCCGCCGCGGACGGGCCCCGGGGAGCGGGTGTTCGTCCCGGCGGCCCGGCTTACGGGTTCAGGCCCTTGGACTGCAGCCACGTCAGCGGGTCCGTCGTCGCCCCGCCCTTGCGTACTTCCAGGTGGAGATGGGGTCCGGTGACGTTGCCGGTGGCGCCGACGCGGCCGATGGTCTCCCCGGCACCGACCTGGCCGGAGGTCACCGACATCGAGGACAGGTGGCAGTACCAGACCTCCGTGCCGTCGGCGAGGCGCAGCACGATCCGGTAGCCGTACGCGCCGGACCAGCCGGCCGAGGTGATCGTGCCGCCGGCGACGGCCTTGACGGGCGTGCCGGTGGGGGCGGCGAAGTCGAGGCCGGTGTGGTGGCCGGAGGACCACATGGAGCCGGCGGCGCCGTAGTGCGAGGTGAGGGTGTAGGAGGAGGTGGGCAGGGAGTAGCTGCCGCTGTTGCTGTCGGCGGAACCGGACGCCGGCCCGGAGCCGGCGCCGGCGGTCCGGTCCTCGTCGGCCTTGGCCTCGGCAGCCTCCTGGGCCGCCTTCTCGGCGGCGGCCTTGGCCTCCGCCGCCGCCTGCTCTGCGGCCTCCCGCTTGGCCTTGGCCTCCGCGGCGGCGGCCTCCTGCGCGGCGCGCTCGGCCTCGGCGCGGGTCTGCGCGTCGGCGGCGTCCTGCTGGGACTCGGCCTGCTGGAGGATGCGGGTGCGCAGCACCTCGCCGGCGTCGGCGTGCTGCTGCGCCTGCCGGTCGTGCTGCGCGAGGACGCCGGTCGTGGGGGCGGCGGCGTCCGCATCGGAGCCGGCCTTCGCCTGCGCGGCCGCGCCGGTGTGCGAGTCGCCGGACGGTCCGGTCAACGAGGGTATGGAGATCGGGAGTTGGGGGCGGTCCTGCGCGGTGGCGAGGGGGGCCGCGCCGACCGCGGCGATGACGCCGACGCCGAGCACGGTGGAGCTGCGCGCAAGTCCCCCGCGCTGCTTGACGACCCGGTGCTTGCCGCGCAGCGGACGCGCGGAGTCCTCGGTGGGGTTCCACTCGCCCCAGGCGCCGGCGGACGGCTCTTCCTGGACCGCTGTGCCTTCGTGGGCAGGCAAGTTGGAGGCCACCGGGGCACACTCCTCAGGGATACGCACGCGCAGGGCACCGCCTCTGCGACGGCTGGGACGACCGCGCTGCGTTATCGAACGGTAATAGACGCGGGGGAATGATTCCAAGCCGCCGTGATTGATCGTTTCGGCCAAGCGGACGCCGAACGAACGGATGTTGACCGCACTTATGCTCATTCAGTGGGGCAAACAGGGTGAAACGCAGCCGAATTCTGTATCTCTCTGGTCACACGGGCCTCTTGACGGTTCGTCACCACACTTGCATTGTGCGGCCGTTCGGTTACGCCGTGTTACGACTCTGAGGCCGGTGCGGCACGCCGCTCCGGCTGCCCCTGCGCCGGCCGGCCCACCGCGAGCAGCGCCATGTCGTCCGTCGTGCCACCCCCGGTGTGCCGGCGCACATCGCTGCTGAGCGCACTCAGCAGCGCGTCCGGCCCGGGGAAGACCCGCCCGCGCAGCCGGACCGCCGGATCGTAGAACTCCCCCGCGGCGTCGCGGGCCTCGGTCACCCCGTCGGTGTAGAGCAGCAGGGTGGCGCCCGCCGGGAACGGCCACTCCTCGGCCCGTTCCGCAGCCGCGGACAGCTCCCCCAGGCCGAGCGGGAGCGCGGGCTCCGCGGGCGCGAGCACCGCCAGGCCCCCGTCCGCGTACAGCAGCAGCGGCTCGGGATGGCCGCGGTTGAGCAGCCGCAGCACGCCCGGGCCCGCGTCGGCGTCCCCGCCCGTCGGGATCTCGCCCAGCAGGCAGGTGGTGAAGCCCTCCACCGCGTCCAGGCCGACCCGCCGCGTGCCCTCGCGGGTCAGGGCCCGCTCCAGCCGCCCGGCCAGGGCCTCCAGCGTCGGCTCGGTGTCGGCCGCCTCCCGGAACGCCCCGAGGACCACGGCCACGGCCTCCACCGCTCCCAGCCCCTTGCCCCGTACGTCGCCCACCGCGAGGCGGACCCCGTACGGGGTGTCCTGGACGGCGTACAGGTCCCCGCCGATCAACGCGTCGGCCTGCGCGGCCTCGTACCGGGCGCTGACGTGCAGCCCGCCGATGCGGTCGGACGGCGTCGGCAACAGGGCCCGCTGGGCGGCCTCCGCGATCCCGCGCGCCGAGGCGAGGCGCTCGCCGCTGCGCCGCACGACGCGGTTGGTCAGCAGGGCCAGTCCGGAGACGGTCATGACGGTGACCAGCTCGGTCAGGGCCTCGACCTGCCAGGTGGTGCCGTTGTGGACGTGCAGCAGGAACACGGCGAGCGAGGCCAGCACACCGGTGACGGCCGTGGCCCGCAGCGAGGAGAGCGGGGCGGCGATCAGCGGGGCCGCGGAGAAGAACGGGGAGCCGGTGTAGCTCGGCGGGGTCAGCAGGTCGAAGGCGAGCCCGAGCACGATCAGCGCCGCCGGCAGCGCCCGGACCACCCTCCGGGCGGCACCGCCGGCCGCGTCGTCCGCCGCCTCCGCCTCGCCGCTGCCCTGCCGCACCCCTCAAGGCTGGCCGCAGCTGCGCCGGTACGGCGACCGGGCCGGGCCGACCGGGTGAGCGGCGGCCCGGAGACGAGAAGGCCCGGACACGACGAAGGCCCGGCTTCCTGGGAAGCCGGGCCTTCGTACTGAGTAGCGGGGACAGGATTTGAACCTGCGACCTCTGGGTTATGAGCCCAGCGAGCTACCGAGCTGCTCCACCCCGCGTCGGTAGGTACAACCCTACGGCATCCGGGGCACCCCTCACCGCCATATGACGGCCGAATCGGCCACCGGGACCACATGTGCGCAGGTCAGAGGGGGTGGCGAGAGCGCAAAGAGAGCTGCGTCATCCGGCGGCGAGGCGCAGCAGCGCCAGCGAGCCGATGCCGAAGGCGATCGTCAGGTGGAAGTTCCGGGTGTGCCAGGCCGGCAGCAGCGTCGGCACGGCGAGCCACAGGCCGAAGTTGGCCGGGCCGGGGCCGGCAGGGCGGCGATGACCGCGGGCGGCACCTGCCGCAGCCAGGCCACGACGGGGGCGGGCAGGGCTGCCGCCGCGAGGAGGAGGGTCGGCAGCAGCCGCGGCCCGAAGCTGACGGCCGCCATGCCGGCGATGGTGAGGGCGAGGGCGGTGTCGCTCATCGGCCCTGGTGTTGGTGGTCCGGCTGCGGGCCGGTGGTGGCCGGTCGCACAGTTCCCCGCGCCCCTGGGGGCTGGGGCTGCGGGGTGGGCGCGGGCGTCAGTGCAGGCCCAGCGAGGCGTAGGTGGCGTCGAGTTCGGTGACGTCCAGGCCGGCGGCCTGGCGGACCAGGCGGATGGCCCGGTAGATCTGGTTGAGGTGCGCGATGTCGTGGCCGACGACCTTGCGGATCATCACCTCCATGGTTTCGCCGCCCTGTTCGCCGTGGCGGCCCGTGCGCTGCCGGTCCTCCGGGGTGAGCGC
Source organism: Streptomyces sp. NPDC046866 (assembly GCF_040704625.1). Lineage (NCBI taxonomy): Bacteria > Bacillati > Actinomycetota > Actinomycetes > Kitasatosporales > Streptomycetaceae > Streptomyces > Streptomyces sp. NPDC046866. Next base: position 24,821 of record NZ_JBEYXN010000001.1, read on the forward strand.
GGCGAGCAGGGCCACGTTGGAGGCGCGCAGGCCGGTCCAGGCGTCGAGCATCTGGCGGAACGGGAGGCGGGGCAGCGGGGCCCACAGCTGCTCGTCGTAGCCGGGGTAGACCGGGTTGTCCTCGGTGGCGACGAGGCGCCAGCGGAAGCCGTAGACGATGTCGACGTCGAAGAGGTGCCCCACGATGAAGGCGGCGGGCCACTCGCCCGGCTCGGGGACGGTCTCGGCGAGTTCGGTGGGCAGGTCGGCGAAGAGGGCTGCCGCCCAGACGGGGGTCTTGGCGATCACGTCGAAGGGGTCGCGGTCGGCGGCGACGTCGAGGAGGGCCTGGACGTAGGCGGCCGGGTCTTCGGTGGCGGAGGGGATGTCGATGCGGTGGACTCCGTCGGTGGTGGGGGTGGTCTGGGTCTGCGGCTGCGTCTGGGTGGTCATGCGGGTTCCCTTCGGGTGGGTCGGTGTTTGCCGGCCGGGTGCGGGCCGGTGAATGGCTGGTCGCGCAGTTCCTCGCGCCCCTGGGGGCGGTGCCCGCCGTGCGTTCGGTGCGGGGGCGTGGGGGTTGGGCGCGCAGTTCCCCGCGCCCCTGGCGGGGGCACACGCCGTGCGTTCGGTGCGGGTGCGTGGGCTGAGTGCGCAGTTCCCCGCGCCCCTGACGGGGTCGACCGCCGTTGAGCGCGTGGTTTCCCGCGCCCCTGACGGGGCCGACCGCCGTTGAGCGCGTAGTTCCGCGCGTGCCTGGCGGGGCGGGGTCAGGGGGTGTGGGCTGGTTCGGGGATCGGGGTGGGGGTGGTGGGGCGGGGGGTGGGTTTGGCGCCGAGGATCAGGAGGGCGCCCAGGGCGGCGACCGCGGCGCACACCGTCCAGTGGAGGGGGGCGCTGATGCCGTACAGGAGGCCGCCCGCTGCCGGGCCCAGGGCGCCGCCGAGGGTGTGGGCGATGCCCTCCGCGCCCTGGTAGCGCCCGCGCAGGTGCGGCGGGGAGAACTCGGCCGGGTAGGCGTTGGCGATCGGGGTGTAGATCGTCTCGGCGACGGTCCACACGACCACGGTCAGGGCCAGCAGCCACACGCTGTGCACGGCTCCGGTCAGGGCCATGCCGAGGCCGAGCAGGGCCAGGCCGGCCGCGATGACCCGGCGCGGGTTGCGCCGCTCGGTGTGCCGGGTGAGCGGGAGCTCGATCACCACGCAGAGCAGGGCGTTGAGGCCGAGCAGCAGCCCGTAGGTCTTGTTGTCGAAGCCGGCGTCGGTGACGTGCAGCGGGAGGGTCGCGGTGGACTGCCCGTAGACGAACGTCGCGGCGACCATCGAGCCGAGGAAGAGCAGGTACGGGCGGTCGGAGAGGACGGTGCGGTAGCCGCCCTTCGGTCCGGCGGCCCCGGCCGGTGCCGCCTCGTGCGGCGTCGGGCGGCCGCCCGGGAGTGTCAGCAGGGACAGCGCGCCGAAGGCGAAGGAGAACAGGGCGTCGCCGAGGAAGACGTACGTGTACGAGGCGCCGCTGAGCAGGCCGCCGACCAGCGGTCCGACGGCCATGCCCACGTTGATGGCGAGGCGCAGGACGGCGAAGGCGGTGACCCGCTGCTCCTGCGGGACCACGTCGATCAGCAGGGCGCCGGCCGCCGGCCGGTACAGCTGGGCGAAGACCCCGACGAGGCCGACGAGTGCGGTGGTGGCGACCAGTCCGTCGGTCAGGGGGACGAGGGCGGTGGCGGCGCTGCTGCCGAACATCGACACCGCGATGGCGGTGCGCCGGCCGAAGCGGTCGGCGACGGTTCCGCCCACCGCGTTTCCGACGAAGGCGCCGACCCCGACCGCGCCGAGGGCCGCGCCGGCCTGGAACGCGGAGAATCCCCGGGACACCAGGAAGAGCACCAGGAATACGTTCAGGAAATTCCCGAATTTGATGAGGAACATTCCCGAGAAGATGACCCAGGCGCTTCTGGGCAGGTCGCGCAATCGTCGGCGCAAGGGGTCCTCGCCGGCCATGGTGGGGCTCCTTCCCGGTGGGGGATGAGGGGGGATGCGGTGGTGGGCACCATGGAAACCGCCGGTCAGGGCGTCTGCATAGGGGTCGGGGGTGGCACGATTCGTGCTGGCACATTCCTGCCCGGGCCCCGCCGCCGGACGCCGCTGCGTCTTTTGTGCCGGGCATTCTTGTGCCAGCCGGAAGGCATTCTCCGGGCCGGATTCCTGCGGCAGTGTTCCGGCCATGACCGAACACAAGCTTCTCGTCGTCGGCGGACGGATACAGACGCTGCGCAAGGCGGCGGCCCTCGGAATCCGCTTCGTACTGATCCAGCACAAGGACCAGTTCGTGCCGGAGGCCGCCCGGCTCGCCGAGGCCGTCCTCATCGCCGACTACACCGACTGGGACGTCACCCGCCCTCTGGTGGAGGCCGCGCACCGGGCGTACGGGTTCACCCGCGTCGCCTCGATCACCGAGCCGGGCCTGGTCCCGGCCGGCCGGATCAGCGACCACCTGGGGCTCGGCAACACCTCCGGGGAAGTCGCGGAGCTGCTGCGGGACAAGTACGCGATGCGCCGGCACCTGGCCGCCTCCGCCTCGCCCGAGGTGCGGGCGCTGTCGGTGGCCGCGGCCGAGGTCGACGGGGCGGAGGCGCTGGCCGCCTTCGGTGCCGAGCACGGCTATCCGTTCGTGCTCAAGCCGGTCGACGCCACCGCCAGCCTGGGCGTCGTACGGATCGACGGGCCCGGGCAGGCCGCCGAGGCATGGGCCGGGGTGGAGGCGCTGCGGGCCCGTACCGACCTGCAGTGGGGTTCGTTCTTCACGATCGGCCGGTTCATCGCCGAGCAGTACATCCCCGGGCCGGAGTACAGCGTCGAGACCTTCTCCTTCGCCGGCCGGCACATCGTCCTGGCCGTCACCGAGAAGCTGACCGGCGAGGGGTTCGTCGAGCTGGGCCATGCCCTGCCGGCCCGTCTGGAGCCCGCCGACGAGAAGGGCATCGAGCAGGCCGTCGCCCGCTTCCTGGACGCGGTCGGGCTGACCGACGGCGCCGCCCACACCGAGCTGCGGCTGTCCCCCTCCGGGCCGCAGATCATCGAGAGCCACAACCGGATGGGCGGCGACCGCATCTTCGACCTGCTGCGCTCGGCGTACGGCATCGACCTCGAGGAGTGGATCGTCGCCTGGCAGTTCGGGCTGATCCCGGCGCTCACCGAGCGTCCGGCCGCCCGCCACGCCGCGGCCACCCGCTTCCTGTCCGCCGAGCCCGGCACCGTCGTGGAGATCCAGGGGGCCGAGGAGGCCCGGGCCCTGGACGGCGTCATCGACGTGGAGACCACCGTGCGGCCCGGCGACACCGTCGGGGAGCTGCGCGGCAACTGGGACCGGGTCGGCCAGGTGCTGGCCACCGGGGCGGACACCGCCGCGGCCGTCGCCGCCGCCGAGCGGCTCACCGAGAAGGTCACCGTCGTCACCCGCCCCCGCCCCGGCACCTCCGGAAAGGCCTGAACCGCACCATGAAGATCCTGCTGATCATGCGGAACACGTACGCGTGGCACCGCGAGCACATCGAGACCCTCGAGCGGATGGGCCTGGAGATCCACCTCGCCACCAAGGTCGCCCAGGCGTCCGACGACGGCCGCTTCGCGAACGTGGTCCCGCTCCGCGAGGACCTAGAGGGCGCCGAGCTGGCCGAGTACTGCGCGGCCGCGGCGCGCCGCCTGGGCATCACCTCGGCGATCACCTTCTACGACAGCGACATCGCGGTCACCTCGCGGGTCAACGAGCTGCTGGGGCACTCCTGGCCGCGTCCCGAGGCCGACCTGATCTCCCGCGACAAGCAGCTCCAGCGCACTTTCCTCGCCGAGCACGGGCTGCCGGCGCCGCGGTTCGCGGGCGTCGTGAGCGTCGAGGCGGGTCTCGCGGCCGCCGAGGACTTCACGTACCCGTTCATCGTCAAGCCCAGCGCGCTGGCCGCCAGCATCGGCGTCAGCCTGGTGCGCGACCGGGCCGAGCTGGAGCGGGCGCTGACCGACGTCGCCCGCCTCGCCGAGGAGTGGGCGGGCTACTTCCCGAGCGACACCCCGGAGATCGCGCTGCTGGAGGAGTTCCTGCCCGGCAAGGAGGTCACCCTCGACGGGGTGGTCCTGAACGGCACCTTCCACCTGGTGGGCGTCACCAACAAGATGCAGATGCCGGGCCCGTACTTCGAGGAGGACTTCTACACCCTCCCCTTCCGCACCCCGCAGGAGGAGCCCGGGCTCGTCGCGGTCGCCGAGGGCATCACGGCCGCGCTGGGGGTGCGCCACTGCCTGTTCAACGCCGAGTTCCGGCAGGACTCCGAGGGCCGCTACCGGGTCGTGGAGTTCGCCACCCGGATGAGCGGCGGGCAGAACTACCGCAACCTGCGCGAGGTCCACGGCATCGACCCGGTCCGGCTGTACGCCAAGGCGGTCCTCGCCGGCGACGACGCCCGGGCGCTGGCCGCCCTGCTCGACGGCGAGGTGCCGCGCAGCGCCGTCCCGCGCGCCGCCACCTGCATCAAGTTCGCCTACCGGACCGGCACCCTGGTCCGCAACAACGCGGGCGACGCGGCGCACTCCCCGCACTTCCGCTCGTACATCCCCGCCTCCCGGCCCGGCGACCGGCTGCGGCGCGCGCCCGAGGGCTGGTACGAGATCGCCGGCTCGCTGGCGGTGGCCGCGCCCTACCGCAGTGCCGCCGACATCGACCGGGTGGAGCGGCTCGCCGCCGAACTGGACGAGCGGCTCGACGTGGTCGTCGTACCGGGGCGGGCTCCGGCGGACACCGCGCCGGCGGCCTGACCCGCCCCCGACCGGCCGCGTCCGCACGCCCCGGCCCCGGCCCGGCCCCGGCCCCCGCCCGGCCCCGGCCGCCCCCGGCCCCCGCCACACCCACACCCCGAAGCGGAAAGAGCCCCACGTGCACGCCAACGACCCCGTGTTCCGCATGGGAATCACGGAGCCCACCGCCATCGACCCGTACAAGGCCCAGGAAGGCGAGGGGATCCTCGTCTGCAAGGCGCTCTTCACCGGGCTGCTCGCCCTCGACGAGGACGGCGCGCTCGTCCCCGCCACCGCCCGGTCCTGGGAGAGCGACCCGTCCGCCACGACCTGGACCTTCACCCTGCGCCCGGACACGGTGTTCAGCAACGGAGAGCCGGTCACCGCCCACAGCTTCGTGCGGGGCTGGGCGCGGGCCCTGGACCCCGAGGCCGACACGGAGACCGCCTACCACCTGGCGGGCGTGCGCTCCTTCACCGCCGTCGACGACACCACGCTCGTGGTGGAGCTGTCCGAGCCGGACGTGCAGTTCGACCTGAAGACGCTCCAGCCGATCTTCAGCCCGGTGCCGCTGTGCGCCGGACCCGCGCTGGACCCCGCGTACAACGACCTGCCCATCGGCAACGGCCCGTTCAAGATGGCCGGCCCCTGGGAGCACCACCGGGCGATCCGGCTGGAGCGCAACGACCTGTGGTTCGGCCCGGCGCCCGAGGTCCGCGAGGTGCACATCGACGTCCTCGACCCGGTCACCGGCCTGGACGACGAGTACGAGCGCTTCCTCGACGGCACCTACGACTACGCCCGGATCCCCCCGGCCCGCACCGCCGAGGCCGCCGCGGGCGAGGGCTTCCTGGAGCAGGAGGGCGCGGGGCTGTTCTACCTGATCCCGTTCTGCCACCAGGCCCCCATGGACTCGCTGGACGCCCGCCGGGCCCTGTCGGCGGCCATCGACCGGCAGGGGTTGATCGACACGTACTTCCAGGGGCGGCGCACCGCGGCCCACTCGCTGCTGTCGCCGTGGTTCGGCAAGGCGCACACGCCGCGCGCCGAGCTCGCCGCCGGCGCTGCTGATGCCGTGGGTGCCGCTGATGCGGACGCTGATGCCGCCGCCGCGGACTGGACGGCGTACGACCCCGAGCGGGCCCGCCGCGCGGCGCTGCGGGCCGGGCTCGGCCCGGGCAGCCGGGTGGAGTTCGCGTACAACACGGGCGCCGGCCACGACGACTGGGTCGCGGCCCTCGCCCGGGGCCTGGAGCAGGAGCTCGGCTGGCGGGTCGCGCTGCTGCGGACCGATGCCCGCGGGCTGGTCGACCACCGCACCTCGATCGCGGCGGCCGGCTTCTGCCGGGCCGGCTGGGCCTGCGACTACCCGACGCCCGACAACATGCTCTTCCCGCTGCTGCACTCCTCGTGCACGGCGCCCGACGCCGACGGCACCGCCCACGGCGACAACGAAGGCCGCTACGCCAACCCGGAGTTCGACGCGCTGCTGGCGCGCGCCCGGGCCTGCGCGGACCCGGCCGAGCGGGCCGACGCCTGGCGGCGCGCGGACCGGACCGCGATGGCGGACCTGGCGCTGATCCCGCTCTGGTACCGCACCGACCAGCGGGTGCACGCGGCCGGCCGGATCACGGGCCTGCGGATCGACTTCGACGGAAACCCCACCCTCACCACTGTCAAGGCAAGGAAGACCACGCGATGAGCGCGACGACCCCGACCGCGGCGACCACGACCGCGACTGCCCCGGCGAACGCCGCCGCGAACCCCGTCCACGACATCCTCGGCATCGGCTTCGGCCCGGCGAACCTGGCCCTGGCCATTGCCCTGGAGGAGCGCAGCTCCCCGCTCACGGCGCGCTTCCTGGAGGCCCGGCCGAGTCCGCAGTGGCAGCCGGGGATGCTGCTGGACGGCTCCGACATCCAGAACCACCCCAGCCGCGACCTGGTCACCCTGCGCAACCCGCGCAGCCGCTACAGCTTCCTGAACTACCTGCACGAGCAGGGCCGGCTGCTGCGCCACCTCAACCTGCCCTCGGAGTTCCCGCTGCGCAAGGAGTACGCCGGCTATATCCGCTGGGCGGCGGGCTTCTTCTCCCACCTGGTCGACTGCAACCAGCGGGCCGAGCGCGTCGAGGTCGTCGAGGAGTCCGGCGAGCGCGTGTACGCCGTCACCACCCTGTCCGGCAGCCGCTACCTGGGCCGCACGCTGGTCATGGGCCCGGGCCGCACCCCGTACGTCCCGGCCCCGTACGACAGCCTGCGCACCCCGCGGATCTTCCACCTGACCCAGTACCTGCCCAAGCTGGCCGAGCTGACCGGCGGGGGCCGCGAGCCGGAGTCGGTGGCGGTCATCGGCGGCAGCCAGAGCGCCGTCGAACTCGCCCTCGACCTCAGCCGCCGCTTCCCGCGGACCAAGGTGACCACGTACACCCGCTCGCACTCGCTGAAGCTGAAGGACACCAGCCCCTTCAGCGAGGAGGGCTACTTCCCCGAGTTCACCGACTACTACTTCCGGGCCTCCCGGCAGGGCAAGCAGGCGCTGGACGCGTACATGCACGGCACGAACTACTCCTCCGCCGACGGCGACGTGCTGCGCGAGCTGTACCTGACCATCTACGAGCAGGAACTCGACGGCGACCAGCGGGTCTTCGTCCGCGGCAACCACGAGGCCGTCGGCGTGGCCCCGGAGAACGGCGACCGGATCGCGCTGGACTTCCTGGAGCGCACCACCGGCGAGCGGATCAGCGAGACCGTCGACTTCGCCGTGCTGGCCACCGGCTTCCGCAACATGGGCCCCGGCCCGCACGAGGAGCTGTGCCCGCCGCTGATGGCCCCGCTCGCGCCGCTGTTCGCGACCGAGCCCGACGGCCGCCTGGCGGTGAACGGCGACTACTCGCTCAGCCCGGTCGGGGAGGGCACCCCGCCGCTCTTCCTCAACGGCCTGTGCGAGTCCAGCCACGGCATCGGCGACGCCGGCTCCTTCAGCCTGCTGTCGCTGCGCGCGGCCACCCTCGCCGACGCCCTGACCGCCCGCCTGAGCGCCGCCCCCGCCGCCGACTGCGCCGCCGTGCTGGCCGCCGCCTGACCGCCGACCAGGTCGACCGAACCGACCGAACCGACCGAACCGACCGACCGGATCCCGAAAGGACCACGTTCTCCCATGACCGCCACCATCGACACCCCGGTCGAACCGGTCTACAGCGCTCCCGCCGTCCACGGCCCGCTGCCCGGACCGCGCAGTGCCGAGCTGCTGGACCGGCAGGCCGGCCGGGAGTCCAACTCCCGCTCCTACCCGCGCAAGCTGCCGATGGCGATCCGCCGCGGCAGGGGCTCCTACGTCGAGGACCTCGACGGGAACGTCTTCCTCGACTTCCTCAGCGGCGCCGGCGTGCTCTCGCTGGGCCACAACCACCCCGAGCCGCTCGCCGCCGCCCACCGCCAGCTCGACGAGTTCGTGCACGGCCTGGACTTCCCGACCCCGGTCAAGGACGAGTTCACCGACCTGACCCTCGGGATGCTGCCCGAGCCGATGCGCGGCCGGACCCGGATCCACTTCTGCGGGCCGACCGGCGCCAACGCCGTCGACGCCGCGCTGAAGCTGTGCAAGACGGCCACCGGGCGCGAGGAGGTCATCACCTTCCAGGGCGGCTTCCACGGGGCGACCCTGGCCGCGCTGAGCGTGACCGGCCTGGTCGAGCAGAAGGAGCCGGTACGCGGCCGGATGCCGGGGGTCCACTTCTTCCCGTACTCCCACTGCCACAACTGCCCGCTCGGCCTGACCCGGGACACCTGCCGGGTCAACTGCGCCGCGTTCCTGGAGAAGGCGCTGACGGACGTCAACGGCGGCATCACCCTGCCCGCCGCGGTGATCATGGAGCTGGTGCAGGGCGAGGGCGGCGTCATCCCCGCCGAGGTCGAGTTCGTCCAGCGGATCCGCGAGGTCACCCGGCGCCTGGGCATCCCGCTCATCGTGGACGAGGTGCAGAGCGGCTGCGGCCGCACCGGGACCTGGTTCGCGTTCGAGCAGTACGGCATCGAGCCCGACGTGGTCTGCGCCTCCAAGGCGCTGTCCGGGATGGGCCTGCCCGCCTCCGTGATCCTGTACGACGAGAAGCTCGACGTGTGGAAGCCCGGCGCGCACTCCGGCACCTTCCGCGGCAACCAGCCCGCCTTCGCCGCCGGCGTCGCCACCATGAAGGTGGTGCGGCGCGACCGGGTCCTGGAGAACGTCCGGGCCCGCGCCGACCAGCTGATGGTCCACCTGCAGGGCCTGCGCGCGCTCAGCCCGTACGTGGCCGACGTCCGCGGCCTCGGCCTGATGACCGGCGTCGAGCTCACCGACCCGGCGACGGGGCTGCCGGCCGACGCCCTGGCCAAGCGGGTCCAGTGGGAGGCCGTCAGCCGCGGCCTGATCATCGAGCTCGGCGGCCGCGACGACTGCGTCGTGCGGATGCTGCCCCCGCTGAACTGCTCGGCCGAGGAGATCGACCACGCCGGGCGGATCATCCGGGAGGCCCTTCTCGCCGCCCTCGCCGCCCTCGACCTGCCGGCGGAGGCCGCCTGATGACGACGTACGACCACATCACCGGGGACACCGGGGTCCAGGACCTGGTGGTGGCGGGCTTCGGGCCCTCCGGGATCGCGCTCGCCGCCGCCGTCGAGGACCACGACGACGCCACCGGCGCCGCCCCGCTGGCCGCCCGCTACCTGGAGAAGGCCGCCGACTCCGCCTGGCAGCCCCACCTGGTCCTGCCCGGCACCGACATCCAGCACCACTTCCTGCGCGACTTCGCCACCCCGCGCGACGCCCGCTCCCGCTTCACCTTCCCCCACTACCTCCAGCAGAGCGGCCGCTTCTACCCGTTCACGCTGATGAGCGGCTACGTCAGCCGCCTGGAGTGGTCGGACTACGTGCAGTGGGCCGCCCGGCAGGTCCGCGGCACCGTCGACTACCACCGCGAGGTGCTGAGCGTCGAGCCGGTCACCGACCCCGACGGCCGCGTGCGCACCGCCCGCGTCACCAGCCGGGACCCGCGCGACGGCTCCCTGCACACCGTCCTCGGCCGCAACGTAGCCCTGGCCACCGGCCACGAGGCGTACGTACCCGAGCTCTTCCGCCCGCACCTGGGCGAGCGCGTCTTCCACGCCTCCCGGCTGCTGCCGGGCCTCGCCGCCCTCGGCGACGCCCCGCTGCGCAGCATCGCCGTGATCGGCGCCGGCCAGACCGCCGGCGAGATCGTCCTGCACCTGGCCGCGCAGCACCCCGACGCCGAGATCCACTCGGTCGTACGGCACGCCGGCTTCCGGATGTACGAGCTCGGCCACTTCAGCAACGAGGTCTACTTCCCCGACGAGACCGACTACTTCTACGGCCTGGAGGGCGAGCAGCGCGAACGGGCCCTGGACCAGGCCCGCGCCACCAACTACGCCGCCGTCGACCCCGACGTGTCCACCGCCCTCTACCAGGCCGTCTACCAGGACCGGTTCACCGGGCGGCACCGCCTGCACATGCACAAGCGGACCGAGGTCACCACCGTGGGCCGCACCGCGGACGGCCGGGTCCGGCTGGAGGCCGAGGAGGTGTTCACCGGCGGGCGCACCGCCCTCGACGCCGACGTGGTGATCGTCTGCACCGGCTACCGGGAGTCCCCGCTGCCCCGCCAGCTCGCCCCGTTCGCGCCGCACCTGCGCCTGGACTCCGCCGGCCGGCCCGAGGTCACCCGCGCCTACCGGGCCGAGACCTCCGCCGACTGCGAGGTCGGCCTCTACCTCGACGGACTCACCGAGTGGCGGCACGGCATCGGCAGCGCCACCTCCTTCAGCCAGATGGCCGCCAAGGCCGACACCATCCACCGCGACCTGCGCGCCCGCCTGCGCCGGCCCGCCGCGCCCGTCGCCGCCTGATTGGAACCCGTACCCCATGCACATCTTCACCGCCCACGAGGACGACATGGTCTTCGAGGAGGCGTACAACGTCAGCGGCCGCCGGATCTTCCCCTGGCCCGAGGCCGTGGAGGAGCCCGACTGGGGCGGCGCCTGGGTCGACGTGGCGCCCGGCGCCACCTCCACCCCGCACGACCACGACGAGAACGAGATGTTCTTCATCGTCGAGGGCAGCGGAGTGATGCGCATCGGCGGCGAGACCCGCCGCGTGCGGGCCGGCGAGACCGTCTTCATCACCCCGCACCAGGACCACGACCTGACCAACGACGGCGAGGGCCGGCTGCGCTTCGTCACCATCTGGTGGGGCGGCTCGGAGGCCGTCGCCCGGGACCGCGCCAAGTGGGCCGCCGTCTTCGGCATCGAGGACCCGGGCGCCGGCGAGCCCGCTGCCGCGTCCGCACCCGCACCCGCACCCGCGCCGGACCCGCACGCACCGGGCCAGGGGGAGGCATGAGCCCCATCGTCCACGCGCACGCCGACGCCATCGTCGTCGGCGGCGGCGTGATCGGTGCGGCCATCGCCCACCAGCTCGCCCTCGCGGGCGTCGGCCGGATCGTCCTGTGCGACCAGGGCCGGGTCAACGCCCAGGGCGCCACCTCCCGCTCCGGCGGGCTGCTGCGGCTGCACCACACGGCCGTCGCCGACACCCGTCTCGCCGCGCGCAGCCTGCCCGTCTTCGAGCAGTGGTCGGACATCATCGGCGGCTGCTGCGGCTACCGCCGCACCGGCTTCGTCATGATCGTCGGCGAGAACCACGCCGACGACCTGCGCCGCAACGCCGCCGCCGCGAGCGAGGCCGCCGGCTACCGGCGCGTCGAGGTCATCGACCCCTCCGAGCTGCGCGAGATCTACCCCGGCCTGAGGACCGAGGGCGTGGCGCTGGCCGCGTACGAGCCGGAGGGCGGCTACGCCGACCCGATGGCCGCCTCCGCCGCCCTGCTGACGGCCGCCTACCGGCTCGGGGTCTCCCCGTCCGAGGGCATCCGGGCGGTGAAGGTGCTGGAGAAGGGCGGCGCCGTCACCGGGGTCCTCACCTCCATCGGCCGCATCGACGCCCCGCTGGTGGTCCTGGCCGGCGGAGCGTGGGGCTCCGCGCCGGCCGAGTACCTCGGCATCCACATCCCCGTCACCGCCCGCCGCATCGGCCTGGCCCAGGCCGAGCTGCCGGGGGCGGGGCGGCGCGGCTCCGCGGCCTCCGTACCGACCTGCATCGACGACACCACCGGCAGCTACTTCCGGCCCGACGGGCTGGACCGCTTCTACTTCGGCGTCCCCAGCAAGCCCGACACCGAGCTCGGCCGGGACGTCGAACCGCTCACCGAGACCGAGCTGGAGGCCGCGATCGGCGCCATCGCCCACCGGGTCCCCGCCGCGGCCACCGCCCCCCTCGCCGGCACCCGCTCGGGGCTGGACGGCTACACCCCCGACAAGCGCCCGGTCGTCGGCGCGGCCGGCCCCGACGGCCTCTACCTGGCCCTCGGCTTCAGCGGCGGCGGCTTCAAGCTGGCGCCGGCCGTGGCCGAGCTCGCCGCGAAGGAGATCACCGAAGGCGGGGCCGTGCCCGGCAAGGCGGTCCAGGAGCTGCTGGAGCCGTACCGGCCGCAGCGGTTCCTCGCCGGCCGCCCGATCCGCCCGGAGGCCCCGTATGACCACATGTGAGACCGCCACCGAGGCTTCCGAGACCGGCGAGACCGCGGAGCACGAAGGGACCGGCGGGGCCGGCGCCCGCCGCCCGCTGCGGGAGGTGCTGCGCGAGGACGTGCAGACCGTCCTCGACAAGGACCCCGCCGCCGGCTCCCGCGCCGAGGTGCTGCTCTACCCGCACATCCACGCCCTGTGGACGTACCGGGTCGCGCACTGGCTGTGGGGCCGCGGCCACAAGGTCGCCGCCCGCGCCCTGTCCCTCCTCGCCCGCTCCGTCTCCGGCATCGAGATCCACCCCGGCGCGCGGATCGGCCGCCGCTTCTTCATCGACCACGGCACCGCCGTCGTGATCGGCGAGACCGTCCGCATCGGCGACGACGTGATGCTCTACCACCAGGTCACGCTGGGCTCGGTCGGCTGGTGGAAGGACCTGCGCCGGCCCTCCGGATCGCGCCGCCACCCCGTCGTCGGCGACCGCGTCGTCATCGGCACCGGGGCCAGCGTCCTGGGCCCCGTCACCATCGGCGCGGACTCCCGCATCGGCGCCCACTCCGTCGTCCTGGACGACCTGCCGCCGCGCAGCCGCGTCGTCGCCGCCGCCTCCGCCGCCCTGCCGCCGCTCGACACCGCGGCCCCCCTCGACTCCTCCGCCCTGATCCTCCCCGAAGGAACCCACGCCTCATGACCTCCTACGTCGTCACCAGCGCCCCGCCGAACCCGAACGGCGACCTCCACCTCGGCCACCTCTCCGGCCCCTTCCTCGGCGCCGACGTCCTGACCCGGCACCTGCGCCAGCGCGGCCACGACGTCCGCTACGTGGGCTACTCCGACGAGCACTCCTGCTACGTGCCGCGCCGGGCCGCCGAGATCGGCTCCACCGCGCACCCGACCGCGAAGCTCTTCGGCGACCGCATGGAGGAGACCCTCTCCCTCGGCGCGATGCACCACGACTGGTTCACCCGCCCGCTGACCGACCCGGTGCACACCGAGTTCGTCCAGCGGTTCTTCCGCGACCTGTGGGAGTCCGGCGCCCTGGAGGTCCGGGAGCTGCCCGTCTTCCACTGCGAGCCCTGCGACCGGTACCTGTACGAGGCCGAGGTGCGCGGCGCGTGCCAGTTCTGCGCCGAGCCCTCCGACGGCGTGTACTGCGAGGCCTGCGGGCTGCCGCAGGACCCGGCCGGCCTCGCCGCCCCCCGGTGCACCGCCTGCCGCACCGAGCCCGCCACGAAGACCCTGCGGCGCATCGTCTTCCCGCTGGAGCGCTGGCGGGAGCGGCTCGAGGCGTACTACGCCGATGCGCAGGCGAAGGCGGAGTGGCGGCCCCGGCTGGTGGCCTACCTGGAGGGCCTGTTCGAGCGGGCGCTGCCCGACACCCCGATCAGCCGCGAGGCGGACTACGGCATCCCGGTTCCGCTGCCCGGCTGGGAGGGCCACGTCCTCGACACCTGGTTCAGCGGCATCTGGGGCTACGCGGCCGCCACGGCGCGCCTCGCCGAGGCGAACGGCGACCGGTCCGAGTGGGAGCGGCTGTGGACCGACCCCGAGACCCGGATCGTCAACTTCATCGGCTTCGACTGCTCGTTCTCGCACGCCGTGCTGTGGCCGGCGCTGCTGCTGGCCTCGCCGGACGGGCTGACGCTGCCCTCGCAGGTCGTCATCAACGAGTTCTACCGGCTGGAGGGCGACAAGTTCTCCACCAGCCGCGGACACGCCATCTGGGGCGGGGAGTTCCTGCGCCGGGTGAACGCGGACGCGCTGCGGTTCCACCTGTGCCTGACCGGGCCGGAGCGGGCGCAGAACAACTTCTCGATGAAGGAGTTCTCCGACACGCTCAGCACGGTGCTGGCGGGGGCGCTGGAGCGCTGGACGGACACCGTGCTGGACCTGCTGGCCCAGGACTTCGACTCCGTGCTCCCCGCGGCGGACGGCGTGGATGCGGGCCCCCTGGCCGCCGAGCGGGCGGAGCTGCCCGGGCGGATCGCCGGCGCGCTCGGCGCCGAGGCCTTCTCCCCGCAGCGCGCGGCCGACGCCCTGGCCGTGGCGGTCGAGCGGGCCGACGCCGACCTGCGGGAACTGCCCCTGCTGCGCGCCGCCGGCCGGCGCGAGGAGTACGCCGCCCGGCTCGCCGCCCACGCGGAGCTGCTGGCCGCGGTCGCGGTCACGGCGGCGCCGCTGATGCCGGGCTGGTCCGCCTTCCTGGCCGGGCACCTGGGCCTGCCGGTGGACCTCGCCACCCGGATGCCGTCCTGGGACGCCCTGGACGCCCCCCTCCTGCCCTCGGGCAGCCCGCTCCCGCCGGCCGTCCCGCTGTACTTCCACGAGCTGTCGTGACGCCGCAGCCGCCCGCCGCCGCTCCTGTCCCGGGCTCCGGAGCAGGGGTGCTCGCGGGGGCCCGGCAGGTGCTCCAGGGGGTACTGGGGCTCGGGGTGTTGCTGTTGCCGCTCGGGCTGGCGCCGGTGGATCCGGCGGCGGTCCTCGCCGTGGCGGTGGCGTCGGCCGGGTGGTGCCTGCTCGTGTCCCGCGCCGGGGGGACCGCGGGAGCGGGGGCCGTCGGGTTCGTGCGGGAGCGGCTCGGGCCCCGGGCCGGCCGGGCCGCCACAGCGCTGTACTTCGGCGGCTTCGCCACCGGCCAGGCGGCCGTGGCCCTGGGAGCGGCCGACTTCGCCTGCGCCGCGGCCACGGCCGCCGGGGCCGGCGCCGCCGACGGCGACTCCGGCTGGCGCTCGTACGCGGCCGCCGGCGGCATCCTGGCCGCCGCCGCGGGCCACGCCTGGCTCACCGCGCGCGGCCCCTCCCCCGCCGCCCGGCGGCTGCGGCTCGCCGCCGTCCTCGCGCTGGCCGCCGGCTGGCGGGCGCTCGGCGGGATCCCGGCCGCCGGGGCCGGCACCGCGGGCCGGGCGGCCGCCCTGGTGGCCCTGCCCCTGCTCTTCGGCTGGGTCGGCCTCGAGGGCGCCGTCCCCGGCCCGCCGCACCGCCGCCGGGCGGCGCTCGCCGGGACCCTGCTGGGCCTCGCGACGGCAGCCGCGCTGTACGCCGTACTGCTGGGCCCGCTGCCCGGGGCCGCCCCGCCGCGCCACCCGGCCGCGGCGGCCGCCCTGGGGGCCGCCTCCGCCACCCTGTGCTGGGCCTACTGCCGTACCAACCTCCAGGCCACCGCCCTGCGTTGGACCGAGCTGACCGGGCGCTCCCGGCGCGGCGGCGTCCTCGTCGGAGCGCTGGTCGCCCTCTGCGCCCTGGCCCTCGCCGGGGCCGCCCACGGCGGCGTGTCCGTCCTGCTGCTCGGCCCGGGGGCCGCCACGGCGGCCCTGTTCTGCCTCATCGCCCTGGCGGCCCTGCGCCGCCCCCGTCCGAAGGAGTCCCTCCGCCATGACCACGAACACCACCGCCACCGCGTCCTCCAAGGTGCTGCGCGTCCCGCCGGCTGACCCGGCCACCGCCGCCGCCCACTTCCACCGCCGCTTCACCTTCGAGGCCGACGTCGCCGACGTCCACGCCGACGTGGAGTCCGGCGCCGGCGGCTTCGTCCTCGTCGACAGCCGCAGCGCCGAGGCCTGGGCGCAGGGCCGCATCCCCGGCGCCGTGCACCTGCCGACCGACGAGATCGCGGCCCGCGCCGCCGGGCTCGTACCGCCGGGCAGCGTGGTGGTCACGTACTGCTGGGGGCCCGGCTGCAACGGGGCGACCCGCGCGGCCCACGCGTTCGCCGCCGCCGGCTACCGCGTCAAGGAGATGCTGGGCGGCTTCGAGTACTGGTCCCGGGAGGGCTTCCCGGTCGAGGACGCCGCGGGCCTGCGCCGCTCCGCTCCGGATCCGCTGACCGCGCCGGTCTCGGGCGGGGGCGCGTCCTGCGGCTGCTGAGGCCGCACGGGCCGTGGGGGCGCAACCGGAGCTCCCGGCTCAGAGCAGGCCCTCCTCCACGGCCCGCTGCCCGAGCTGGAACCGGCTCTGCGCGTCCAGCTTCTCCATCAGCTCCGAGATCAGCCGCCGCTCGCTGCGCAGGGAAATCCCCAGCCGGCGGGCGGCGGCCTCGTCGGTGTAGCCCTGGGCCAGCAGCCGCAGCAGCTCGCGCGGCTGGGAGCCGGGGTCGTCCAGGCTGCGCCGCGGCGGCTCCCCGAACGGCAGCGCCGTCTCCCACACCGAGTCGAACAGCGCGCAGAACGCGGCGACGGCCCCCGGCTCCCGCAGCAGCACCGCGCCCAGCGCACTGTCCGCCGGGTCGATCGGCAGCAG
The DNA here is from genome assembly GCF_040704625.1 of Streptomyces sp. NPDC046866. Lineage (NCBI taxonomy): Bacteria > Bacillati > Actinomycetota > Actinomycetes > Kitasatosporales > Streptomycetaceae > Streptomyces > Streptomyces sp. NPDC046866. The sequence continues at coordinate 41,400 of NZ_JBEYXN010000001.1, forward strand.
CGCGAACTCCCGGTCGGCGATGACCATCCGCATGGGCAGCGACGGCGCCGTCCGCACCTCGCCGCCCCGTTCGGTCAGCCACCGCGCGTGCTCCAGGCTGGCGGGGTCGTTGCGGATCGCGTCCTGGTAGATGGTCCGGATCTTCACACCGCGCCCGATGAGATCCTCGGTGATCGGCTCGCTGGCCCTGAACTGGGCCGCCGGCACGGGCCCGCCGGGGTGGAAGCTGATCGACTCGCGGCGCGTACGGGCGGACAGCTCGCTCAGTTTGGCCCGGACCGCCTCGACGCCGAGGAACCGCTCTGCCTCGTGCAGGGGCTGGGCGGGGTGGAGTTCGGCGTACTGCGACAGCAGCGCGCTGGCCGCGGCCTGGCTCTGGGCGAGGGCGCGGTGCCGCTGGGCGATCTCGGCCTGCTGGTGGGCCAACAGCGAGTCGAGCGCGGCCTTGGGGTTCACGGCGCGCAGCCGGCCCGAGGTCCGCCAGGACGGGTCGAGCAGCGAGAGGCGGGTCAACTCCTCCAGGTCCGCGCACACCTCGTCCTCGGGGCGCGCGAGCTCCGCCGCGACGTCGGCGACGGCGAGATCCGGCCGTCTGAGGACGAGTCGGTAGAGCGCGTCCGAGCGCTCGGTCAGCCCAAGAGAAACCAACAAAGGGAGCCCCCCAGCTCGCGGTTCGGAGCGGCAGCACGGGCGCGGACCGACAACGCTGGCGGCAGGATGCGCGGCCCTCCGAGGGCCGATCTTGCACCCTGGATTGTCCATACCGGCCACGGCCCGCACAAACGCCGTCCATCACGCGGACATGGAAGGCCGGCCCGCGGACGTCTGGCACGGTTGTGTCAGATCGCTTTGTGCCACGCGAAAAGCGGCGACAGGGACTCGCCCGGCTGGGCACGATGGCGGCACGCCGGACGCCAAATCCGGCCAACCGCCCACCGTCCGCCCCGGTTCGATAAGAGGCCCTCCGCCATGCGTCGCAAGCTCGTCACCCTCATCACCGTCACCGCCGCAGCCCTGATCGCCGTCATCGGTACGAGCGGCACCGGTCAGGCCGACGTCCTGCGCCCTGTGGCCGCGGCGGCCGTACCTCCGGTCCAGGGCGAGCCGGGCTGGTCGGTCGTCACCCCGCTGGAGCCGGGCTGGTCCTGAAAAACGCCGGAGCGCCCCGCCGGGCCGAAACCCGCCGGGGCGCTCCACAAGCCGTAGGCCATGTCGGACTCGAACCGACAACCAACGGATTAAAAGTCCGCTGCTCTGCCAATTGAGCTAATGGCCCTCACGTGCTCACCCCAGAGCATAGCCGCAGAGCACCCGCAGGCCGATCGAGTATCGACCTACCGGCCCCGACGGCGCGTCCGCGCAACGGGAAGGGCCCGTCCGACACCTCGTGTCGGACGGGCCCTTTCGCTGGGGTCAGCTCAGTGCTGCCGCAGGTCAGCCGTTGCGCTTCCAGCGCGGCTTGTCGTCGCGGCGGCCGCCGAAGGAGCCGGAGGGACGGTCGTCGCGGCGGAAGCCACCGGACGGACGGTCGTCACGGCGGAAGCCACCGGACGGACGGTCGTCACGGCGGAAGCCGCCCCGGTCGCCGCGGTCGTCGCGGTTGAAGCCGCCCGACGGACGGTCGTCACGGCGGAAGCCGCCCCGGTCACCCCGGTTGTCGTCACGACGGTCGTCGCGGCGGAAGCCACCGGACGGACGGTCGTCGCGACGGAAGCCGCCGCGGTCACCGCGGTCGTCACGGTTGAAGCCGCCCGACGGACGGTCATCCCGGCGGAAGCCGCCAGAGGGACGGTCGTCACGACGGTCGTCGCGGCGGAAGCCACCGGACGGACGGTCGTCACGGCGGAAGCCGCCCCGGTCGCCGCGGTCGTCACGGTTGAAGCCGCCCGACGGACGGTCATCGCGGCGGAAGCCGCCCCGGTCACCCCGGTTGTCGTCACGACGGTCGTCGCGGCGGAAGCCGCCCGACGGACGGTCGTCGCGGCGGAAGCCGCCCCGGTCACCGCGGTCGTCACGGCGGTTGTCGCGGCGCTCGTAGGTGCCCCGGTCGTCGCGGCGCTCGAAGCTGCGCTGCTCCTGGGCGGCGGCCTGCGCGGCCTGCTCGGCGACCGCTGCGGCGACCTCGGCCTCGGCGGCCTCGGCTACCTCGGCGACCGCGGCCTCCGGGTCCTCGCCGCGCTCGCGCGCGGAGCGGGCGACCAGGCGGTCGGCCTCCTCGCGCAGCTCGGCGGCGCGGCGCGTCATGCGCTCCAGCTGCCGGGTGAGCTCGGCGACCTCGCGCTCGGCCTGCTTGGCGGCGTTGTTCGCGGAGTCGGCCTGGACCTCGATCAGCGAGCGGGCGCCGGTGATCTCGGCGACCTCCGGGTCGAAGGCGCCGGCACCCTGGACGATGTGGCGCGAGGCCTCGACGCCCGCGTCCTCCATCAGGCGGAAGATCTGGCGGCGCTGGTGCGGCAGGGCGAGGGAGACCACGACGCCCGACTTGCCGGCGCGGGCGGTACGGCCCGAGCGGTGCAGGTAGTCCTTGTGGTCGCCGGCCGGGTCCACGTTGAGGACCAGGTCGATGCCGTCGACGTGGATGCCGCGGGCGGCGACGTCGGTGGCGACGAGCGCGTTGACGTAGCCGTCCTTGAAGTCGGCCAGGACGCGGGTACGGGCGCCCTGCGTCATGCCGCCGTGGAGCGCGTCGGCCTTCACGCCGGCCTCGACGAGCTGCTCGGCGATGCGGTCGGCGCCCAGCTGGGTGCGGACGAAGATGATGGTGCGGCCCTTGCGGGCGGCGATGGCGGCGGTGACCGGCGCCTTGTCCTTCGGCTTCACGACGAGGACGTGGTGGGTCATGGTGGTGACGTTGCCCTGGGCGCTGTCGACCTCGTGGCTGACCGGGTTCGACAGGTAGCGCTTGACCAGGGTGCCGATCTCGTTCTCCATCGTGGCGGAGAAGAGCATGCGCTGGCCGCCGGCCGGGACCTGGTCGAGCAGCTCGGTGACCTCGGGCAGGAAGCCCAGGTCGGCCATCTGGTCGGCCTCGTCCAGGACCGCGACCTCGACGTTCTCCAGGGAGCAGGCGCCGCGGTTGATGATGTCGCGCAGGCGGCCGGGGGTGGCGACGAGGATGTCGACACCGCGCTCCAGGGCGTAGATCTGGTTGCCCATGGAGGTACCGCCGCAGACGACCTTCATCTTCAGGCCGAGGACGTCGCCGTACGGCTGGAGGGCGTCCGCGACCTGCATCGCGAGCTCGCGGGTCGGGGTGAGGATGACGGCGCGCGGCTTCTTCTTCTCGGTGGAGCCGCCCGCGAGGCGCGCCAGGGTCGGCAGGCCGAAGGAGAGGGTCTTGCCGGAGCCGGTGCGTCCGCGGCCGAGGATGTCCTTGCCGGCCAGGGCGTCCGGGATGGTCGCGGCCTGGATCGGGAACGGGACGGTGACACCGTTCTGGGCGAGCTTGCGCACGACGCCCTCGGGCAGACCGAGGTCCGCGAAGGTCACCTGGGGCTCGGCGTCGGCGTCTGCCGCGTCCTCGTGCGCGTCGTCGGCGGTCACATCGGCCTCGAGGGCCTCGATGATCTCGTCCGCCTCGGCGGCCTCCATGGCCTCGGTCACCACGAGGGCCTCGACCGCCTCGACGATCCCGTCGGAGTCGTTCTCGGGCATGACGGCACGGTCAGAACTGGAAATGGACATGCGAAATGCGAAACCTTCCGGAGTCTCGGCACGCGCCCAAACTCCGTGAATCGCAAATCGACCGCCTCGATGCGGTCAGCCACGGCTAGGGAGAGTACGCGCCACACGGCGCTCTTCGGATTCGGCGCCGGGCAATGGGATCAAACGATCTATAACCATACGCACCCATCCGGGGGTCTGGCAAGTCGTTCCGCCCCGATCCGCCCTGACCTGCGGCGATACCCGGTACGCCGCGACCGGGCGCCGCGGCCTGCACGGCGCCCGGCTAGGCGCTGGCCGAGGCGCTGGGCTCCGGCTGCGGCGGCGTGGGGGCCGGCGGTGTGGGGGAGCTCACGGGCGGCTCCGGCGTCGGCGTCTGGCCGGGCGGCGTGGCCGGCCCCCCGCCCGAACCACCGGCCCCGCCCCCGCCCGAGGGCGGCTGGTGCGGCCCCTGGCCGGCCCCGCCCGCCGCCGGGCCGGCCGACGGCGAGGGAGCCCCGGGCTTCCCGGCCGGCGCACCCGGGCTCGGGGTGGCCCCGGTCGCGCCGGAGGCCTTGCCGTCCTCGGCGGCCTTGCCCTCCTGGCCCTGCGCACCGGCCTTCGCGCCGTGGCCGGAGCCGTGGCCCGCGGCGGTCCGTCCGGCCGCGGCGCCCGCCGCGCCGTCGGCGCCCTGGTGGTTCCCGGCGGTGGAGGGGCCGGGCTTGGCGGCGTCCTCGCCGACGCTCATGCAGCCCGCACTGGCAGCGACCGCGAGCGCGGTGGCGGCCAGTCGGAGGGAAGCGGACAACGGGCGCACGGGAGCACCTCCGAAGGGGCGGTCGGGCCCGCAGGGGTGAGCGGGTCAATATGCCCAACTCCCTTTGCCCCGTAAGAGACACGCTCTTGGGGACACCGGCTGTCCGCAATCCGCCCGGACGCCCGCGCGCGCCCCCGGGGCTCAGGCCAGCAGCTGCCGCGCCACCTGCGACCCGAGCACCACCGCCCCCAGCCCGGCCAGCACCGAGGCCGCCACGTTCGCGGACGCCAGGAAGCGCCGGCCCTGCTCGGCCAGGCGCAGGGTCTCGTACGAGAACGTCGAGTACGTGCTCAGCGCCCCGCACAGCCCCGTCCCCACCAGCAGGCCCAGCCGGGAGGAGACCGCACCGGCCAGCGCCGCCCCGGTCAGCGCTCCGAGCACCAGACAGGCGGCCGTGTTCACCACGAACGTCCCCCAGGGGAACACCGAGTCGTGGCGCACCTGCACCGCACGGTCCGTCAGGTACCGCAGCGGCGCCCCGACGACGGCGCCCGCCACCACCAGCAGCCAGTTCACCCGCGCCCCCGGCCCGCCGCACGGCGCACCGCGAGGCGGGTCGCCGAGGCGGCCGCCCAGACCGCGGCCAGCGCCGCGGCCACCGTGAGCCCGGCGTAGCCGAGCGCGAGCTCGGCCTCGCCCCCGTCCAACAGCCGCGCGAAGTCCGCCGCGTACGTGGAGAAGGTGGTGAACCCGCCGAGCACCCCGACCCCGGCGAACGGCCGCAGCAGCGGGTGCGGCGGCTTCCGGCCGCCCTGCCCGATCAGGACCATCAGCACCCCGATCAGCGCGCAGCCGGCCGTGTTGGTCCAGAACGTCGCCCACGGGAAGCCCGTCGGCGCGGCCGGCCACAGCAGCACCAGCCCGTACCGGGCGGAGGCCCCGAGCGCGCCGCCGGCGGCGATCGCCGCCAGCACCGGGCCCTGCGGCTCGGCGCGCTGCGCCGGCACGTGCAGGTCGACGTCCGGGTCGATGGCCTCGGCATTTTCGACCGGCCGCGTCACCCGTACCCCAGGGCGTGCAGCCGGGCGTCGTCGATCCCAAAGTGGTGCGCGATCTCGTGGACCACCGTGATCTCCGTCTCCGCGATCACGTCGTCCCGGTTGTCGCACATCCGCAGGGTGGGGTTCCGGTAGATGGTGATCCGGTCCGGCAGCACGCCGGCGTACCACTCGCCGCGGTCCGTGAGCGGGGTCCCCTCGTACAGGCCGAGCAGCTCGGGGTCGTCCGCCGGCGGCTCGTCCTCCACGAAGACCGCCACGTTGTCCATCAACCGCGTCAGCTCCGGCGGGATGCGGTCCAGGGCCTCGGCGACGAGCTCCTCGAACTCCTCGCGTGTCATCTCCAGCACGCGGTCATTGTCCCTCCGCCGGGGGCCCTCCCCGGGGGCGGGAGGAAACCGTTTTGGCGATAGCTCCCCGCATCCCATATGCTTCTCACGTCCCCGACGCGCTGGAAAGCGCCCCGGCGGGCCTTTAGCCCTCATCGTCTAGTGGCCCAGGACGCCGCCCTTTCAAGGCGGTAGCACGGGTTCGAATCCCGTTGGGGGTACGCATTACCGTGTGCAAGACTGGTTCTCGCACACTGCATGGTCCTGTGGAGCAGTTGGTTAGCTCGCCACCCTGTCAAGGTGGAGGTCGCGGGTTCAAGTCCCGTCAGGATCGCTGAGACCGGAAACGGTTTCGTGGCTGGGTAGCTCAGTTGGTACGAGCGATCGCCTGAAAAGCGATAGGTCGCCGGTTCGACCCCGGCCCCAGCCACAAAAGGAAGGCCCCGTCCCTCGGACGGGGCCTTCTGCTTTACCCCTCCTCCGCCGGCGCCGCCCCGGAGCGGGCGGCGCTGCGCCGGCGCACCAGGGCCACGGCGAGCGCGCCCACGGCGACCGAGGCCAGCAGCACCCAGTCCGGCACCGCCCCCGCGACCCCCTGCACCCGCTGCTCCACCGCGTACGAGTCGTCCACGTCCAGCAGCCCGGGAAGGGCGCTCGCCCCGTCGTACGCGAGGAACAGCGTGCCCAGGGCGATGAAGAACAACCCGGACAGCAGCGAGGTGGTGTGCAGCTCCAGTCGGCCCAGCCGGAGCGGGCGCCCGCGCAGCCAGCGCCGCCGCCCGAGGTCGAAGCGCTCCCACAGCAGGGCCAGCAGGAACAGCGGTACGGCCATCCCCAGCGCGTACGCCGCCAGCAGCAGCCCGCCGTAGACCGGGCTGGCGCTGACCGCGGCCACCGTCAGGACGCTGCCCAGGATCGGGCCGGCGCAGAACCCGGCCAGCCCGTACACCGCGCCCAGCGCGTACACCGACACGGCGGTCGTCGGCCGGATCCGGCCCGAGAGCTCCGAGATCCGCCGCGGGGCGAAGCCCAGGCCCAGGACCTGTACGACCCCGAGGGCGACGATCAGCCAGCCGCCGGCCAGGACGAGCGCGTCGCGGTGGCCGTGGAAGAACCGCCCGGCGGTCGAGGAGGCCGCGCCCAGCGGGACGAGGGTGGTGGCGAGGCCCGCGTAGAAGATCCCGGTCCGGGCCAGCAGCCGGCTGCGGGAGTCGATCGAGTACGCGAAGAAGGCCGGCAGCAGCAGTGCGCTGCACGGGCTGAGCAGGGCCAGGAGGCCGCCCAGCAGGGCGGCGAGGTAGCCGATGCCGGTCACCGCGCGGCCCCGGCGCCGGCCGCGGCCCCGGCCCTGGCCTTGGCCTGCTCGATGGCCGCGGCGAAGGCGGCCTGCGGCTGGGCCCCGGCGATCGGCCGGCCGTTCACCAGGAAGGACGGGGTGGAGCTCACCCCGATGCCGTATCCCTCCTCCTGGTCCTTGTGCAGCGCCGACGCGGCGCCCTCGCCGGCCATGTCCCGCCGGAAGCGCTCCAGGTCCGGCACCCCGGCCTCGCGGGCCAGCTCCAGCAGCCGCGCCTCGCCGAAGCCCTTCTCCTTGGCTCCCTCGGCGTAGGCGGCGGCGTGGAACGGCCGGAACCGGTCCTGCTGGCCTGCGGCCCACGCGGCCCTGGCCGCGGCCTCGGACTCCGCGCCGAAGATCGGGAAGTTGCGCCACTCGATGCGCAGGGTGCCGTCCTCGACGTACTTCGCGATCAGCCCGGGCTCGGTGTCGCGGGTGAACTTGCCGCAGTAGCCGCACCGGAAGTCGGAGTACTCGATCAGCACGACCGGGGCGTCCGCGCGGCCCACGGCCAGCTTGTCGCCGGCGTCGCGGCGGGCGAGGGCGGCGAGCCCCGCGCGGGTGTCGGAGCCGGCGGACCGGGGCTGCGCGGCGGAGGACCCCCGGTCGGCGCGGTCCGCGCGGTCGGCGGGCTTGGTGGCCTGCCAGGAGGCGAGCCCGAGGGCGACGGAGGCGGCCGCGACGGCGGCCGCGATCAGCAGCGGCTTGCGCCGGGCGGCACGGCCGGACCAGGACGGGGACGGGGACGGGGAAGAGGGCATGCGGATGCTCCAGAGCTGCGGAGTGAAGGATGGGGACGAGGAGGAAAGACGGGCGCCACAGCGGGCGACCGGCCCTCCTACACCCGCATCACCGACAGCTCCACCGGCCGGGGCGCCGGCCGGTCGGGCCCGCGTACGCAGACCAGCGCACGCGGGAGCGCGCAGGGGGCCCAGCCGCCACGGGGCGCCGTCCGGCTCCCGGCCGCGACGCCGTGCTCCGTGTGGCCGCCGGCCCGCGCCGGCACGGCCGGGTCCCGGTCGGGCGCCGCCGGCCCGGGACCGCACTGCGGCGCCCCCCGGTCGGCAGCCCGTACCACCGCGGCCGCGGGGACCGCCGCCGCACCCTCGGGGCCCGCCTGGACCGCCGCGGACGTACGGGCTCCGGCAGCCCCGACCGGGGCGGCCGCTCCCGCAGCGGACCCCGCACCCGCGGCCGCGCACAGCAGCGCCAACAGGGCGCCCGCCAGCAGGCACCACACACGGCGGCGCGGGCTGCTCGGCATGGGCGGGACCTCTCACGGAAAGGCGTCGGGGGACTCGTCCCGAAATGTTACGGGTCCGCCTGACAAATGCGTTCGCCACCCGGAGGGAGCAGGTGAGATCCTCGAGCAGGTATGTCTACTTCCTTCGCCGCCCTGCAGACGCTTCTCGGTGAGATCTCCCTCCGCGACGCGCACCGCCTCGGCCGCCGCCTCGAAGGCGCCCGCCGCATCCGCAAGCCCGAGGCCAAGCAGGCCGTGCTCGACGAGATCGCCGCGGAGGCCGAGAAGGCCGCCGCGCGGCTGGCCGCGCGTGCCTCGCGGATGCCCGAGGTCACGTATCCCGAGTCCCTGCCCGTCAGCCAGAAGAAGGACGAGATCGCCGAGGCGATACGCGACCACCAGGTCGTGATCGTCGCCGGCGAGACCGGCTCCGGCAAGACCACGCAGATCCCCAAGATCTGCATGGAGCTCGGCCGCGGCGTCCGCGGCATGATCGGGCACACCCAGCCCCGCCGGATCGCCGCGCGCACCGTCGCGGAGCGGATCGCCGAGGAGCTGAAGTCCGAGATCGGGCAGACGGTCGGCTGGAAGGTCCGCTTCACCGACCAGGTGGACCCGGACGCCACCTTCGTGAAGCTGATGACCGACGGCATCCTGCTCGCCGAGATCCAGACGGACCGCGAGCTGCGCGCGTACGACACGATCATCATCGACGAGGCGCACGAGCGGTCCCTGAACATCGACTTCCTGCTGGGCTACCTCTCCCAGCTGCTGCCGAAGCGCCCCGACCTCAAGGTCGTGATCACCTCGGCGACCATCGACCCGGAGCGCTTCTCCCGCCACTTCGGCGACGCGCCGATCGTGGAGGTCAGTGGCCGCACGTACCCGGTGGAGGTCCGCTACCGGCCGCTGCTGGAGGAGGGCGACGAAGACGCGGCGGACAGCGACCGCGACCAGATCACCGCGATCTGCGACGCCGTGGACGAGCTCCAGGCCGAGGGCCCGGGCGACATCCTGGTCTTCCTCTCCGGCGAGCGCGAGATCCGCGACACCGCCGACGCCCTCATCAAGAAGAAGCTCCGCTCCACCGAGGTGCTGCCGCTCTACGCCCGCCTCTCGCACGCCGAGCAGCACCGGGTCTTCCAGCCGCACAGCGGCCGCCGGATCGTCCTCGCGACGAACGTCGCGGAGACCTCGCTGACCGTCCCCGGCATCAAGTACGTGATCGACCCGGGCACCGCCCGCATCTCCCGCTACAGCCACCGCACCAAGGTCCAGCGCCTGCCCATCGAGCGGATCTCGCAGGCCAGCGCCAACCAGCGCAAGGGCCGCTGCGGCCGCACCAGCGACGGCATCTGCATCCGGCTGTACTCCGAGGACGACTTCGCCGGCCGCCCGGAGTTCACCGACGCGGAGATCCTGCGCACGAACCTGGCCTCCGTCATCCTCCAGATGACCGCGGCCGGCCTCGGCGAGATCGAGAAGTTCCCCTTCATCGACCCGCCGGACCACCGCAACATCCGCGACGGCGTCCAGCTCCTGCAGGAGCTCGGCGCGCTGGACCCCAAGGAGAAGGACGCCCGCAAGCGGCTGACCCCGATGGGCCGCCAGCTCTCGCAGCTCCCGGTGGACCCGCGGCTGGCCCGCATGGTCATCGAGGCGGACAAGAACAACTGCGTCCGCGAGGTCATGGTCATCGCGGCGGCCCTGTCGATCCAGGACCCGCGCGAGCGGCCCTCGGACAAGCAGACCCAGGCCGACCAGCACCACGCCCGCTTCAAGGACGAGACCAGCGACTTCCTGTCGTACCTGAACCTGTGGCGCTACGTGCGCGAGCAGCAGAAGGAGCGCGGCTCGTCCTCGTTCCGCCGGATGTGCAAGCAGGAGTACCTGAACTTCCTGCGGATCCGGGAGTGGCAGGACATCTACTCGCAGCTGCGCACGGTCGCCCGCGGCATGGGCATCCACGTGAACGAGACGGACGCGCCCGAGCAGCACGTGCACGTGTCGCTGCTGGCGGGCCTGCTGTCGCACATCGGCCTGAAGGACACCGACAAGAACGAGTACCTCGGCGCCCGCGGCGCGAAGTTCGCTGTCTTCCCGGGCTCGGCGCTGTTCAAGAAGCAGCCGAAGTTCGTGATGTCGGCGGAGCTGGTGGAGACCTCGCGGCTGTGGGCCCGGGTCAACGCCAAGGTGGAGCCCGAGTGGGTCGAGCCGCTGGCACAGCACCTGATCAAGCGCACGTACAGCGAGCCGCACTGGGAGAAGGACCAGGCGGCCGTGATGGCGTACGAGAGGGTCACGCTGTACGGCGTGCCGATCGTCGCCCAGCGGAAGGTGAACTACGGGCGGATCGACCCCGAGGTCTCGCGCGAGCTGTTCATCCGCAACGCGCTCGTCGAGGGGGACTGGCGCACCCACCACAAGTTCTACGCGGACAACCGCAAGCTCCTCACCGAGGTGGAGGAGCTGGAGAACCGGGCCCGGCGCCGCGACATCGTCGTCGACGACGAGACCCTGTTCGACTTCTACGACCAGCGGATCCCCGAGCACGTGGTGTCCGGGGCGCACTTCGACTCCTGGTGGAAGCACAAGCGGCGCGAGGAGCCCGAGCTCCTCGACTTCGAGCGCGAGATGCTGCTGACCGAGAAGGCGGCCGGGGTCACCAAGGCGGACTACCCCGACTCCTGGCGGCAGGGGCAGCTGAAGTTCCGGGTGACGTACCAGTTCGAGCCGGGCGCGGACGCGGACGGCGTGACGGTCCACATCCCGCTGCAGGTGCTGAACCAGGTCACCGGCGAGGGCTTCGACTGGCAGATCCCGGGCCTGCGCGAGGAGGTCGTCACGGAGCTGATCCGCTCGCTGCCGAAGCCGATCCGCCGGCACTACGTGCCCGCGCCCAACTACGCGGCGCGCTTCCTGGACACGGCCGTGCCGCTGCAGGAGCCGCTGACGGTCACCCTGGCGCGGGAGCTGCACCGGATGGTCGGGGTGCCGGTGACGGCCGACGACTTCGACACGGCCCGCATCCCGGAGCACCTGAAGATCACCTTCCGGATCGTCGACGAGCGGCGCCGCAAGATCGCCGAGGACAAGGACCTGGAGGCCCTGCGCCTCAAGCTCAAGCCCAAGGCCCGCCAGGCGCTGTCCAAGGCGGCCGCGGCCACCGCCGAGCGGGCGGGCGGCGCGTCGGTGGAGCGCTCCGGGCTCACGGACTGGACCATCGGCACGCTGGAGAAGGTGTTCGAGACCCGGCGCGCGGGCCAGCCCGTGAAGGCGTACCCGGCGCTGGTCGACGAGGGCGCGAGCGTGGCCGTACGGCTCTTCGACACCGAGGCCGAGCAGCAGCAGGCGATGTGGCTGGGAACCCGCAGGCTGATCCTCCTCAACATCCCGGTCAACGCGGCGAAGTTCGCCTCCGACCGGCTGACCAACCAGCAGAAGCTGGCCCTGTCGCGCAGTCCGCACGGCTCCGTCCAGGAGCTGTTCGACGACTGCGCGACGGCCGCGACCGACAGGCTGATCGCGGACCACGGCGGTCCGGCCTGGGACGAGGCGGGCTTCCGGAAGCTGTACGAGGCCGTGCGCGCCGACCTGGTGGACACGACCGTGCGCACCGTCGGCCAGGTGCAGCAGGTACTGGCCGCCTGGCAGGCCTGTGAGCGGCGCCTGAAGGCCACCCAGAGCCTCGCCCTGGTGGCGAACCTCCAGGACGTCAGGGAGCAGCTGGCGGCCCTCATGCCGCCCGGTTTCGTGACGCGGACGGGGCTGCGCCGGCTGCCGGACCTGATGCGCTACCTGGTGGCGGCGGACCGGCGGCTCCAGCAGATGCCGACGGCCGTCCAGCGCGACACCACGCGCATGGAGAAGGTCCACGAGATGCAGGACGAGTACGCGTGGCTGCTGGAGCAGCTGCCGAAGGGCCGGCCGGTCCCGGAGGCGGTCACCGAGATCCGCTGGATGATCGAGGAGCTCCGGGTCAGCTACTTCGCGCACGCGCTCGGCACGGCCTACCCGATCTCCGACAAGCGGATCGTGAAGGCGGTGGACGCGGCGGCGCCGTGACCCCGGCCGTCCGGCCGCGTCCGGCGGCGTCCGGTTCGACCGCACCCCCGGAACTGCTGTACAGTCTGATGCGCAGCCACGCGAAATCGGCTGCGCATCGAGGTCCTGTGGAGCAGTTGGTTAGCTCGCCACCCTGTCAAGGTGGAGGTCGCGGGTTCAAGTCCCGTCAGGATCGCAATCGCAGCAGGGCCCGCATCCGCAGGATGCGGGCCCTGCTGCATGTGCGGCCCCGGTGCGGGGCAAGCGGGTTCGAGGGGGCTTCCGAGGGGCTCTCGAGGGGGCTTGCGGGCCGCACCGGCGGCGGACCGGTCGCATCCGCAAAAAATCCCCCGTCGGTATGAAGCGCGGTGCGCCGCCATTCCCCTACGAGTGGAGGCGGCGCTGCACAAGAGTGACAAGATGTGACCGGAGTCACCACGCGAGTTTTTGGGATGCGCACATTTATCGCACCCCTACGTGCGCTCGATTTAATATGTGCAATGGCACCCCATCCGGCCATGCATCACCGCCGGCACGATCGGCCCCGACCCGGGCACAAAAAGATCGCGCTGGACCCGGCGGAGTCCAGCGCGATCGAACGGCCGGGAACCTGTTGGGGCAGGTCCGGCCGCATGAACCAGTGGGGTTCATCGGATTGGGGGATCCGATGCAGTCCCGGTCAAGCAATAAAACAGGGGTGCTGTGCGCGACCTCAGGCCTCGCTGCGCTGCTGCGGAATTCCCGCGAGCAGGGCGCGAACCTCGGCCTCGCGGTAACGGCGGTGCCCACCCAGGGTGCGGATGGACGTGAGCTTGCCGGCCTTGGCCCAGCGGGTCACCGTCTTCGGGTCCACGCGGAACATCGTGGCAACCTCAGCCGGGGTCAGCAGCGGCTCGGCATCAGGGGTGCGAGCGGTCATGAGCGGCCTCCTCGGGAGAACCGAACCATCTCGGTTCTTTCCTCTAAATTCTGCACCTTGGCCCGCGTTGCCCGAAATGGACATACGCGGGCCGAGTCGGTTATAGGACGAACGGCTTGTCCTCGGCACTACAACTACACCATCCGTCCAGCCTTGACGGCCAAACCGACGGAATTGCCCTCCGAGGTGTTCATCAGCGGCGGAAGCCGATGGACCGCCCTATAACGGACAGTCACCCCACTGTGACGATCAGTCACAGAGCGATCAGGAGTCCTCAGACCCCCCGTAGCGTGCAATGCCGAGCATTCCGCCCTTAGTTGGGCGGAAGGAACCCTCCCCGGACTCCTTGTCCTATTTTGGCACGAGGGTAGGGGAACGGCGCAAGGGTGTGTTTAGTGCAGTCCGTCACGCTTGGGCCAATGGCCCGTATCGGGACGTAGGTCCCGGCCCAAGGACTCGGCACGACACCGAACGGCTGTTTTTACCCGATCGGCCGATGGGTGCGATAGATCCGGCATGAGATCGACACACCTTTTCCGCATCCCGCACCCGCATCACCCGCCTCTTCAGTTCGCGAACAGCCGCTCCCGCACCTCCCGCCAGCGCTCCGACAGCTCCTCGTACGCCTCGGCCGCCGCGACCTCGTCCCCGGAGCGCAGCGCCGCGAGGCCGACCGCCACGTCCCGGGCCGAGCGGTCGGCGGCCAGCCGGTCCCCCGACAGCGCGTGCACCAGCCCGCCGTAGTCCAGCTCGACCATGGACCGCGGGTGGAACTCCTCCAGCCAGCTGCCGACCTCCACCAGGGCGTCCGCGAACCCCTCGTACCCCTCCGCCTCCCGCAGCGTCCGCAGGCCGCGTGCCAGCCGCCGCCGGGCCTGCACCATCGGGGTCCGGTAGCGCAGCCGCTCGCCGGGCACGTACTCCCGCTCCTCGTCGGCCACCAGCACGAACCAGCGCAGCGGCACCTGCCACACCGCGGTGCGGATCCACGGCCGCGCGTCCGGGTTCCGCTCGCGCCAGCGCTCGTACTCCTCGGCCGCCCGCTGCCTGGCCGGCGGCGGGAGCGCCGCGTCCAGCACCGGCTGCGGGAACTCCTCGACGAGCTCCTTGAGCGCCAGCCAGCCGCGCAGCCGGGTCCGCCAGGGGCAGACCAGGAGCACCCCGTCCACGCGGGCGGTGAACGCGTCCGCGCTCTCGTGGACCGGAACCCCGACCACCGGGACCCGCACCAAGTCCGCCAGCGAGCGACGCAGTTCGTCCTGGGCCGTCGGCACCGCCGCCCGCCGGGCGTACGAGGCCCAGTGCGTGCGCTCCGGCTCCGCGAAGGCCGCCAGGGGCTCGTAGACGCGCAGGTAGGAGGCGTACGGGACGGTCGGCGCCGAGCGCGCGGACGGCAGCTCGGTCTCGGAGGATTCGCTCACGCTCTTCGTACTCCCCCGCGCCGCCCGGGCCTACTCCGCCCCGTGCCCGCCCGCGTACGCCCGCCCGCGGCCCCCGCCCGCTTGCGCTCCGGGCGGCGGGGTAGGTACTCCGCGAGTGTTCCGATCTTTGGACAGGTCGAGTGCGCGGGGCCGTCAGGTCTTACTCTGCTCCCAGCACGCCCTCCCCCACCCGCAGGGCGGGCGTCTTTCCGCCGCATCTCTTCCATGGGAGTCACCACCGTGACCGAAATGACCGACGGCGTCCTGCACACCCTGTTCCGCACGGAACAGGGCGGCCACGAGCAAGTCGTGCTGTGCCAGGACCGAGCCACGGGCCTGAAGGCCGTCATCGCCATCCACTCCACCGCCCTGGGCCCCGCCCTCGGCGGCACGCGCTTCCACGCGTACGCCTCCGACGAGGAGGCCGTCCTCGACGCGCTGAACCTCTCGCGCGGCATGTCCTACAAGAACGCCATGGCCGGCCTCGGCCTGGGCGGCGGCAAGGCCGTCATCATCGGTGACCCGGAGGTCGTCAAGACCGAGGAACTGCTGCTGGCCTACGGCCGGTTCGTCGAGTCCCTCGGCGGCCGCTACGTGACGGCCTGCGACGTCGGCACGTACGTGGCGGACATGGACGTCGTCGCCCGCGAGACCCGGTGGGCCACCGGCCGCTCCCCCGAGAACGGCGGCGCCGGCGACTCCTCCGTGCTCACCGCCTTCGGCGTCTTCCAGGGCATGCGGGCCTCCGCCCAGCACCTGTGGGGCGACCCGACCCTGCGCGGCCGCAAGGTCGGCGTGGCGGGCGTCGGCAAGGTCGGCCACTACCTGGTCGAGCACCTCCTGGAGGACGGCGCCGAGGTCCTCATCACGGACGTCCGCGAGGAGTCCGTGCGCCGCATCCTCGACAAGCACCCGCAGGTCACCGCCGTCGCCGACACGGACGCGCTGATCCGCGCGGAGTCCGTCGGCGGGCTCGACATCTACGCCCCCTGCGCGCTCGGCGGCGCCCTGAACGACGACACCGTCCCCGCCCTCACCGCGCAGATCGTCTGCGGTGCGGCGAACAACCAGCTCGCGCACCCGGGCATCGAGAAGGACCTCGCGGACCGCGGCATCCTGTACGCGCCCGACTACGTGGTCAACGCGGGCGGCGTCATCCAGGTCGCCGACGAGCTGCACGGCTTCGACTTCGACCGGTGCAAGGCCAAGGCCACGAAGATCTTCGACACCACGCTCGAAATCTTTGCGCGCGCGAAGGCCGATGGCATTCCGCCGGCCGCGGCGGCCGACCGGATCGCGGAGCAGCGGATGGCCGACGGCCGCGCCGCGAAGGCGGCGCAGGCCTCCTGACGGCCCTGCGGCCCCCTGCCGTGTGCGCCCGCCGGGGTGCGGCGAGACGGAACTCACTGCACTTCGGCGGGTCGCCCGCCAGGAAAGAGTTAAAATCGCAGCTGACCAGCGAGGACGGGGCGCCTCGATGGTCCTGCGCCGAGGCGCGTCATGCGGGCGGCGTACCGTATGGCCCCGGAAGCAGGTACCGTTAAACCCCTACGGACGGTCTCTCCGCGGAGAGTCCGCTCCGAACCATGAACGCGTGTCAGACTCTGGGGCCGTCGAGCCCCGTCACCGAGGGGGTCGAGCCATGGGGCGCGGCCGGGCCAAGGCCAAGCAGACAAAGGTCGCCCGCCAGCTGAAGTACAACAGCGGCGGGACTGACCTTACGCGTCTGGCCAACGAGCTGGGCGCATCGCCGACGGCGCCGCTGCTGCCTGTCAGCGAGCCGGTCGACGTCGATGACGAGCTGGACGAGGACGACGACCCGTACGCCAAGTACGCGGATCTGTACAACAGCGATGACGACGAGGACGAGGACGACGAGTCCGGCCCGTCGACTCAGCAGCGCCGCGGCGCTTGACTGACGCTGTCCCGTCCGCAGCACGCAGGTGGCACGGCGTGACCACCATCGGCTGAGCACGGAGCAACACGGCAGACACACGAAACCCGGTCCAGGGCCACGCCCCGGACCGGGTTTCCGTGCTGTCTCAGCTCGCGTACGCGCCGGTCAGGGCCGCACCCTCGGCGTGCTCGCCGCGCTCGGTGATCTCGCCGGCCACCCAGGCGTCGACGCCCCGGTCCGCCAGGGCGGTGAGGGCCACCTCCACCGACTCCTGCGGGACGACGGCCATCATGCCGACGCCCATGTTCAGGGTCTTCTCCAGCTCCAGCTGCTCCACCCGGCCGGCCTTGCCGACGAGGTCGAAGACCGCGCCCGGCGTCCAGGTCGAACGGTCGACCGCGGCGTGCAGGTGGTCCGGGATGACCCGGGCCAGGTTCGCCGCGAGGCCGCCGCCGGTGATGTGCGAGTAGGCGTGGACCTCGGCCGTCCGGGTGAGCGCCATGCAGTCCAGGGAGTAGATCTT
Source organism: Streptomyces sp. NPDC046866 (assembly GCF_040704625.1). Classification (NCBI taxonomy): domain Bacteria; kingdom Bacillati; phylum Actinomycetota; class Actinomycetes; order Kitasatosporales; family Streptomycetaceae; genus Streptomyces; species Streptomyces sp. NPDC046866. The sequence goes on from NZ_JBEYXN010000001.1 coordinate 58,569, forward strand.
GGTGGGTTCGAGCAGCTCCTCGCCGAGGGTCCGGCCGAGCTCCTCCACGTGCTGGTCGAGGGACATCCCGGCCCGGTCGAAGAGCACGTGGCGAACCAGCGAGTACCCGTTCGAGTGAAGGCCGGAGGACGCCATCGCGATGACCGCGTCCCCCGTACGGATGCGATCCGCGCCGAGCAGGCGGTCGTACTCGACGACACCGGTGCCGGCGCCCGCCACGTCGAAGTCGTCCGGGCCCAGCAGGCCCGGGTGCTCGGCGGTCTCGCCGCCGACCAGGGCGCAGCCGGCCAGGACGCAGCCTTCGGCGATGCCCTTGACGATGGCCGCGACGCGCTCCGGGTGGACCTTGCCCACGCAGATGTAGTCGGTCATGAAGAGCGGCTCGGCACCGCAGACCACGATGTCGTCCATGACCATGGCGACCAGGTCGTGGCCGATGGTGTCGTAGACGCCCATCTGGCGGGCGATGTCGACCTTGGTGCCGACCCCGTCGGTGGCGGAGGCCAGCAGCGGGCGCTCGTAGCGCTTGAGGGCGGAGGCGTCGAAGAGGCCGGCGAAGCCGCCGAGGCCGCCGAGGACCTCGGGGCGCTGCGTCTTCTTCACCCACTCCTTCATCAGCTCGACGGCGCGGTCGCCCGCTTCGATGTCGACGCCGGCGGCTGCGTAGCTGGCACCGGTGGTCTTCTCTGTCATGACAGGCGAGAGCTTTCGTGTCGTTGCTGCGTGTGGTGCCGGGCCCTGGGAGAAGCCTCAAAGACAGGGCCCGGCGCAGGTGGAGCGGGGTGCGGCGCTACGGGCGGCGCAGCGCGTCGGCGGCGTCGGCGCCGCCGGCCAGCTCGGTCTCCAGGAGCTGCTTGCCCAGCAGCTGCGGGTCGGGCAGCTCCATGGGGTACTCGCCGTCGAAGCACGCGCGGCAGAGGTTCGGCTTCTGGATGGTCGTCGCCTCGATCATCGAGTCGAGCGAGATGTACGCGAGGGAGTCCGCGCCCAGCGAGGTGCCGATCTCCTCGACGCTCATGCCGTTGGCGATCAGCTCGGCCCGGGTGGCGAAGTCGATGCCGAAGAAGCACGGCCACTTCACCGGCGGCGAGGAGATCCGGATGTGGACCTCGGCCGCACCGGCCTCGCGGAGCATGCGGACCAGCGCGCGCTGGGTGTTGCCGCGGACGATCGAGTCGTCGACGACCACCAGGCGCTTGCCCCGGATGACTTCCTTGAGGGGGTTGAGCTTGAGGCGGATGCCCAGCTGGCGGATGGTCTGCGAGGGCTGGATGAAGGTCCGGCCGACGTAGGCGTTCTTGACCAGGCCGGAGCCGTACGGGATCCCGCTGGCCTCGGCGTAGCCGACGGCGGCGGGCGTGCCCGATTCCGGCGTGGCTATGACCAGGTCGGCGTCGACCGGGGCTTCCTTGGCCAGACGGCGGCCCATCTCGACACGCGAGAGGTAGACGTTCCGGCCGGCGATGTCGGTGTCCGGGCGCGCCAGGTAGACGTACTCGAAGACACAGCCCTTGGGCTTCGCTTCTGCGAAGCGGGAGGTGCGCAGGCCGTTCTCGTCGATCGCGATGAGCTCGCCCGGCTCCACCTCACGGACGAAGCTGGCGCCCACGATGTCGAGGGCGGCGGTCTCGCTCGCGACCACCCAGCCGCGCTCCAGGCGGCCGAGGACCAGCGGGCGGATGCCCTGCGGGTCACGGGCGGTGTAGAGGGTTCCCTCGTCCATGAAGACGAGGGAGAAGGCGCCCTTGACCTGCGGGAGGACCTTGGCGGCCGACTCCTCGATCGTCAGGGGCTTGCCGTCGTCGTCCGTCTGGCCGGCCAGCAGGGCGGTGACCAGGTCGGTGTCGTTGGTGGCCGCCACCTGGGTGGCGCGGCCGTCCTGACGGGGGAGGTCAGCGACCATCTCGGCAAGCTCGGCGGTGTTCACCAGGTTGCCGTTGTGGCCCAGGGCGATGGAGCCGTGGGCGGTCGCGCGGAAGGTGGGCTGAGCGTTCTCCCAGACGGAGGCTCCGGTGGTCGAGTAGCGGGCGTGACCGACCGCGATATGACCCTGGAGCGAGCCGAGAGAGGTTTCGTCGAAGACCTGGGAAACGAGGCCCATGTCCTTGAAGACGAGGATCTGGGAACCGTTGCTCACAGCGATACCCGCGGACTCCTGTCCACGGTGCTGCAGCGCATACAGTCCGAAGTAGGTGAGCTTGGCGACCTCTTCACCCGGAGCCCAGACACCGAAGACGCCGCAAGCGTCCTGGGGGCCCTTTTCGCCGGGGAGCAGGTCGTGGTTGAGTCGTCCATCACCACGAGGCACGCCACCGAGTGTAGGCGAGATCGACCACTGGTCCGAATTGGGGACTGCCGGGAAAAGTCACAGTGCGGACAGTCGGGTAACACCTGCGGAGGGTGACCGTCTCGATATCCGGAATGCGCAGGTTGACAGCCTGCGGGCACGCCGGACAGGCTTCCGCCCCATGCAGCCCATCGGTGACCGAGCCGTCACCCTCGTCGAGCGCCGGCACGTGGACCTGGTCCGTGTCGCGAGCGCCATCTGTCGCTGCCCCGCGTAGTCCCACGCGTTCCCCGCTTTCCTTTCGGGGATTTTTTCCTGCTCTTCGCCGGTTCTTTGCCCTTCTGCCGGTTCTTCCCCTTCTTCCTTTCCTGCTGCTGCCCGCCCGGGCCGCCGCTGGCTTGCCGTGCCGCGCGCCGTCCCGCGCCGCCCGCCGGCCGGCCGGCGTCCCCCGTGGCGGGCCGGCGGGCCGTGCCCTGGAGTACCCGTGACCTCGTACGAAGCCCAGCAAGCCCAGCAAGCGCAGCCCCGGCTGTCCCGGCTGTCCCGGCGCGCCTTCGGCGGTGCCGTCGGCGCGGGCGCCGCCGCCGCGGCCGTCGGCGCGGCAGCCGCCGCGGGCCCGGCCCAGGCGGCCCCGCAGCCGGCGCCCGCCGACCCGGGAGCGGCTCCCGCCGAGCGGGAGTTCCGCGCCGCCCGCGGCCGCCAGTCCCGGCGGCCCAACATCCTGTTCATCCTGGGCGACGACCTCGGCTGGGCGGACCTGTCCTCGTACGGCTCGCCGCACATCAGGACGCCGAACCTGGACCGCCTCGCCCGCCAGGGCGTCCGGTTCACGGACGCCTACTCCGGCTCGGCGACCTGCTCGCCGACCCGGTTCAGCCTGTACACCGGCCGCTACCCGGGCCGCACCAAGGGCGGGCTCGCCGAGCCGATCGCCGACCGGTCCGCCGGGCTGGAGCCCACGCACCCGACGCTGGCCTCGCTGCTGCGCGACTCCGGCTACGCCACCGCGCTGATCGGCAAGTGGCACTGCGGCTACCTGCCGGACTACAGCCCGACCCGGTCCGGCTGGGACGAGTTCTTCGGCAACTTCGGCGGGGCCCTGGAGTACTACTCCAAGCTGGGCCTGGGCGGCGAGTACGACCTCTACGAGGGCGACGCCGCCTACAAGGACCTGCGCTACTACACCCGGATCCTGACCGAGCGGGCCTCCGAGTACGTCGCCCGCGACCACGGCGGCAGGCCGTGGCTGCTGAACCTCAACTTCACCACCCCGCACTGGCCGTGGATCGCCGACGGCGACACCGCGGCGAGCGCCGAGGTCGAGCGCCGGATCAAGGCCGGTGACGCGCGGGCCCTGTGGCACCAGGACGGCGGCTCCGTCGAGAAGTACCGGCAGATGGTCGAGGACCTCGACCGCTCGGTCGGCGCGGTGCTGGACGCCCTGCGCCGCTCCGGCCGGGAGCAGGACACGCTGGTGTTCTTCTCCAGCGACAACGGCGGCGAGCGGTTCTCGTACAACTGGCCGCTGTCGGGGAACAAGGCCTCCCTGCAGGAGGGCGGCATCCGGGTGCCGAACATCGTGCGCTGGCCGGCCCGGATCGACGGCGGGCAGGTCAGCCGGCTCCCGGTGTTCACCCCGGACTGGACGGCGACGCTGCTGGAGCTGGCCGGGGCCCGGCCGCACCCGGCGTACCCGCTGGACGGGGTCAGCCTGGCCGGGTACCTGCTGCGCGGCGAGCAGCCGGCCGAGCGGGACCTGTTCTGGCGGGTGCGCGGGGAGCGGGCCCTGCGGCGCGGGAACTGGAAGTACTACCGCGGGAAGGCGGGCCGGGACCAGCTGTTCGACCTGGCCGCCGACACCCGCGAGCAGGCCGACCGGGCCGCACTGGAGCCGGCCCGGCTGGCCGAGCTGCGCCGGGCCTGGGAGGCGGTGGACGCCGGCCTGCTGCCGTACCCCTCCTGACCCCCGGCCCCGGGGGCGGGCGGGCCGTCATTCGGCGGCGGAGGCCGCCTCGGCGGTCAGGCCGTGCCCGTCGGCCGCGCTCAGGGTGAGGGTCCGGGCCTGGATCCGCCAGGTGAGCGGGCCGCTGCCGAACAGCTCGGTCAGCGTGCGCTCCAGGTCGCCCGCCGGTCCGGTGCAGGCCATCCGGGTCGTCACCAGCGGCCCGAAGGTGAGCGAGGGGCCTTCGACGGTCACCGGGGCGCTGAACCGGTTGCAGCCGAGGGTGCCGCTCGCGGTGGAGTCGGAGCCCAGGGTGAACACGGCCTTGCCCTCGGTCCCGGCCGGGACCGGGGCGACGGTGCCGCCGCCGGCCAGCCCGCTGACCGTCCATGCGGTGGCGGTCAGGGGGGCGTCCGGCGTCGGCGGCTGCGCGACGAGGTCGAGGGTGCTGCCGTCGGCGGCCTTCAGCACGAGGTGGTCGGCGGAGGGGCGGCGGACCTCCAGGCGGCCGCGGAAGAGCTTGGCGAAGGCGGTCTCGAACGGCAGGCCCTCGCAGGCCATCGCCGTGGTGTCGCCCGGGGTCACGGTGATGGCCGACCGCTCCGGGCCCGTCCCGTACGCCACGGCCGCGCGGAAGCCGTTGCAGCCGTAGTTCCCGGAGGCCTGCGCCCGGCGCGGGTCCGTGCCGGGCTCGACGGCCAGGCGGGCGGCCGGCGGTGCGGTCAGGGTCCTGCCGTTTGCGGTCAGGCTGCGGACGGCCCAGGAGCCCTCGACGGCGGGGCCCGGAAGGGTGCCGGCGGGACCGGAGCCCTCGGCGCAGGCGGTGGTGGCGGCGGAGAGGGCCAGGACGGCGGCCAGGGCTGCGGGGAGGTGCCGGAGGGTTGGCATGCCTCTGGGACGGACGGCGGGGCGCGGCGGTTCCCGCGGGCTCACCCGTGCGGGTGCGTCAGCTCATCACCGGCAGGAGCGCCGCCAGGTCGGCCCGCTCGCCACTGGCCCTGACCTGCGCGTCCGCCACCGCCGAGGCCCAGTCCGTACGGCCGGTGGCCAGCCGGATCCAGGTCAGCGGGTCGGTCTCCACCACGTTGGGCGGGGTGCCGCGCGTGTGGCGGGGACCCTCGATGCACTGGACCACGGCGAAGGGCGGGATGCGCAGCTCCACCGAGCCGCCCGGCGCCTTGAGCGCCAGGGCGTCGGCGAGGAGACGGGTGCCGGCGGCCAGGGCCTGCCGCTCGATCGGGATGTCCGTCCCGGCGGCCCGGTTGAGGTCGTCCGTGTGGACCACCAGCTCCACCGCCCGGGTGACGAGGAAGTCGGCCAGGGTCATGTCCCCGACCCACAGGTCCAGGACCCGGTGGCCCGGGTTGGCGGCCAGCGCCTTCTCCATGCGGGCGCCGGCCTGTTCGAACAGCTCGGGCAGGGGCGCGCCCTCCAGGGTCTCCTTGGCCGCCTCCGCGATCTTCCCGGCGAGGGAGGCGGTGGCGAAGGGCCACTCCACGGCCGCCAGCTCGGGCACGGCCGCCGGCGGGCGGGCCAGCCCGGCGGCGAGGGAGTCGGCGATCCACGCGATGTGCGCGGCCAGGTCGGCCACCGTCCAGGCGCCGAGCCCGGTGCCGCGTCCGAGCTGGTCGGGGGTCAGTTCCCGGACGGCGTCGCAGATGTGGCCGAACTGCGCGGTGACGGCCGCGCGGATCTTCGCGGCGTCGTAGCTACGGGTGCGGGTCCTGGATGCCATGCGGCGAGTCTGCCCGATCAGTCGCCGCCGCCGCAGCCGCCTCCGCAGCTGCTGCCGCAACTGCTCCCGCAACTGCTGTCGCTGCCGCAGCTCGATGACGACCCGCAGCCGGAGCCGCCGCCGTCGGACGAGGACCGCTCGGCCCGGCGGGCCTTCTCCTCCTCCGCCTCCGTGCGGCGCCGAAGGCGGTACGAGGTCCCGGCGGGGCTTCCGGCGTACCGGCCGCCCCGGCGGCCGGCCAGCAGGGGAGCGGCCGCCACCCAGGTGGTGATCCGGGTGTTCCCGCCGAAGACCGCTCCCTCGAGGACCACCTCCGCGCCCTCGTACGGCGTCCCGTACATGATCGCCTCGAAGGGCTCGCTGTGGTGGTCGATGTCGTGGTGGTCCCTGCGCAGCTGCTCCTCGGTGCCGCCGAGCAGGGTCCGCTCCCCCTCGCACGTGTTCGCGAACCGGTCGCGGCAGGCGATGAGCGGCAGCGCGGAGGAGGTGCGGGCATCGGGGTACAGCCAGAGGCGGAAGTCCAGGTCGGCACGGACGCCGACGACGAGGGCCGGCTGCGGGGCCTTCCGCAGGCGGCGGGCGGCGAGGTGGGCGGCCACGCCCCGGCCGAGCAGCGGAACGCCGGGGACGAGCAGCAGCATGGCGAGGACCTGCTGGCCCGCGGCGTCGTACGGGATGCCCGGCCCCGCGCCGAGGTCCCGGGCCAGTCCCCAGGCGAGGAGGGCCGCCGCGCCGAGGCTGAGCACGCCGCCGGTCGCGATCAGCGGCAGGCCGCGGCGGCGGTGGCCGTCCGGGAGCTTCCCGGGCAGCGGGTGGCGGGCCTTGCCGGCGGCGGCGAGCACGAGGTCCCGCCGGCGCCTGCGGGAGCGCAGCCGCACCAGAACCCCGGTGAAGGCGTACGCGCACACGGCGATGACCAGCCCGTTGCCGGCCCGGCCGGCGGTGTCGTCGGCCGCGCGCCCGGCGAACCCGAACGCGGCGTACCCGGCGAGCACCGGTGCGGCGAGAGCGGTCGCGACCGGGATCAGCCGGAACCACAGGGGCAGGCCGAGCAGCAGGACCGCCGGGAGGTAGCCGTACCAGGAGGTGCCGACCTCCTCCACTGCCGGATCGTTCCACCCGAGCAGGACGGCCGCCGCGCAGACCAGCGCGGCCAGCGCCCAGCCGCCGGCGGCGGGGGCGAACACCGGGGGAACGCCCGCCCGGCGGTAGCGCTCGGCAGCGACGGGATCCCAGCTCGCAACGCCGCCGAGGGGTATCGCGGCTGGGGGAAGGTACTTGACGTGGTCGGACACGGGGTCAGTATGCGAACGGGCAGGTCACGGCCCGAGGGGCGGCGCGCTACGGAACCGCAACGACCGCTTCGGCCGGCGAGGGCGCGCGGCGAACGGCCGGGGCCCCGCCCACGGCGTGGACGGGGCCCCGTACCGCTCGAACGGGAACGAACCGATCAGGCCAGCAGGGCCGGGATCGTCGCCTCGTGGGCCTCGCGGAGCTCGGCCAGCGGAATCGTGAACTCGCCCTGGACCTCGATCTCGTCACCGTCCACCACGCCGATGCGGGTGGCGGGCAGACCGCGCGCACCGCACATGTCGGTGAAGCGGAGCTCCTCGCTGCGCGGGACGGCCACGATGGCCCGGCCCGCCGACTCGGAGAACAGGAAGGTGAACGCGTCCAGGCCCTCCGGCACCACGATCCGTGCACCGTTGCCGCCGCGCAGACAGGACTCGGTGAGCGCCTGGACCACGCCGCCGTCGGACAGGTCGTGCGCGGCGTCGATCATGCCGTCGCGGGAGGCGGAGATCAGGATCTCCGCGAGCAGCTTCTCGCGGCCCAGGTCCACCTTGGGCGGCAGGCCGCCGAGGTGGTCGTGGACGACCTGCGACCAGGCCGAGCCGCCGAACTCCTCGGCGGTGTCGCCGAGCAGGTACAGCAGCTGGCCGGCCTCCGCGAACGCCATCGGCGTACGGCGGTTGACGTCGTCGATCACACCGAGGACCGCCACGACCGGGGTCGGGTGGATCGCGGTGTCGCCGGTCTGGTTGTACAGCGAGACGTTGCCGCCGGTGACCGGGGTGCCCAGCTCCAGGCAGCCGTCGGCGAGACCGCGGGTGGCCTCGGCGAACTGCCACATGACGCCCGGGTCCTCCGGCGAGCCGAAGTTGAGGCAGTCGGAGATCGCGAGGGGCTTGGCGCCGGTCGCGGCGACGTTGCGGTACGCCTCGGCCAGGGCCAGCTGCGCGCCCGTGTACGGGTCGAGCTTGGCGTAGCGGCCGTTGCCGTCGGTGGCCATGGCGACGCCGAGGTTGGACTCCTCGTCGATGCGGACCATGCCCGCGTCCTCGGGCTGCGCGAGGACGGTGTTGCCCTGCACGAAGCGGTCGTACTGGTCGGTGACCCACGACTTCGAGGCCTGGTTCGGGGACGAGACCAGCGCCAGGACCTGCGCGCGCAGCTCCTCGGAGGTCTGCGGGCGGGGCAGCTTGTTCGCGTCGTCGGCCTGGAGGGCGTCCTGCCACTCGGGGCGGGCGTACGGGCGGTGGTAGACCGGGCCCTCGTGGGCGACGGTGCCCGGGGGCACGTCCACGATCTGCTCGCCGTGCCAGAAGATCTCCAGGCGCTCGCCGTCGGTCACCTCACCGATGACGGTGGCGATGACGTCCCACTTCTCGCAGATCTCCATGAAGCGGTCGACGTGCTGCGGCTCGACGATCGCGCACATGCGCTCCTGCGACTCGCTCATGAGGATCTCCTCGGGCGAGAGCGTCGCGTCGCGCAGCGGGACGGTGTCGAGCTCGACGCGCATGCCGCCGGAGCCGGCGGAGGCCAGCTCGGAGGTGGCGCAGGACAGGCCGGCGCCGCCGAGGTCCTGGATGCCCGCGACCAGCTTCTCCTTGAAGATCTCCAGGGTGCACTCGATGAGGAGCTTCTCCTGGAAGGGGTCGCCGACCTGGACGGCGGGGCGCTTGGTGGGCTTGGTGTCGTCGAAGGTCTCGGACGCGAGGACCGAGACGCCGCCGATGCCGTCGCCGCCGGTGCGGGCGCCGTAGAGGATGACCTTGTTGCCGGGGCCGGAGGCCTTGGCGAGGTGGATGTCCTCGTGCTTCATCACGCCGATGCAGCCGGCGTTGACCAGCGGGTTGCCCTGGTAGCAGGCGTCGAAGACGACCTCGCCGCCGATGTTGGGCAGGCCCAGGCAGTTGCCGTAGCCGCCGATGCCCGCGACGACGCCCGGCAGGACGCGCTTGGTGTCGGGGTGGTCGGCCGCGCCGAAGCGCAGCGGGTCCACGACGGCGACGGGGCGGGCACCCATGGCGAGGATGTCGCGGACGATGCCGCCGACGCCGGTGGCCGCACCCTGGTAGGGCTCGATGTACGAGGGGTGGTTGTGCGACTCGACCTTGAAGGTGACCGCGTAACCCTGGCCGACGTCGACGACGCCGGCGTTCTCGCCGATGCCGACGAGCATGGCGTCGTTCTGGGGGGCCTTCTCGCCGAACTGCTTCAGGTGGACCTTGCTGCTCTTGTACGAGCAGTGCTCGGACCACATGACGGAGTACATGGCGAGCTCGGCGCCCGTGGGCCGGCGTCCGAGGATCTCGCGGATGCGCTGGTACTCGTCCTCCTTGAGGCCGAGTTCCTTCCAGGGCTGCGCCGAGTCCGGGGTCTCGGCGGCGTGCTTGACGGTGTCCAGAGTCATGCGGAGACCAGCTTCTTCAGGATCGAGGTGAAGAATCCGAGGCCGTCGGTACGGCCGGTACCGACCAGCGGCTCCACCGCGTGCTCGGGGTGCGGCATGAGGCCCACGACGTTGCCCGCGGCGTTGGTGATGCCGGCGATGTCGTTCAGCGACCCGTTGGGGTTGAAGTCCAGGTAGCGGAAGGCCACGCGGCCCTCGCCCTCCAGTTCGTCCAGGGTGCGCTGGTCGGCGACGTAGCGGCCGTCCATGTTCTTGAGCGGGACGGAGATCTCCTGGCCCTGCTCGTAGTCGCCGGTCCAGGAGGTCCCGGCGTTCTCGACGCGGAGCTTCTGGTCGCGGCAGATGAAGTGCAGGTGGTTGTTGCGGAGCATCGCGCCCGGCAGCAGGTGGGCCTCGGTGAGGACCTGGAAGCCGTTGCAGATGCCCAGGACCGGCATGCCGGCCTTGGCCTGCTCGATGACGGTCTCCATCACCGGCGAGAACCGGGAGATGGCACCGGCGCGCAGGTAGTCGCCGTAGGAGAAGCCGCCCGCGAGGACGACCGCGTCGACCTGGTGCAGGTCCTTGTCGCGGTGCCACAGCGAGACCGGCTCCGCGCCCGCGAGGCGGACGGCGCGCAGCGAGTCACGGTCGTCGAGCGTTCCGGGGAACGTGACGACACCGATGCGAGCGGTCACGACTCCACCTTGACGACGAAGTCTTCGATGACGGTGTTGGCGAGGAACGTTTCGGCCATCTTGTGGATGCGGTCGAGGGCGGCCTGGTCGACCGGACCCTCCACTTCCAGCTCGAAGCGCTTCCCCTGGCGGACGTCGGCGATGCCCTCGAAGCCCAGGCGCGGCAGTGCACGCTGCACCGCCTGGCCCTGGGGGTCGAGGATCTCCGGCTTGAGCATGACGTCGACTACGACGCGTGCCACTGGCACTCCCGATGGGTGGTTGGTGCGAAGGCGGTTCCTTCAGCGTACCCGCCCCAAATTTCTACGCGGGTAGATTTCCCCGGGCCGCCGTCCGGCCCCCGTTTCGGCTTCACCAACGCTTCGCAAAATCCGCCGGAAAACCGCGCACCCGGCATTGCGGCGGGACACGCGGAGAGAATTAACTGGGCTTCGCAATGCAATGGGAATCGAGGTACAAAGGAATCCCCGAGGCGGCGGTATTTGCCGTTCCGCAACGGGGACGGAAAGATGCATTGCTCCGAAACATCCACATCAGCGACATCGCCGCACGTCAACGCGGGACGACGTCGCACGAAGGGACCGATATCCGTGGCGCAGCGCGTAGTGGTCACGATCTCCGACGACATCGACGGCGGAGAAGCGGCGGAAACGGTCGCGTTCGGGCTCGACGGTAAGTCGTACGAGATCGACCTGAATCTGGCCAACGCAAAGAAACTGCGGAAGACGCTCGCCCCGTACGTGGCCGCCGGCCGCCGCAAGGCCCGCTCCGGGAAGGCCTTCAAGCACACCTCCCTGGCCCCGGACCCGGCGGTCGTCCGGGCCTGGGCCCGCTCCCACGACTTCGACGTGCCGCCGCGGGGCAGGATCCCGAAGCGGGTCTACGAGGCGTACAACGAGGCCCACTGAGTCCACGGCCGACGGTCCCGGGGCGGGCCCCGGGGGCGGGCCGGCGCGGACCTGCGGGCGGATTTGGCATCCACCCCCTCCGATCCGCTAGTGTGTGGATCACGCCGAGGGGCGAGACCGCAGGTCAGAGCCTCGAAGGTCGTGCGGGTGTAGTTCAGTAGCAGAACATCCCCCTTCCAGGGGGAAGGCGCAGTGTGCGATCCCTGTCACCCGCTCTGCAACGCTTTACCGACCACTCCGGTGGATCGGGTAGAGTGATGCACGCATCGCCCGGCGGTACCGCCGAAGCGGGCATGCGGACGTAGCTCAGTTGGTAGAGCACCACCTTGCCAAGGTGGATGTCGCGAGTTCGAGTCTCGTCGTCCGCTCAGAGGACAAAGGCCCTGATCATCGATCAGGGCCTTTGTCGTATGCGCGAAAGCACGGCGCAACCGCCCGGCCCTGACAAATGTCATCAGGACCGATGACCGCGGCACGCGTGCTGCGGCCGGGGAGCCGCCAGGCTTGGGTCATGGGGAACGACGCCCGCCGAGGGCGAGGGGGAATCGGGGATGGGAAGCGTGTCCAAGCTGACCGGGTGGTGGCAGGGCCGCAGCAGCGCCGCGAAGGTCGAGCTGTACACCCGCTGGTCGTTCCACTTGATGATGGCCTTCCAGACACTGGGCATACTGACCGGACTCGGGCCCGAGATCCCCTCGACCGCCTCCACCATGCTCGTCGTGCCCTGCGTCGTGCACATCGCGCTGTGCGGACTGCTGTCCTCCAGGGCGCTGGACTGGGCCCTCGGCCGGCGCGAGCGCCCCGTGCGGCTGGCCACCGCCCTCGGCGCGCTCACCGCCGCCGAGATCGTCGGGCTGCTGGCGCTGCGCGCCGCCGGGGCGATCACCCAGGAGGGGGCCACCCCCGCCCTGGTCGTCAACCTGGTCGCCTTCGCCTCGGGTTCCCTGACCCTGGCCCTGCCCAGGGTGCGGCACATGCTCTGCATCCCGCCCGCGGCCACAGCCCTCGCCGCCTGCGCGGCGCTGGCCGCCGGCCGCTCCGCCGGGGAAGCGGCCGGCTACGCGCTCGGCGTCTTCCTCACCAGCCTGCTGCTCACCCTGGCCTGCGGCTTCTCCTCCTGGCTGCTGCGGACCGTGTACGAACTGGACCACGCCCGGGACGCCCAGGCCCGGCTCGCGGTGGCCGAGGAGCGGCTGCGCTTCGGGCGCGACCTGCACGACGTGATGGGCCGCAACCTCGCGGTGATCGCGCTCAAGAGCGAGCTCGCCGTCCAGCTGGCCCGGCGCGAACGGCCCGAGGCCGTCGACCAGATGGTCGAGGTCCAGAGGATCGCCCGGGAGTCGCAGCGCGAGGTCCGCGACGTCGTCCGCGGCTACCGGGAGGCCGACCTCGCCGCGGAGCTCGAGGGCGCGCGCGGCGTGCTGGCCGCGGCGGGGATGGACTGCCGGGTGGAGGTCGACTCCGGCCGCAGCCTGCGTCCCGAGGTCCAGTCGGCGCTGGGCTGGGTGGTGCGGGAGGCGACCACGAACGTCCTGCGGCACGGCGACGCCCGCTCCTGCCTGATCCGGCTCACCGCCCCGGAGGCGGGCGCGCTCACGCTGGTGGTGGAGAACGACGGCGCCCCCGAGGCCCCGGCCGGGCCGCCGGGATCCGGCCTCGCCGGGCTGCGGGAGCGGCTCGCCGTGCTCGACGGCACCCTGGAGGCCGGCCCGGCGGGCGGCGGCCGGTTCCGGCTACGGGCCCGGATCCCCGAACGGCACCTGCAAGAACCGGAGGCACGGGTGTGAGCCCCGTACGCGTACTGCTCGCCGACGACGAGCACCTGATCCGCGGCGCGCTCGCCGCCCTGCTGGCCCTGGAGGACGACCTCCTGGTCGTCGCCGAGGCCGCTTCGGGGCCGGAGGCGCTCGCGATGGCCCGGGCCCACCGGCCCGACATCGCGGTTCTGGACCTCCAGATGCCGGGGGCGGACGGTGTGAGTGTGGCCACATCACTCAAGGCCGAACTCCCCGACTGCAAAACCATGATCGTCACCAGTCACGGCCGGCCCGGCCACCTCAAGCGGGCCCTGGCGGCGGGCGTGCGCGCGTTCGCGCCGAAAACCGTCTCGGCGCAGCGGCTGGCGGAACTGATCCGCACGGTCCACGCGGGAGGCCGGTACGTGGACCCGGAGTTGGCCGCCGACGCGATCAGCGCCGGGGACTCGCCGCTGACCGCGCGCGAGGCCGAGGTGCTGGAGCTCGCCGGGGACGGCGCGCCGATCGCGGAGATCGCCGAGCGGGCCCACCTCTCCCAGGGCACCGTACGCAACTACCTGTCGTCGGCGGCCTCGAAGCTGGGCGCGGAGAACCGGCACACCGCAGTGCGTCTCGCACGGGAGCGAGGTTGGGTATAGTGGTTCCCGCGCTACGGCGCATGCGGACATAGCTCAGTTGGTAGAGCACCACCTTGCCAAGGTGGATGTCGCGAGTTCGAGTCTCGTTGTCCGCTCCGCGAAGAAGCCCCCGGTCCTCGACCGGGGGCTTCCTCATGTCCCCACGCCGTTCCTTACGACCACTCCTGCCCGGTGAGCCGCTCGTACGCCTCGATGTACTTGGCGCTGGTCTGCTCGACGACCTCCTGCGGCAGCGCCGGCGGCGGCAGTTCGCCCTTCCGGTCCCAGCCGGACTCCGGGGAGGACAGCCAGTTGCGGACGAACTGCTTGTCGAAGGAGGGCTGCGTACGGCCCGGCTCCCACTGGTCGGCCGGCCAGAAGCGGGAGGAGTCCGGGGTCAGCACCTCGTCGGCGGCGACCAGCGTGCCGTCCGTGTCGAAACCGAACTCGAACTTGGTGTCGGCGAGGATGATGCCCCGCTCGCGCGCGATGTCCCGGGCCCGCCCGTAGACGGCCAGGGTGGTCTGGCGCAGCAGCGCCGCGGTCTCGGCGCCGGTGGTCCGCGCGACCTCCTCGTAGGAGACGTTCTCGTCGTGCTCGCCGACCTCGGCCTTGGCGGCCGGGGTGAAGATCGGGGCGGGCAGCTCGGAGCCGTCCACGAGCCCCTCGGGCAGGGCGAGTCCGCACACCGTCCGGGTCTGCTCGTACTCGGCGAGCCCGGAGCCGGTCAGGTAGCCGCGGGCCACGCACTCGACGGGCACCATCTGCAGGTTCTTGCAGACGAGGGTGCGGCCGGCCCAGTCGGCGGGGGCGCCCTCGGGCAGCTCCGTCCCGATCACGTGGTTCGGTACGAGGTCCGCGAGCTGGTCGAACCACCACAGCGAGAGCTGCGTCAGGACGCGGCCCTTGTCCGGGATCTCGGTGGGCAGTACCCAGTCGAAGGCGGACATCCGGTCGCTGGCGACCATGACGAGGTTGCCGTCCCCGTCGCGGTAGAGGTCGCGCACCTTCCCGGTGTGGAGGTGGACGAGGCCGGGAACCTGAACCGGCTCGGGCTTTTCGACGAATCCGGACACGGGGTCTCCCTGTGGTTCTGTACGAGCGCAGCCCCATTGTCCCGTACGCCCCACCCGGCGCGTGCGACGGGGCTGCTCAGTCCCTCTTGCAGATCCGGTCGAGGAGGTTCGCGGTGGCCCGCTGGATCCGCTCGTCGACGTGCCCCGGGCGGTCCAGGGCCGGGGACCAGGCGAAGGTGCCGGACGCGAAGACCAGGGCCCCGCTGGGCGCCCGGTACAGGGACGTCTCCTGGTGCCGCTTGGCGCCCTCGCCGTCCCGGTACGGGGAGTGGGCGAGCAGGATCCGCTCCAGGTGCTCGGGCAGCTGGGTGCGCGGGAAGTACCGGTCGGCCTCGCCCGCGACGAGCCCGGGCAGTTCGTCGTTCTCGGCGGCGCCGGTCGACTCCCAGAGCCAGTGGTCGGCATTGCGCACGATCAGGGGCGCGGGCTCGGGGACCCGTCCCGCGTACTGGATGCCGAGCAGCAGCTGCTCCGGCCGGTCGACCTCGCGCCACAGGCTGGGCCGGCCGGGGCCGCGGCGTTTTCGGCAGGTCAGCAGCCGGTCCTGCACCCCGGATGCCGAGGGGGCCAGCTCGACCTGCCAGTACATGGTGTTGGCGGAGAGGAAGACCAGGGAGGTGCCGCGGTCCCGGGCCCGCTCCACGGTCCGGCGCATCGCGGCCGACCAGTACTCGTCGTGACCGGGGAAGACCAGCCCCCGGTAGCGGGCGGGATCGACGCGGCCGGCGTGCAGGTCGCGCGTGTCCGCATAGGAGAGGTCGTAGCCGTACCGCTCCGCCCACCGGATGAAGTCGTAGGCGTGCCCCACGTGCAGCGGCAGCCCGGCCCCCGCGTAGGGCCGGTCGAAGGAGACGGTCACCGCGGCGTCCTGCTCCCCCAGCAGCCGGCCGTCCTCGTCCCAGGCGTGGTAGAGGCTCGCGCCGGTCCGGCCGTCCTCCGGGTACAGGTTGTAGGCCTGCCAGGTGATGTCGGGCAGCAGCAGCAGGAGGTCGGCCGGGCGGTCGTCGCGCACGGTGAAGGGGATGTGCGAGCGGTACCCGTCCGCCGTCGTCAGCACGGCCACGTACGCGCCCGGGTTCCAGTACGTCGGCACCTGCAGCCGCCAGGACAGCCACCAGTGGTGGCAGGACACGGTCCGGTCGGCGGTCAGCGGAGCGGGCTGGACGATCCCGGACAGCCGCGGACTGGTGGTGACCTTCGCGGCGCCGTCGCCCCCGTAGTGGCCGATCCGGTAGACGTCCACGGAGAACTGCTGGGGCGGATCCACGGTGATGTGGAAGTCGATCGCCTCCCCGGGGGCCACCGCCCCCGTGGAGGTGAACCCCTTGATCTGCCGGTGCACGTCGTCCGCGGTCCGCGGGCCTCCGCCGGAGCCGCGCGGCGGCCGTCCGGGGGCCAGGGCCGGGTCCACGTACCAGGGCACGACGTGCCCGGTGTCGTCGAAGTACACCTCGCTGCCGCGGAACCACGGCAGCGGCCCCTGGCCGAAGGGATCGTTCACCGCATGGGCGAGTGCCCCTGACTCCCATCGCCGAATCCGGTCCGCACCCATTTCCGCGCCCCTCCCTCGCTCCCCCGAACGGTCTCGTCCACGGCGCGGCATCGGCCGCGGCCGATCCCAGCACATCACATAACGCACTCATTCCGTCACCGTTCGCCACAACCGGCCTCCGACAGCCGCCCGCGGGCGGAAGCGCGCGGCAGCGGACGGGCGCGCGCCGCAGCGGCAGGAGAGGACCAGCGGGAGGGGGAGGGGCAGCGGGAGGGGGAACGGGAGCAGCGAAAGGGCAAGGCGCCGGGCCACGGGTGGGAAGGGAAGCGGGGGAGAGCGCGCTGGGGGGCAACCTCAGACCAGCCGGATCGGCTTCTCGGGGCGGACGCCGAGCTCCGTCAGCCAGTCCCGCAGCGGACCGGGGTCCCCGTCCTCCACCAGGCTCAGCACCCGCGGCGCCAGATCGGAGCGCCGCTCGCCGCCGACCAGCAGGACGGGGCCGTCGAGCCAGTCCAGGCCCGGACCGGCTCCGACGCAGTCCACGGCCGCGCAGCACACCATCGCCGTCACGTGGTCGGCCAGCAGGTCCCGGCCGCTGCGCGGCGGCTGCAGCGGGAACAGCGGCAGGGCATCCACCCCGCGCGCCCCGCACCCGCCGCGGCCGCCCGCGCCGGCGCCCGCACCGCTGCGGGAACGGGAACGTTCCTCCCGGGCCAGGTCCCCGCTCAGCCGTCCGGCCAGCGCCTCCCCGGCGCCCCCGTCACCGCCCGCGAGGTAGTCCATCACCCTGTCCAGCGTGGGCCCGGCCCCCGGCGGCACGGCGAGGGCGTCCAGCGCCCCGTGCAGCCGGGCCGCCTCCGCCCGCCACGTACGGTCCACGACCTCTTCGGGATAGGCCGCCCAGTCCACCGGGGCCCAGTCCGGCCCCGCTTCGGCCGGCCCGCCGTGGAAGAGCCGCGCCGCGAGCAGCGAGGCCGCCCGGTCGACCTCCCCCGGCCGCTCCAGCAGGTCGCACGCGGGCCGCTCGCCGAGCCGCGAGGCGAACCCGTCGGCCAGCCGGTCGCGCCGGGACAGCTCGGTCAGCGCCGAGACGACCCCGGCGTCGAGGTGGGAGGGCCACCGGCCCATCCGCCAGGCGGGCAGGGCGACCCGGGTCAGCAGCCGGTCCCAGCCCGCGTACGCGAGGCCGACCTGCTCCTGGGCGACGATCCGCACCCCGTAGTCCACGCGCTGCGCCCGCTCCGAGGCGGCCGCGGCGACCCCCCGCTCCATCTCGGCGGCGTCCACCCGGCACAGCCGCAGCAGCAGCCGCGCCGCCCCGCCGATCCAGCCGAGGCCGGGCCGGCTGCCCACGTCCGCGGCGGCGTCCAGCCCGCGGACGAAGCCCCGGGCATCGGCTATGTCGGGGTGCGCCGAGGGCCCCGTACCGGCGACGACCGGCGCGAGCACGGCCCGCAGCTCGGCCACCCTCATCCACCACAGGAACGGGGACCCGATCACCAGCACGGGAGCCGCCCCGGGCGCGGCCTCGGGGCCGACGGCTATGGCACGGGCGGGACGCCGGTGCGCCGCATGCGTGCGGTCCTCCAGCCAGCTGTCGCAGTCCGGGGTGAGGGCTATCGCCGACGGCGCCGGCACCTCCATCCGGTCCGCCAGATCGCGCACCAGGCGGTACAGGTCCGGCGCCTCCGCCTCGGGCAGGGGAACCGTCGGGGTCAGCGCGGGCCCCGCCCGCACCACCACCGCGGCGAAGACCCCGCCGACGAGGAGCACCACCGCGGCCACGACGCACACGACGGCGGTCACCAGCGGCCAGGGATCCCCGGCGAGCCGCCCCGTCATGCGGGCGCTCACCAGGACCACCGCGAGCGCGGCGGGCAGCAGTCCGACGGCCAGTGCCCTGCTGCGCACCCGCAGCACGGCCAGGGCCCGGGAGCGCGCGGACGGCACGCCCCCTTCCAGATACGAACCGGTTCCGGACACGGCCGGACCTCACCCCCTCTGCCCTGCGGCGGTTTTGCTCACTCCCCCACTGTGACACCCGCCACTGACATCGCAATGCCGGTGGGCCAAGTGCCGGAATGCTTGCGCCGCACCCTAGTTGGGGAGCGCCCGGCAGTCAGCCGGACCACCCGACGATCACCCGATGGAATGGCTTTGGGTAAAGCTGGCTGCGTTCGAACGCGGCCGGATGCACTCGCACACGCACGCACGCGCGCTCCCCCGGCCCGGCCCCCCGCTCATCGGGCCGCACCGGCCCCCGCACATGCGGGCGGGCCCGGTGCGCACGCGGGTGCGCACCGGGCCCGCCCGGAATCCGCGTCGGATCCGCCCCGGATCCGCGTCGGGTCCCCTGCCGCTCAGCGCCCGGCGGCCGCCTCGGCCGCCTTCGCCGCGATGTCCGTCCGGTGCTGCGACCCCTCCAGCCGGATCCGGTCGACGGCCTTATACGCCTTCGTCCTGGCTTCCGCCAGGTCGGAACCGGTCGCCGTCACCGACAGCACGCGCCCGCCCGCGCTGACGACCGCGTCGCCCTCGCGCCGGGTCCCGGCGTGCAGCACGTACGCGTCGGGCCCGTCCTCGGCCGCGACCTCGTCCAGGCCCTCGATCGGGTCGCCGGTCCGCGGGGTGCCCGGGTAGTTGTGGGAGGCGATGACCACCGTGACGGCCGCGTCCTCGCGCCACACGAGCGGCGGCTGGGCGTCCAGGGTGCCGTTGGCGGCGCGCAGCAGCACCCCTGCGAGCGGGGTGCGCAGCCGGGCCAGGACGACCTGCGTCTCGGGGTCGCCGAAGCGGGCGTTGAACTCGATGACGCGCACGCCGCGCGAGGTGATCGCGAGACCGGCGTACAGCAGGCCGGAGAACGGGGTGCCGCGGCGGCGCAGCTCGTCCACGGTCGGCTGGAGCACCGTCTCCAGCACCTCGTCGACCAGCTTCGGGTCGGCCCAGGGCAGCGGCGAGTAGGCGCCCATGCCGCCGGTGTTGGGGCCCTCGTCGCCGTCGAGCGCGCGCTTGAAGTCCTGCGCGGGCTGGAGCGGGAGGACGGTGACGCCGTCGGTGATGGCGAAGAGCGACACCTCGGGACCGTCGAGGTACTCCTCGATGACGACCCGGTCGCAGGCCAGCGCATGGGCGCGGGCGGCCTCCAGGTCCTCGGTGACGACGACGCCCTTGCCGGCCGCGAGGCCGTCGTCCTTGACCACGTAGGGGGCGCCGAAGGCGTCGAGGGCCTCGTCCACCTCCTCCGGCGTGGTGCACACGTAGCTGCGGGCGGTCGGGACGCCGGCCGCCGCCATGACGTCCTTGGCGAACGCCTTGGAGCCCTCCAGCTGCGCGGCCTCGGCCGACGGGCCGAAGACGGGGATACCGGCGGCGCGCACGGCGTCGGCGACGCCGGCGACCAGGGGCGCCTCGGGGCCGACGACGACCAGGTCGGCGCCGAGGTCGGTGGCGAGGGCGGCCACGGCCGCGCCGTCGAGGGCGTCGACCGGGCGCAGCTCCGCCACCTCGGCGATGCCGGCGTTGCCGGGAGCGCAGTACAGCGCGTTGACGTCGGGGTCGAGGGACAGGGAGCGGCACAGGGCGTGTTCGCGGGCGCCGCCGCCGATGACGAGGACCTTCACGCCATGCAGCCTAGCCCGCCGGCCGGCCGGCCCTTCGTGCGGCCACCCAAAAGCGGCCCTCTATTCGTTCGTGTATTCCTCTATGACGGTGGCTCCGAGCTCGCGCACGATGAGGTCGTGTCCGGTCAGCGCGCTCTCGACGAGGTCGGGATCGTCCGCCTCCGGTACGTCGTCCTCGGGCGCCACCGGCGGGGGTGCCTGCGGTACGGGCGGCTGCGGCGCGGCGGCGGCCTGCGGCGGCCGGTACGACTGCTGGGGGCCGCCCGCCGGCGGCTGCTGCACCGGGGCGGGGGCCGGCGCGGCCGGGGGCGGGGTGTGGGCCGGCGCGGCCGCAGCCGGGGCGGCGGGTGCTCCGTACGACGCGGCGGGCGACGAGGGCGCCCCGTAGGAGCCCTGCGGAGCCGCCGGCGCTCCCCCGCCGCCCACGACGGCGTCGATCTTCCAGTTGACCTGGAACTGCTCGGCCAGGACGGCCTTGAGCACGTCCTCGCTGCCGCTGCTCGCGAAGTTGTCGCGGGCTCCGGCGTTGGGGAAGCCGAGCTGCAGGGTGGTTCCGTCGAAGCCGGTGACCTGGGCGTTCTGGCTGAGCAGGATCCAGGTGAACCGGCGGCGGTTCTTGACGGCCTCGAGGATGCCCGGCCACATCGCCTGCACCTGCCCGGCACCGGCGGCCATGCCGGGGGAGGGCGCGGCGGCGGGCGCGGCGGCGGCCGGCGCGGCGGGCGCGGGCGCCTGGGCGGCGGGCGCGGGGGCAGCGGCCGGGGCGGGCGCGCCCTGCCCGGGCGTGGCCGCGCTGGGCCAGGCGCCCCGCACCCCGGACCCGGGCTGCGCAGCCCCGGGCCAGGCCCCGGGCGCGGGAGCGGGAGCCGGAGGCTGGGCGGCGGCGGGCGGAGCCGGGGGCGCCGCCGCAGGCGCGGCGGCCGGAGCGGGCGCCGGGGCCGGAGCGGGCGCCGGAGCCGGGGCCGCGGGCGCCATGGCATGCGCCTCGGGCCCGGGCACGTACCCCATGGCGGGCGGGGCGGCGGCCTGGGCGGCGGCGGGGACGGCAGCCGGGACGACGGAGACCGGTCCGCTCCGCTCCAGCCGGTCGAGCCGGGCCTGGAAGGACCGCTCGTCGTCGAAGGCGGCGGGCAGCAGCACCCGGGCGCAGATCAGCTCCAGCTGCAGCCGCGGGGAGGTGGCGCCCCGCATCTCGGTGAGCCCGGCGTTGACCAGGTCGGCGGCGCGGCTCAGCTCGGCGGCGCCGAACACGGAGGCCTGGGCCTGCATCCGCTCGACCACATCGGCCGGGGCGTCGATGAGCCCCTTCTCCGCGGCGTCCGGCACGGCGGCCAGGATCACCAGGTCGCGCAGGCGCTCCAGCAGGTCGGCGACGAAGCGGCGCGGGTCGTTGCCCCCCTCGACCACCCGGTCGACCACCTCGAACGCGGCGGCCCCGTCCCCGGCGGCGAACGCGTCCACGACGGAGTCGAGCAGCGACCCGTCGGTGTACCCGAGCAGCGAAGTGGCCATGGCGTACGTCACGCCCTCGTCCCCGGCGCCGGCGAGCAGCTGGTCCATCACGGACATGGAGTCACGCACGGACCCGGCGCCGGCCCGCACCACGAGCGGCAGCACGCCGTCCTCGACCTTGGCGCCCTCGCGGCCGCAGACCTCGCCGAGGTAGTCGCGCAGCGTGCCGGGCGGTACGAGCCGGAAGGGGTAGTGGTGCGTCCTGGACCGGATGGTCCCGATGACCTTCTCGGGCTCGGTGGTCGCGAAGATGAACTTGAGGTGCTCCGGGGGCTCCTCGACCACCTTCAGCAGGGCGTTGAAGCCCGCCGAGGTGACCATGTGCGCCTCGTCGATGATGTAGATCTTGTACCGGCTGCTCGCAGGCCCGAAGAAGGCCTTCTCGCGGAGGTCACGCGCATCGTCGACGCCACCGTGCGAGGCGGCGTCGATCTCGATCACGTCGATCGAGCCCGGGCCGTTCCTCGCGAGGTCCCGGCAGGACTGGCACGTGCCGCAGGGGTCGGGAGTGGGACCCTGCTCACAGTTGAGGCAGCGGGCCAGGATGCGCGCGCTGGTCGTCTTCCCGCAGCCGCGCGGGCCGCTGAACAGGTACGCGTGATTGACCCGGTTGTTCCGCAGGGCCTGCATCAGCGGGACAGTGACATGCTCCTGCCCGATGACCTCGGCGAACGACTCGGGGCGATAGCGGCGGTACAGCGCAAGGGACGACACGTCTACGAGGTTATCCGGGCCCACCGACAAAGGCGGCCCACGTCCCCCGCACCCTGCCGCCCCGCTTCGGCCCGCCCGGCCCCGGAACGCAAAGCGCCCCTCACGCACCCGCCAGAGCCCACTTACCCTTGCTGCCTTCCGGCCCTGGGGGAGTTGGGTGAGATAGCGCCACGTGAGGGGCTACCCACACCCTAGCGGATGGAGCGCCCCGGTATCGAGTTCGCTAGCACCCCTCATCGTCTTGTATTGTTCGTCGCGGAGGATTCGCCTAGAGGCCTAGGGCGCACGCTTGGAAAGCGTGTTGGGGGCAACCCCTCACGAGTTCGAATCTCGTATCCTCCGCCAGCTCGAAGGGCCGGACCGCGCAAGCGGTCCGGCCCTTCGGCGTTCCTCCGGTTCCTGCGGTCACCGGGCCCAGGGGAGGGGGCGGGTGCCTTCCGTGTCCGGGACCCTCGCGACGCCGTCCGCGCGCATGGCGACGTGGGCCGCGGCCGGTTCCGGGGCGTGGATGCGGCGCAGGACGTCCGGCGGGAGGACGACGGTGGAGCCCGCCGGGACCTTCTCGGTGCGGCCGCCGGAGGTGACCTCGAGGGCGCCGGCGGTCACCGTCCAGACCTGCTCGCGGTTGACGGAGTGCTCGGGTCCGGTCCGGCCCGCATCCATGGAGACGGTCCAGGTGCTGAGCTCCGTGCTGCCGCGGCTGGGGGCGGCCAGGCCGGTCATGCGGGCGTTGGGGCTCTCGGTGACGTGCTCGGGGGCGGGGGTGATCACGTGCAGGGCGGGCTCCTCGGCGGGTTCGGCGGGTTCGGGCTCCGGCTCGGTCTCCGGCTTGGCGGGAGTGGTCCACTCCACGAGCTGGACGACGATGCCGTTCGGGTCGGTCAGCTGGAACAGGCGCTCGCCCCAGGGCTCTTCGCGCAGCGGCATCGTGAGGGGGGCGCCGGCCTCGCGCAGGCGCCGCTCCTCGGCTTCGAGCCCGCTGACGGTGAGCGCGAGGATCACGCCCCCCGCCTGCCGGTCGCGCTGCTCGGGCGGGAGGGCCTCGGTGCCGCGGCGCAGGAGGACCACGTCGGCAGCCGCGTCGTCGGCGCCGCGGCTCAGGCTCGCGAAGCCGTCCGCGGCCGCGGTGACCTCGTAACCGAGGTGGGTGCGGAAGAAGGCGGTGGAGGCGTCCACGTCGGCGACGGTCAGGGCGATGGTCGAGGTGGTGACGTTCACGGCGGCGGCTCCTGGCGGCGGATGCGGTGCGGACGGGCGTGTGGCGGGCGGGCGGCTCGGCGGCTCAGTACGTCCGCCGCGGCGCCTGAAAGCGGGGACGGCTGCCGTTCGCACGGGCGGCGGCCGGCGCAGCGATGCGCGGCGGCAGTTCCCGGAGCGGGCGCCGGCCGGGAGTGGCGGCGTACGGCGCCTTCCCCTGGGGGGCGGCAGTGGTGTGGGTGTGGGTGTCGAGCGGGCGCATAGGCGTCCCTTCCTGTTGGCGCTCCATGCCGGAATCTTGCTACGGGCATAACTTTATGTTGAGGCGACTCAGGCGGTCAAGGAGAATTTTGCTACGGGGGTAAGATTTCGCCCATGAGCACCGAGCTGGGACTCCGCGAGTCCAAGAAGCAGGAGACCAGGCAGTTGATCTCCGACTGCGCCACGCGGCTCTTCATCGAGCAGGGCTTCGAGCAGACGACCATCGCCGAGATCGCCGCCGCGGCGCGCGTCGCCAAGAAGACGGTCACGAACTACTTCCCGCGGAAGGAGGACCTGGCCCTCGACCACCACGAGGCGTTCACCCAGAGCCTCGCCGCGGCCGTCGCGGACCGTGCCCCCGGGGAGGGGCCGCTCGCCGCGCTCGGGCGGGCGTTCCACGCCACGCTCGTCGGGCACAGCCCGGTCGCGGGGTTCACCGGGCCCGAGTTCGCCCGCATGGTCGCGGACAGCCCCACCCTCAGCGCCCGGCTGCGCGAGCTGCACGACCAGCGCGAGGAGGCGCTCGCCGCGGCCCTGGCGTCCGTCACCCCGGACACCGCCCCGGCCATCGCCCCCCGGGCCGCGGCCGCCCTGATCGCCGCATCCGACCGGCTGCTGTTCCGCCGCATCCAGGAACTCACCCTGGCCGGCCGCACCGACGACGAGATCGAAGCCGTCCTCACCCCCGAGGCGAACCACGCCCACGCCCTCCTCACCGCGGCCCTCGGCGACTACCCGACCACCCCCGCGGCCCCCTGATCCGCAGCCGCCCGGGGATCAGCCCGCCGCACCGGTGCGCGCGAGGCTCGGGAGGACGTGGGCCAGGAGGCCAGGAGTCCGGTGCGGGCACTGTCGTCGCGGCCGGCGGCGTGGATGTTCCGGTCGGTGCCGACGTAGGCCGCATACAGGTCGGGGCGCCGGCGGGCCCAGCCTCAGGCCGATGACGCTGCCGAAGGAGTGCGCCGCCAGGACCACCCGCTCGGCTCCGAGGCGGGCGAGGACGTACCGGGTGGCTTCGAGGGCGTCCTCGTACAGCCGGTCGAGCGAGATCTCGCCCTGGGCGGCGGCGTCGGAGCGCCCGAGGGTCTTGCCGGTGCCGCGCATGTCCCAGCGGACGACCGTGAAGTGCTCCTCCCAGGCGCGGGTGCGCGGGCCGTACGCCGCGTGGGAGGCGCCGGGGCCCCCGTGCAGCTCGAGCATCACCGGATTGGCGGTGTCCTCGCCGCGGATCGAGACCCACTGCTCGATGCCGCCGATGCGGACGAAGCACTGCGCTGTACCGCTACGTCCCGAGCAAGACCGACCTCGTCGACCTGATGGTGGACGCCGCCGGCGGCACTCCGCCGGCCGTGGCCGACCTGCCCGGCGGCGGCTGGCGCGAGCCGCTGGCCGAGTGGGCCCGGCGGTGCTGGGCGCTCTACCGCAGTCACCCGTGGATCCTGACCGCCACCGCCATGCGCCGCCGGCACATGGGCCCGGGCCAGCTGGCCTGGCTCGACACCGCGCTGGCCGTGCTGGCCCGGACCGGCCTGCCCGCGGCCCGGCAGCACGACACGTTCCTGCTGATCATCGGTCACATCCGCAGCCTCGCCCAGCAGCTCGTCGACGCCGACGAGGAGGCCGACCGCGAGTGGCAGCGGCTCACCGGCGAGCTCCTCGACCGCCACCGCGACCGCTTCCCGGCCCTGACCGCCGCCCTCGCGGCCGGCGCCTTCGCTCCCCCGCAGCCGGACGAGGACCCGCTCGAGTACGGGCTGCAGCGCATCCTGGACGGCGTCGCCGCGCTGGTCGAGCGCGCCTGAGCCGGGGTCCTCGGCGGGGTCAGCGGGGAGGGCGGCGGCGCTGTCGCGGCCGCCCTCCCGCCGGATGCCCGGCCGCCGGGGGTGCGGGAGTCCTACACGTCCGACATCTTCGGCATGTCGCCGGCCGTCGTCGACATGTCGATGACGGCGAAGGCCGCGCCCTGCTGGTCCGTCAGCGCGGCGAAGCGGCCGAACGGGCTGTCCATCGGCCCGAAGTGGAGCTGCCCGCCCAGCTTCTTCGCCTTCGCCACGGCCTCGTCGCAGTCCGGCACCGCGAAGTAGACCTGGATGTACGAGGGGATCTCCGCCGGGAACTCCTCGCCCATGCTCATCCGGCCCAGCACCGGCCGGTCCGCGCCGCCGAGGTGGAAGATCCGGTAGTCCATCCCGGCCGCCTCGGGGCTGTCGCCCATGTCCATCTGCTGGGCTCCGTACGGGAAGACCCGCGGGAGGAAGTCGTCCGCCTTGCCGACGTCGCGGCTGAAGACCTCCGCCCAGGCGAAGGCCCCGTTCTCGCCGACCTTCTCGAAGCCCTTGTGGTCGCCCGCCTGCCAGACGCCGAAGACCGCGCCGCTCGGCTCCTTGGCGATCACCATGGTGCCGAACGAGCCGACCTGCATCGGGCCCATCATCACCTCGCCGCCCGCAGATCTGATCTTCTCGGCGGTGGCCGCGGCGTCGTTCGAGGCGAAGTACAGGCACCACTGCGACGGGGCGTCGGCACCGGGCATCGGCGGGACGACGGCCGCCACGGCCCTGCCGTCGGAGTAGGCCTGCGTGTAATTGCCGTACTCCGCACCGGCGGCCTCGCCGAAGGTCCAGCCCAGCACCTCCCCGTAGAAGCTCTTGGCGGCCTCCACGTCATTGAACATCGCGTCCGTCCAGCAGGGCGCGCCTTCCGGGAACTCAGCCATGGTCGATCGACTCCTGTGTCGTGTGCTCGTGCGTGACTCGCGTTCCGGTTCCGGGTTCTCACGCTAGGGCCGCGGTGCGCCTCGCGCGCGGGGAACGCGCCCGCGCGAGAGGCTGGGTGCATGGACATCACCATGCGCCTCGCCCAGCAGCCGGAGGCCGACGAGCTGCTGGGCCGCAGTCCCCTCGCCGCGCTCGTCGGGATGCTGCTGGACCAGCAGGTGCCGATGGAGTGGGCGTTCTCCGGTCCGTACACGATCGCCCGGCGGATGGGCGCGGACGACCTGGACGCGCAGGCCATCGCCGCCCAGGACCCCGAGGCCTTCGCGGCGCTGCTGTCGCAGAAGCCGGCCGTGCACCGCTACCCGGGCTCGATGGCGAAGCGGGTGCAGCAGCTGTGCGCGTACCTGGTGGAGCACTACGACGGGGACGCGGAAGGCATCTGGCGCGGCGTGGGGAGCGGCGCGGAGCTGCTGGAACGGCTGAAGGAACTGCCCGGCTTCGGCGAGCAGAAGGCGCAGATCTTCCTGGCGCTGCTGGGCAAGCAGCTGGGCGTGCGCCCGAAGGGCTGGCGCGAGGCGGCGGGCCGCTACGGGGAGGCGAACGTCTACCGGTCGGCGGCGGACATCACGGGGCCCGAGTCCCTGGCCAAGGTGCGGGCGCACAAGCAGGAGATGAAGGCGGCGGCGAAGGCCGAGAAGGCCGCCGGGGAGGGCAAGGCCACCAAGGGCGGCACGGGGGGCAGGTGACACGGGAAGCGGTCCCGGCCCGCCCTTCGCCGCCCCCGCCGGGGACGGCGACCGCTAGGCGGAGGCCGGCGCCTGGACCGGGCGGCTGCGCAGCGCCGACGCGTAGACCTCGTCCGCGTCCAGCCGGCGCAGCTCCTCCGCGATCAGCTCGGCCAGGCTGCGGATCTTCAGGGCGACCGTGCGGTCGGGGCTGCCCGGCAGGATCAGGGCGGCCAGGGCCCCGTCGGGGCGGTCGACCCGGATCGCGCCCTGCGGGGTGTCCAGCCGGACCCCGGTGACCACCGGCCCGGCCGTGGCAACCCGCTCCACCGGCACCCCGAGCCGGTCCTCCAGCCAGCGCGCCAGCAGCTCGGCGCTCGGGTTGTCCGGCTCGCTCTCCACCGCACCGCCCGTCACCGGCAGCGGCTTCTGGTCCATCGCGGCCGCCAGCAGCGAGCGCCAGGGCGTCAGCCGCGTCCAGGCCAGGTCGGTGTCGCCGGGCTCGTACACGGCGGCCCGCTCGTCCAGCGCGGCCAACGGGTCCGCGGCGGCCTCGGCGTCCGTGATGCGGCGCTGCGCCAGCGCGCCCAGCTGGTCCCGGGCCGGATCGGCGGGCGCGTCGGCCGGCCACCAGGCCACCACCGGGGCGTCCGGCACCAGCAGCGGGAGGACCACCGAGCCCGCCTGCCCGGTGAGCGCCCCGTGCAGGCGCAGCACCACGATCTCCCCGGTCCCCGCGTCCGAGCCGACCCGCAGCTCGGCGTCCAGCCGGGTCTGGCGCAGCTTGTGCGGGCCGCGGGCGGTGCGCTTGATGACCACGATGATGCGGCAGGGGTGCTCGCGCGAGGCCTCCGTCGCCGCGCGGATGGCGTCGTACGCGTGCTCCTCGTCGGTGGCGATGACGAGCGTCAGCACCAGGCCGCTGGTCGGGCTGCCGATCGCGCGCCGCGCTTCGAGCAGGGCCCGGTCGACCTTGCCGGAGGTGGTGTCGGTGAGTTCGGTCCGCATGCCCCGAAGTCTGTCAGCGCGGGCCCGCAGGCGTCACCCGGCCGCGGATCCCGGCCTGCAATCCGTCACCTGCGGCTTCGCCCGGGCCGTCATCCGCCCCCTCACCTGCGCCGCTTGGCCGTACCGAAGAGCGAGCGGGAGATCTCCCGGCCCAGCTGGGTCCCGACCGACCGGGCCAGCGAGCGGAACAGGCCGCTCCCCACCACCTGCCGCGCCAGCGACTCCTCCTGCCGGGGCGCGCCGCGGCGGCCCTTCGCCGCCTCCTTCGCCGCCTCCTTCGCCTGCTCCTTCGCCTGCTTCTCGGCCCGCTTCGCCGCCTCCGCCTCGGCCGCCGCGGCCTCCGCCGCCGCCTCGGCCGCCGCCTGCTCGGCGCTGATCCTCTCGTACGCCGACTCGCGGTCGACGGGCTCCGCGTAACGGGGCCACAGCGGCGAGGACTTGACCGCCCGGTCCAGTTCCGCCGCACCGACCGGGCCCATCAGCGACTGCGGGGCGCGCAGCCGGGTCGCCGCGACCGGGGTGGGAGCGCCCCTCTCGCTGAGGACGGTGACCACGGCCTCGCCGGTGCCGAGCTGCGTCAGGAGCTCCTCAAGGTCGTACTCCGAGTTCGGGAAGGTCTTCGCGGTGGCCTTCAGCGCCTTGGCGTCGTCGGGGGTGAAGGCGCGCAGCGCGTGCTGGACCCGGTTGCCGAGCTGGCCGAGGACGTCCGCGGGGACGTCCTTGGGCGTCTGCGTCACGAGGAAGACGCCGATGCCCTTGGAGCGGATGAGCCGGACGGTCTGGGTGATGGATTCCAGGAACGCCTTCGAGGCGTCGCTGAAGAGCAGGTGGGCCTCGTCGAAGAAGAAGACGAGCTTGGGCCGGTCCAGGTCGCCGACCTCGGGCAGGTCGGCGTAGAGGTCGGCGAGCAGCCACATCAGGAACGTGGAGAACAGCTGCGGCCTGTCCTGGACGGCCGGGAGCTCCAGGACGGAGACCACCCCGCGCCCGTCGGCGGAGGTGCGCAGGAACTCCGCCGTGTCGAAATCGGGTTCACCGAAGAACGCGCCGGCGCCCTGCTGCTCGAACGCGGTCAGCGCGCGCAGGATCACCCCGGCGGTGACGGTGGACAGCCCGCCGATGCCCTTCAGTTCGGCCTTGCCCTCGTCGGAGACGAGGAAGGCGACGACCGCCCGCAGGTCCTTGAGGTCGACCAGCTCCAGGCCCTTGGCGTCGGCGTAGTGGAAGATCAGCCCGAGGGACTGCTCCTGCGTCTGGTTGAGCCGGAGCACCTTCGACATCAGGACGGGGCCGAAGCCGGTGACGGTGGCCCGCAGCGGGATGCCCGGCCCGATCCCGCCGAGCGCGTAGAACTCGGCGGGGGCTCCGGCGGGCTGCCAGTCCTGGCCGACCTCGGCGGCGCGCTGCGCGGTCCTGTCGTTCGCCGCGCCCGGCGCCGAGATGCCCGAGACGTCCCCTTTGATGTCGGCGAGGAACACCGGTACGCCGTTCGCGGAGAGCTGCTCGGCGATGAGCTGGAGGGTCTTGGTCTTGCCGGTGCCGGTGGCGCCCGCGACCAGCCCGTGCCGGTTGAGCACCGAGAGCGGGATGCGGATCTGCCGGTCCGGCAGGCAGGCCCCGTCCCAGAGCAGGGCGCCCAGTTCGAGCGCGGGGCCGGTGACGGCGTACCCGGCGGCGATCCGGTCGGCGGCCGACGGCGCCGGGTCGGTGCTCTCGCTCATAGAACTCTCCCGAATGAGGCCCCTATGCCACTTTTGCACCGACCGGGCAAGGCTGCGCCCGCAGGCACCGGCCCGGTAGGCTTTCCGTGTGATCTTCAAGCGCATCGGAAACGGGCGGCCGTACCCCGACCACGGCAGGGAAACCACCCGGCAGTGGGCGGATGTCGCCCCGCGCCCGGTCCGGCTCGACCAGTTGGTGACGACCAAGGGGCAGCTGGACCTCGAGACGCTGCTCGCCGAGGACTCCACCTTCTACGGCGACCTCTTCGCCCACGTCGTGAAGTGGCAGGGGGACCTGTACCTGGAGGACGGGCTGCACCGCGCCGTGCGCGCGGCCCTCCAGCAGCGGCAGGTGCTGCACGCGCGCGTCCTCGAAATGGACTGACGCACCGCCAGCGCCCCACCGCGCACCCCTTCGCACCCCTTCGCGCGCTTTCGCGCGCCTTCGCACCCCCTCGCGCCCCGGGTCGGCGGGCGGAGTCCGGCGGCGGTTTCCGGCCGTTCCCGGTTCGTGCGAATTGCGCCTTTCGGGTCGGTCTTGCCCTATCAACAGATCATTCGGTGGGCATCGGCAGCGGCCGGTATTACGCTGCGCCCATGAGCATGCTCACTCCTCCCGGCATGGGCGGAAAGTACCGCGTGACGGGAGCGGCGTACCCCCGCATGAGCCGTCCGCGGCGCCGCCGCCGGATCGTCTTCACCCTGCTCGGCGCAGTCCTCGGCCTCGCCGTGCTCGGCTACGGATCGCTGCAGCTCATCCACGTGTTCCGCGGTGAGGGCGGCAGCGGGAAACAGAGCGGCGCCATGGCCGCGAAGCACTGTCCGAGCGCGCGGCCGAAGGCGGGCGCCGCACCTGCGGGCGTCACGGCCGCGAGCGCTGCCGCGGTCCCCCTCCCGCAGCCCGGAGACATCACCGTCAACGTGTACAACGCCACGGCGCGCGCAGGCCTGGCCAAGGCCGTCGGCGACGAGCTGAAGAAGCGCGGCTTCGCCGTCGGCCACGTCGGCAACGCCCCCGCCGACCTCGACAAGAAGGTCCCCGGCACGGGGCTCCTGGTGGGCTCGGCCAAGACCGACAAGGCCGCCTACGCGGTGCTCAGCACGCAGATCGAGGGCGACGCGCAGCAGAACGACGCCCGCGAGGGCGCCGACATCGACCTGATCCTCGGCGACGCCTTCAAGGACCTGAGTCCGAAGGAGGCCGCCGACAAGGAACTGGCCCTCCTGGCCCACCCCCAGCCGACGCCGGCCGCCTCCTGCTGACCTGCGCCTGCCGCCGCACGCGTACGGCGGCAGGCGCAGGTCCGTCCCGCGGGTTCCGTCCGCTATTCGGCCGAGCCGTACATGCGGTCGCCCGCGTCGCCCAGCCCCGGGACGATGTAGCCGTGCTCGTTGAGCCGTTCGTCCACCGCGGCCGTCACCACCGTCACCGGCGTGCCCGCGAGCTCGCGCTCCATGACCTCCACGCCCTCCGGCGCGGCCAGCAGCACCACGGCCGTGACGTCGTCCGCACCGCGCTTGATCAGCTCCTGGATCGCCGCGACCAGCGTGCCGCCGGTGGCCAGCATCGGGTCGACCACGTAGACCTGGCGCCCCGAGAGGTCCTCCGGCATGCGCGTCGCGTACGTGGAGGCCTCCAGCGTCTCCTCGTTGCGCACCATGCCCAGGAAGCCCACCTCGGCGGTCGGCAGCAGGCGGACCATGCCGTCGAGCATGCCGAGGCCGGCGCGCAGGATCGGCACCACCAGCGGGCGCGGGTGCGACAGCTTCACGCCGGTGGTCGCCGCGACCGGGGTCTCGATGTCGGACTGCTCGGTGCGCACGTCCCGGGTGGCCTCGTACGCGAGGAGCGTCACCAGCTCGTCGGCGAGCCGACGGAAGGTGGGGGAGTCGGTGCGCTTGTCGCGCAGGGTGGTCAGTTTGTGCGCCACCAACGGGTGATCGACGACCTGCAAACGCACAACATCCTCCAAGGCTCAAAAGTCGGGTTTCGACCTGCGACCTGCAAAAACGGCCGCACGGTTTCGCGACCCACAGCCAAAAGGCTACGCGGTGCGCGTACCCTCGTGCGCCCGAACGCCCCGGGATGCGGCCCGCCGCGCGGCCCAGCACGCTGGACGGGTGAGCACCGCAGGAGTGATCGCGGCCGTCGACGGATCGGAGCACAGCCTGCGGGCCCTGGAGTGGGCCCGCAGCGCGGCGCTCCGGCACGGCACGGGCCTCGTGGTCGCCCATGTCCTGCCCGACAGCGCCCAGCTGTACGCGGGCCGGCGCCGCGCACTGGCCGACCCGGCGGCCCCGCAGGAGTACCCCGACCCGGTCGCGGACCGGATCCGGGCCCTGCTCGCCGAGGCTCCGGAGCTGCCGGACGAGGTGCGGTACGAAGCCCTTGAAGGCTCCGTTCCGGAGGCGCTGCGGGTGATCGGGGCCGAGGCCCGGATGCTGGTGATGGGCTCCCGCGGGCGCGGCGGCTTCGCCGCCCTGCTGCTCGGCTCCAACAGCCGCGCCGTGGCCGCGACGGCGCCGTGCCCGGTGGTGGTCGTCCCGCATGCGGAGCGCGCCGCGCCCGACGCGGCCGGGGCGTCCGGAGCGTCCGGGGCGTCCGGGGCGTCCGCCGGGCGGGTGGTCCTCGGCCTGCACGCCGCCGAGACCCCCGAGGACGTCCTGGTCTTCGCCTTCACCGAGGCGGCCGCACGGGGGACCACCGTCCAGGTGGTCTCGGCGTACGCGATCCCGCCGGCGCCCGTCGTCATGGTCGACACCCCCTTCGCCGTGCTGACCCCGGAGGGGCTCGCGGACGAGGCGGACGCGGTCCCGGCCGAACGGGAGATGCTGCGTGCCCAGACCGAGCGGCTGGAGCCGCTGCGGGCGCGCTGGCCGCAGGTCCCGGTCGAGCAGGCCGCCGTCCCGGGGGACGCGGCGGGCCGCCTCGTGGACGCCTCCCGGTCGGCGGCCCTGGTCGTGGTGGGCCGCCACCACCCGCGGCGCAGCATCCGCGGGGTGGCGATCGGCTCGGTGGCCCACGCGGTCCTGCACCACGCGCACGGTCCGGTGGCCGTGGTGCCCGCCCTGTCGGACGACGCCTGACCTGCGAAGGGGTGGCATCAAACCGGCCGTCCGGGGGAAGGTGGGGTGCGGGGGTGTACGACCGGACCAGCCTGGGGTGGTGCCGATGCCCGAGACGCAGCCGAGCCGAGACGAGGGCGAGGACGCGCTGCCG
Organism: Streptomyces sp. NPDC046866; assembly: GCF_040704625.1. Taxonomy (NCBI): domain Bacteria; kingdom Bacillati; phylum Actinomycetota; class Actinomycetes; order Kitasatosporales; family Streptomycetaceae; genus Streptomyces; species Streptomyces sp. NPDC046866. Next base: position 91,458 of record NZ_JBEYXN010000001.1, read on the forward strand.
GAGACTGCCGCGCAGCGCAGAGCGCGCCGTGCGCAGTTCCTGCGCGACCTGATGGAAGCGCGCGCCCTTCGCGACCGCGTCCAGCCCCGCCGCGCCCGCGCGGCCCGCATGCGCCAGCACATGCGCATGCGCACCTTCCGCTGGTGACCGCACCCGCTCCGAAGGCGGCGGCGGACCGCGGCGGGGCGCGACGCGGCGGGGTGCGGCGGGAAGCCGAACGCCCGGTCGGCAGCTGCAGGTCGGCGGCCGCAGGGCCGCGCGGAGCGCCGAAGGGGGCGGGCCGCACGGGTGGTGGCGGGGCGCGTACGCGGCCGCCGGAGGGGCGGGGCCCCGGGCCCCGGACAGGCCGCCGACCGGGTCCGCTCCGCCCGTGCAGCGACACGGCGCGGCACGACGCAAGCGCGGAAGACCTCTCGCAAAGCCGCTGTTTCTGCCACGATGCCGATTGGGCGGGGCACGAAACGGCGAGCAGCACAGCCGTTCCAACCCTCCCCACCTCCGGCCGGGGGGACCTCCAACCGGCACGCCTATGACCAGTGGGAGAGTCACGGTGTATTTCGCCGCACTGCTCGCGCGCACCGAAGACGGGTGGGAAGCGAGCGACATGGAACTCGACGACGTCGAGTCCCTCAGTGATCTGATCGATCTCGCGCGTGCCGCCGCTGTCGACGACGACACGGTGGTCGCCCTCATCGAGCAGGAGGACGCCTGGTTCGGCGTCATCCGCGTGGACGGCGAGGAGGACCCGCGGTACTTCGTCTCGAACGCCTCCGCGGCCTCCCGCAGCTCCTACGGCTCGATGCTGACCGACGAGCTGCTGGGCAGCGACGAGGAGGAGGACGAACTCGACGAACTGGACCTGGACGGCACCGAGGACGGCGAGGAGGAACCGATCACCGCGTACACCGGCGCCGACGGCGACGCGGACGAGGACCCCGGCGCCGGGACCGGCGCGGAGCGGGTGCCGGCCGGCCCGCTCGGCGACCCCCGCCTGCTGGACGACCTCGGCGTGAGCAACAAGCAGCTGATGACCCTCGACGGGGACGCCCTCTCGGAGATCGCCGAGTCGCTCGGCGCCACCGAGGTGCTGGAGGCCGTTCGCTAGTGATCACCGCGCACCACCCCACGCACGGCCCCGATCCCGTACGGGACCCGTGGCGGGACTCCATGCGCCTGGCGCTGCAGGAGGCCGCCCGGGCGGTGCCGGCCGGCGACGTGCCGGTCGGCGCCGTCGTGCTGGGCCCGGACGGGGAGCTCCTCGCCACCGGGCACAACGAGCGGGAGGCCACGGGCGACCCGACGGCGCACGCCGAGGTGCTGGCGCTGCGCCGTGCGGCCGCCCGGCTCGGGGAATGGCGGCTTCCGGGGTGCACCCTCGTGGTGACCCTGGAGCCGTGCGTGATGTGCGCGGGCGCCCTCGTGCAGTCGCGCGTGGCACGGGTCGTCTACGGCGCCGCGGACGAGAAGGCGGGCGCCGCTGGCTCGCTCTGGGACCTCGTACGGGACCGCCGGCTCAACCACCGGCCGGAGGTGGTCCGCGGCGTGCTCGCCGAGGAGTGCGCGCAGCAGCTGACCGCCTTCTTCCGCGCCCTCTGAGGCAGCCGCGGATCACCGATTTCATCGGATGCCGATCCATAGGCTAGGATCCATCTCGGTAGTGTGTCCGAGTGGCCGAAGGAGCTCGCCTCGAAAGCGAGTATGGGGCAACCCATCGGGGGTTCAAATCCCTCCACTACCGCTCCGATCGAGAGCCTCGACCCGCAAGGGCCGGGGCTCTCGGCGGTTTCCGGCCCGGCAACGCCCCGCACGACACGGCAGGCGCCCCCTACTCCGCACCGGTGAGCGCGGGCCGGCCCCGGCGTGACCGGCCGCCCGTCCGGGCCGTTGTCACGGCATGACCAAGACCCAGCGCATGCTCGCCGCCCTCGCCCTCGCGGGGGCCGCCGCGGGCCTCGCCGCTCCCGCCGCGTCCGCCACTCCCGCCGCCCCGATCACCCTGCCGGACCTGCCGCAGGCCGCCCCGGGCATGCCGGAGGGCGCGATGCCCGGCTCCGTCCAGGACGTCGGCAGGAAGCTCGACGCGCTGAACCAGCTCAACCAGCTGAACGACCTGCCGAACCAGCTGGACCCCGTCATCGCCCCGGTAGCGCCCCTCGTGAACCTGCTCGGCGCCATCCAGTAGGCGCCCCACGGGGCCGGGCACGCCGAAGGCCCCGACCGGGGTCGGGGCCTTCGCACGCGGGGCGGGGGAAGCGGCCGCCGGGGGACGAGCCGCTTCCCCCGACGGGGGCGGGCCGGCAAGCCCGGGCCGCAGTCAGGGGGGAGCGTGCGGCCCGGGCCCCGCAGTCGGACCCGGTCCCTGGCCCTCCGGTTTCCTGCCAGAACCGGTGGGCCTGCCTCCATCGTGCGCCGCCCGGGACGCCGCGCCCAGCGGCGAAGGACCTCTGGGCCCGGGTCATTGGTCCTTAAAGGTCCGGTGAGTGTCCGAACACGACCGGTTAGACTCACCCGACTTCGCAGGACCGGTTGGGGGAGGCCGACACCGCTCATGGAGACCAAGAAGATGATCACGGGAGGGCTCGTGGTGTTCGTGCTCTTCGTGATCATCACCCAGCCGGTCAAGGCGGCCGACATCGTCCGCATAGGCTTCCAGGGCATCTCGGACGCAGCCCACGGCATCGGCGCGTTCATGACCGAACTGGTGCGCTGAACCCGTACGCTGATGCGGTTTGCGGACTAACCGGCCCCCCACTCCGACGGGTGGGGGGTTTTGTGTTCCCGGCCCTCGTGGCTCCTCTGCGCCGAACACCCCATTATGCCCAACTTGCCCACAACACGGCGATATACGGTGCTTGCACACAGTGCACATGTCTTGTGATGCTATGACCGCTTTTGACGGATGAGTGGGATGAGTTGACATGAAGGGGTGGCGTGACGTGCCGGCCAGTACTGCACCTCAGGTGCCACCCCAGCAGGATCCCCCACACGGCCCCGGACAGGGCACCGCCCCGCACCCACCCGCCCCCGCGTCCGCTCCCGCGCACACCACCCCGCGCGCAGCGCAGCCGGACGCCCCCGTCCCGCCCCAACAGGACTCCCCGGAGGAGCCCCCGGCGGCCCCGAGACCGCACAGCCGGGGCGCGGACACCCGGGCCCTCACCCAGGTCCTGTTCGGCCAGCTGAAGGGCCTGCAGCCGGGCAGCAGCGAGCACGCGCGGGTGCGCGCCGCCCTCATCGAGGCGAACCTCCCGCTCGTGCGCTACGCGGCCGCCCGCTTCCGCAGCCGCAACGAGCCCATGGAGGACGTGGTCCAGGTCGGCACCATCGGCCTGATCAACGCGATCGACCGGTTCGACCCGGACCGCGGCGTGCAGTTCCCGACCTTCGCGATGCCGACCGTCGTGGGCGAGATCAAGCGGTACTTCCGCGACAACGTCCGCACCGTGCACGTGCCGCGCCGGCTCCACGAGCTGTGGGTCCAGGTCAACGCGGCCACCGAGGACCTCACCACCCTGCACGGGCGCACCCCTACCACGCCCGAGATCGCCGAGCGGCTGCGGATCAGCGAGGAGGAGGTGCTGAGCTGCATCGAGGCGGGGCGCAGCTACCACGCGACCTCACTGGAGGCGGCCCAGGAGGGCGACGGCCTGCCGGGGCTGCTGGACCGGCTCGGCTACGAGGACCCCGAGCTAGCCGGGGTCGAGCACCGCGACCTCGTACGCCACCTCCTCGTACAACTGCCCGAGCGCGAACAGCGGATCCTCCTGCTGCGGTACTACAGCAATCTGACGCAGTCACAGATCAGCGCGGAGCTCGGCGTGTCGCAGATGCACGTGTCGCGCCTGCTCGCGCGCAGCTTCGCCCGGCTCAGATCCGCAAACAGGATCGAGGCGTAACCGGATCGGGTGGAGATCCCCGGAGCGTTTCCCGACAGAACCGGCTGATTCCGCTCTGTCGCTGCAGTTATATGTCGACTTGGCGCTACAGCGTGTTGCCGACATGTGACATTCTGCTGGAACCGCGTTTGCCGCAGCCCCGGCGCCGGTATTCAGGTGGAGGCTGCGTTCGTCAGACGGACGCGCCGTACGCGACCGTCCGCGACCTCAAGGGGGTGGCATGTCCGTAGACCAGGGCAGCTCCAAGGTGCTCACGCTCGTCAAGAGCGAGGCGCCCACAGCACCCGCGGCACCAGACCGCTCGGAAGCCATCGACACCCGCACCCTCTCCCGCTCCCTCTTCCAGCGACTTGCCGCCCTGGACGCGGACAGCCCCGAACGGGCGTACGTACGCGACACCCTGATCGAGCTGAACCTGCCCCTGGTGCGCTACGCCGCCGCCCGCTTCCGCAGCCGCAACGAGCCGATGGAGGACATCGTCCAGGTCGGCACGATCGGCCTGATCAAGGCGATCGACCGGTTCGACTGCGAACGCGGGGTGGAGTTCCCCACCTTCGCGATGCCGACGGTCGTGGGCGAGATCAAACGATTCTTTAGGGACACCTCCTGGTCCGTGCGCGTCCCGCGCCGCCTCCAGGAGCTGCGCCTGGCGCTCACCAAGGCCAGCGACGAGCTCGCCCAGAAGCTCGACCGCTCGCCGACCGTGCCCGAACTGGCCGCCGTGCTCGGCGTGTCGGAGGAGGACGTGGTCGACGGCCTGGCCGTGGGCAACGCCTACACCGCCTCCTCGCTCGACTCCCCCTCCCCGGAGGACGAGGGCGGCGACGGCTCGCTGGCGGACCGCCTCGGGTACGAGGACAGCGCGCTGGAGGGCGTCGAGTACCGCGAGTCGCTCAAGCCGCTGCTCGCCAAACTCCCGGCCCGCGAACGGCAGATCATCATGCTGCGGTTCTTCGCCAACATGACGCAGTCGCAGATCGGCGAGGAGGTCGGCATCTCGCAGATGCACGTCTCCCGCCTGCTGACGCGCACGCTGGCGCAGCTGCGGGTCGGTCTGATCGGCGAATAGGAGGGGGCGGGCCGGAGCCTTCCGGCCCGTCGGCGGGGTTCCCATTTGATGCCCCGTCAGCAACACTGCGGCGATGCGAACGGCACTCCGCCGCAGGGCCGCCCTGCTCGCCCTGCCCCTGTGCACGGCCGCCGCGTGCCTGCCCCTGACCGGCTGCGGCGGTCCACAGCGCGACGGCTATGCGGCCGCGGGCGCAGTGGCCGCCGGCCCCGAGCGGCGCGCCGGCGACAACGTGGCCCCGCAGGCACCGGTGGAGTTCCAGCAGCTCGGCGGCCCGTCCGCGGCGGGCGGATCCACTTCTTCCGCCGATACGCCGAGCGGTACCCGGGATCCGCAGACCTCCGCGGGCTCCGCCGGGAGCGCAGCCATGGCGCCCCCGCCCGGCGGCACCGCAGCGGGCCCGGCCACCCCGCGGGGCAGCGGATCCACCGCCCCGCCCGGCACACCCGCCACCACCCCCGGCACGCCCACCCCGCCCGGCGGCCCAGGCGGCTCCGGCAGCAGCGGCGGCGGCTCCGGCGGCCCGGGATCAGGCACCGGAACCACGCCTGCACCGCCATCCACACCGGCCCGGCTGACGCTGAGCACGCCCATACGGACTCCCGCCCCGGAGCGCTGGTGCGAGCGCGTGACGGTGGCGTTCACCAACACCGGCACCACCGCCGCGCGTTCGGGCACGGTCGCCTTCGAGACGCACGTCATCGGCGCCCTCGGCATCGACTGGGCCACGGTCACCACGACCCAGCCCCTCCCGGCGCCGCTGCCCGGCGGTGCGACGCGGTCGCAGACGTACACGGTCTGCGTCGAGTCCTGGCGGGTGCCCCTGGGCATGCACGTGGAGACGCGCAAGACCACCGCCACCTGGAACTGAAGCCCGCAGTCCGGGCGCCCCGCGGCCCGGCACCCAACAGCCTGCGCCCAAGCCAGCACCCGACAGCCGGGCCCAAGCCGGCACCTGGCCTAGCGCAGGACGACCAGCCAGAGGGCGATGCCGAACATCGCGGCCAGCGCGATCGCGACGGCGACCCGGGCACCCGCCTTGCCGCGCTCGGGCTGCTTGCGCCGGGACCCGGGCGTGCCGGCCTCCGGGCGCGCCGGGGCGGCCTCCTCGACGAAGGCGCGGAACATCTGGGTGCTGCCGGCCGGGTCGTAGGAGTCCTCGGGGCCCGGCGAGTTGTGGTTCGAAGCCATGGCCAGGACCCTAGCGGGTTTTCCGATTCCTTTACCGCTCCTCCCCCATGATTCATTTGCCTGTAGCAACCATCCGCTTCTATGGTTGCCCTAAGCAACAAGATGGGGGGAGTCCGGTGACCGCAGCCGCAGTGAGAACGGTTCACCCGGGCGGCCCGGCGGCCGCCCCGCCGGCCGGCCGCCACGAGGAGCTGGCCCGACAGCTGGCCGGCATCGGCGCGGTCAAACGCGAGCTCGCCCGGCTCCTGCCCGCGGACTGCCCGCCCGCCGCGGCCGCCGTCCTGACCCTGCTGGACCGCCACGGCGAGATGCGGCTCGGCCGGCTCGCCGACCTCATGGCCATCGACATCTCGGTGACCAGCCGGCACGTCGCGCACGTCGTCGACCGCGGCTGGATCACCCGCGATGCCGACCCCGGCGACGGCCGCTGCCGCATCCTGCGGCTCACCCCGGCCGGCCGGGCCCTCCTGGCCGAGATCGGCACCCGCCACACCGGCGCGCTGGAACGGGCCCTCGCCGACTGGTCCGCGCACGACATCGACGTACTGAACGCCCTGCTGGCCCGGCTCCGCTCGAGCTTCTAGACAAAGGACCCACATGACCACCACCACACCCTCCGGTGTGCGGGGAGGCGCCCGGTCGCAGACCTCGTCCGCCCATGCGCCCGCGCACCCGCCCATGACGCATCCGCAGATCATGAAGGCGCTCTCCGGGCTGATGCTCGGCATGTTCGTGGCGATCCTGTCGTCCACGATCGTCTCCAACGCCCTCCCCCAGATCATCAGCGACCTCGGCGGCACCCAGTCCTCGTACACCTGGGTCGTCACCGCCGCCCTGCTGTCGATGACGGCGGCGACCCCGCTGTGGGGCAAGCTGTCCGACCTCTTCAGCAAGAAGCTGCTGGTCCAGCTGGCCCTGGTCGTCTACGTCCTCGGCTCCGTCGTCGCCGGGCTGTCGCAGAACACCGGCATGCTCATCGCCTGCCGCGTGGTCCAGGGCATCGGCGTCGGCGGGCTGTCCGCCCTCGCCCAGATCGTGATGGCCGCCATGATCTCCCCGCGCGAGCGAGGCCGGTACAGCGGCTACCTCGGCGCGGTCTTCGCCGTCGCCACCGTCGGCGGCCCACTCCTCGGCGGCGTCATCACCGACACCGAGTGGCTCGGCTGGCGCTGGTGCTTCTACGTCGGCGTGCCGTTCGCGGTCATCGCCCTGATCGTGCTCCAGCGGACCCTGCACCTCCCGGTCGTCCGCCGCGACGTCAAGGTCGACTGGCTCGGCGCCTTCCTGATCAGCGGCGCCGTCTCGCTGCTGCTGATCTGGGTCACCCAGGCCGGCGACTCCTACGGCTGGATCTCCTGGACGACCCTGGCCATGACCGGCGGCGCCGTGGTGCTCGGCCTGCTCTTCCTGCTCGTCGAGTCCCGGGCGAGCGACCCGATCATCCCGCTGCGCCTGTTCCGCAACAAGACCATCGCCCTCGCCTCGGCCGCCTCGCTGTTCGTCGGCGTCGCGATGTTCTCGGGCACCGTGTTTTTCAGCCAGTTCTTCCAGCTGGCCCGGGGCGAGTCCCCCACGATGTCCGGAATCCTCACGATTCCGATGATCGGCGGGCTCTTCGTCTCCTCCACCGTTTCCGGTCAGGTGATCACCAAGACCGGCAAGTGGAAGGCCTGGCTCGTCTCCGGCGGCGTCCTGCTGACGGCAGGGCTCGGGCTGCTGGGCACCCTGCGGTACGACACCCCGTACTGGCACATCGCGCTGTACATGGCGCTGACCGGGCTCGGCCTCGGCATGATGATGCAGAACCTGGTGCTCGCCACGCAGAACCAGGTGGCCCCCGAGGACCTCGGGGCAGCCAGCTCGGTCGTCACCTTCTTCCGCTCGCTCGGCGGCGCCGTGGGCGTCTCGGCGCTCGGCGCGGTCATGGCGCACCGGGTCACCCACTACGTCAAGGAGGGGCTGGCCGCGCTCGGCCCGAAGGCCGCGGCCATGGGACACGGCGGCACCTCGGGCGGCGGGATCCCCGACCTCGACAAGCTGCCGGCGCCGCTGCGCGAGCTGATCGAGTCGGCGTACGGGCACGGCGTCGGCGACGTCTTCCTGTACGCAGCCCCCGCGGCGCTCCTCGGCCTCGTCCTGGTGCTGTTCATCAAGGAGGTCGCGCTGAAGTCGAAGCCGGCGGTGCACGCCCCGGCGGCCTCCCCCCAGGAGTAGCCGCGGCGCCGCGTTGGCCGTCGCCAGCGGGGGCGGGCGGCTGCGGCGGCGGTCGGCAGCGCTGCGGGCGCCCGCTGGGTCCGGCGGCCGCCGCTACGGGGCCTGCGGGGCCGCGGCCTTCGCCTGGATGCCGGCGATCAGGACGTCGAGGGCCAGGCCGAAGTCCCCGTCGGGCACCCGCCGGGCCGTGGCCCCGCAGCCGTGCAGGAACTGCGAGACGGCCAGGTGGGCGCCGGTGCGCGCGGCGTCCGCCAGCCCGGTGGCGTCCAGCAGGCGCTGCAGTGCGGAGTCGAAGGCCCGGGCGTGCGGGCCGATGTTGGGGTAGGCGGCCGCCAGCGCCGCCACCCACGGGTGTTCGGCGAGCAGTCCGCGGTAGCCGCAGGCCAGCAGGCGCAGCCGGCCGCACCACCCCTCGCGGCCGCACTCCGCGGCCGTCCGGGCCGGTCCGGGCGGCGGGAGCGGGATCTCGCCCAGGGCCCGGTCCAGGGCCAGTTCGAGCAGGTCGTGCTTGGTGTCGACGTACCAGTAGAGGGACATCGCGGTGACCCCGAGCGCGGCGGCCAGGCGCCGCATCGAGAACCGGGCGAGCCCCTCCGCGTCGAGCAGCCGCACCGTGGCCCCGGTGATCCGCTCCCGGTCGAGCCCGAAGGCGCCCTCGCAGCGGCGTCTGGCGGGTGCGGCGGGTCCGGCCGCCAGCCACACGCTGGTCCGGGTGTTGTCGGGATCGGCCGCGGTCACCATGGAGGCACCCTCCTCGCACCAGGGGTCGGCCCGGAATGCCCGGTCCGCCCCCTTGATGCTAGAGGGTGCCCCTCGCGTTTCGGCAGGTTCAGGACGGTGCGGACGTGGCGCTCAGGGGCGCGGTCAGGTCGTAGAAGGTGGCGCTGCCGACGGTCACCGTGCGGAAGTTGGCCTTGACCCACGCCGCGATCGCGTTGCCGGTGTTGCCGCCGGGGCCGCGCATGCCCCCTGCCTCGCCACCCGGGCCCTGTTCGCCGCCGATGAAGTAGTGGATCTTCCCGGTCCGGACGTACTCCTGGAACTTCGCGAGCGTCGGCGAGGGGTCGCTGCCGTTGAAGCCGCCGATCGGCATCACCGGCTCGCCCGATGCCAGTTGGTAGCTCGCCGCGTTCTGGGCTCCGATGGTGGCCGCCGCCCACGTGTACCGGTCCGCGTCCTTGCGCAGGACCGCCGTGGCCTGCGCGCTCGCCTTCGTGCCGTTCAGCAGGCCGCCGGGGCCGCCGCCCTGGCCGCGCCGCCCCGGGGCGCCGGCCGCGCCCCCGGGGCGGCCGCCCGGTCCGCCGGGGAACGCCTGGCCCGGCCACCCGGGCCGCGGCTGCCGGCCGCCCTGCTGCCCTGCACCGCCCTGCTGGGGGGCGCCCTGCGGAGCACCCGGGAAGGCGCCCTGCGGGGCCCCCTGCGCGACGCCCGGGAAACCGCCCTGCGGGCCGGCGCCCGGCGGTAGTTCACCGCCGGCGAAGAAGCGTCCGCCGCCCGGCCGGCCGCCGGAGACCGCCGGCCCGGCCGTCACGATGGAGCCGGTGCTCGCCGAGTTCACCGTCGTCAGGCAGTACGCCAGCGGGCCGGCCAGGGCGGCCCCCAGGCCCAGCGCCGCCGCGCCCAGAGCGAACCGGCGGCCGAAGCGCCGGCCGAACCGGGCACCGAGGAAGAGGCCGGCCGCCGCGAGCAGCCCGGCCCCGAGCACGGTCCAGCGCAGCCACGGCAGGTATCCCGGCGAGCGGCCGAGCAGGACCCAGGACCACCAGGCGGTCAGGGCCAGGGTGCCGGACAGGGTGAGCGCGGCGGCCGTGCCGCCCCGCTCCTCCCACAGCACCGACACGCCCATGCCGACCAGCGCGGCCACGAACGGCGCCAGCGCCACCGTGTAGTACTCGTGGAAGATGCCCTGCATGTAGCTGAAGACGAGCGCGGTGATCAGCAGCGCGCCGCCCCACACCAGGAAGGCCGCGCGGGCCATGCCCTCCAGGCAGTCCGCGGACCGGCGGGCCCGCCAGGTCACCACCAGGCCGGCCACCAGCAGGATCAGGGCCGCCGGCAGCAGCCAGGAGATCTGCCCGCCGACGTTCCCCGAGAACAGCCGGTCGATGCCGGTCTCGCCCCAGCCTCCGCCTCTCCCGCCGCCGGTGCCGCCGGGCCGGCCCCCGACGCTGCCGACCTCGTTGCCGTTGATGCGGCCGAGGCCGTTGTAGCCGAGGGTCAGCTCCAGGAAGGAGTTGGTCTGCGAGCCGCCGATGTACGGGCGGGAGGACGCGGGCCAGAGCTCCACGATGGCCACCCACCAGCCGCCGGCCGCCACGGCCACCGCCCCGGCCAGCGCCAGCTGGCCCAGCCGGCGGCGCAGCCGGGTCGGCGCGCAGACGGCGTAGACGAGGGCGAGCGGCGGCAGGATCACGAAGGCCTGGAGGGTCTTCGTCAGGAAGGCGAAGCCGAGGGCGACCCCCGCGCCCACCAGCCACGCGGTGCGGGCGCCGTCGAGGGCGCGCAGCACGCAGTACACGGTGACGGTCGTCAACAGGGCCAGCAGCGCGTCCGGGTTGTTGAAGCGGAACATCAGCGCGGCGACCGGGGTGAGCGCGAAGGCGGCGCCGCTGATCAGGGCGGCGGCCGGCCCGAAGTGGCGGCGCACGGCGGCGTACAGCACGGCCGTGGTGGCGACCCCCATCAGGGCCTGCGGCACCAGGATCTGCCAGCTGCCGAGCCCGAAGAGGCGGACGGACAGCGCCATGGGCCACAGGGCGACCGGCGGCTTGTCCACGGTGATGGAGTTCCCGGCGTCGGAGGAGCCGAAGAAGAAGGCCTTCCAGCTCTGGCTGCCCGCCTGGGCGGCGGCCGAGTAGAAGGAGTTGGCGTAACCGGAGGCGCCCAGGTTCCACAGCAGCAGGGCGGCGGTGGCCAGCAGCAGGACCGCGTAGGCGGGACGCTCCCACCGGGGCCGCTGCGTCTGCGCGCCCACGGCGGCTGCGGCGGGGCCCGCCGCCGGGGACGCGGAGTGCGGGGCGGGGGCCCGTTCGGGGAACGGGGAGTCCATGGAGGGTACGGCCGTGGTCATCGCATGTCGTCCTTGGTGGGCGGGGTGCGCCGGTCGGGGAAGACCCAGGCGCGGAAGAGCAGGAACCGCAGCACGGTCGCCGCGAGGTTGGCCGTGATCAGCACGGCCAGTTCGGTGCTGTGGGCGGCCGCGGGCGTGGCCGCACCGAGGGCGGCGAGGGAGCCGCTGGTCAGGGCCAGTCCGACGGCGAACACCACGAGCCCCTGGGCCTGGTGGCGTACGGCGCGCTCGCGTCCGCGGACCCCGAAGGTGAGCCGGCGGTTGGCTGCCGTGTTGGCGACGGCCGAGACCAGCAGGGCGGCCGCGTTGGCGAGCTGGGGCCCGGCGTCGAGCCGGAACAGCGAGTACAGCGCGAGATAGGCCAGGGTGGACAGCGCACCGACGGTGCAGAAGCCCAGGAGCTGGCGGGCCAGCCCCCGGGGCACCCCGGGCAGGGCACTGCGGTCGCGCGGGTCGTCGCCGAAGGGGCGGGCGAGCCGGTCGAGCGGCAGCGCGCCGACGGCCAGGGCCCGGCCCACCCGCCAGACGCCCTTGAGGTCCTCCACCGCGGTCCGCACGAGGTGGACGGTGGAGTCCGGGTCGTCGACCCAGTCGACCGGCACCTCGTGGATCCGCAGCCCGGCGCGCTCGGCGAGCACCAGCATCTCGGTGTCGAAGAACCAGCCGGTGTCCTCCACCAGCGGCAGCAGGCGCTCGGCGACCTCCCGCCGGATGGCCTTGAACCCGCACTGGGCGTCGCTGAAGCGGGCGGCCAGCGAGGAGCGCAGCAGCAGGTTGTAGGCGCGGGAGATGAACTCCCGCTTCGTGCCCCGCACCACGCGCGAGGAGCGGGCCAGGCGGGTGCCGATGGCGAGGTCGGAGTGGCCGGAGATGAGCGGGGCGACCAGCGGCAGGACCGCGTTGAGGTCGGTGGACAGGTCGACGTCCATGTACGCGAGGACGGGTGCCTCGGAACGGGACCAGACGGTCCGCAGCGCGCGGCCGCGGCCCTTCTCCTCCAGCCGGGTGCTGCGTACGCCGTCGATGGCGGCGGCCAGCCCGGCCGCGACCTCGGGGGTCCGGTCGGTGCTCGCGTTGTCGGCGATGGTGATGCGGAAGGGGTACGGGAAGGTGCGGGTGAGGTGGTCGTGGAGCCGGCGTACGCACGGTCCCAGGTCCTTCTCCTCGTTGAAGACCGGGATCACCACGTCGAGTACGGGCTCGCCCGGCACGGGCGCGAGGTGCGCCCGTGCCGGGAGGGCTCCGGTGGAGGTGTCGGTTCGCATGGACCGAGCCTCGCCGGGCGGGCTGTCACCGCTGTGTGGTGAGGCTGTGTCCCGTCTGTGAGTCCGCGGCCGGGGGTGCGGCCGGGGCCGGGGGTGCGGCCGGGGCCGGGGTCGGGGCCGCGAGGGGGAGCAGGACCTCGAAACAGGTGTGCCCGGGGGCGCTCTGCACGCCGACGTGTCCGCCGTGCGCGCCGACGACGGCCTCGACGATGGCGAGCCCGAGCCCGGTGGAGCCGGCGGCCCGGGAGCGGGAGGCGTCCCCGCGGGCGAACCGCTCGAAGACGTGGGGGAGCAGGGCGGGCGGGATGCCCGGGCCGTCGTCGGTGATCGTCAGCCGCACGCCGGATGTTTCACGTGAAACACGGGCGGTGACGGTGGTGCCGGCCGGGGTGTGGGTGCGGGCGTTGGCCAGCAGGTTGACCAGCACCTGCTGGATCCGGGCCGCATCGGCGCGGACGGGCGCGGGCTCCTCGGGCAGTTCGAGCCGCCAGTGGTGGGCGGGGCCGGCGGCGCGGGCGTCGCTGACGGCGTCGACGACGAGCGGGGCGAGGTCGGTGTCGGCCAGGGACAGCGGGCGGCCGGCGTCGATCCGGGCGAGCAGCAGCAGGTCCTCGACGAGGCCGGTCATCCGGGTCGCCTCGGATTCGATGCGGCCGAGGGCGTGCCGGGTGTCGGGGCCGGCCTCCTCGCGTCCGCGGCGGGTGAGTTCGGCGTACCCGCGGATGGAGGCGAGGGGGGTGCGCAGCTCGTGGCTGGCGTCGGCGACGAACTGCCTCACCCGCATCTCGCTCTGCTGGCGGGCGGTGAGGGCGGAGGAGACGTGTCCCAGCATCCGGTTGAGGGCGACGCCGACCTGGCCGACCTCGGTGCGCGGATCGGCCTCGGCGTCCGGGACCCGTTCGTGCAGGGCGGGCTCACCGCTGTGCAGGGGCAGTTCGGAGACCCGGGTGGCGGTGGCGGCGACCCGGCGCAGCGGGCGCAGCGCGACGCCGACCAGGGCTTGGCCGACGAGGGAGGCCGCGATCAGCCCGGCCAGGGTGACGCACACCTCGACGGCGATCAGCCGGCCCACGGTGGAGTCGACCTGGGCCAGCGGGTAGCCGAGGGCGACGGAGCCGTCGGGCGAGGCGGTGACCCGGTACGCGCCGAGCCCGGGCAGCTCCGCATCCACGGGCGCGGGCCGGCCCCGGCCGGCCGCGGCGCGGTGCGCGACCTCCTCCAGGACCCGGGACTGGGCGGGGGTCAGCGGCCGGCGGGTCTCCAGGCCGGGACCTCCGATGGCGGCGAGGCGGGCGCCCTCGGTCGCGCCGTCCGGCTCCGACCGGATGCCCGCCGCGCCCAGCGGTGTGCCCGGGGCGCTGACGAACCACAGGCCGTCACGCCCGGCCTTCCCCGGCGCGGGGCTCCGGGGGGTGGCCATGTCGACGGCGACGCGGAGCTGCTGGTCGAGCCGGTCGACCAGATACGAGCGCAGCGCCAGGGTGGTGACGGCCCCGATGGCAGCACCGACGACGGCGATCAGCGAGACCGCGGAGACCACGAGCCGCGCCCGCAGGGACCAGGGGCGAGCGCGCAGCGACCAGGAGCCGGCCCGCCGCGGCAGCATGCGGCGGCGCCCCCGCTGCGGCCGGGGGCGGCGGAGGACGCCGCACACGCGGGAGCGCAGCCGCGGGGGGCGGAGGGCCACTACTCGGCCGGCTTGATCAGGTAGCCGGCGCCGCGCCGGGTGTGGATCATCGAGGGGAGCCCGGGGCCGCTCTCCAGCTTCCGCCGCAGGTAGGAGATGTACAGCTCGACCACGTTGGCCTGGCCGCCGAAGTCGTACGACCACACCCGGTCCAGGATCTGCGCCTTGCTCAGCACGCGCCGCGGGTTGCGCATCAGGTAGCGCAGCAGCTCGAACTCGGTGGCGGTCAGGTGGATCTCCCGGCCGGCCCGGGACACCTCGTGGCTGTCCTCGTCGAGCCGGAGGTCGCCGACGGCCAGGACGGAGCCGCCCCGGGCGGCCTGCGCCGCGCCGGAGCGGCGGACCAGGCCGCGCAGCCGGGCCACGACCTCCTCCAGGCTGAACGGCTTGGTGACGTAGTCGTCGCCGCCCGCCGTCAGGCCCGCGATGCGGTCCTCGACGGAGTCCCGGGCGGTCAGGAACAGCACCGGGATCTGCGGGATCTCACGGCGCAGCCGGCCGAGGACGGCGAGGCCGTCCATGTCCGGGAGCATGACGTCGAGGACCACCACGTCCGGGCGGAACTCCCGGGCGGCGCGGACCGCGCCGGCCCCGTCGCCCGCGCTGCGCACCTCGCAGCCCTCGTAGCGCAGGGCCATGGACAGCAGCTCGGAGAGCGGGGCCTCGTCGTCGACGACGAGCACGCGGCAGGGCCCGCCGTCCGGCCGGACGAGGGCGGCGGGGGTTGCGGCGGACGTGGACGCAGGGGAGGTGGTCGTCGCAGTCATGCGACCACGCTGGCGGCCGCCTCTGAGAGCGTTCTTGCCCCTGTCTGTGAATTTCCTGAGAAACGGCCGCCGGGCCTTCCCCGCCCCGCTCAGGCGAGGCCGAAGAGGCGGGCGCCGTTGTCGTGGCAGACGGCCCGCAGCCAGTCGTCGCCGAGGCCGAGCCGTTCCAGGGCGGTCAGCTGGTGGTCGTAGGGGTAGGGAATGTTCGGGAAGTCGGTGCCGAGCAGGATCCGGTCGCCGAGGCCGGCGAGCCGCCCGAGCTCGCCCTCCGGGAAGGTGCTGAACTGCTCCGCGAAGTCGGTGAAGGCCATGGTGGTGTCCAGGTGCACCCGCTCGTACCGCTCCGCGAGGTCGAGGAAGTCCCCGTACTCGGGCATGCCCATGTGCGCGACGACCAGCGCCAGCCGCGGGTGGCGGGCCAGCAGGGCGGTGACCGGCCCGGGCCCGGTGTGCTTGCCCGGGACGGGCCCCGAACCGCAGTGGACCACGACAGGGATGCCGGCCTCGGCGAGCAGCCCCCAGACCGGTTCGAGCGCCTCGTCGTTCGGGTCGTAGCCGCCGACCTGGAGGTGGGCCTTGAAGACCCGTGCCCCGGCCTCGACGGCCCGGCGGACGTAGGCCCCCGCCGACTCCTCGGGGAAGAAGGTCGCGGTGTGCAGGCAGTCCGGAGTCCGGGCGGCGAAGTCGGCGGCCCAGGAGTTGAGCCACGCGGCCATCTGCGGCTTGTGCGGGTAGAGCATCGAGGTGAAGGCGCGCACCCCGAAATCCCGCAGCAGGGCGACCCGCTGCTCCTCCTCGTGCCGGTAGGTGATGGGCCAGGGGACGCCGGTGAGCGGGCCGACGGAGTCGAAGTGGTCCCACACCTTGGCCAGGACCCGCTCGGGCATGAAGTGCGTGTGCACGTCGACCAGTCCGGGCAGGGCGAGCCGTTCCCGGAAGGCGCGGACCGCGTCAGCCGTTGCGGTCAAAGCCGTGGCTCCGCTCCACGGTGCCGACGTGCAGGGTGTAGCTCTCGTACCAGTCGGCGCGGCCCTGCTTCATGGCGGCCTGGTGCTCCAGGTCCTGCCGCCACAGGGCGAGGGAGTCGTGGTCGCGGAAGTAGGCGACGGTGATCCCGAGGCCGCCGGGGGTGCGGGCGGACTCGTAGCCGAGGAAGCCGGGGTTGGCGGCGACGATCTCGTGCATCCGCGCGAGGGTCTCCGGGTACCCGCTGTCCTCGGTGGTGCGGACGGAGGTGAACACCGCCATGACGTAAGGCGGTTCGAAGGCGGGCACGGGCTTGACGGGCTTGATGGTCATGTCCACCAATCTCTGCGCCGGCCTGCGGAATGTCCACGGAAAAGCGGCCCGCGAGCCCAAAGGGATCCAAGTTTTGACCTTGGTCCGGGCGCACCGGGCCGGGCGGGGGCAGCGCGTCCGCGTCCGGCACGGCTGCGGACTGCGCGGCTGCGGACGGCCGCTCAGAAGAGCCCGTCCTGCCCGCCGGCCGTATCGGGCAACGCCGCGGCCGGGGCGGTCGGCGCGTCGGTCGTGCGGCCGGCGTCCGGGGCGACGAGCTCCCAGCCGGCCAGCAGACGGGTGTCGACCACGAGCCCGTCGGCGAGGTGCAGATCGGGGCCCGCCGCTCCCGCGAGCCGGCCGGCGACGACCGCACCGGGGGCCATGGCCGTGACCACCCGGGCGGGCGCGGGCAGGCCGTCCAGCCCGAACACGGAAGCGTGGTCCGCCACTTCACAGGCCAGCGCCTCCAGCGACTCCGGCCGGTCCGGCAGGGCGGCGGCCCGCGCGTGCAGCTCGGCGACCTCCCGGGCCCGTTCCGCCGCGGCGGGCAGCAGGGCCCGTACGGCGCGCTTGCGGGCGTACGGGATCCGGTCGGGCACCCCGAGCGCGGCGCGCAGCAGCTCCTCGGTACGGCGGGCCGCCATCAGCGGGCCGCGGCCGAGCCAGGCCCAGGCCACCGCGCCCTGCTCCAGCAGCCGGACGGGGCCGCGTTCCTCGGCGGTGATGCCGACCTTGACCAGGCCGGGCCCGAACCACGCCAGGTAGACGCGATAGGTCCGCGGGTCGGCGGCACGGGTGTCGGCGGCCACGGAGAACGAGCGGTCGAGGCGGGCGCATGCGGCGCATTGGGCGTTCCCGCTGCGGACGGGCACGGCGGCGGCCGTGGGGCACGGCGTCCGCTTCCCGGCGCGGCGGACGCCGAGGCAGCGCCGCTCCCCCTGCGCCGCGAAGGCGAGCAGCTGTCCGTACGCCAGCGGGCTGGTCCGCTCGCCGCGCCCCTCGGCCCACCACCCGACGGCCGGGCCGCCCCCGCTGCTCCACCGGATGCCGGTGCACCGCCAGGTCACAGCGGCAGCGGTCGCTCGAAGAAGGTCTCCAGCACGACCGTGGCGCGGGTCCCGCTGACGCCGTCGATCGCGTACAGGCGGCGCAGGACCTCCTGGAGCTGCTCGGTCGTGGCCGTGCGCACCTTCACCAGGACCGAGGCGCTGCCCGCGATGACGTGCGCCTCCTGGATCTCCGCGATCGCCTCGAAGGCGGCGGCCGAGTCCCCCATCCAGGCGTTGGCGTCGACCATCACGTAGGTCAGCACCCCACTGCCGACGGCGGCCGGGTCCACGTCGACCGTGGTCCGCCGGATCACCCCGCGCTCGCGCAGCTTCCGCACCCGCTCGTGCGCGGCCCCGGCGGAAAGCCCGACGGCGGCGCCGAGGGCGGCGTACGACTGGCCCGCGTCCTGCTGCAGGCACCGCACGAGCGCCCGGTCGATGTCGTCCACGCGATCTCCCACCACGGCCTTCCCGTGCGCCAGACGGTACGGGATCCTGCAATCTCACCACGGAACCGAACAGAATTCAGCACTTAACCATCAGGGGAGAACCAGGTGGCTCACAGCCCGAACGGCGCGGTCTTCTCCCCCGACGAGACCGAGCCGTACGCGGCGGACACCCGAGCGGGCCACATCCATGTCTTCAAGGTCGGCGGCGACGACACCCCGAGCGGCGACCGGATCTCACGGCCCGCCCCTCGCTGGACAGCAGGTCCTGTCGGTGACGGGCCTCCCCGCATCCGCTGAAGAACGGCGCAACGCAAGAGGCCCCGGACTTTCGTCCGGGGCCTCTTCGGCTGTGCACTCGGCAGGATTCGAACCTGCAACCTTCTGATCCGTAGTCAGATGCTCTATCCGTTAAGCTACGAGTGCTTGGGCTTCCCGGGGTTTTTCGCCCCGTTGGCCTTGCGAGAACAACAATACATGGACCTTGCCGGGACGCGAAATCCATTAGCCGGACCGGCTCTGACCTGCGAAAACGTTCTGGACCATGATCGTCCGCGGGTTGGGCCCGCTGGAGGTCCGGGGCGCGCGGTGGCGCGAAAAGGGCGGCAGGGGCGGACGGAGTGCGGCCGGGGCCGGCGGGTAGGACTCCCACAAGGTGCGGGCGCGCAGGCCGACAAGAGTCGGCGGCACACGGTTCGGCACGCGTCCCCGCACACGAGTCCCTGCAGAGGACCGTGAAGAAGAGGGTGGAGAAGAGGGCGAGGAAGGCCCCGAGAAGTGCGTTCACGCAGCGAAGCCCCGGTCCGTCGGACCGGGGCTTCGTGGGCTGCGGAGGCGGAGGGATTTGAACCCTCGATGGGGGGTAAGCCCCAAACCGCATTAGCAGTGCGGCGCCATAGACCGGACTAGGCGACGCCTCCAGCACACCCCCGCGTACGAGGGTGCGTGCAGATGATGACACAGGCGCGGGGCCGGTCACCAATCCGCTCCCACGGTACTAGGACAGCTGGCCACAGGGCAAAGCCTTAATCACTCCCGGCACACGGGTCGGGCGAGCCGTCACGCGGGGCGCGGGCCGGTCGTTGGTCCCGGCGTACGACGTACGGACGATCTGGAGTGCCCCATGCTGCGACTCGCCGCCTTCGCCGTCACCTCCGCCCTGGCCGCCACGGCCGCGGGCCCGCTGCCCCCGCTCCCGCTCGCCCGACTGCTGGGCGGGCCCGACCACCTCACCGTCGCCGTGTCCAAGGCCCCCAACCCCCTGGCGAACGGCACGTACGTGCTGGAGTGCAACCCCGTCGGCGGGGACCACCCCGAGCGCGAGGCGGCCTGCGCCCGCCTCGACCGCCTCGCACGGGACGGCGAGGACCCGTTCGCCCCCGAGGACGACCGCGCGGTGTGCAGCCTGCAGCACGGCGGGCCGGCCATCGCGCGCGTGACGGGGACCTGGCTCGGACAGAAGGTGGACGCCACGTTCAGGCGAACCAACGGATGCGAGATCGCGCGCTGGAACAAGTTGGAACCTGTGCTTCCGCCCGGGCGGTCCTGACCTGCGCTGATGCGGCCGGTCCACTGCATCCCGGCAACATCGGCCACCTCGGGCCGGGGACGTGCCCTTAGACTCCTCCCGTGACATGCCGGTAGTCGTGGTCAGGGAGGAAGCTCGTCGTGAGCAGCAGGCCATCCCGAGGCGCTGCTCGCCTCGCAGCAATACTCGACGCGCTTCCGGACGCGCTGCTCCTCGTCAACGCCAACGGCACGGTCGTCAACGCGAATTCGATCGCGCTCGAGGTCATGGAGAGCCCCGGCACCGGACTCGTCGGCCGCGGCGTGCTCGACCTCTTCCCCGACTTCGACTCCAAGCTGATCCCCGGCTCGATGCGCCGGCCCGGCGACGACGACGGAGGCCGCGCCAAGCCCAAGCGGATGGTGGCGCGCCGCACCGACGGCAGCGAGTTCCCCGTCGAGGTCACCCACGCCCACCTCGACGGCCGCGACGCCTACCGCGAGCCGCAGCCCGCGTACACCGGCGACGAGCTGCTCATGCTCGTCGTACGGGACCTCTCCGAGACCGTGGACACCGAGGCCGAGCTCGCCCGCTCGCAGCGGCAGACCGAGATGATCCTGCGCGCCGCGGCCGAGGGCGTCGTCGGCACGGACACCGACGGACGGGTCGTCCTGGTCAACCCGGCCGCCGCCCAGATCCTCGGCTACCGCGCCACCGACCTCGGCAACCGCGAGCTGCACGCCCTGATCCAGCACTCGCGCGCCGACGGCTCCCCGTTCCCCTTCGAGGAGTCCCCGCTCGCCGACACGCTGCGCAGCGGCCGCAAGCACCGGGTGCGCGGCCAGGTCCTGTGGAACAAGGCCGGCCAGCCGGTCTCCGTCGACCTGACCACCTCCCCGGTGCGCGACGGGGACATGCTCGTCGGCGCCGTCATGACCTTCACCGACCGGCGGCCCTTCGACGCCCTGGCCGCGCGCCATGCCCAGCTCGTGGCCGTCCTCGGCGAGTCCCTGCGCGGCCCGTTGGAGGAGCTGCGCGGCGAGCTGGCCACCCTCGCCGCCGACGACGGGGGCCAGCTGTGGCCCGAGGCGAACCAGCTGCTGCACCACCTGGCCGCCGGGTACTCCCGGATGACCACCCTGGTGGACAACGTGCTCGGCTTCCAGCGCCTCGACGCGGGCAGCGAGAAGCTGAAGAAGAAGAACGTCCTGATGGACGGCGTGGTCAAGGCGGGCGTCGACGGCGCCGTCGAGCTGATCGGCCCCGGACGCGTCCAGTTCGCCGTGCACGCGCCGACCATCGAGGCCGAGGTGGACGCGGAGCGGGTCGCCACCGCGCTCGCGCACCTGGTCGCGGACGTGGCCGGGGTCGACGCCACCGGCAAGACCCCGCAGGGCAGCGGCTACTCCGACTCCACCATCGTGGTCGCCGCCGCCCAGCGCGGCGAGGTCGTGCGGATCGAGGTCCGCGGCCCGTACGAGGGCGGCAACCCGGTCCACGAGCCGATCGTGCGGGGCATCGTCGCCGCGCACGGAGGCGTCCTGCAGACGGTCGAGGTCCCCGGAGCGCCCGGCGGCGCGTACGTGCTGGAGCTGCCGCTCGGCTCCGGCGCGGGAACGGTGACCCTGCCCGAGCCCGAACCGGAGCCCGAGCCGGAACCGGAGGCGGCGCCGGAGCCCGGGCCCGCGAAGGGTCCGGGGCGGCGCGGCCGGCGCGGGGTGGACGCCTTCCTGGAGGACTCCCCGGAGCAGGCGGCCCCGGCCGCCGCGGCCCAGGGCGGTGGCGCGCTGGCGCTGCCGTCCGGCCGCCGGAGGGCCGGCGAGGCCGTCCCGCCCGAGGCTCCCGGAGCGGGCCCCGCGCTCGCCCAGTCGCCGGTGAACCCGGCGGGCCTGGGCACCGGCCGCCGCCGCGGCCGGGACGGCGACGGCACCGGCGAGGGCACCGGCGAAGGCGGGCCTGGCCGGCCCGTGCCTCCGCAGGGCACCGCCATGCCCGCGCTGCCCCCCGTCCCCTCCGTACCTCCGGTCCCGGTGACCGAGCACCCCGCCGGACGGCGGCGCGCCCTGGGCCAGGCGGGACCCGTGCGGCCCGGCGGACCCGTGCCCGCGACCGGCCTCGGCCCGGCCACCGCCACGGCCGGCCGCGGCCCCGCCCCGGTGGCGCCGCGGCCCGTCGCGCCGGAAGGCGGCTTCGCGCTGCCCGCCGGACCGATCCCGGCGCCCCCGGCGGGCCCGAACCCGGCCGTGCCCGGAGCCCCGGCCGCGGTTCCGGCCGGCGGCCCCGTCCCCGTCCCCGTTCCCCCTGCCGGACCCGTTCCCCCTGCCGGACCCGTCCCGCCCGGCGGATCCGTTCCTGCTGCCGGACCCGTCCCGCCCGGCGGACCCGTCCCGCCCGGCGGACCCGTCCCGCCCGGCGGACCCGTTCCTGCTGCGGGCCCCGTTCCTGCTGCCGGGCCCGTCGCCCCTGCCGGCGCCGCCCCGGCCGCCGGACCGGTGCCTGCTGCCCCGGGCGCGCCGCAGGCCTCCGCCGCCGAGGGCGAGGCTCCGGCCGGGCGCCGGGCGCGCCGTGCGCTGGGGACGCCGGGCGCCGACCCGGCGGCGGCCGCCGCACAGCCCGCCGCGGCCGCGGAGGAGTCCGCGGCCCCGACCGGGCGGCGTCGCGCGCTGCCCGCCACCCCCGCCTGGCCGGTTCCGGCGGCCCGGCCCGCCCCCGAGGACGACGGCGCCACCGGCCAGGTCGCCCTGCCCGGGGCCCGGCAGCCGCAGGACCCGCAGGCGGAACCCGGCCGGCCGATCAGCGTGCGCGCCCTCGGCACCATCGGCCAGGGCATCCCCATCGACCCCGCGGCCGCCGACGCCGCGGCCGCCGGAGCAGGAGCAGGTGCCGGCGGGTCCGGCCGCCGACGCCGTCTCGCCGAACCCGCACCGCAGGGCCGGACCTTCGCCATAGGGGCCCCCGAGGCGGGCTCCGCCGAAGGCCCCGAGCCTCTGGACGGGCCCGGAGGCGCCGTCGAGGTGGTCACGCGGCCCGTGCCGCCGCCCGTGGACGACGAACTGCCGCCGGAGCCGCTGGACAACCCGCGCCGGCTCCTGGTGTGGCCCGCGCCCGACGTGCAGACGCAGCAGGCGCTCAGCGACCGCGGCTACCGCCCGGTGGTCGTGCACTCGCGCGAGGAGGTGGACGCGCAGATCGCCGCGTTCCCCGCCGCGCTGTTCGTGGACCCGCTGACCGGGCCGATCACCCGGACCGCCCTGCAGTCCCTGCGGACCGCCGCGGTGGCCGCGGAGGTGCCCGTGCTGGTCACGGCCGGGCTGGGCCACGCCTCGCGGGAGGCGGCGTACGGCGCCGATCCGGCCGTGCTCCTCAAGGCGCTCGCGCCGCGCGACAGCGAGCAACACCCCTCCCGCGTGCTGCTCATCGAGGAGCGCGACGAGATCGCGACCGCGCTGACGGCCGCGCTGGAGCGGCGCGGCCTCCAGGTGGCCCGTGCCGGTGCCGACACCGACGCGGTGGAGCTGGCCTCGCGGATGCGGCCCAACCTGGTGGTCATGGACCTCATGCAGGTCCGCCGCCGGCGGGCCGGGATCGTGGACTGGCTGCGCGCCAACGGCCTGCTGAACCGCACCCCGCTGGTCGTCTACACGGCCGCCGGCATCGAGGCGGAGGCGCTGCCCCGGCTGGCCTCCGGCGAGAGCGTGCTGTTCCTGGCCGAGCGCTCCACCACGGCGGACGTCCAGGGCCGCATCGTGGACCTGCTGGCCAAGATCGGCGCCAACTAGCCATCCTGGCCCGATGGCCATCACCGACACGTCCGAGCACACCGTCCCCGCGGACAGCGGGGAGGTGAGCCTGCTGATCGCCCGGCAGGTGGAGCCCGGCTACGAGGAGGCGTTCGAGACGTGGGCGCGCGGGATCCTGGAGACCGCCGCGACCTTCCCGGACCACCTCGGGTACGGGCTGTTCCGCCCGGCGGCTCCGGGGGCGCCCTGGTTCCTGGTGCACCGCTTCCGCAACCAGGCGGCGTTCGAGCGGTGGCAGGAGTCCCCGGAGCGGGCCGCGTTCTTCGCGAACTGCGAGGGCCACCACCACACGGAGACGGCCCGGCGCGAACTGCACGGCATGGAGACCTGGTTCGCCAAGCCGGGCACGACCCGGCCCGCGCCGCCGCGGTGGAAGATGGCGATCAGCTCGGGGCTGGCGATCTTTCCGATCTCGCTGCTCGGCAACGCGGTGCTCGGGCCGTACCTGGTGGACGTGAACTTCGTGGTGCGGACGGCCGCCTTCGCGGCCGTCTTCAGCACCCTGATGACCTACGCGGCCATGCCCGCCGTCAGCAGGCTGCTGCGGCCGTGGCTCACGCGCGGCTGACGCAGGGGCCGCAGCAGCCGCTCCTCAGTCGAGGCGGGTGACGTCGAGCTCGCCGTCGGCGTACTGCCTGCGGATCACCTTCTTGTCGAACTTGCCGACGCTGGTCTTCGGGACGGCCTCGATGAACGTCCAGCGCTCGGGCAGCTGCCACTTGGCGATGGACTGGGAGAGGAAGGCCCGCAGCCCCGCGTAGTCCACGGTCGCGCCCTCCTTCAGGACGACGGTGGCCAGGGGGCGCTCGCCCCACTTGTCGTCCGGGACGGCGACGACCGCGGCCTCGGCGACCTCGGGGTGCGCCATCAGCGCGTTCTCCAGCTCCACGCTGGAGATCCACTCGCCGCCGGACTTGATGACGTCCTTGGCCCGGTCGGTCAGGGTGAGGAACCCGTCGGGGCTGATCACGCCGACGTCGCCGGTCCGGAGCCAGCCGTCCGGGCTGAACTTGTCCTCGGGGCGCAGCGGTTCGCCGGACACGCCGCCGTAGTAGGCGCCCGCGATCCAGGTACCGCGCACCTCCAGCTCGCCGGCCGACTCCCCGTCCCAGGGCAGGACGTCGCCGCCGGGGCCGACGAGGCGGGGCTCGACGCCCGCCGGGAAGCGGCCCTGGGTGATCCGGTACGGCCACTCCTCCTCGGCGCTCAGACCCGCCGGCGGGTGCGCCATGGTGCCCAGCGGGGAGGTCTCGGTCATGCCCCAGGCGTGGCAGACGCGGACGCCGAGCTTGTCGTACGCCTCCATCAGCGACGGCGGGCAGGCCGCGCCGCCGATGGTGACGTGCCGCATGGAGGACAGGTCGCGCGGCCGGGCGGTGACCTCGGCGAGCAGGCCCTGCCAGATGGTCGGGACGGCAGCGGCGTGCGTCGGCTTCTCCTGCTCGATCATCTGCGCGAGCGGGGCGGGCTGGAGGAAGCGGTCGGGCATCAGCATGTTGATGCCGGTCATGAAGGTGGCGTGCGGCAGGCCCCAGGCGTTGACGTGGAACTGCGGGACGACGACGAGGGTCGTGTCCTTGTCCGTCAGGCCCATCGACTCGGTCATGTTGACCTGCATGGAGTGCAGGTAGATCGAGCGGTGCGAGTAGACGACGCCCTTGGGGTCGCCGGTGGTGCCGGAGGTGTAGCACATGGCCGCGGCCTGGCGCTCGTCCAGCTCCGGCCAGTCGTAGCCGTCCGGACGGCCCGTGAGGAGCTCCTCGTAGTCGTGGACGGCCACTCCGAGCCCGTCGAGGACCGAACGGTCGCCGGCGCCGGCGACGACCACGTGCTCGACGGTGGGCAGGTGGGGCAGGAGCGGGGCGAGCAGCGGCAGCAGGGTGCCGTTGACCAGCACGACCCGGTCGGCGGCATGGTTGACGATGAAGACCAGCTGCTCGGGAGGCAGCCGCAGGTTGAGCGTGTGCAGCACGGCGCCCATGGAGGGGATCGCGAAGTACGCCTCGACGTGCTCCGCGTTGTTCCACATCAGGGTGGCCACCCGCTCGTCCTGCCGGACACCGAGCTCGTCGTGCAGGGCGTGCGCGAGGCGTGCGGCGCGGGTGCCGATCTCGGCGAAGCTTCGGCGGTGCGGCTGCGCCTCCCCCGTCCACGTCGTGACCTGGGAACTCCCGTGGATCGTCATCCCGTGCCGGAGGATCCGGCTGACGAGGAGCGGTACGTCCTGCATGGTGCTCAGCAAAGCGTCCTCCCGGTGGGCGCTGCGGCGCTGCGGCGGCTTGGATTGCTGCCGATTCTGCGCACGTACCGGTCGGCATGTCACTACCCGGAGGTACAAACTCGGCGGGGAATCGCTGTGGGGGGACTCGACCTGGTACGGAGCACAGGCCGGGGGTGCGTGAACCGGGCATCGTGCACAAGCCGGGCCCGGAGCCTGCGGCGATGTTTCACGTGAAACCGGGCGGTGTTCCCCGCGAAACGGTGTGTTTCACGTGAAACCACGAGGTAGGCGGCTCAGCGGACCGGGGTGAGCTCCGGGTCCTCGCGGAGCTTGACCAGGGCTCGGGAGACGGCGCTCTTGACCGTCCCGATGGAGACCCCGAGGAGCTCGGCGGTCTGGGCCTCGGTCAGGTCCTCGTAGTAGCGCAGGACGACCATGGCGCGCTGGCGGTCGGGAAGCCGGGTCACCGCGCGCCACATCGCATCGCGCAGGGCCTGTGCCTCGGCCGGGTCGGTGCTCTGCGGCGTCTCGGCCTCGGGGAGCTCGTCGCAGGCGAACTCGTCGACCTTGCGCTTGCGCCATTGGGAGGTGCGGGTGTTGACCAGGGCCCGGCGGACGTATCCGTCCAGGGCCCGGTGGTCCTCGATGCGGTCCCAGGCCGCGTAGGTCTTGGCCAGCGCCGTCTGCAGCAGGTCCTCCGCGTCGCACGGGTTGGCGGTGAGGGAGCGGGCAGTGCGCAGCAGGGTCGTGCCGCGGGTCCGGACGTACGCCGAGAACGACGGGTACGGCGTCGGTTGCGAGGCGAGCGTGCACACGGGCGTGGTCATGGCTCCACGCTAGAAGCGCGCGGTCCCGCGGGGGATCGGCCGCAAGTGCCGAAGCGGGGTCCGCCTCAGGTTGTAGGGGTGGGGCCCGCCCCACCTCCTGAAGGTGGAGGAGGCGGGGCGGCCGGCGGCGGGCTTCAGCCGTCGGCGCCGAGGATCAGCCCCGAGGTCGGCACTCCGGTCCCCGCCGTGACCAGGGCGTGGGCGGCGCCGCCGACCTGGTTGACGGAGGTGCCCCGCAGCTGGCGGACGGCCTCGGCGATGCCGTTCATGCCGTGCAGGTACGCCTCCCCGAGCTGTCCGCCGTGCGTGTTGAGCGGCAGGGCGCCGGCGGCCACGAAGTCGGCGGCCTCGCCCGGCTTGCAGAAGCCGAACTCCTCCAGCTGCATCAGCACGAACGGCGTGAAGTGGTCGTAGAGGATGGCGACGTCGATGTCCGAGGGCCGCAGTCCACTGGTCCGCCACAGCTGCCGGGCGACCACGTCCATCTCGGGCAGACCGGTGAGGTCCTCGCGGTAGAAAGAGGTCATGGCCTCCTGCCGGCGGGCCGCGCCCTGGGCGGCGGCCGTGATCACCGCGGGTGCCTGCCGCAGGTCGCGGGCCCGCTCGGTGGTGGTGACGACGAGCGCCTGGCCGCCGTCGGTCTCCTGGCAGCAGTCCAGCAGTCGCAGCGGTTCGACGATCCAGCGGGAGGCGGCGTGGTCGGCGAGGGTGATGGGCTTGCCGTGGAACCAGGCGGCGGGGTTGTTGGCCGCGTGCCGGCGGGCGGTGACCGCGACGTGGCCGAACGCCTCCGGGGTGAGGCGGTGGGTGTACAGGTAGCGCTGCGCGGCCATGGCCACCCAGGAGGCGGGGGTGAGCAGCCCCCACGGCAGCGACCAGCCGAGGGCGGCGCCCTCCGCCGACGGCTCGCGCTGCTGGACCCCGGAGCCGAAGCGGCGGCCGGAGCGCTCGTTGAAGGCGCGGTAGCAGACCACGACCTCTGCGATCCCGGTGGCGACGGCGAGTGCGGCCTGCTGGACGGTGGCGCAGGCCGCGCCGCCGCCGTAGTGGATGCGGGAGAAGAACGAGAGGTCCCCGATGCCGGCGGCCTGGGCGACCGTGATCTCGGGGCTGGTGTCCATGGTGAAGGTGACCATGCCGTCGACATCGGCGGGGGTGAGGCCGGCGTCGTCGAGGGCGGCGTGCACGGCCTCGACGGCGAGCCGCAGCTCGCTGCGGCCGGAGTCCTTGGAGAACTCGGTCGCGCCGATGCCGGCGATGGCGGCGCGCCCGCCGAGCGCGTCGCGGGTCCGCACGCTCATGCCCCGCCTCCTCGGGATGCCGGCGCCGACCCGGGGAGCGCGACCGTCACGGTTCCGGTGACGTGGTGGCCGATGCCGTTGGCTCCGACGATGCGGATCTCGGCCGTCTCCCCGTCGAGGGCCGTGACGGTGCCGGTCAGGGTCATGGTGTCGCCCGGGTAGTTCGGGGCGCCCAGCCGGATGGACACGGCGCGCAGCACGGCCCGAGGGCCGAGGTGGTCGGTGACGTACCGGCCGACCAGGCCGTTGGTGGTCAGGATGTTCATGAAGATGTCGGGAGAGCCCTTCTCGCGCGCGAGTGAGGCGTCGTGGTGCACGTCCTGGTAGTCGCGGGAGGCGATCGCGCCCGCAACGATCAGGGTGCGGGTGATCGGGATCTCCAGCGGCGGCAGCGCGTCGCCGACGTTCATGTGTCGTCCCCCTCGGATGCGGTTGCCTCGGACACGAGTGCGCCCAGTTCGGCGAGCAGTTCGCTGCCGCAGCCCAGGTAGGCGTCCAGCTGGCGTCCCCACAGGAAGTGCCGGTGGACGGGATGGTCGAGGTCGGCCCCCGTGCCGCCGTGCAGGTGCTGTCCGGCGTGGACGACCCGCTTGCCCGCCTCCGAGGCCCACCAGGCCGCGGTCAGGGCGTGCCCGCGGGCCGGGAGCCCCTCGTCGATGCGCCAGGCGGCCTCGTACGCGGTGACCCGGATCGCCTCCGTGTCCATGTGCGCGTCGGCCGCCCGCAGCATGACCCCCTGGTTCGTGGAGAGCGGCCGGCCGAACTGCTCACGGGTGGAGGTGTGGGCGGCGGCACGGGCCACGGAGCCGGCGCAGACCCCTGCCTGGAGCCCGGCGAAGGCGGTACGGGCCGCGGCGAGGACCTCCTCGTACGCCTCCGGGCCGCCCAGGCGCTCGGCCTCGGCTCCGGTGAGGGTGAGGCGCCCCGCGGACCAGGGGGCGGTGGTCTCCACGGGAGCCGTGTCCACGCCGGGCGCGTCCGTCCGTACGAGCCACAGGGCCCGGTCGGCGTCGGGCACCAGCACATGGGTGGCGTCGCGCAGCCAGGGCACGGCGGGGGCGGAGCCGGTGAGCCGGACGCCGGCGCGGGCGCTGAACCGGCCCCGGTGGGGGAAGGCACCGGTGGCGACCGCCTCGCCGCTGCCGAAGGCGGGCAGCAGGCGGGACCGCTGATCGGCCGAGCCGTGCGCGGCGACGGGGAGGACCCCGTACGCGCAACTGGCGGCATAGGGGACCTGCGCGGTCGTGCGGCCCTGCTCCTCCAGCAGCAGGACCAGGCCGAGCAGGCCGATGTCCTCGACCGCGGCGATCAGGCCGGAGCCGGCCAGCGCCTTCCAGAGCTCGGCGTCACTGCCGGTGCCGGCCGCGGCGAGGCGGTCGTGGGTGGACAGGTCGCCGAAGATGCGGGCGGCGAGTGCCGCCGCGGCGGCCTGCTCCTCGGTGGGGCGGAAGTCCATCAGCCCTCGCTTCCTCGGAAGACCGGCAGTTCCAGGTCCTCGTCGACCCGGAGGAACTCCAGCCGGACGGGCAGTCCGATGCGGACCCGGTCGTGGGGGATGCCGGTGATGTTGGTGATCATGCGGACCCCCTCGGCGAGTTCGACGAGGGCGACGGCGTACGGGGGGTCGAAGGCCGGGAACGGCGGATGGTGCATGACGACGTGGCTGAAGACCGTGCCCTCCCCGCAGGCCTCGACGGTGTCCCAGTCGAGGGAGGCGCAGGTGTTGCAGCCGGGCAGCCAGGGGAAGCGGAGGGTCGAGCAGGCGGTGCAGCGCTGGATCAGCAGCCTGTGCTCGCGAACGCCCTCCCAGAAGCCCTGGTTGTCGCGGTTGACGACGGGGCGGGGACGGCGTGGCGCGGGCTGTGGCTGCGGCTGCGGCTGTGCGGCCGGACCCGCCGCCGGCTGCTGCCCCGGGGGGCGGGCGGCCGGTGCGTACTTGAGGATGCGGAAGCGGTGGGTTCCGGCGGGCTCGCCGCCGGCGCGGACGTCCATGCGGGTGGTCACGAAGTGGCCGGTGCCCAGCTTCGTCGTCTTGCGCGGCGACACGGACTCGATGACGGCGTCGAAGGTGATCTCGTCGCCGGGGCGGAGCGGCCGCAGGTACTCCTGCTCGCAGTCGGTGGCGACCACGGAGGTGCAGCCGGCGCTGTCGAGGAGGGCGAGGAGTTCGTCGTACGCCGAGGAGCGGTCGCCGTGGCCCGACAGCCCGCCCATCGTCCAGGCCTGGAGCATGGTGGCCGGGGCGACGGCGTCCGGACCGGTGTAGGCGGGGTTGGTGTCGCCCATCGCCTCGCACCAGTGGCGGATCATCGGCCCGTTGACCGGGTCCTTGCCCCGGCCGCCGGTCGCGGCGGGCCGGCCCTCGAAAGCCCTGAGGAGCTCGTGGAAGCGGGCTGCCGCCGCCTCCCCGGTCCCGTCCGCGGTGCCGGACGCCGTGGCGCTCATCGCTTCCGCCCCTTCATGCCGAGCCGCGTCATGGCGACGATCTCCCGCTGGACCTCGCTGACCCCGCCGCCGAAGGTGTTGATCTGGGCGGCCCGGTTCATCCGCTCCAGCTCGCCGCCCGCGAAGGCACCGGGCCCCGGACCCCGTACGAGGGCCTCCTCGCCCACCACCTCCTGGCAGATCCGGTACACCTCGACGGCGGACTCGGTGCCGAGGAACTTCACTCCGCTGGCGTCACCGGGGGCCAGGGTGCCGCCGCCCACGTCCTGGACGAGGCGCCAGTTGAGGAGGCGTACGGCGGCCAGCCGGGCGTGTGCCTCGGCGAGCCGGGACCGCACCCAGGGGCGGTCGGCGGGGCGTTCGCCGGTGTCCGGGTCGGGGGTCCGGGCGTGGCGCAGGGCGGCCGCGTAGAAGTCCTCCGCCTGCATGCCGATGGCGGCGAGGGCGACCCGCTCGTGGTTGAGCTGGTTGGTGATCAGGCTCCAGCCGCCGTGCTCGGGGCCGACCAGGTTGGCTGCGGGCACGCGGATCTCGTCGTAGTACGTGGCCGTGGTCGTCAGGCCGCCGACCGTCTCGATCGGGGTCCACGAGAACCCGGGCGCGTCGGTGGGCACGAGGATGATCGAGATGCCGCGGTGCTTGGGGGCCGCGGGGTCGGTGCGGCAGGCGAGCCAGATCCAGTCGGCGTTCTGGGCGTTGGAGGTGAAGACCTTCTGCCCGTCGATCACCCAGTCGGCTCCGTCCCGTACCGCCCGCGTGCGCAGGGCGGCCAGGTCGGTGCCGGCGCCGGGCTCGGAGTACCCGATGGCGAAGACGGTCTCGCCGCTGAGGATGCGGGGCAGGAACCGCTCCTTCTGCTCCTGGGTGCCGTACTTCATCAGGGTCGGCCCGACGGTGTTGAGGGTGACCATGGAGACGGGTGCACCGGCCCGGTAGGCCTCGTCGAAGAACACGAACTGCTCCTCGGCCCCGCGGCCCCGGCCGCCGTACTCGGCGGGCCAGCCGAGGCCGAGCAGTCCGTCGGCACCGATGCGGCGCAGCAGGGTGCGCTGGGCGGCCGGATCCTCGGGGACGCCGTCCGGGAGGAGGTCGTGGAAGTACGCGCGCAGTTCGGCGCGGAGCCGCAACTGGCCTTCGGTCGGGGCGAGGTGCACGGTGCTGGCCTCCCGGCGTCGCGTCGCATCGACGAGTGGACCTGACTGTCCGTCAGATTCCCTGCGGGTGTCAAGGCGTAGGCCGGGAGCCGCGCACACCAGCGGGGGCGCCCGCGCCACCGGACCGGTCCACACCACGGCCGGACACCGGGCCACACGTCCCTTCGGGGCGATGTCCTCCGGACATGCCGAAAGGGGCCGCTGCCTCCGGGAACCCCGCGTCTCCCGTGCCTGCGGCCCTGCCATGCCAAGCCAAGCTTCACGCCCCCTGCACGCCTGCCGCGCGCCTCCGCGCCCCCTCGCGCCCTGCCTGCCCCGCTCCCGGGGCTCATGACCGGTGCTGTGCGCGGTCGCTCCGCCGCCGCACCCGTCCGCCCGCGTGCGCGGTACGGCCCTATGCCACGAGCGCGAGCCCGTCACGGCCGAGGGCGGGGCCGGCGACCAGGGCCGGGGCGGTGACAGGAAGACCGGAAGGGGCCGGCAGCACCGCAGCCGCGGGAGCCGGGTCAGCGGCGGCGAAGGCAGCGGGCGCGGCGGAGCGGCGGACGGAAGGGGAGGCCCCGTGCGCCTCGGCGCCGATCCGCTGCTTGATCGTCGGCGGGAGCGAGCCGCCCCGCACCAGCGCCCGCCAGGTCCGCCGGGCGAGTGGCCGGCGCACGGAGGAGGGGGCGCCGGAGCAGAGGCCGGCGGCTGCCGAGCCGGCGCCGGGCGCGGCGGCGGCCGCCGGGGCGACGACCCGCCCGCGGAACCCGAGAACGGCGAGGAGCGCCATGACCGCAGCGACCACTGCGGTCCGGACCGTGGTGAAGGTGATGCGCTGAGCCATGGCGGGGTGCCTCGATTCGCGATGTTCCGACGGGCGGATCTGCATACATTCGCCATGATGTGTCCGCAACCGGAGTGCTCCCACCCCGCGCGCCGATCTTCCGACAAACACCACCCGAAAGGCCGAGCCCCACCGCGAACGGCAAAGGGGCGCCCCGTACGGGGCGCCCCTCTCGGCCGGACGTCTGCGCCGACCTGGTGCGGTGGGTGTGGGATTTGAACCCACGGTGGCTTGCGCCACGACGGTTTTCAAGACCGTTCCCTTAGGCCGCTCGGGCAACCCACCTGGCCGGTACAGAGTACCGGGAGGTGGGAGGCGCTGGGGTCAGGAATTCTGGGCCTTGTCGTAGGCGGCCTTCGCCTCGTTGCCGAAGTACGGGCCGAACATCCGGTTCGGCAGGAAGTTGTAGCCGAAGCTGTTCACGGAGACCTGGGTGCCCAGGCCGGTGGCCTCGTTGAAGTCCTGGAACCAGGGGCCGCCGCTGGAGCCGCCCGTCATGTTGCAGCCCAGGCTGTGGTCCTTGGTGAGCAGGAAGTCCTTGCCCGTGTTGCCGCTGCAGTAGATCAGCTTCTTGCCGTCGTAGGGCGAGGCCGCCGGGAAGCCGAACGAGTACATCTTCTTGTTGTAGCCGCCGTTGAACAGGATGCCCTGGGCGCCGACGACCTGACTGAGCTTCTGCCCGTTCAGCGGGGCGACGACGGCGAGGCCGACGTCCATGTTCATGTCCTCGCTCGCGGCCCACTGGTCCGTGGCGAAGGTCTTGGTGGCCGACCACTGGCCGTAGGGAGCGTTGCCGTCGTCGTAGGCCGGGACGAAGATCCAGTTGGTGTGCCAGGCGCCCTGGTACTTCACGCAGTGACCGGCGGTGATCACCGTGCTGCCGTTGGCGCTGGTGATGGAGTCGCCCGAGCAGGAAGCGGTCCGGTCTCCGAAGGTGAAGAACACCCGGCCCGAGGTCTTCACCACCGCACCGCCGCCCGTCCACGCGCCGCCCGCCTGGGGGAACGCCGTCGGGGAGGCGGCCGCGGACGGCGCCGTGGGCGCGATCCGCGTGGCGTCCGCCGAGGTCGCGACCGGGACGCGCCCCGTACCCGGCGCCGCCACCACGTCCAGCGGAGTGGCGCCCCGCATCCGCTCGGCGGTCCAGAAGCCCGGAGTGTGCTGCGGGCGGAACGAGGCCGGGGCGTCGGCCGCGGCCGCAGGGCCGGCCGCCGTGAGCGCGCCCGCGATCAGGGCGCCCGCCGCCAGGAGGACCGATGCTGCCGTGCGATGACGATTCACGCATGACTCCTTCTGCCGCGCCCGGTCCGTTCGGGGCCGGGCAGGGGTGGGGGTGAAGAGCTGTCGGTGCGGATCGGCCGCAGGGTCGCACGTGCGGCACGAGAAGTCAGGAGACGGTCGGAACGTTCGGTCGGTTCCGGCCAGGAATTGGCCAAGTCCCTTCCGGTGTCCGGTCATACGGTCAGCAGCACTCCGGCGTACGAGACCCCGGCCACCACGATCCAGGCCCCGAGCCCGAGCAGGGCGGCCCGGCCGCCGGTCCGCGCCATGGAGGGCAGGTCGACCGCGCTGCCCAAGCCGAACAGGGCGGCGGCAAGGAGGAGTTCCTGGGCGGTGTGCGCCCAGTCCAGGGCCGCCGCGGGCAGCACTCCCGTGGCGCGCAGGGCGGCCGCGGCCTGGAACCCGGCCACGAACAGCGGCACCGGCGCCGGGCGGCGCCCCGACTCGGTGCGCACCCCGGTGCGGCGGGCCCGGAGGGAGAAGGCGACGGCCGCCACCAGGGGGGCCAGCAGGGCCACCCGCATCAACTTGACCAGCACCGCCTCGCCCAGGGCGTCCGGGCCGGCGGTCTGGGCGGTCGCCACCACCTGGCCCACGTCGTGGACGCTCGCCCCGACCCACCGCCCGAAGGCGGCGTCCGAGAGCCCGAGGGGATCCTGGAGCAGCGGGAGGACCGCGATGGCCAGCGTCCCGCAGAGGGTCACGAGCGCCACCGAGGCGGCCACGTCCTCCTCGTCGCTGCCCGACACCTGGCTGACCGCCCCGATCGCCGAGGCCCCGCAGATCGAGTAGCCGGTGGCGATCAGCAGCGGCTGGTCCCCCGGCAGCCCGAGTCGGCGGCCCAGCCAGAGCGTGCCGAGGAAGGTCGCCGCGACCACGGCCGCCACCATGGCCACCGTGGCCCAGCCCAGTCGCAGCACCTGGTCCAGGCCCAGGCCGAGGCCGAGCAGGACGATGCCGATCCGCATCAGCCGGCGGCCGGCCAGCGACAGGCCCGGGCGGCCGGCGCCGCGTACGGTCGCCCGTACCCCGGGGAGGTGGGCGGCGGTGATGCCGAGGACCACCGAGGCGGTCAGCATCGGGATCCCCGGCACGAGCCCGTGCACTCCCCAGGCGACGGCGACACCGGCGGCCGCCATCGCCAACCCGGGCCAACTGGACGGTGTTTCACGTGAAACCGTGCCGGTGCGGGCACTTCCGGCCGTGCGCACCGGGCGGTTGAGCAGCGCCATCAGTCGGCGGGAAGGGTGTAGACGCGGCGGACGCTGCTGCCCAGGCGGCTGACGTCGGCCCCGTAGACGTGGATCGAAATGGCCTTGGTGCGACAGGAGTTGCGCACTTTGTGAATGTCGCCGGGAGGGGCGAAGCCGCAGACCTCGCCGACACCGTTGACGACCTGCTCGGTGGCCACCAGGCGGGCGCCGGTGTCTCCGGTCGCGGGCGCGAGCCGGTAGCGCAGCTCGCTCTCCTCGCCCTCGTGCACCCCGGCCACGCACCAGGACACGTGGTCGTGGATGGCGGTCTCCTGGCCGGGCAGCCATACCAGCGCCACGACGGAGAAGCTGCCGTCCGCCTCGGCGTGCAGCACGTGCTGGCGGTACCGGTCGGGGCTTCCCACACACTGCTCGGGCGTGAGCAGGTCGGGGGCGGCCAGGTGCGGGGCGAGGCGCTCGCCCACCAGGTACGCGGTCAGGTCCGGGGCCAGCCCCCGGTCCACGACCGTGCGTATCTCACGGACGAGGGCGGACATCCTCGCGGTCGTCCGGGTCGGTGTCGTGGTCGTGGTGGTCATAAGGGCAGCGTCGAGGAGCCGACCCATCACGTCCAACGACAGTTCTTACCTGAAATCCCAAGCAGGGCTTATGAATTCAGCGTCCCGCCGGTCAGCAGCCGATGCGGTTCGAGGCCACGACCCTGAGGGCTTCGAGCACCACCGCAGTCGCCGGTATCCGCAGGTGGTCGCGGTAGACGTAGGCGGCGATGTGGCGGCGGGCGGCCGGTTGGAGCGCACGCCCGCACACCCGGGTCAGCGAGAGCGAGGGCAGCACGAGGGCGGGCATCATCGCCACGCCGAGGCCCTGCCCGACCATGCTCTGCACCACCAGGTTGTCGTCCGTGGCGAAGCGGATGTCGGGCACGAAGCCGAGCTCGGCGCACTCGTGCAGCAGATTGGCGCGGCAGCGCGGGCAGCCGGCGATCCAGCGCTCCTCCGCGAGGTCGGCCAGGTGCACGGCACGGCGGCGGGCGAGCGGGTGGCCGGTCGGGAGCAGCACCGTGAGCTGGTCCTCCAGCAGCCTGACCTCGGCCACCTCCTCCGGGATCTCCTCGTGGAGCCCGGGATAGGTGAAGGCCAGGGTGATGTCGCACTGGCCGCGCTCCAGTCGGCGCAGCGAATCCGGCGGCTCGCCCTCCAGCAGCTCGACCTGGATGCCCGGATGGTCCTTGGCGAGGCTGCTGAGGGCTTCCGGGACGAGGGTGGCGTTGGCGCTGGGGAAGCCGCACAGCCGCACCCGCCCGGTACGCAGGCGCGCGTACGCCTTGAGCTGGGCCTCTGCGGCGGTGAGGCTGCCGAGGATGGATTCGGCGTGCCGGGCCAGGGACTGCCCGGCCTCGGTGAGCTGCATCCTGCGGCCGACGCGGGTGAACAGGGGGGTGCCGACCGCGCGTTCCAGCGCCTTCATCTGCTGGGTGATCGCGGGCTGGGTGTAGCCGAGGACACGGGCGGCCGCCGAGTACGAACCGGAGGCGACCACTTCGTGGAATGTACGGATGTGCCGCGAATCGAACACACGGGAAGCATAAGCGGACGTTGGGAGGGGCCGTAGGCGGAATCCCGCCCACGGCCCCTCACCATCCGGCCACCGGCCGCCGGCCGCCCGGCGGGCGTCGGCGGCTACTTGTCGCCGACGCGCGAGCCGAGCGTGATGTCCACGGTGGTCGGCTTGCCGTCGCGCACGTACGTCAGCTTCACGACGTCGCCCGGCTTGTGCGTCCAGATCTCGCTGATGAGGGTCGGGCCGCTGTCGATCGGCCGGTCGCCGAACCGGGTGATGATGTCACCGGGCTTCAGGCCCGCCTTGCCGGCCGGGCCGTTGGGGTCGACCAGCTCCTCCGGCGGCGCGCCCTGTTCGGAGATCTTGGCACCGTCGACCTTGGACTGGAGGTCCACGGACACCGAGATGACGGGGTAGACCGGCTTGCCCGTCTTGATCAGCGATTCGGCGACGTTCTTCGCCTGGTTGATCGGGATGGCGAAGCCGAGGCCGATCGAACCCGCCTGGCCGCCGCCGAGGCCGCTGCTGCCCGCGGACTGGATCGCGGAGTTGATGCCGATGACCGCGCCGCGGCCGTCGAGCAGGGGGCCGCCGGAGTTGCCCGGGTTGATCGAGGCGTCCGTCTGCAGGGCGCTCATGTACGAGCTCTTGCCGCCGGAGCCGTCCCCGGAGGCCACCGGGCGGTCCTTGGCGCTGACGATGCCGGTGGTCACCGTGTTGGACAGGCCGAACGGCGCGCCGATGGCGATGGTGGGATCACCGACCGCGACCTTGTCGGAGTCGCCGAGCGGGAGGGGCTTGAGCCCCGACGGCGGGTTCTTCAGCTTGATCACGGCCACGTCGTAGCCCTGGGCCCGGCCGACGACCTCGGCGTCGTACTTCTTGCCGTCGGAGAAGGTCGCGGAGAGCTTGCCGCCGTTCGCGGCGGAGGCGACCACGTGGTTGTTGGTGAGGATGTGGCCCTGCTGGTCGTAGATGAAGCCGGTGCCGGTGCCGCCCTCGCCGTCGCCCGCGGACGCCTGGATGGTGACGACGCTGGGCAGTGCGGAGGCCGCGAGTCCCGCGATGGAGCCGGGCTCGCGCTTGAGGTCCTTCGGGGTGTTCCCCGCGGTGATCGTCGTCGAGGCGTAGCCGTTGTGGTCGTTCCGCTCGGCGGCCCAGTAGCCGACCCCGCCGCCGACGCCGCCCGCGAGGAGGGCCGCGACCAGGACGGCGGCGATGAGCCCGCCCCTGCCCTTCCGCCCGGCCGGGGGAGCCCCGTCGGCCGGGGGTGCGCCCCAGCCGCCGCCGTGGCCGCCGCCCGCCCCGTACGCCGGGACCGCGGGCGGCGGGGGCGGCCAGCCCTCCGCGCCGTGGGCCCCATGGGCCTGCGCCGGGTATGGGTGCGGGGCCGCCGGAGCCTGGGCGTGGGCCTGCGCGTAGCCCGGAGCCTGGGCCGGGGCCGGCGGGATCTGCTGCGCGGGCTCGGTTCCGGGAGCGGGCGTCGGCGGCAGCTGCTGGGTCGCCGGCTCGGCGGGCAGCGCAGCAGGGGCCGGGGCCGGAACCGCCGGGGCCTCGGCGGGCGCGGCCGGCGCGGGCGTCTTGGAAGCGGGCGCGGCGACCGGGGGTGCGGACGGGGCCGCGGGGGGCGTCGGGGCCGCGTTGCCCTCGTTCTCGGTGCTCACAGCGCTCTCTCCTCGTCACACACGACTTCGTACAACCAACGTTTCGGCCCAGCTGAACGTTCGAAGAGCCTCACAAGTTCCAGGGAAAGCGTTCCCCATCACCCGTCAGAGCACTGTAAGCCGGACCTGTGCGTCTCCCCCATCCTTTATCTCCGGCATTTCGGTCGCATCCGCACGCCGGGACCCGCCGTCCGGGGCCCGGGCGGTGGCACCATGACCCGGTGACCCATGCAACGCCGCCGCCCATCCAGGTCGTCGCCCACCGCGGCGCTTCGGAGGACGCCCCCGAGCACACGCTGGCCGCCTACCGCAGAGCCATCGAGGACGGCGCCGACGCCCTCGAATGCGATGTCCGGCTCACCGCCGACGGCCATCTGGTCCTGGTGCACGACCGCCGGGTCAACCGCACCTCCAACGGCCGCGGCGCCGTCTCCGCCCTGGAGCTGGCGGACCTCGCCGCCCTCGACTTCGGCTCGTGGAAGGACCGCGAGGAGTCCCCCGACTGGGACGCCGACCCCGACCGCACCTCCGTACTGACCCTGGAGCGGCTGCTGGAACTGGTCGCCGACGCCGGACGGCCGGTGCAGCTCGCCATCGAGACGAAGCACCCGACGCGCTGGGCCGGACAGGTGGAGGAGCGCCTCCTCTTCCTCCTCAAGCGGTTCGGCCTGGACGCCCCGCCGTCCGAGGGCCCGCACCCCGTCCGCGTCATGAGCTTCTCCGCCCGCTCCCTCCACCGGGTCCGGGCCGCGGCGCCGACCGTCCCGACCGTGTACCTCATGCAGTTCGTCTCCCCGCGCATGCGCGACGGCCGGCTGCCGGCCGGTGTACGGATCGCCGGCCCGGGCATGCGGATCGTACGCAACCACCCCGGCTACGTCCGCAGGCTCCAGAAGGCCGGCCACTCGGTCCACGTGTGGACCGTGAACGAGCCGGAGGACGTTCAGCTCTGCGCTGATCTGGGTGTAGAAGCGATCATCACGAACAGGCCACGGCAGGTTCTGTCACAGCTCGGGCGCTGACGTCCCGGTTTGCACACCCGCCCCGCGGGTCGCGTGCGTGACTGGGTGTGCCCCGGCGCATCCGCTCCGCAACCGCTGGTCATGAATGCGTCAGAGGGCTCCGCTCCACCGGTTTCCGGCCCAGGCCAGGGGGGCATCCAGACCATGGCGTGGGACTAAGGAGGTTCCGGGGGTGGCGTTGGTGGTGGCACAGGAAGTGCCCACTTCGTCGTGCATGGACGTACGCCATGGTCCTGCGGGCGTGGGTGAGGCGAGACACCGGATGCGGGAGCAGCTGCGCATCAGCGGGGTGTCCGAACCGGTCGTCGACGACGCCGTGCTGATCCTTTCAGAACTGCTCAGCAACGCCTGCCGGCACGGCAGACCGCTGGGCGCGGGAGAGATCGGGGACGGGGAGATCCGGGCCGCGTGGCGCATCGACCAGGCGGGGCGGCTGACGGTCGAGGTGACGGACGGAGGCGGTCCCACCCGGCCCGTTCCGGCCACGCCCTCGGTCACCGCGCACGGCGGCCGCGGACTGAACATCATCAGTGCCCTCGCGCAGGACTGGGGCGTCCGGGACGGAGCGGCGGGTGAGGTCACCGTGTGGGTGATCGTCGCGTGCGGGCCCCGCCACGACGATTTCGCTACGCGCGTTGCGGCCCCGGTCATCGACTTCACCGCGGCCTTCGACGACCTGGATCCCTGACCGGATCCGCCTCATCCGCACACGCGGCCGACCGGGAGCGCACGCCGACCGTGCTCCCGGCCGCACCACGGTTGCGGCGGTGCGAACGGCTAGGCTCACGCCCAGACGCAACAGCCGTACCGCCGCAACCGGGAGTCACGCACGATGGCCAAGAAGCGCCCCGCAGCCAGGACTGCAAAGCCGCAGATCGACAACGGGGAGATCCCGGTGGTGGGCGCCCGTGAGCCCTGTCCCTGCGGGTCCGGCCGCCGCTACAAGGCCTGCCACGGCGCGGCCGCCTCGCACGCCGCCACCGCGCACGTGCAGCGCCCGTTCGAGGGCCTGCCGAACGAGTGCGACTGGGTGGCGCTGCGCGAGCTCGTGCCCGCGGCCACCGTCCCGCTCTCGCTCAAGGGCGGCCTGCCCGAGGGCGTCCCCTCCGTCACGCTGGTGACCGTGCTGCCCATGGCCTGGCCGGCGCTGCGCCGCGAGGACGGCTCCGTCCTGCTCGCCCTGCAGAACGACTCCACCACCGGGGACCTCGCCCGCGACATGGCCGACACCCTGGAGCGCGCGCTCGCCACGGAACCGGGCAATCCCGTTCCGGGCCGCCGGGTTCCGGCCGAGGGTCCGCGACTTCAGGATCTCCTGGACACGGACGGCGTTTTCGAGCCGGTTGTGCACAGCGGCTTCGAATTCTGGATTCCGGATGCGGAGACCGCCCAGAACGCCTCCCCGGAGATCGCCGCCTCCCTCGAGCGCGCCAACGCCGCCGCCATCCCCACCGTCAAGCTGGCCGGTGTGGACGCGGCCTACTGGTGCGAGACCCCGGACAAGAACCACCTGCGCTGGGTCATGCCGCACCCCGAGGAGAAGCTGCTCGACGCCCTGGCGCGGCTGCACGCGGCGGGCACCTCCTCCCTCGGCGAAGGCACCCGGCTCGTGGGCTCCTTCCGGGCGCACGGGCTGATGGTCCCGGTGTGGGACCTGCCCACCGGCATGAGCGCCCAGGACGTGGAGAAGCCGGCCGCCGAGTTCGCGGAGCGACTGGCCACGGCCCTGGCCTCGGACGCCCCGCTGACCGCGGAGGAGCGCCGGGCGCGGGGCGGGCTCACCAACCGCCAGGTCACGCTGAGCTGAGCGGGAGCGGCCTCCAGGAGCGGTGACCCGAGTCACAACTCCCGCTAATCGCCTGCAAATCGGTGTCTGAATATCAGAGATCGAATTTGCGAACAGGCGATCTCTTGTTACCGTTCTTGTAGCCCGGTCGCTGGTGCATCCCCCGTCGCCAGCGACCGGGCCCTTCCATTTCGGGCCGGGTCAACCCTCGGCCGGTGCCGGTGAGTTGCTCCCGGACCGCAGCAGCAGATGCCCCTCGTCGTGCGGAGCCGCGTACTCCGCCACCGCCGAGTAGGCGTCCTGCGGCCCTGCCGAGGGCTCCCGCGGCGTCTCGCACAGCCCCGGCTCGTCCCCCGGCCCCAGCGCGCAGCGGATCTGGACCGTGTGCCCGGCCGGACCCATCACCGACAGCACCGCGTCCAGGGGGCGGCCGCTGGTGTTGCGGTAGTAGCTGCGCCCCCATGTCCGCCCCTCGGCGGCCAGGACGCACGTCTGTGCCTCCAGCCCCTCGGGGGACGAGAGTTCGGGTCCGCACCGCGAGTCGGTACGGGGCTGTTCGGGCGTCCCGGGCTCCGCCGGGGCGGCCGATTCCGGCGCCCCCGGGGCAGCGGTGCCGCCGTCCCCGCCGGACCGCTGCGCCGCTCCGCCCGGCCGGCCGTCGGCCGCGGCGGCGGCTGACGGCGTACGGGAACGGCCCGGAGCGCCGGAAGAAGAGCCCGGAGATCCGGACGAGCCGGAAGAAGAGCCGGAAGAGCCGGAAGAGCCGGAACGGCCCGCGGGGTCGGCAAACCCGAGCGACGAGAGCAACCCCCCGCCTTTTCCGTCATCCTGGCCGGCGAAATCCGGTCCGGCGATCGCTCCTGCCAGCGGGAGCGACAAGATGATCAGCACACCGGCGCCGATACCGATCAAGCGGAGATTCATTCGGCGAACATAGCGATGCAGGAATGGGGCACGGAGATCCCCGCGCCCAATTCCCTTGGAAACGCGTCGCGCTGGCACCCGTACGAGTGATCCGGAGGGGTCCGGTCTCACCGGCGGGCGCTGCGCAGCCGCTCAGTACGCGAGCCGGCTGCCCCCGCCGGACGCCCCGCTGCTCGCCTCGACGAGTGCGTCCACCACGGCCTCGACCTCGGGCAGCCACAGGCTCCCGGTGCCCGCCGGCTCGCGCTCCCAGCGGACCTGTCCGCCGCCGGACGCGGGCGAGGGCGGCAGCAGCAGGTACCCGCCCTCGCCGTGGAAGCGCAGCGCGGAGGGCACGTGGTCCTTGGCGTAGAGCAGTTCGCCGAGCCGCTCCAGCGAGTACGGCGCCACCAGCAGCGACCAGCGGGTGGGCGTGGCGGCGATCGGGCCGAGCCGCATGCCCTGCGCGTCCAGCCGTACGACGGCCCGCGCGGCCGCGGCGGCGGGCAGGCTCACCGCGCACGGTGCGGAGCCGCCGGTGGCGAGCAGGAGGGGGGCGCCCGGCCGGCGGGTCCACCACCACGCCACCATCCGGGGGTCGGTGGTGGCCGCGAGCAGACCGGGGTCGAAGGGGTGCGCACCGGGCACGGGGCAGTCGGGGTCGGGGCAGGCGCACCGGGCGCCGTCGGGCCCGCCACCGGCCCGGCCGACACCGGGGAGAACGGGCCACTGCCAGACGGAGGCGCAGGTCAGCGCCGTGTCGAGAAGGGACGGATCCGGGGAAGCCGAGGCGGGGGAAGCCGGGTCGCCGCTCTGCACCGCGGCGGGCCGAAGGGTTTTCAGGCGGTTGCGGAGCCGCTGGAGACGCCTTCCGAGGATCTCGCGCATGAGCGCTCGTTCCTTTCCGTTGAACGCCGAGGGCCACATCACACCATGTAAGCGGTGTCTCACCACACGTACACGTTTCGCGTCACTGTCCGCCAGAAGCAGGTTCACACGGTTCGTGCAGTTTTCTTACGGGTTCATGAAACGTCCGGCGGGGCGGAACGCGACCCGCGCCGGCGCCGGGACCGGCTGCCGCTGCTGAGGACGGCGGCCCGTGCCGGGCGGTTCCCGGCGGATGCCGGGCTGCGCCAACTGTCCCCGGGCATCACGGACTACGTACCCGGGGCCACTTCTGCGCTTGACCAGTCGATCCCAAAAACCATCCTCCGTCAGCTTTTTCCGGCCAAGTTCTAGCCTTGGCTGGACGGTGAGTTGCTGCCTCACGGACACCAGGATTCCCAGCGGGACAATGCTGGACATCGATCCTCGTGTGCGTGTAGATGTGGATTCATTGATGGCGGCGCAGCACGATCTGGGGGTTTGCGATGCTATATGGCGAATCGCACCAGGTGGAAAGGCGGACGCCATGAGCGCCCCGCATCTGCCGAAAGTGGCTGGAATCGATCCAGCAGTCACAGCGGTCCCGCACACTACGGCACCCGCGCCGATCCGAACCGCCCCCGCACCGGCCGCGGCCCCCGCCCCGAGCACGCTCATCCAGGACCGGCTCGCGGGCATGGTCTCCGACCTGACCACCCTCCACGAACTGACCGAGCGACTCGCCCGCGCCTGCGACCTCGAGTCCTCGCTCCAGGAGTTCCTGCGCGCCGGAGCCGCCCTCGTCGGCGCCCGCCGCGGCCTGATCGTCCTCGAACCCTCCGACGGCCTCGGCCCCACCACCACCATCGGCCTCGGCCTCGGCCGCGCGGACCTCGGGCACATCGAGACCGTGCCGCGCGCCGCGACCTCCTACGGCCGCATCCTCGACGGACTCCCCGACGCCCACGGCGGCTCCGAGGTGCTCCCGGAACCGGACGCCGCTCCCGGCATCGGCGGGTACGGCGCCCCCGTGGACCCGCGGCACCGGGAGGTCGCCGCCCGGCTGGGCTACGGCGCCAGCTACGCCCTGCCCCTGACCGCCGAGGCCACCGGGCGCCTCGGCGCGGCCGTCTGGCTCTACGACGAGCAGGCCGAACCGAACGACCGCCAGCGCGACCTCGCCGGACTCTACGTCCGCCACGCCGCCGAGCACCTGGCCCGGATGCTGGAGGTGGAACGGTCCCGCAGCCGCCTTGCCACCGTCGCCGAGGAGTTGCTGCCCAGCCGGCTGCCCCGCATCCCCGGGGTCCAGCTCGCCGCCCGCCACCACACCGGGCCGCGGGGCGGCGGCGACTGGTACGACGCGCTGCCGCTGCCCGAGGGGGCCCTCGGGCTCGCCGTCGGCTCCGTCACCGGCGGCGGGCCCAGCGCCGTCGCCGCGATGGGCCGGCTGCGGGCCTCCCTGCGGGCGTACGCCGTCATGGAGGGCGAGGACCCCGTCGCCGTCCTGTCCGACCTCGAACTGCTGCTGCGGCTGACCGAGCCCGCGCGCTGCGCCACCGCCCTGTTCGCGTACTGCGAGCCGGCGCAGCGCAAGATCCTCCTGGCGGGAGCCGGGCACGC
Organism: Streptomyces sp. NPDC046866; assembly: GCF_040704625.1. NCBI lineage: Bacteria > Bacillati > Actinomycetota > Actinomycetes > Kitasatosporales > Streptomycetaceae > Streptomyces > Streptomyces sp. NPDC046866. The sequence goes on from NZ_JBEYXN010000001.1 coordinate 135,391, forward strand.
CCCGCCGCTGGTGGTCGGCGAGCGGCGCACGGAGTACGTGGAGACCTCGCTGTCGGCGCCGCTCGGGATGCTGTCCTGCTGGGAGGCGCCGAGCGTGGAGATCGACGCCGCGCCAGGAGAAACGGTGCTGCTGTACACCGACGGGCTGCTGCGGCGCACCGGCGATGCGATGGACCGGGCCTACTCCCGGCTGCACGCGGCAGCGGCGGCGGCGCCCCGCGGCGTCCGCGAGGATCCGGCGGCGCTGTGCGACCACGTCCTGCGGGCGGTGCTGCCCGACGGCGACCCGGCTCTGGCGGCCGCTGCGGGCCCGGCGGGCGGTGTGCCGGCCGCGGCGTCCGCCGTCCCCGTGGCGCTCGGCTTCCCCGCCCCCGCGGTCGGGGGCCGTACGGTGCACGGAGAGGAGGACATCGTCCTGCTGGCCGCCCGCTTTGACTGATTTGTCACATCTGCTGCCGGGCGTCTTCCCCTCGCACATACGATGGACAGGGCCCCTACCCGGTCCTGTCTGTCGTAGCTGAGGAGAAGACGTGGCTGACGAGCTCACCCCGGAGACCCCGGAAGAAGAGCAGCCCAAGGAGACGCACAAGCAGCGCAAGAACGGGCTCTACCCGGGCGTCAGCGACGAACTCGCCGAGAACATGCGCACGGGCTGGGCCGACACCGAGCTGCACGGCCTGGAGCCGATCGCCCAGGCCGGACACACCGCCGCCCGCCGCGCCGCGCTGTCCGCGCGCTTCCCCGGCGAGCGCCTCGTCGTGCCCGCCGGCCGGCTGAAGGTCCGCTCGAACGACACCGAGTACCCCTTCCGCGCCTCCACGGAGTACGCGTACCTGACCGGCGACCAGACCGAGAACGGCGTCCTGGTCCTGGAGCCCTCCGGCGAGAGCGGCCACACCGCGACCGTCTACCTGCTGCCCCGCTCCGACCGCGAGAACGGCGAGTTCTGGCTGTCCGGCCAGGGCGAGCTGTGGGTCGGCCGCCGCCACTCCCTCGCCGAGGCCGAGCAGCTCCTGGGCATCCCCGCCAAGGACGTCCGCGAGCTCGCCGACGCCCTCGCCGAGGCCACCGGCCCGGTCCGCGCCGTCCGCGGCCACGACGCCGTCATCGAGAAGGCCCTGACCGACAAGGTCACCGCCGAGCGGGACGAGGAGCTGCGCGTCTACCTCTCCGAGGCGCGTGCGGTGAAGGACGACTTCGAGATCGGCGAGCTGCAGAAGGCCGTCGACTCCACCGTCCGCGGCTTCGAGGACGTCGTGAAGGTCCTGGACAAGGCCGAGGCCACCTCCGAGCGCTACATCGAGGGCACCTTCTTCCTGCGCGCCCGCGTCGAGGGCAACGACGTCGGCTACGGCTCCATCTGCGCCGCCGGCCCGCACGCCTGCACCCTGCACTGGGTCCGCAACGACGGCCCCGTCCGCTCCGGCGACCTGCTGCTGCTCGACGCCGGCGTGGAGACCCACTCCCTCTACACCGCCGACGTCACCCGCACGCTGCCGATCAACGGCACGTACACCGACATCCAGCGCAAGGTCTACGACGCGGTGTACGAGGCCCAGGAGGCGGGCATCGCCGCGGTGAAGCCGGGCGCGAAGTTCCGCGACTTCCACGACGCCGCCCAGCACGTGCTGGCCGAGAAGCTCGTCGAGTGGGGCCTGCTGGAGGGCCCGGTCGAGCGCGTCCTGGAGCTCGGCCTGCAGCGCCGCTGGACCCTGCACGGCACCGGCCACATGCTCGGCATGGACGTCCACGACTGTGCCGCCGCGCGCACCGAGGCGTACGTCGACGGGACCCTGGAGCCGGGCATGTGCCTGACCGTCGAGCCCGGCCTGTACTTCCAGGCCGACGACCTGACGGTGCCCGAGGAGTACCGCGGCATCGGCGTGCGCATCGAGGACGACATCCTGGTCACCGAGGACGGCAACCGGAACCTGTCGGCCGGTCTGCCCCGCGCCTCGGCCGAGGTCGAGGCCTGGATGGCGCGCCTGAAGGGCTGACCCCCGGGCGGACCGCACCACCCCCGCGACGGGCGGGACCTCGTATGCGCTGCCGTACGCAGGTCCCGCCCGTCGGCGTCTGCGCCGTGGCCGCGCGGCCGCGGCGTCTTCCCGGTGGCCGCGCGGCCCTACGAGACCTTGAGCAGGGCGTCCTCGCGCCACTTGAGGATCTTGTCGAAGCTCACCACGGCGCCGCGGCCCGGCCGGTTGCGGAACCGCACGTGGTCCGCGAGCTCCTCGATCAGCCACATGCCCCGGCCGTGCTCGTGCTCGTCCGGCGCCGCGGCATCCCGGGCGTCGCGGCGTGCCGGCGCCGACAGCGCCGCCGCCGGCGGCCGGTGCCCGGGCTCCGTCTCCGTCTCCGGCCCCGTCTCCGGAAAGCCCGGCCCCGAGTCGGTCACCTCGATCCGGCAGCAGTCCCCGTCCAGGTACGCCGTGACCCGGTAGCCGGACTGCGCCTCCGGGAGCGGCTCGCCGCCGTGGCCGGCGGGCTGCGCGGGCCCGCCGTGCTCCACTGCGTTGGCGCAGGCCTCGCTCAGCGCGACCGACAGCTCGAAGGAGATGTCCGGGTCCACCCCTGCGGTCTCCATCGTTCTCAGCAGCAGCCGCCTGGCGAGCGGCACGCTCGCGGCTTCGCGCCTCAAGTGGAGAGACCACCAGATGCTCATACGGGTACCTATTGCCGCCCGTGGCGCACCGTAAGCCCCCGACCGCCCCGGTAGCCCTCATTCGGCCGATGCGTTCCCTGCGGCGGCCGTGTACGCGTCCGGTCCGGGGCGCGCTCCGGCCGCGCGACCTGACGGCCTTGCGGACCTGCCGTAGGGAGGGCGCGGGCGCAGTGCGATGATGGCCCGGCCATGACTGTCCCCCACACGACGCCCGCCGGAGCCGGTCTCCGGCTGCTCCGGGCCGCGGTGTTCACCGCGGTCTGCGTCGTGCTGTCGGCGGGCGGGCACGCGCTGGCGTCCTGCGCCACCGTGCCCTGGTGGGCCCTCGCCCTCGCCTTCCTGGGCGTCTTCGCCGTCGCCGCCCCGCTCGCGGGCCGGCGGCGCACGCTGCCCGGCATCGCCGCAGGGCTCGCCGCCGGCCAGCTGGGCCTGCACGCGGTCTTCGGCCTCGGCCAGCACGGCGCCGTGGCCGCACAGGCGGGCGCCCCGTCCGACACCTCGCTCGCGGCACTCGCCGCCCAGCTGGTCTGCGGGGGCAACACGGTTCCGCTGACCCCGTCCGACGCCCGCCGGATCCTGGAGGCCGCTGGGCTCGACCCGGCCGCCCTCGCCGCCCAGACCGCGGCCCAGGGACACCTCGGCCACGCCCACGTGGTCCAGGCCTCCGCCGCTCCGGCCACCGGTCTGTTCAGCCCCGGCATGCTCCTCGGCCACCTGCTGGCCGCGCTCGCCGCGGGCTGGCTGCTCGGGCGCGGCGACGCCGCCCTGTTCCGGCTCGTCGAGCTGTCGCGCGGCAGCGCCGCGGTGGACCCGGTCCGCCCGCTGCGCGCCGCGCTGGCCTTCGTACGGGTGCTCGCCGCAGGGCTCGCGGGGGCGCCCGCCCCGGGTCCGCAGGCCCCGCGGACCGCGGCCGAGCCGGCCGCGGACACCGGCAGGGAAGCGCTCCAGCACACGGTGATCCGGCGCGGGCCGCCCGCGGCCCTCGCCCTCGCAGCCTGACGCGGCACCCCTTTCCTCCGGGACACCCGGGGCCCCGGTGCCGCGGAATCCGTGCGCGCCCGCGCGCGGTGCCACCGTCACCCTGCCTCTGGAGTGTTCCGCCATGAAGACCTCGACGACCTCGCGCGTCTCCCTCGCCGCCGCTCTCGCCGCCGGCGCCGTCAGCGCCGTCCTCGTCCTGTCCGGCCCGGCCTTCGCGCACGTCAGCGTGCAGCCCGGCGAGGCCGCCAAGGGCGGCTACGCCACCTTGAACTTCAAGGTCCCCAACGAGCGCGACAACGCGTCGACCACGCAGCTCGAGGTCAACTTCCCGACCGACCAGCCGCTCTCGTCGGTCATGCCGCAGGACGTGCCCGGCTGGACCGTCACGGTCGAGAAGACCAAGCTCGACAAGCCGCTCACCGTGCACGGCAAGCAGATCAACGAGGCCGTCACCAAGGTGACCTGGAGCGGCGGCAAGATCGAGCCGGGCAAGTTCCAGCAGTTCCCCGTCTCCGTCGGCAAGCTGCCGGACAACGCCGACCAGATGGTCTTCAAGGCGATCCAGACGTACGACAACAACGAGGTCGTCCGCTGGATCGAGGAGGCCAAGGAGGGCGCGGCCGAGCCGCAGAACCCGGCGCCGGTGCTGAAGCTGACGGCGGCGAAGGCCGCCGACGGCCACCACGACGATGCCAAGAAGCCGGCCGAGACCGCCGACCACGCCAAGGAAGGCCAGGGCCACGACGAGGCCGCTGCCGGAAGCGGCTCCGACACCACGGCGCGCGCCCTCGGCATCGCCGGCATCGTCGTGGGCCTCGGCGGTCTCGCGTTCGGTATCGCCTCGCGCCGCCGCGCCTCCTGATCCGGCGCCCTCCGGGGCCGTATCCAGAAACATCCGCGCAGCCGGGTCGCCGGCGCGGCCGGAAGCGGGACTCCCGCGTCCGCCGCGCCGCCCTGCCCGGCCGTGCCCCGCACACAACCCCCGATCCCAGGGACATCCTCACCATGCGCACCACACGTGTGACGACGGTCGCCGCCCTCCTCGCGGCGGCCGCGCTCACCCTCACCGCCTGCGGCGGCGAGCCCGCCGCCAAGACGCCCAAGGTCACCCAGCTCACCGGCCAGTCCGCGGCCGGCCGGGCGACCCTCCTGGACCGGCCCTTCGACAAGCCGGAGCTCGTCCTCACGGACACCACGGGCCAGCCGTGGAACCTGCGCGAGCAGACCAAGGGCAAGCCGACGCTCATCTACTTCGGCTACACCAACTGCCCCGACGTGTGCCCGCTGACGATGAGCAACATCGCCGTCGCCAAGAAGGCGCTGCCCAAGGCCGACCAGGACAACCTCCGGGTCGTCTTCGTCACCACCGACCCCGAGCGCGACACCCCCGAGTCCCTCGGTGCCTGGCTCAAGGCCCAGGACCCGTCCTTCATCGGGCTGACAGGGGACTTCCCCACGATCCAGGCCGCCGCGCGCAAGCTCGGCATCGGCATCGACCCCGCCAAGAAGGAGGCCGACGGCAAGGTCGTCTCCATGCACGGTGCCCAGGTCATCGCGTTCTCGCCCAAGACCGACGAGGGCTACGTCCTCTACGGCGAGGGCACGACCGTCGACGACTACACCAAGGACCTGCCGAAGATCGCCAAGGGGGAGAACCCGTGAACCGCCGCACCATCCGCACCCTCGCCGCCGCCCTCTCCGTGACGGCGGCCCTGGCCATATCCGGCTGCTCCTCGGACTCCGGCTCCGGCTCCGACTCCGCCGGCAAGGCGGCAGCGGACAAGCCCAAGCTGACGGTCAGCGGTGCGTTCATGCCCGAACCGGTCAACGACAAGATGGCCGGCGCCTTCCTGGTCATCAAGAACGACTCCGGGACCGCGGACAAGCTCACCGCGGTCACCAGCCCGCTCTCCGACGACCTGCAGATCCATGAGACCAAGGACCAGAAGATGCAGCAGGTCCCGTCCATGGACGTGCCGGCCAACGGCGAGCTGAAGCTGGAGCGCGGCGGCAACCACATCATGTTCATGGGCCTCAAGGACAAGCCGAAGGTCGGCGACAAGGTCACCATCGAGCTGCGCTTCGAGAAGGCCGACCCCGTCAAGGTCGACCTGGACGTGAAGGAACGGACGTACCAGGCCCAGAACACCAACGCCCACTGACGGACCGAGGGACTGACACGCCATGACGGCCACCGCCCCCGCCCCTTCCACAGCCCGCCACCGGGCCGCGGCGATCCTGCCGCGGCTCGCGCTGGTCCTCGCAGCCCTGCTGGCGACCCTGTTCACCGCGGCCGGCCCGGCCGCGGCGCACGCCGCACTCACCGCGAGCGACCCCAAGGAGGGGGCGGTGGTCGCCACGGCCCCCGCCCGGGTGACCCTGTCCTTCTCGGAGCAGGTCGCCATGGGCGACGACTCCATCCGCGTCCTGGACCCCCAGGGCAAGCGGGTGGACACCGGCGAACTGCGGGACATGTGCAGCGGATCCACCGTCCGGTACGGCACCGCCCTGCACTCCGGACTGCCGGACGGCACCTACACCGTCGCCTGGCAGGCCGTCTCCGCCGACAGCCACCCGGTCTCCGGCGCCTTCACCTTCTCCATCGGCGCCCCCTCGGCCACCAGCGTCTCGCTGCCCTCGCGGGAGGCGGGCGGCGGGCCCGTCGGCATCGCGTACGGCATCGCCCGCTACGCCGCCTACGCCGGCTTCGCGGTCCTGGTGGGCGCCTGCGCGTTCGTCCTGCTGTGCTGGCGCCGCGGAGCCGCGCAGCGGCCGCTGCAGAAGCTCGTCCTGCGCGCCTGGGTCACGCTGACCGCCGCCACCCTGGCGATGCTGGTCCTGCGCACCCCGTACACCGGGTCCGGGAAGTTCGCCGACGTGCTCGACCTCACCGGCCTGCGGGCCGTCCTGGAGACCAAGACCGGGGCCTCCCTGGTGTCGCGGCTGCTCCTGCTCGGCGCCGCCGCACTGTTCCTCGCGGTCCTCTTCGGTGCGTACGCACGCCGGCAGGCCGGCGGGACGGACGGGATCGAAGGGATCGACGGGACCGGCGCCGCGGACAGGGGGAAGCGGGCGGAGAAGGACAAGGAGGCGAGCGACCTGCAGTTCGGGCTCGGTATCGGCGGGGCCGTCGTCGCCGGCGGCATCGCCGCGACCTGGGCCCTGTCCGAGCACGCCTCCACCGGCATCCAGCCCGGTGTCGCCATGCCGGTCGACATCCTGCACCTGCTGGCCGTCGCCGCCTGGCTCGGCGGGCTCACCGCGCTGCTCGTCGCCCTCCACAAGGTGCCCTCCCTGGAGCGCGAGGCGGTCCGGCGCTTCTCCCGGGTGGCCTTCACCAGCGTCCTCGTGCTGACCGTCACCGGCCTCTACCAGTCCTGGCGCCAGGTCGGAAGCTGGTCGGCGCTGACGGGCACCGGTTACGGGCGCCTGCTGCTCATCAAGGCCGGGCTCGTGGCCGTCCTCGTCGGCATCGGCTGGGTCTCGCGGAAGTGGACCGCGCGCCTGGCCGAGGCGCCGGCGGTACTGCCCGCCGGGGTGGAAGTGCCGGCCGGCCGTGTTTCTCCCCCGTCCACCGCCGGGAGTGACCCCGGCGAGGCTCCCCGGGCCGATGTTTCACGTGAAACGGCTCGGGCCGCGGACCCGGCCGAAGGCGCCGCCCCGGAGGACCCGAAGCGGGCCGCGCAGCTGGCCCGCCAGCGGGCGGCGCGCGAGAACGCCAGGGAGCGGCAGGCCCGCGACGCGGATCCGAACCGGGCCGGCCTGCGCCGCTCGGTCCTCGCCGAGGCCGCGGTCGCCGTCGTCCTGCTCGCGGTGACCACCGTGCTCACGAGTACCGAACCCGGGCGTACCGCGGAGAAGGAGGCGGGACGCGGCTCGGGCGCGGCTTCCACCGCGGTTCCGGACCGCGCCGTGAAGGTGACCCTGCCGTTCGACACGGGCGGCCCGGCCGGCAAGGGGTCGGTGCGGCTGGAGCTCGACCCTGGCCGGGTCGGCGCCAACACCGTCCACCTCTGGGTCGAGTCCCCCGAGGGCGGGCCGCTCGACGTCCCGGAGATCAAGGTGGCCTTCACCCTGCCCGCCAAGGACATCGGCCCCCTCCCGCTCGTTCCCGAGCGGGCGACGCCGGGACACTGGAGTGCCTCCGGGGTGCAGCTTCCGCTCACCGGGGAATGGCGGATCGACGTGACGGTCCGCACCTCCGACATCGACCAGACCACCGTGCAGAAGACCGTGAAGATCGGCTGACCAGCGTGACCGAGAGCAACACCGACATCGAAATCTCCCGCCGCCGGCTGCTGGGCACCGTCGGCGCCGCAGGCGCCGCCGGACTCGCGCTGGGTGCGACGGGCGGCGCGCTGGTGCAGTCCGCCCTCGCCGACGCCCCGGCCGGATCCTCGGGCAGCCCGGGGAGCCTGGCCTCGGTCGGTGCCGCCCGCGTCGCCTTCCACGGGCAGCACCAGGCCGGCATCACCCAGCCCCTCCAGGCCAAGGGCCATGTCCTCGCCTTCGACCTGGCGCCCGGCGCCGGCCGCAAGGAGGCCGCCGCCCTGATGCGCCGCTGGTCCGAGACGGCCCGCCGGCTGATGGCGGGCGAGACCGCGCCGACGGCGGATTCGGGCATCGCCCTCGATTCCGGGCCCTGCTCGCTCACCATCACCTTCGGGTTCGGTCACTCCTTCTTCGAGCGCACCGGGCTCGTGGACCGCCGCCCGGCGGCGCTGGACCCGCTGCCGGACTTCTCCGCCGACCAGCTCGATCCGCAGCGCAGCAACGGCGACCTGTGGGTGCAGATCGGCGCCGACGACGGCCTCGTCGCCTTTCACGCGCTGCGCGCGCTGCACAAGGACGCGGGGGAGGCCGCCCGGGTCCGCTGGCAGATGAACGGCTTCAACCGCTCTCCCGGTGCCACCGCGTCCCCGATGACCGCCCGCAACCTCATGGGGCAGGTCGACGGCACCGCGAACCCCAAGCCGGCCGACCCCGACTTCGACAAGCGGGTCTTCGTGCCCGCGGCCGGTCCGGGCCCTGCCGCGCACGCGTGGATGGGCGGGGGCTCGTACGCGGTCGTGCGGCGCATCCGGATGCTGCTGGACGCCTGGGACCAGCAGAGCCAGGCCCAGCAGGAACAGGTCATCGGCCGCACCAAGGCGGATGGAGCCCCGCTGACCGGCGGCAGCGAGACCACCGCAATGGACCTCGACAAGCTGGGCCCCGACGGGAAGCCGGTCATCCCGGCCAACGCGCACGCCCGGATCTCCGCGCCCGCGCAGAACGGCGGCGCCGCCATGCTCAGGCGCCCGTTCTCCTTCCACGACGGGATCGGGGCCGACGGCGCTCCCGACGCGGGACTGCTCTTCATCTGCTGGCAGGCCGACCCGCTGCGCGGCTTCGTGCCCGTGCAGCGCAAGCTCGACCGCGGGGACGCCCTGTCGGCGTTCATCCGGCACGAGTCGAGCGGCCTCTACGCGGTGCCGCCCGGCGCGCGCGACGGTGAGTACGTGGGGCAGCGGCTGCTCGAAGGGTGAACAGCACCCCTCGGGCCGGGGCCCCGGCATTAGGCTGATCGCATGTCGGCCACCCGCTTCACGTATCTCGGTCCTGAGGGCACCTTCACCGAGGCCGCCCTTCGCACGCTGCCGGAAGCCGCGACCAGGGAACTCGTCCCGATGGTGTCGGTGGCCTCCGCCCTGGACGCCGTGCGCAACGGGGAGGCGGCGGCCGCCCTGGTGCCGATCGAGAACTCGGTGGAGGGCGGTGTCACCGCCACGCTCGACGAGCTGGCCTCGGGCGAACCGCTGATGATCTACCGCGAGGTGCTGCTGCCGATCGCGTTCGCGCTGCTCGTGCGGCCGGGCACGAAGCTGTCGGACGTCAAGACCGTCACCGGGCATCCGGTGGCCCAGCCTCAGGTGCGCAACTGGCTGCGGGCGAACCTGCCCGACGCCCTGTGGGAGTCGGCCGCGTCGAACGCCGACGGGGCCCGGCTGGTCCAGGAGGGCCGCTTCGACGCCGCCTTCGCCGGGGAGTTCGCGGCGGCCACCTACGGGCTCGTGCCCCTGGTCACGGAGATCCATGACGCGCAGAACGCGGAGACGCGTTTCGTGCTGGTGGGCCGCCCCGCCCGGCCGGCGGCCCCGACGGGTGCCGACAAGACCTCCGTGGTGCTGTGGCTCGGCGACGACCACCCCGGTGCGCTGCTGGAGCTGCTCCAGGAGTTCGCCGTGCGCGGGGTCAACCTGATGCTGATCCAGTCGCGGCCGACCGGGGAGGGCATCGGCAACTACTGCTTTGCGGTGGACGCCGAGGGCCACATCTCCGACCGCCGCGTCAGCGAGGCGCTGATGGGTCTGAAGCGGACCTGTCCCCAGGTCCGGTTCCTGGGCTCCTATCCGAGGGCGGGGGTCACCCGCAGTGAGGTCCGGGCCCCGCGGCCGGGGACGTCGGACGGGGACTTCACGGCTGCTTCGGACTGGCTGACGCGCTGCCTCGACGGCCGGCCGTAGCCGGTCCCGGCGGTTCGCCACTGTCCACAGAGTTATCCACAGGCCGAGATGGGGACCTGTGGACTAGTCGACAGTTCACTCCGGCAAGGTCGACATATCGGTCGGGCCGCCCAGGTTTCGCGCTGTAGAGCGGAAGGTGAACGGCGTCACCCCGGTATCACCGATGAACTCTTTGGGGCGAGGCATTCCCACCCGAATGAGTGGGTGCAACCGGTTTGAACGCCCATTCGCCCCGGCGGGCCGGGGGTCGGGATTGATCTCATTCCGTGTCCACAGATACGGCGCACAGCCTGTGGACAAGTCGATGGTCTGGGCGTTTCCTGTGGACAAGGTGGCCGCGCCGGCCTCGGCCGGGGAGGTCGAGATGCTCGGCTTGTTCCTCTTTTCGGGGAATGGCCGCCCTTTATGGGCCGGTCGACGGGTGCCACTTCCGGCCAGTCGATCAGAGTTTTCCATTCTCGGCAATTAGGACATAGCGACACGCAGCGTGATATCGGTGTGAGTCGGGGAAGCCCAGACCGGTAGCCTGGAGGGGTGATTGACCTTCGGCTGCTCCGTGAAGACCCTGACCGTGTCCGCGCCTCGCAGCGCGCCCGTGGAGAGGACGTCGAACTCGTCGACGCGGTGCTCTCCGCAGACGAGCGCCGCAGGTCCTCCGGCATGCGCTTCGACGAACTGCGCAATGAGCAGAAGTCGCTCGGCAAGCTCATCCCCAAGGCCTCCCCGGAGGAGCGGGCGGAGCTGCTGAAGAAGGCGGAGCAGCTCAAGGCCGACGTCAAGGCCGCCGAGGCCGAGCAGAACGAGGCCGACGAAGCGGCCCGCAACCTGCTCCTCAAGCTCGGCAACGTCGTCCACCCCGACGTGCCGGTCGGCGGCGAAGAGGACTTCACCGTCCTGGAGACGCACGGCACGATCCGCGACTTCGCCGCCGAGGGCTTCGAGCCCAAGGACCACCTGGAACTCGGCGAGGCACTCGGCGCGATCGACGTCGAGCGCGGCGCCAAGGTCTCGGGCTCGCGCTTCTACTACCTGACCGGTGTCGGCGCCCTGCTGGAGCTGGCCCTGGTCAACGCCGCCATCGCGCAGGCCACCGAGGCCGGCTTCATCCCGATGCTCACGCCCGCGCTGGTGCGCCCCCGCGCCATGGAGGGCACCGGCTTCCTCGGCCAGGCCGCGGAGAACGTGTACCACCTGGAGAAGGACGACTACTACCTGGTCGGCACCTCCGAGGTCCCGCTCGCCGCGTACCACATGGACGAGATCATCGACGCGGAGAAGCTGCCGCTGCGCTACGCCGGCTTCTCCCCGTGCTTCCGCCGCGAGGCCGGTACGTACGGCAAGGACACCCGCGGCATCTTCCGCGTCCACCAGTTCGACAAGGTCGAGATGTTCTCGTACGTCGCACCGGAGGACGCCGAGGCCGAGCACGCCCGCCTCCTCGCCTGGGAGAAGCAGTGGCTGACCAGCCTGGAGCTCCCGTTCCAGGTGATCGACGTCGCCACCGGTGACCTCGGTGCCTCCGCCTCGCGCAAGTTCGACTGCGAGGCGTGGATCCCCACCCAGGGCAAGTACCGCGAGCTGACCTCCGCCTCGAACTGCGACGGCTTCCAGGCCCGCCGACTGTCGATCCGCGTCCGCGACGGCAAGAAGACCCAGCCGCTGGCCACGCTGAACGGCACCCTCTGCGCCGTGCCGCGCACCATCGTCGCGATCCTTGAGAACCACCAGCAGGCCGACGGCACCGTGCACGTGCCCCCGGTCCTGCGCCCCTACCTGGGCGGCCGCGAGGTCCTGGAGCCGATCACCAAGTGAGCCCGGCCCCGTTCCCGTACAAGCTCGTCGCGACCGACCTCGACGGCACGCTGCTGCGTGGCGACGACACCGTCTCGGAACGCACCCGTGAGGCGCTCGCCGCGGCCACCGCGGCGGGCGCGGTGCACATCATCGTCACCGGCCGCGCCGTCCCGTGGACCCGAGCCGTCCTCGACGACCTCGGCTACCGGGGCATCGCGGTGTGCGGGCAGGGCGCGCAGGTCTACGACGCGGGGGCGCACCGCCTGCTGACCTCGGTGACCCTGGACCGGCAGCTCGCCGGCCTGGCCCTGGCGAAGCTGGAGGCCGAGGTGGGCCCGCTGGCCCTCGCGGCCAGCCGCGACGGGGTCGACGGCGACGTGCTGCTCGGGCCGGGCTACCGGGTCCAGGGGGGCCTGCCGGCCCGGTACCTGGACGACACCGCGGCCGTGTGGTCGGCTCCCCTGAACAAGCTGTACATCCAGCACCCGGAGTTGGACGACGACGCGCTCGTCAAGGTGGCCCGCGAGACGGTCGGCTCCCTCGTGGACATCGTCATGGCCGGTCCGGGGATAGTGGAGATCCTCCCGCTCGGCCTCACCAAGGCCACGGGCCTGTCCCTGGCCGCACGCCGGCTCGGGGTCAAGGCGGCGGAGACGATCGCCTTCGGCGACATGCCCAACGACATCCCGATGTTCGGCTGGGCGGCGCACGGCGTGGCGATGGCCAACGCCCACGCCGAGCTGAAGGCGGTGGCGGACGAGGTGACGACCTCCAACGAGGAGGACGGCATCGCGGTCGTCCTCGAGCGCCTGCTGGGCGCCGCCTAGCCCGCACGACAGGGAGGGTCCGGGGCAGCCCGCGCCGTACGGCGCGCTCGAAGTGGCTGCCCCGGACCTTTTGTTGCTCCCCGCACGACTCACTCTGCCCCTGGCGGAAGCGCCGTACCAGCGAATTTCGACGCACGTCAGCCGCGGCGCCTGCGCCGCCCGTAGGCGACCGTCAGGACGGCGAGCAGCGGCCCCCACAGCACGAGGGGTGCGTAGCAGAAGCTCATCACCCAGGCCGCGACTCCGGTCGGAGCGTCTGCTGCGGACATCTCCGCGTCCCACGTCCATGCACCCGCGAAGGTGATCGCCGTGACGGCCAGCGCGCCGAGCGAGGCCGGTATGACGGCGGCGAGGGGAGGAACGCTGCGCCCGCCCAGCCAGGGGACCCACTGCGGCAGCACCTCGCCCCAGCGCTGGACCAGGCCGAGGCTGAGCAGGCCGAGGCATTCCGCGAAGAGGCTCAGGCCCACCAGGTAGAGGGATGTGGGGCCGGGGAAATGGTCGACGTGCAGCGGGTTGCCGGGCTTGAAGCCCGACGGGGCCCCGAAGGCGATCGCCACACGCCACAGGCCGCTCGGCACCAGGGTGAGTGCGGCGGCCCTGGCCACCCACACCAGCGGTCGGGTGACGCCCTCGGCCGGATCGGTGCAGGCGCGCCGGGGCGGGACGGGCGTGGCGGCGACGGTGGGCGCGGACATTGTGGACTCCGTTCGGCGGGACGGCCTTTGACGCCTCAAGGCTCGTCCGGTGAAGCTCCGGGGGCCATCCGCCGATCGGCACGCCGGAAGCCTTCCCGGTCGGCACGGCTCTGCCGAACGGCAGATGGCTCCGGCCCGGCCGGGCTTCGTAGGGTCGCGGACATGTCCGTGAAGCTGCGTGCCCGCCTCCTGTACGCCCCGCTGGCCCTCGTCACCGGCGCGCTCTGCCTGGCCTGTTCCCTGGCCGGTGCGCCCGCGGCCTGGCTGCTCACCGGGGCGGTGCTGCTCCTGCCGCTGCTCACGCTGGCGGCCCGGTGGGCTCCTGCGCGCCGGGCGGTGGCCGCGTGTGCCGTGGGTGTGGCCGGGGTCGCGCTGTGGCCGGTGCCGTTCCTGCTCGACGCGAGGGCGGAGTTCTCGTCCGAGGGCGGGTGGGGGCTGTGGCTGGAGCTGGCCGGGGCTGCGGCGTTCTGGTCGCTGCCGGCGCTCGGAGCCGTGGCCGTCGGCTGCTACCTGCGCTTCCAGGCGGCCCGGCTGCGCCACGCGGTCCGTGAGGCCCGGCGGGACCAGCAGCTGGAACTGGCGCGGGACCTGCACGACTTCGTCGCCCACGACGTCAGTGCCATCGTCGTGCAGGCCCAGGCGGCCCGGTTCGTGGCCGACGGCGATCCCGGCCGGGCCCTGCCCGCCCTGGAACGCATCGAGGCGGCGGGCCTGAGTGCCCTGGCCTCGATGGACCGCACGGTGCACGCCCTGCGGGCGGCGGTCGGCGGCCCGACCGCCCCGGCACCCGGCCTGGACGCCCTGCCCGAGCTGGTGGGGCGGTTCGACGGCGCGGTGCTGGAGGCCGGCCCGGGGGCACCCGGGGCGCTCTCGCGGGAGGCGGACGCCGCCGCGTACCGGGTGGCGGTGGAGGCGCTCACGAACGTACGCCGTCACGCGCCCGGGGCCTCGGCGGTGCGGGTCGACCTGCGCCGGGCCGCTGCGGGGACCGAGCTGGCCGTGTCCAACAGCGCGCCCGCGCGGGGGTCCCGCAGCCTGCTGGCCCGCCGGTGGCGGCAGGGCGGGGGCACCGGTCTGGCCGGGCTGCGCGAGCGGGTGGAGGCGGCGGGCGGCAGGCTGGACGCCGGCCCGGACGGTGCCGGCGGATGGCGGGTTCTCGCGGTGTTCCCTGCCGTGGACCGGGACGGCAGGTGATCATGGCGGCGTGACCACACGCATCCTGATAGCCGACGACCAAGAGGACATCCGCAGCGGCTTCCGGCTGATCCTCGATTCACAGCCGGACATGACCGTGGTGGGAGAGGCCGCCGACGGCGAGAGTGCGATCGTGCAGGCGCGTGAGCTGCGACCGGACGTGGTGCTCGCGGACATCCGGATGCCGCGGCTGGACGGACTGGAGGTGACCCGGCGGCTCGCGCCGCAGACCCGGGTCGTGGTGGTGACCACCTTCGACCAGGACGAGTACGTGCAGACGGCACTGCGCCACGGAGCGTGCGGCTTCCTGCTGAAGCGGTCCGGACCCGCCCTGCTGATCGAGGGGGTGCGGGCGGCGATGGCCGGGGACACCCTGATCAGCCCGCAGATCACGGTGCGGCTGCTGAGCCGGCTTGCCCCGGCCGGGCCGGAAGCCTCCCGGGTGCCCGCTGCCTCTCCGCTGACCGGGCGTGAGGTGGAGATCGTGCGGCTCGTGGCGCGCGGGCTGACCAACGCGGAGATCGGCGCCGAGCTGTACATCAGCCCGGGGACGGCGAAGACGCACATCGCGAACGTGCAGGCGAAGGTCGGTGCGCGCAACCGGGTGGGGATCGCCGCGTGGGCGTGGGAGCACGGTGTGGTGCGTGCGGAGGACCGCGGGGTCTAGCCGGCGCCGCGGTGTTTCACGTGAAACACGGTCGGCGCTTCAGGTGGTGCGGCGCTCATGTTTCACGTGAAACAGCGGCGGTGGGCGCAGGCCGGCGTGTGAGCGGCCAGGCGAGCAGGCCGACGGCGAGCGATATGGCGTGCCCGAGATCGGTGAACGTGCTGCCGGCCAGGAGCGGGATGCCGTAGAAGGCGACGGCGCCGGCGAGGTAGAAACACCGCACCGGCCGGGGCAGGTGGTAGGTCAGCACGCCGATGGAGGCGGCCAGGCCGTAGGAGACGCCGACGTCGACGACGTGGACCATGCTGTGCGGCGCGCGGTGGTCCTGGATGGCCGTCAGGACGACCTTCTGGCTGATCAGGGTGGCCGTGATGTGAGCGGTGGCGACGACGGCGAGCCAGCGCAGGGTGCCGAGCCAGCCTTCGACGGGGGCGTGGAAGAGCTCGAAGAGGACGGCGTAAAGGGCGAGCGAGGCGGGGTTCTCGATCCAGAAGGCACTGGAGAGCAGGGCCCGCACGGGGTGCCTGGTGAGCTCGTGGATGTTGCTGCTGTGCCGGTGGAGGAGGACGTGTTCGAGAGGGGTGGGCGCGATCACGACGATGAGGCTGGTGACGGCGATGACGAGCAGCCATATGTGCGTGCCGGGCGAGGAGCGTATCCAGGACCGGACGGGCCTGGACGGCTCGGGCTCGGCGTGCTCGGTCATGCCCCGATGATGCCTCGGACGGCCGTGCCCCGCCCGGCCGGTGGGCCGGGCGGGGCACGGGTCGCGGGACCGGTGCGGCGGGTTCTACTCCTCGCCCGCCAGGGTGAGGCGGCGCAGCTTCTGGCCGGCGTAGAGGGTGGCGCCGACGGTGACCACCGACAGCAGGACCGCGGCGGTGGGCAGTGCGACGGTGGCGTCGACGTAGCCCTCGCCGGCGATCTTCTCGGCCAGGGCCAGGGCCCACTGCTGGACGCTGAGGGTCTTGGCGCCGGAGACGAGGCTGCCGAAGAGCGACTCCCAGATCAGGGCGTAGACGAGGCCGAAGACGACCGCGTGCCGGCTGACCGTGCCCAGCAGCAGGAACAGGGCGCTGTAGGCGATGGAGGCGACCAGCGCGGCGACGGTGTAGGCGACGGCGATCTGCTGGCCGTTGCCGTTGAGGATGAAGCCCGCGATCAGCGTGGGGACGGCGGAGAAGGCCATCGTGACGGCGATCGCGACGGTCAGTTTGGTCAGGATGATCGTCGGCCGCTTCACCGGCTTGGAGAGCAGGTAGACGATCGAGCCGTCGTCGATCTCGGGGCCGATGGCGCCGGTGCCGGCGATGACGCCGATCAGCGGGACCATCGTCGCGAGGGCGAAACCGCCCAGCAGGTCGGCGGCGATCTTGTCGTCCACGCCGGTGAAGACGCGCACGACGGCGGAGATGACGATGAGCAGGGCGGGCAGCGCGAAGAGGATCAGCGCGCGGCGACGGCCGAGCAGGGCGCGGTAGGTGAGCCGGGCCACGGTGGGGTTGTACACGGATGCCAGCTCCTTCAGGCCGCGACGAGGTAGGAGAAGACCGACTCGAGGGACTCGTCGGAGGGCGAGACCGTCAGCAGGCGGATGCCGTGGGCGCGGGCGACCTGCGGCAGCAGCTCGGTGAACCGCCCGAAGTCGACGGCCTGGATGCGCAGGGCGCCTTCCTGGACGTCGACCTCGATGCCTGCGGTGGACGGGTCGGCGATCAGGGCGGCGGCCAGGGCCCGGTCGTCGGAGGAGCGGACCAGGTAGCGGTGCGGGCGGTCCGTCATCAGGCGGCGGATCTTGCGGAAGTCGCCGGAGGCGGCGTGCCGGCCGGCGACGACCACCTCGATGTGGGAGGCGAGCTGTTCGACCTCCTCCAGGATGTGGGAGGAGAACAGGACGGTGCGGCCCTCGTCGCCCATGCGCCGCAGCAGGTCCATGAGCTGCATGCGCTGGCGGGGGTCCATGCCGTTGAACGGCTCGTCCAGGAGCAGCACGGACGGGTCGTGGACCAGCGCGGAGGCCATCTTCACGCGCTGGCGCATGCCCTTGGAGTACGTGGAGATCTTGCGGTCCTGGGCGTACTCCATCTCGACGGTGGCCAGGGCGCGGCGGGCCGCGGCGTCGTCGAGGCCGTGGAGTTCGGCGTTGGCGACGACGAACTCGCGGCCGGTGAGGAAGTCGTACATGGCCTCGCGCTCGGGCACGACTCCGATGTGCCGGTAGGCCTGCTCGTTGCCCCAGATGGCGGCGCCGTCGAGGGTGACGGTGCCGGTCGAGGGTGCGAGGAAGCCGCCCATCATGTTGATGAGGGTGGACTTGCCGGCGCCGTTGGGGCCGAGCAGGCCGGTGACGCCGGGGCCGATGCGCATGGTCACGTCGTTGACGGCGACGACGTTGCCGAACCAGCGGCTGGTGTGGTCGATGTCGATGGTGGTCACAGCCCGGCCTTCCGGTAGCGGGCCATCAGGGCGGCGTAGGAGCCGGCGATGAGGCCGAGGATGACGAGCAGGTAGACGAAGCCGACGCCGGCGGAGGGGCCCTCGCCGCCGGGGAAGGCGGAGGTGGCGCCGAGGAAGGCGGTCTGCATGCCGTCGATCAGGGTGATCGGGGAGAACAGGCCCATCCATTCGATCGGGCCGGTCGATCCCGCGCTGTAGGCGACGCCCTGGACCGCGGTGACCGCGCCGTAGGGGATCAGCAGCAGGGCGATGATGGCGGCGACGCCGAAGCCGCGGCGCGGGGTGAGAGCGGCCATGACCAGGCCGAGGCCGGCGAACAGGACGGAGAGCAGCAGCACGGAGACCAGCCCCTGAGCGAACCCCTTGGTCTGGTCCGCGAAGTCGAACTTCGCCAGCAGCGAGCCGATCCACATGATCAGCAGCGGTGTGGCGGTGAGGATGAACAGGGCCGAGGCCATCGCCGCGTACTTCGCGAGGACGTAGTCGACCCGCTCGATGGGCCGCGAGAAGTACAGCGGCACGGTCTTGAAGCGCAGGTCCCGGGAGACCGACTGGGGTGCCTGGGAGGCGAGGTAGAGGCCGATGACCATCTGGGTGGTCAGGGCGTACGTCGTGTACTTGATCGGCAGGTCGGTGGAGCCGGGCACCGCGATGGCGATGGCGACGATGATCAGCGCGGGGACGCACATCACCGCGAACAGGATCATCGGCAGCACCTTGGACTTCGCGGACCGGCCGAGGCCGTAGGCGCCGCGCAGTGACTGCGAGTACAGCGAGGTGCGGGCGTAGGAGCGGCCGAGCCGTGCCCCGTCGTAGGACCGGTAGCCGATGTTGTGGATCTGAGTGGCCGTGGAGGTGTCAGGCGCCATCGGTGCCGGCTCCCTTCCGCTGGTCGTGGTCGCGGAAGACCTCCGCGATGTGGTGGCGCCGCTGTTCCATGCGGACCAGGCCGAGGCCGAGGGAGGCGACGGTGTCCCGGATGACGTCGTACGTGCTCTCACCGGCGGCCTCCACGAGGAGGATGTGGCCGGCGCCGGGCAGGCCCTGCTCCTCTCCCGCGTGCAGCACGATGTCGGCGGCGGTGAGCGCCCGGCGCAGGGCGGCGGTGCCGTCCGGGTGGGCGTCGGAGTCGGTGACCTCGACCGCGAGGGTGGTGGTCGTCTGCGTGAAGTCGCTGGTGGAGCTGGAGCGCAGCAGCCTGCCGCCGTCCACGACCACGACGTGGTCGCAGGTGCGCTCCAGCTCGCCGAGGAGGTGGGAGGTGACCAGGACGGAGATGCCGAAGTCGGTGTGGACGCGGCGGATCAGACCGAGCATCTCGTCGCGGCCGACGGGGTCGAGGCCGTTGGTGGGCTCGTCGAGCAGGACCAGTTGGGGGTCGTGGACCAGCGCCTGGGCGAGTTTGACGCGCTGCTTCATGCCGGTGGAGTAGCCGCCGATGGGGCGGTACCGCTCCTCGTACAGGCCGACGTGGCGCAGGGTGTCGGCGGTCCGCTCGCGGGCGGCGGCCGGCGGGAGCCCGGACATCCGGGCCATGTGCACGACAAACTCGGTGGCCGAGACGTCGGGGGGCAGGCAGTCGTGCTCGGGCATGTATCCGACGCGCTCGCGGATGGCGCTGCCATGGGTGGCGACGTCGAGTCCGAGTACGGCGGCACGGCCCTCGGTGGCGGGGGACAGTCCCAGCAGGATCTTGATCAGCGTGGACTTGCCGGCTCCATTGGCGCCCACCAGGCCGGTGACACCCGGTCCGATGTCCAGGGTGAGCCGGTCGATGGCGGTCACTCGGGGGTACCGCTTGCTCAGGCTTTCGGTCGCGATGACAGTCACGGCTTCGACGTTAGTGGCGCGTGCCGCCCGGATCGTCAGACCTGGAGCGCGATCCCGTATCAGCCTTCAGGCGTACGGACCCTGACGCGGGTCTGATGCGGACCGGCCGACTTCGTCCACAGGCTGGTGCACGGCCCTTGACGTGATCTCCGGGCATTGTCACATTCATCAGTGGCACGTTACGGGCGGTACGGCTCTAGGGACGGACGGCTGGCATGGCTGGGGACACCGCACAGCACAGGGCACGGCACGGCGCACGGCTCACCGGGCGGGTCACCGCCGAGCTCCGCGGGTTCAGAGAGGTACAGCGCCTCGCGTACGCGTGCGCGGAGGCCGTCGCTGCGCAGCTGCGGCCGGGGGTGACCGAGCGGGAGGCCGCACGGATGCAGCGCGAGTGGCTGCGGGAGCGGGGCGTGCGGGACTGGTTCCACCTGCCGTTCGCCTGGTTCGGGGACCGTACCGCCTTCGCGGGCTTCAGGATCCCGCTGCAGTTCTTCCCGACGGACCGGAAGCTGGAGCCTGGGATGCCGTTCATCCTCGACATGGCCCCGGTCCACCGCGGGTACGCGGCCGACGTCGGGTACTCGGGCAGCCTCGGGCTGAATCCGGTGCAGGACCGGCTGATGTCCGACCTGCGGGTGCACCGGGAGCTGATCCTCCGGCAGGTCCGCGAGCGGCGCTCCCTGCGCGAGATCTACGAGAACGTCGAGCGGCTGATGGTCCGGCAGGGGTACGCCAACCGGCACCGCGCCTACCCCTTCGGCGTGATCGCCCACAAGATCGACCGCGTGAAGGAGCGGCGCTGGTCGCCGACCGCCTTCGGGTTCGGGACCCAGTCCCTCAAGGGGCTGGCGAGCGATGCCGTGCACGGACACCGTGAGGGCTGGTCCCCGCTGTGGAGCCCCTACCGCTTCTCCGACCACGCGCCGCAGCCCGGCCTGTGGGCGGTGGAGCCGCACCTGGGCTTCCGGGGAACCGGTGCGAAGTTCGAGGAGATCCTCGTGGTCACCGATTCCCGGGACCCCGAGGAGAGCGCGTTCTGGCTGGACGACGATCTGCCGCACGTGCGGCGCTGGGCCGAGGAGAAGGCAGCATGAGCGGCATGGGCGAAGGCATGGGCGAAACGGCCGGGGCCCCCGGCACCGACGGCACCGGGCGGGCGGCCGGCCCGGCCGGGGCGCGCGAGCGCCGGGTCCGCACCGGCGGGGTCGAGCTGTGCGTCGTCGAGCTGGGCGACGCGGACCGGCCCACCGTGGTGCTGGTGCACGGCTATCCGGACACCAAGGAGGTCTGGTCCGAGGTCGCGGAGCGGCTGGCCGCCCGCTTCCACGTGGTGCTGTACGACGTGCGCGGGCACGGGCGCTCCACGGCGCCGGTGCCCCTGCGCGGCGGGTTCACCCTGGAGAAGCTGACGGACGACTTCCTGGCGGTGGCGGACGCGGTCAGCCCGGACCGGCCGGTGCACGTGGTCGGCCACGACTGGGGGTCCGTACAGGGCTGGGAGTTCGCCACGGTCGCGCGCACGGAGGGCCGGATCGCCTCCTTCACCTCCATGTCCGGCCCCTCCCTGGACCACTTCGGCCACTGGATCAAGAAGCGGATGAGCCGGCCCACCCCGCGACGGGCCGCCCAGCTGCTGGGCCAGGGGGCGAAGTCCTGGTACGTGTACGCGCTGCACACCCCCAAGCTGCCGGAGCTCGCCTGGCGCGGGCCGCTCGGCAAGCGGTGGCCCGGCATCCTGGAGCGGGTGGAGAAGGTCCCGGCCGGCTCCTACCCGACCCCGTCGCTGCCCTCGGACGCCGCGCACGGGGCCTGGCTCTACCGCGACAACGTCCGCTCCCGGATGCGGCACCCGCGCGCCGACGCGTACGCCCACGTACCGGTCCAGCTGATCACGCCGACCGGGGACGCGTTCCTGTCCGAGCGGCTCTACGACGACCTGGAACGGTGGGCCCCCGACCTGGTGCGGCGCACGCTGGCGGCCCGGCACTGGATCCCCCGGACCCGGCCGGACCAGCTGGCCTCCTGGATCACCGAGTTCGTCACCGCCCGGGAGGAGCCGGCCGCGCGGGCTCCAGAGCAGAAGGCCCCGGGGAAGTACGCCGACTGGTTCGGCGGGCGCCTGGTGCTGGTCACCGGAGCCGCGAGCGGCATCGGCCGGGCCACCGCCTTCGCCTTCGCCGAGGCCGGGGCCCGGGTGGTGTGCGTGGACCGGGATGCGGAGGGCGCCGCCCGCACGGCCGACATGGCGCGGCTCATCGGGGCGCCCGAGGCCTGGGGCGAGTGCGTGGACGTCGGCGACGAGCAGGCGATGGAGAAGCTCGCGGCGAAGACCGCCGCCGAGTACGGGATCGTGGACGTGCTGGTCAACAACGCCGGGATCGGGCTGTCGGGCCCGTTCCTGGAGACCACGGCGGAAGACTGGAAGAAGGTCCTCGACGTCAACCTGTGGGGCGTCATCCACGGCTGCCGGATCTTCGGTAAGCAGATGGCCGAGCGCGGCCAGGGCGGCCACATCGTCAACACCGCCTCGGCCGCCGCCTATCTGCCTTCCAAGAGCCTGCCCGCGTACGGCACCTCGAAGGCGGCGGTGCTGATGCTGTCGGAGTGCCTGCGCGCGGAACTCGCCTCGAAGTCGATCGGCGTCTCGGCGATCTGCCCGGGCATCGTCAACACCAACATCACCGCCACCACCCGCTTCGCCGGGGCGGATGCGGCGGAGGAGAAGCGCCGCCAGGAGAAGGCCTCCCGGCTGTACGGGCTGCGCAACTTCCCCCCGGAGAAGGTCGCCGACGCGATCCTGCGGGCCGTCGTGCGCAACGAGGCGGTGGTCCCGGTGACCCCGGAGTCCAAGGGCGCCCTGTGGATGTCGCGCTGGGCGCCGGGCCTGCTGCGCAGACTCGCCAAGGCGGAAGCCGGCCTGTGAGCGGCACGGCCATACCCCCCTGTTTCCGGCGGTCGTACCATCCCTCGCAGGAGGGCCGATCCGCCATGTCGTAGGGAGCCGGGATTGTCCGATCAGGCAGTAGCCGAGTACCGGATCGAGGATCTGGCGCACCACAGCGGAGCCACGGTGCGCACGATCCGTGCGTACCAGGACCGTGGCCTGCTGCCGAAGCCGGAGCGGCGCGGCCGTTCGAACGTCTACCGGGACACGCACCTGGCGCGGCTGCGCCAGATCGCCGACCTGCTGGACCGCGGCTACACCCTGGCCTCCATCAAGGAGCTGCTGGAGGCCTGGGACGCCGGGCGCGGGCTCGGCGGTGTGCTGGGGCTGGTCGCCGAGGTGCACGGGCCGTGGACCGACGAGGAGGCCGCGCGGGTCAGCCGGGCCGAGCTCGACGAGCGGTTCGGCGGCACCTCGGACGACGCAGTGGTGGACGAGGCGTGCGAGCTGGGGGTGCTGGAGCGCATTCCGGGACGCCCGGACGAGTTCCTCGTCCCCTCGCCGCAGGAGCTGGCGGTGGCCGCCGAGCTGTATGCGGCCGGGGTGCCGCTGACGGCCATCACCGGCCACCTGCGGGAACTGCGGGGGCAGGTGGAGCACATCGCCTCGCGGTTCCTCGACTTCACCACCGAGCACGTCTTCGCGCGCTACCTGGGACAGGTACCGCCGACGGACGCGGACGCGGCGGAGGCGGCGACGATGGTCCGGCGGCTGCGGCCGCTGGCCCAGCAGACGGTGGACGCCGAGCTGGCGCGGGCGATGCGGCTGTTCGCGACCCGGCACCTCCAGCGCCACCTGGGCGCGCCCGGGGCGTTCCAGCCGTCGGGGCCGGCGGCGGTGCCGCTGCCGGCGGAGACGGTCCGGGCGGTGCAGGACCTGGTGGGTGCGGAGCACGTGGGGGAGTTCGTCCGGGCCGCGACCGAGCGCGAACTGCAGGCCCGGACGATGAACGAGCTGGCGCGCAGGGGAGGCCGGTAGTCCACAGGGCGGATCCCTCGTTTGCCGTCAAAACCCACCCAATCGGCTGTGGACAAGCCGGGGTTTCCTGTGGGCAACCCGGTGGGCGTCTCAGCTGGCGGTCTCATACGTGGGGCTGGTGGCGCCGGTGTGGTCCACGGCGCTGAGGGACTGCGGATCGACCGCGGTCTTCCGCCTGCCCCGGGCGATGCGACGGCCGGTGTGCCGCCCGGCGCCGTCCTCGGGGCCGCGTTCGGCGCCGCGGCCGGTACCGCCGTAGAGGAGCGCGGCGAGGGCCAGGCCCAGGGCGCCGCCGAGGAGCTGTGCGGCGACGAAGCCGGGCAGCGACTGCGGGGCGATGCCGGTGAAGGAATCGCTGAAGGCGCGCCCGATGGTGCCTGCGGGGTTCGCGAACGAGCCCGACGAGGTGAACCAGATCGCGCTACCGATGTACGCGGCCACCGCGGCCGGGATCATCCCGGCCCGCCCGATGCGCTCCAGCCCCCGGATCACGAGGACGAGCCCGGCGGTCGCGACGACCTCCCCGAGCAGCAGATGGCTGCCGCCGCGCACCTGGGTGGAGAAGGCCCCCGGGATGTGGCCGAACATCACCTCGGCCAGCACCGCGCCGGCGATCGCCCCCGCGGTCTGGGCCGCGGTGTAGACGAGCGCCTCGCGCCCCGCGAGCCCGTCGCCGCCGCGGCGGCGGGCCCACCAGGAGGCGAGGGTGACCACCGGGTTCAGGTGGGCACCGGACAGCGGCCCGAACAGGGTGATGATCAGTCCGAGGCCGATGGCAGAGGCGAGCGAGTTCGCAACGAGCGCGACGCCGGTGTCGCGGCTGAGGTCCGCGGACCGGATACCGGAGCCGATCACCACCACGAGGAGGCCGGCGGTGCCGACGAGCTCGGCGACCGCCCGGCGTGGCAGGGAAGCACGGATCGTCATGGGTTCTCCCCCAGGGTAGGCGTTTTATGGAAAATGTATTCCGCATCTTGAAAAGAGCGATAGCGTGCGATCCGCCAGTCCGCGAGCGCCGGAGACGGCCGAAAATCCCTGCGGCGCTCCCGTCCGGCCCGGCAAGCTGGCGTCATGGACGAAAGACGCACCGTGAAAGTGTCCAAATACGTCTCGAAACACCTGCGCCACCAGCCCGAACGCATCGGCCTGTCACTCGACCCGCAGGGCTGGGTGGAGATCGACGACCTGCTGCGCGCCGCCACCGACCACGGCTTCCCCATCAGCCGCGCCGAGCTGGACCATGTCGTCGCCGCCAACGACAAGCAGCGCTTCGCCGTCGAGGGCACCCGCATCCGTGCGAACCAGGGCCACACCGTCGCGGTGGATCTGGATCTTCCGGAGGCGGAGCCGCCCGCGTACCTCTACCACGGCACGGTCGCGCGGGCGCTCGAATCGATCCGCGCCGAGGGACTGCGCCCCATGGCCCGCCACCACGTCCACCTGTCGCCCGACCGCGAGACCGCGACCCGCGTCGGCGCCCGGCGCGGCCGGCCGGTCGTGCTCGCCGTGGACGCCGCCGCGATGCGTGCGGCCGGGCACGTGTTCCGGGTGAGCGCCAATGGGGTGTGGCTGGTGGACGCTGTGCCTCCGCAATTCCTGCGCTGGCCCTGAGCACGCCGGAATTCCGCAGAGATTGTCGTATCGGCCCCCTAATCTGTTCCTCACTCCGGGATCCGTGAGGGGGGGTACCTCGCGATCGCCGAACCATTCACGCATGTACGCGAGGTGACACTCCATGACGTCCGCATCCACGTCGTCCTCCGGCTCCGGCGCAGAGGCCGGCTCCCGCTCCGGATCCGCTTCGGGCGCCACCGGGGACTCCCCGGCCAACAACTTCCAGGTGGACCTGCGCGGTCTGGTCGACCTTCTGTCCCACCACCTCTACTCCAGCCCGCGCGTCTACGTCCGCGAGCTCCTGCAGAACGCGGTGGACGCGGTCACCGCCCGCCACGCCCTCGACCCCGACGCGCACATCCGCATCCGCCTGTCGGCGACCGCGGGCCGCGTCACCATCGAGGACAGCGGCATCGGCCTGACCGCCGCCGAGGCCCACTCCCTGCTCGCCACCATCGGCCGCAGCTCCAAGCGCGGCGGCGAACACGGCCTCGAGACCACCCGCCGGGAGTTCCTCGGCCAGTTCGGCATCGGCCTGCTCGCCTGCTTCGTCGTGGCGCGCCAGATCCGCGTCGTCACCCGCTCCGCCCGCGACCCGCAGGCAGCGCCCGTCGAATGGCTCGCCACCGACGACGGCTCGTACACCGTCCGCGAACTGCCGCACGACGCCCGCCCGGAGCCCGGCACCACCGTCATCCTCGAAGCCCGCCCGGGCGCCGAGGAGTGGATGGTCCCGGCCAAGGTCGAGCAGCTGGCCCGCGACTACGGCTCCCTGCTCCCGTACGACATCACCTTCGACGACGGCGAGGGCGGCGAGCCGCGCCCCGTCACCGACCGGCCCGCCGTGTGGGACCGGCCCTTCCCCACCCCCGCGGCGCGCCGCGTCGCCCTGGCCGGGCACTGCACGCAGCTCTTCGGCTTCACCCCTCTCGACACGATCGACCTCGACCTGCCCGTCGCCGGCGTGCGCGGCGTCGCGTACGTCCTGCCGGAGCCGACCAGCCCCGCCCACCGGGCCGGCCACCGCGTCCACCTCAAGGGCATGCTGCTCACCGACCGGGCCGACAGCCTGCTGCCCGACTGGGCGTTCTTCGTCCGCGCCGTCATCGACACGGACACGCTGCGGCCCACCGCCTCCCGCGAGAACCTGTACGACGACGAGACCCTGGCCGCCGTACGCGACGCCCTCGGCGGCCGGGTGCGCGCCTGGCTCGCCGAGCTCGCCGCGAGCGAACCCGAGCGGCTGGCCGCGTTCCTGGGCGTCCACCACCTGGGGGTGAAGTCCCTCGCCCGGCACGACGCCGAGCTGCTCGGCCTGATGCTCCCGTGGCTGCCGTTCGAGACCAGCGACGGTTCGATGAGTCTTCAGGAGTTCACGGCCGCCCACACCGAGATCCACTTCACCCGTACCGTCGAGGAGTTCCGCCAGATCGCGCCGATCGCGGCGGCGCACGGCCTCGGCGTCATCAACGCCGGCTACACCTACGACGCCGACCTGCTCGCCCTGCTGCCCGCCGTACGGCCCGACCTGAAGGTCACCGAGCTCGATGCCGGCGCCGTCACCGAGCGGCTCGACCCGGTGCCGACCGCGGCCGAACTGGCCCTCGCGTCCTTCCTTTCCACCGCCCGGACCCGCCTGGAGCCGCAGGGCTGCGACGTGGTGCTGCGCGCCTTCCAGCCGGTCTCCGTCCCCGCGCTCTACCTGGACGACCGCCAGGCCCGCCAGGAGCGCGACCGCACCGCCGCCCTGGACAGCGCCGACTCGCTGTGGACGGGCATCCTCGGCGCCCTGCGCGGCGCCGCGCCGCGGGCCCGGCTGGTGCTCAACCACAACAACCCGCTGATCCGCCGCATCGCGGCCCTGCCCGACGAGGCGCTGACCGGCACGGCCGTCGAATCGCTGTACGGGCAGGCGCTGCTGATGTCCCAGCGGCCGCTGCGGCCGGCCGACTCCACCCTGCTCAACCGGGCCTTCCTGGGGCTCCTGGAATGGGCGACCCACTCCACCGACGCCCGGGAGGGCCAGCAGTGACGATGATGACCCGCGAGGAGATCGACCGGGGGCTGGAGGAGAACCGGCAGGCGCCCAACGGTGCCGCCCGCAACGCCCACGCCGAGGCCCTGGTCAGCGCGGCGGAGGCCGGCGGAGACGCCGCCCTGTTCCGTACGGCGCTGGACAACCTGATCACCGCGTACCTCTACAGCGCCGAGTCCTCCAAGATGCTGGTGCCGTTCGCCCGGCTGCTCCAGGAGTACGACAAGGACCCCGGCGCCTTCTCCTCTTGGGAGGCCCACTCGCTGTTCTGGCAGTTCAAGTGGGTGGCCACGGCCATCGGCGACTCCCCCGAGATCCCGCTGGAGTCCGCCGCCGGCTGGCTGGAGGAGATGGAGCGCCGCTACCGGCTCGCCGGCTACAGCGAGCGGCCGGTGCGCGAGGCCGAGATGTGGCTCGCGCACGCCACCGGCGACGACGAGCGGGCCGACCGGGCGCTGGCCGCCTGGCTGGCCGCCGAACGCGACGACATGAGCGACTGCCACGCCTGCGAGCTCAACAGCCAGGGCCAGTACGCCGTCCTGCGCGGCGACGACGCCCGGGCGATGGAGCACTGGCAGCCCGTCCTGGCGGGCGAGCGGACCTGTGCCGAGGAGCCGCACCGGGTGCTGGCCACCTCGCTGCTGCCGCTGCTGCGGCTCGGCCGCCTCGAGGAGGCGCGCTCCCACCACCTGCGCGGCTACCGCCTCGCCCGCGGCAACGAGAGCCTGCTGCCGTCCGTCGGCAAGCACATCGAGTTCTGCGCGCTCAGCGGCAACGAGTCGCGCGGCCTGGAGATCCTCGCCGAACACGCCGCCCACGTGGCCCCGCTGCCCAACGTCGACGACCGGATGGCGTTCCACGGCGGCATCCTCGTGCTGCTGCGCCGGCTCAAGGAGCTCGGATACGGCGACAGCCCGGCCGTCCCGTACGAGGGCACGCCGCGGACGGTCAGCGAGCTGTACGACGTGCTGTACGCGGGCTCGCTCGACATCGCCCGCCGGTTCGACGCGCGCAACGGCACCACCCGGGTGTCGGACCGCTTCCTCGCACGGATCGGACGGGAGCCGCTGGCCGAAGTGCTGCCGCTGGGGGTCCGCAGCGCACCGCTGCCCGCACAGGGGGCCACCGGGGCACGGGCCGCGGGGGTGCCCGTAGCGGCTGGGGCTGCGGTGAAGCCGTCCCCCGCCGCGGCCGACGGCTCGGGCCTCGGGGAGCTGGTGGATCGGGCGCGCCGGGCCCGTGACACGGGGCACCCGTCGGCGGACGGGCTCTGGGCGGAGGTGGCCGTACGCACCGCCGCCCTCCCGGAGGGCGAGGTGGACCCGCTGCTCGCGGCCGACGTCGCCGACAGCCGGGCGTTGGCGGCCGCGCGGACCGGGGCCGCGGATGCGGCGGAACTGCTGGAGGCCGCCCGGGACGGCTACCGGGCCCTCGGACAGGCCGAGCGGGCCGCCTTGGCGGAGCTGCGGCTGGCGAGCGCGGCGGCGCAGGCCGGGGCCGCGCCCGAGCGGATCCGGGAGCTGCTGGCGGTGGCCCTGCGGGCTGCCGAGGCGCTGGACGCCGGGGAGCCGCTGCGCGAGCGGCGGATCGCCCTGGCCGAACTGGCGTCGCTGCGGGTGGAGTCGTACCTGCGCTCGCTGGAAGACGGTCGGGGCGAAGGACACGGGCACGCGGACGAGCACCGGCACGGGCCTGACCACGGGCACGACCACGGGCACGGCGAGCTGGCGGCCGGACTGACCGCCTTCATCGCCGACCACGCCGAGGCACTGCCGGACCTGGCGGCGGAGGCCGAGGAGATGCTGGGCCGCATCGCCCTCTCGCAGGGCGACCCCGAGCGGGCCGTCGAGCTGCTGGCGGCGGCCGCCCGGCGCTCCGTTGCGGCGGACCGGCCGTGGGAGGCAGTGGAACCGCTCGCCCTGAGGGCCGGTCTGCTGATGCAGCTGGGGCGGCCCGAGGAGGGCGAGGAAGCGGCCCGCGCCGGAGTGGAGCACGCCGCCGAGGTGACCGACGCCGAGACGCAGGGCGCCGTGCGGCTCACCCTCGCGGAGATCCTGCTGCACCGGGCCGAGGCGGCGGAGGCGGCCGAGCATGCGCTGACGGCGGCGCACTGGTTCGACCTGGCGGGCCTGAGCGCCGACGGCGGGGCGCAGGCACGACTGCTCCTGTCCCGCGCGTACGCGCGGGCGGGCCGGCACGCCGACGCGGCGGAGGTGCTGCAGTCGACGCTGCCCGATCTGCTGGAGCACGGTGAGGGACAGGCCGTGGCCGCCCGGGAGTTCCTCGGCGACCTGCTGCGGCAGTTGAACGAACCGCGGGCCGCGGCGGAGCAGTTCCTGCTGGCTGCGGAGGTGGCCAAGGGCTGGGAGGACGCCCGGCCGCAGGCGGGTCTGGCGCACTCGGCGGCCGACCAGCTCTCCGAGGCCCGGCTCGACGAGGAGGCGGTCGCGGCCTACGAACGGGCGCTGGAGCTGTACCGGGCGACGGGCGGCGCACCGGTCGCCGAGGTGCGGATCCTGCGCTCGCTGGCCTGGCTCGGGCTGCGCGGGGAGATCACCGACGCACAGGTGGCGCAGGCACGGTCCCGGATGGCCGAGGCGGCCGCGGTGCTCGACGCCGCCCTGGCCGCCGATCCGCAGGCGGAGGCGCTCCGCTACGAGCTCGCCCAGACCTGGCACCAGCTCGCCCAGGTGCTCGACCGGCGGGTGACCTCGTCCGAGGAGAGCGACGACGAGGAGGCGGCGCAGGCGGAGAAGGCGCTGCTGGAGGCTCTGCGCCTGGAGGAGATCGAGCTGGTGGAGCGGGCCGCCGCGCTCTATGCGGAGCTGGGGCCGGACCACCTGGGCAGCCTGGTCGAGTCCGTCCAGTTCGCCGCCTGGACCGAACAGGAACTGGGCCGCGAGGAGGCCGGAGCCGCCAGGATGACCGCGCTGATCGAGAAGCTGCGGGCCCAGGGCGCCCCGCCGGCCGTGGTGGACCGTGCGGAGTACACCCTCAGGCACCTGACGTCCTGAGACGCCCGCACTCCCGGTGCCCCGGCCGCTCGGCGGCCGGGGCACCGGCGCGTCAGCCGGCCAGCTGCGCGAGGCCCTCGGTGGCGATCTTCTCGAAGACTCCCTGGTCCGAGGCGAAGTCCGAGTCCGGGATGGGGGCGTGGATCACCAGCTCCGTGAAGCCGAGCTCCTGGTGGCGGCCCGCGAAGTCCACGAAGGCGTCCACGGAGTCCAGCAGGGAATTGCGCTCCGGCGTGAAGCCGGTCAGGAGGACCTTCTCCACCGACTCCGGGGCGCGTCCGATCTCCCCGCACGCCTTCTCCAGGCGGGTCAGCTGGCCGCGCAGCGCCTCGAGCGACTGCTCGGGGGTGCCCTCCTCGTACAGCTTCGGGTCGCCGGTGGTGACCCAGGCCTGGCCGTGCGCCGCGGCCAGCTTGAGGCCGCGGGGTCCCGTCGCGGCCACCGCGAACGGCAGACGGGGCCGCTGGACGCAGCCCGGGATGTTGCGGGCCTCGTCGGCGGCGTAGAAGGTGCCCCGGGTGCTCACCGCGGGCTCGGTCAGCAGCCGGTCCAGCAGCGGCAGGAACTCGGCGAAGCGGTCGGCCCGCTCGCGCGGGGTCCAGGGGTCCTGGCCCAGCACGCTCGCGTCGAAGCCGTTGGTGCCGGCTCCGACGCCGAGGGTGATGCGGCCTCCGGAGATGTCGTCCAGCGTCATGAGCTCCTTGGCCAGGGTCACCGGGTGCCTGAAGTTCGGCGAGGTGACGAGCGTGCCCAGCCGCATCCGCTCGGTGGCCGCGGCCGCCGCCGTGAGGGTGGGAATCGCGCCAAACCAAGGAAGGTCCCGGAAGGCCCGCCAGGACAGGTGGTCATAGCTGTAGGCCGTGTGGAACCCGAGCTGCTCGGCCCGCACCCACTGGTCGCGGCCGCCCTCGCGCCATGGACGGACCGGGAGAATCACAGTGCTCAGACGCAAACTCATGGGTCGAGCCTACGTCCCCGCCCATGTTTCACGTGAAACCTCGACCCGTTCCGTTTCACGTGAAACATCGCCAACGGGCACCTCGGGTGACGGGCTCCGGCACCGTAGGGCCGTGGCCATGGGCGAAGATGGAGCCGTGACCTCGGCTCCCCAGCGCCCGGACGGGCCAACCCCCACGCCCCGGCTCATCGCCACCGACCTCGACGGCACCCTGCTGCGCGACGACAAATCCGTCTCCCTGCGCACGGTCGCCGCCCTCGCCGCCGCCGAGGAGGCCGGGATCGAGGTCTTCTTCGTGACCGGCCGCCCGGCCCGCTGGATGGATGTGGTCAGCGACCACGTCCACGGGCACGGCCTGGCGATCTGCGCCAACGGCGCAGCCGTCGTGGACCTCCACGCGGGTCGCGAGTTCGTCCAGGTCCGGGCCCTGCCCCGGGCCACCGCGCTGACGGTCGTCGACACGCTGCGCGCCGCCGCTCCCGGCACGTCCTTCGCGGTCGAGATGACCACGGGCATCAACTACGAACCGCTGTACCCGCCCTTCTTCCAGGACCCCGGCGCCCACGTCGCCACCGCGGAGCAGCTGCTGAAGGAGCCCGCAGACGACGCCGGCGACCCGGACGGCGCGGACGCCGCGGGCGGCGCCCCCGCCCCGGTGCTCAAGCTGCTGGCGCACCACTCCGAGCTGGCCCCCGACGAGTTCCTGGCACTCGCCCGCAAGGTCGCCGGCGGCTACGCGGCGATCACCCGCTCCAGCCCGACGGCCCTGCTGGAGATCAGCGAGCTGGGCGTGTCCAAGGCCAGCACGCTCGCACTGTGCTGCGCCGAGCGCGGCATTTCCCCGGCCGAGGTGGTCGCGTTCGGCGACATGCCGAACGACGTGGAGATGCTCCGCTGGGCCGGCACCTCGTACGCGATGGGCAACGCCCACCCGGATGTGATCGCAGCCGCTTCCGGCCGGACGGTCGCCAACAACGAGGACGGGGTCGCCGTCGTCATCGAGCAGATCCTCGCGGACCGACTGGCGGCGCAGAGCGGGGCGGAGCAGCGGGAGCTGCAGGGGCACCGGCAGGAGAGCGAGAAGCTCTAGGGCTGGAGCGGGGCCTCCCATACGAGGGTGGTCCCGCCGCCGTGCTGCCCGATACCCGGTCCGTACGTGCTGGTGCCGCCCAGCGACTCGGCCCGGCGGCGCAGGTTCCGCAGCCCGCTGCGGCGCCCGCCCTCGGTGATGCCGACCCCGTCGTCGGCCACCTCCA
Organism: Streptomyces sp. NPDC046866; assembly: GCF_040704625.1. Lineage (NCBI taxonomy): Bacteria > Bacillati > Actinomycetota > Actinomycetes > Kitasatosporales > Streptomycetaceae > Streptomyces > Streptomyces sp. NPDC046866. The sequence goes on from NZ_JBEYXN010000001.1 coordinate 167,812, forward strand.
GCCGCACCCCGGGCCGGCCGTCCGGCAGGGTGACGGTGGAGTCGAGGACCACCTCGATCCGCGAGGCATCCGCATGCCGGAAGGCGTTGGAGAGGGCCTCGCGCAGTGCGGCGATCAGGTTCTTCCCCACGAGCTCGCCGACCACGGTGTCGAGGGGGCCGACGAAGCGGTGGGCGGGCTTGAAGCCCAGCGGCACGGCCGCCATGTTGATCTCCCGCAAGACCCGGGTGCGCAGCCCGGAAGGGGCCTCCGCCGGCCCCTGCTGGAGCGCGAAGATCGCGGTGCGGATCTCCTGGATCGTGACGTCCAGCTCGTCCACGGCCTTGCCGACCCCGTCGCGGACCTCCGGGACCACGGACCTCCGCGCCGCGCCCTCCAGCATCATCCCGGTGGCGAACAGCCGCTGGATGACCAGGTCGTGGAGGTCGCGGGCGATCCGGTCGCGGTCCTCGAACACCGCGAGGCGCTCCCGGTCGCGCTGGGCCTCGGCCATCATCAGCGCGAGCGCCGCCTGTGAGGCGAACTGGGTGGCCAGCGTCCGCTCGGACTCGCTGAACGGGCGCCTGCCCCGGTCCCGGGGAGTGACCAGCGCACCCAGCACCCGGCCGCCGCTGTGCAGGGGCAGCATCATGCAGGGCCCGTACTGGCTGGTCAGCCTGCCGGCCGTGCGCGGATCGGAGGCCGCGTCGTCGACGAAGACGGGCTCACCCGCCAGCAGCTTCGCCACCACGGGGCTCTCGGCCGGAACCACCACTCCGAGCGAGGTGGCCGGGTGGTCGGTGGAGACGGCGACGATCTCCATCCCGCCCTCCTCGGCGGGCAGCATCACGATGCCGGCCGAGGAGTCGGCCAGACGGCGGGCCTGCTCCGCCACCACCGCGAGCGCATCGTCGGCATCCCCGCCCGAGAGCAGGGCGGTGGTGACCGCGACCGAGCCGTCGATCCACCGCTCGCGCTGCGTCGCGGCCTCGTACAGCCGGGCGTTGCCGATGGCGATGCCCGCCTCGGTGGCCAGGACCCGGACCATGTGCACGTCGTAGTCGTTGAACTCGCCGCCGCCGTTCTTCTCGGCGAGGTACAGGTTCCCGAAGATCTCCCCCTGCACCCGGATCGGTACGCCGAGGAAGGTCTTCATCGGCGGGTGGTGCGGCGGGAAGCCGGCCGAGCGCGGATCCTTCGTAAGGTCGGCCAGCCGTACCGTGCCCGCGTGCGCGATCAGCGCACCGAGCAGGCCCCGGCGGCCGTCCGGGCGGTGCCCGATGCGGTGGGCCTCCTCGGAGCCGATGCCGAAGGTGACGAAGTCCGACAGGCCGCGGCCCTCGGTGTCCACGACGCCGATCGCCGCGTACCGGGCGTCCGCGAGCTCGGCGGCGGTCTCGCAGATCCGGTCGAGGGTGGAGTGGAGTTCGAGGCCCGTACCGACGGAGCGCATGGCCTCCAGCAGCTGCGGGACCCGCGCGGTGAGCTCGGTGGACAGTGCGTGCAGGCTCCGCGTGGCCTGGGTGGCGGCCTCCATCGGATCCGGTGCCGCCGAGGCGGGATCCGGCGCCTTCGGCGGTTCCTGCGACTGCTGCAGCGACATGCCCTTGAGCCTAGTTAGTCCTGTTTACCGGGGAAACTCGGCCAGTACCGCGTGCCGCACCCGCTCCGCCGCCTGCTCGCGGTCCAGGAGCGTGCGCAGCGGCCCCTCCTCGGCGGCCAGCTCCGCGTACGTGCCGCGCTGTACGACCGCTCCCCCGTCCAGGACCAGGACCTCGTCGACGGCGTCGAGGCTGGCCAGCCGGTGCGTGATCAGCACCGTGGTGCGGCCCTCGGTCGCGGCCAGCAGGTCCGCCGTCAGGGCGTCGGCGGTCTGCAGGTCGAGGTGCTCGGCCGGCTCGTCCAGGACGAGGACGGGGAAGTCGGCGAGGAGCGCCCGGGCCAGGGCCAGGCGCTGGCGCTGGCCGCCGGAGATCCGCTCGCCGTGTTCGCCGACGAGGGTGTCGAGCCCCTCCGGGAGGCCGTCGGCCCATTCCAGCAGCCGGGCCCCGGCCAGGGCCCGCCGCAGCTCCTCCTCGCCGGCCCCGGGACGGGCGAGGCGCAGGTTCTCCCGGACGGAGCTGTCGAAGAGGTGGGCGTCCTGGGCGCACAGCCCGACGATCCGGCGGACGTCGTCGCCGTCGAGCGTGCGCGCGTCGGTCCCGCCGAGGGTGTAGGTGCCGGTGTCCGGGTCCAGGAACCGCAGCAGCACCTGCGCCAGGGTGGTCTTGCCCGCGCCCGAGGCACCGACGACGGCGATGCGCCGTCCGCGCTCCAGGGTCAGGTCCAGCCCGCGCAGGGCGTCGTCCTCCTGCCCGGGGTGCCGGACGCTCACCCCCGCCAGGCGCAGCGGGAACGGCGAGGCGGGCACCGGGGCGGGCCGCTCCGGCTCGGCGACGGGTGCCGGGGCGTCGATGACCTCGTACAGCCGCTCGGCGCTGCGGCGCACCTGCCGGCGGAACCGGACGGCCTGCGGCAGCGGGGCCACCGCCTCGAAGGCGGCCAGCGGCGTCAGCACGGCCACCGCCATCGCCACTCCCGACAGCCGCCCGTCCTGCACGGCTCCGGCGGCGAAGAAGGCGGCGGCCACCACGGTCAGGCCGCACACGAGCGCGGTCAGTCCGCTGCCCAGCCCGGTGGCGGCGGCGCCGCGCGCGGCGATGGCGGTCAGCGTGCGGTCGCTGTCCTTCGCGGCGTCCTTGCGGCGCCCCAGCGCCCCGGCGACGGTCAGCTCGGCCGTCCCGGTGAGCAGGTCGGCCACCCGGGTGGCGAGCTCCCCGCGGGCGGGCGCCAGCCGGCGTTCCGCACGGCGGGCGCAGGCACCGCTGACGGCGGGCACCCCGATCCCGGCGGCGAGCAGGCCCACGGCCAGGGCCGCCCCCGCCTCGGGCAGCAGCCAGGCGGTGAAGGCGACCGATCCGGTGCCGACGAGGGCCGCGGTGCCCACCGGCAGCAGCCAGCGCAGCCAGTAGTCCTGAAGGGCGTCGGCGTCGGCCACGAGCCGGGCCAGCAGGTCCCCGCGCCGCTGGTCGCGCAGCCCGGCGGGCGCGATGCGCTCCAGCCGCCGGAACACCGAGACGCGCAGGTCCGCCAGCATCCGCAGGACGGCGTCGTGTGACACGAGGCGCTCGGCGTACCGGAAGACGGCCCTTCCGATCCCGAACGTGCGGGTGGCGGTGACGGCCACCATCAGGGAGAGCACGGGAGGCTGCTCGGAGGCCCGGGAGATCAGCCAACCGGAGACCGCCATCAGTCCGACGCTGCAGCCCACCGCCAGCGACCCGAGCAGCAGCCCGAGCCGGAACCGCCCCTGCCAGGCCTTCGCCACGGCCCGGACCCGCCGCAGCGGATCCCGCCCGGCCGCGCCGTCACCGGCGGTCCCCGCCCCGGGGGCGCCCGGCGGCACGGTGGTTTCGGGTTCGCGGGCCGGGTCGGCCTCCACGGCGGCGGCTGCGCCGTCGGCCGGGGGCAGCTCGCGGTCCGCGGGGGCGGCCTCCGCCTCCCCTGCGGTGATCGCGACCACCCGGTCCGCGAGGGCGAGCAACGCCGGCCGGTGCACGACCAGCAGGACGGTCCGGCCCACGGCGAGGCGGCGTACGGCCTCGACCACCGCCGCCTCGGTCTCGCCGTCCAGCGCGGCCGTCGGCTCGTCCAGCAGCACCACCGGCCGGTCGGCGAGGAACGCCCGGGCCAGGGCGATCCGCTGGCGCTGACCGGCGGACAGCCCGGCCCCGCCCTCCCCGAGCACCGTCTCGGTGCCGCGCGGCAGCGCCGCCACGAACTCCCGGGCGCCGGCGGCTTCCAGGGCCCGGGCCACGGCTGCGTCGGAGGCCTCCGGCCGGGCGAGCCGTACGTTCTCCGCGAGGGTCCCCGCGAAGAGGTGCGGCCGCTGCGGCACCCATGCGATGTTCCGCCGCCACTGCGCCGGATCCAGCACGGCCAGGTCCGTGCCCCCGATCCGCACCCGCCCCGAGGTCGGTGGGGTGAACCCCAGCAGCACCTGGAGCAGGGTGGACTTCCCCGCTCCGCTGGGCCCCGTCAGGGCCACGCACTCGCCGGGGCCGGCCGTGAACGAGACCGGCCCGGGCGAGTCCCCGCCCCGCCCGGGGTGGCGCACGGCCACCTCGTCGACCTCGATCCGCAGGCCTCCGGGGCCCGCCTCGGGCACCTCGGTCCCCGTCCCCGGAGCAGCGGACGGCGTCCCGAGCACGTCGAAGATCTCGTCCGCCGCCGCGAGCCCCTCGACGGCCGCGTGGTACTGGGCCCCGACCTGGCGCAGCGGCAGGTACGCCTCCGGCGCCAGGATCAGGATGACCAGCCCGGTGTACAGGTCGAGCTCCCCGTGGACCAGCCGCATGCCGATGGAGACGGCCACCAGAGCCACCGAGAGGGTGGCGAGCAGCTCCAGCGCGAACGACGACAGGAACGCGATGCGCAGGGTCCGCAGGGTCGCCCGCCGGTAGTCCTCGGTGATCCGGCGGATCGACTCGGCCTGGGCCTTGGCCCGCCCGAACACCTTCAGCGTCGGCAGTCCGGCCACCACGTCGAGGAAGTGGCCCGAGAGCCGGGACAGCAGCCGCCACTGGCGGTCCATCCGGGACTGGGTGGCCATGCCGATCAGCACCATGAAGAGGGGGATCAGCGGCAGGGTCACCACGATGATGGCGGCCGACACCCAGTCCTCGGTGGTGATCCGGGCGAGGACCGCCACCGGGACGGCCACGGCCAGGCCCAGTTGCGGCAGGTAGCGGGAGAAATAGTCGTCGAGGGCGTCCACGCCGCGGGTGGCCAGCGCCACCAGCGAACCGGTCCGCTGTCCGCTCAGCCAGCCCGGTCCCAGATCGACGGCCCGGTCCAGCAGTTGCCCCCGCAGCTGCGACTTGACCGCCGCAGCGGCCCGGTGCGCTGCCAGCTCGGTGAGCCAGCCGAGCCCGCCCCGGCCGACCGCCACGGCGGCGAGCAGCAGCAGCGGCGTGCGCAGCGCCTCACCGTCCAGGCCCTTCTCAAAGGCTCCGACGACGATCTCGGCGAGCAGCATCGCCTGGCCGATGACCAGCCCTGCCCCGGCACATCCCAGGGCCACCACGGCCGCCAGGAACAGGCGGGTGGAGCGGGCGTACCGAAGCAGGCGCGGGTCGATCGGTTTCACGTGAAACATCCCCCAGGGCAGGGTCGGTCAGGCGGGGCGGAGACCTCCGGCAGAGCCGGGGCTCAGTGCGCGTCGGCGATGTGCTGCGTGCCGATCCGCTTGCGGAACACCCAGTAGGTCCACCCCTGGTAGAGCAGGACCAGCGGGGTCGCCACGGCCGCCAGCCAGGTCATGATCTTCAGGGTGTACGGGCTGGACGAGGCGTTGGTGACCGTGAGGCTCCAGGCGTCGTCCAGCGAGGACGGCATGACGTTCGGGAAGAGCGTCAGGAACAGCATCGCGACGGCTGCCGCGATGGTGATCCCGGAGAGCGCGAACGACCAGCCCTCTCGGCCCTTGAGGTTGGCGCCCAGCGCTCCGGCGAGCGCCGCCACGGCGACGGCCAGCGCGATCAGGCTCCAACCGTCACCGCGCTCGAGCTGGGTCCAGCCCAGGAAGACCGCCGCGAGCACCGCGGCGACCGCGCCGAGCCGGGCCGCCAGGGCCCGCGCCCGGTCCCGGATCCCGCCGACCGTCTTGAGCGAGGCGAACACCGCGCCGTGGAAGGTGAACAGGGTGAGGGTGACCAGGCCGCCGAGGAGCGCGTACACGTTGAGCAGGTCGAAGAGGCTTCCGACGTACTCCTTGTTCTGGTCGATCTTCACACCGCGGGCGATGTTCGCGAAGGCCACGCCCCACAGGAAGGCGGGGATCGCCGAGGTCCAGAAGATCGCGTGTTCCCAGTTGGCCTGCCACCTGTCCTCGTCCCGCTTGTGCCGGTATTCGAAGGCGACACCGCGGACGATGAGGCAGACCAGGATCACGAGCAGCGGCAGGTAGAAGCCGGAGAAGAGGGTGGCGTACCAGTCGGGGAAGGCGGCGAAGGTGGCACCGCCTGCGGTGAGCAGCCAGACCTCGTTGCCGTCCCAGACGGGCCCGATCGTGTTGATCAGGACCCGCTTCTCGGCGCGGTCGCGCGCGAGCAGCTTGGTCAGGACGCCGATACCGAAGTCGAAGCCCTCCAGGAAGAAGTAGCCGGTCCACAGGACGGCGATGAGCACGAACCAGACGTCGTGGAGTTGCATGGCGGGGTCCTCTCAGCCTCAGTACGAGAAGGCCATCGGCCGGTCGGAGGTACCGTCTCCGCCGATCCTCGTCGGCGGGTTGAGGTCGTCCTCGGTGAGCTCGGGCGGGCCGGCCTTGACGTACTTGACCAGCAGCTTGACCTCGATCACGGCGAGTACGGCGTACAGGGCGGTGAAGACGAGCATCGAGGTGAGGACCTCGCCCTGGGAGACGCCGGGCGAGACGGCGTCGCTGGTCCGCAGCACTCCGTAGACGACCCACGGCTGGCGGCCCATCTCGGTGAAGATCCAGCCCCAGGAGTTGGCGATCAGCGGGAAGCCGAGCGTCCAGACGGCGGCGAGCCAGTACAGCCGGGTGAGCCGCGGGTTCAGGGCCTTGCGGTAGAGGACCAGGTGGGGCCGCTCGTCCTCGCCGGTCCGCAGCGCGGGCGGCAGCAGGAACCTGCGCCGGGTGAGCCACAGCCCTGCGGCCCCGATGGCGACGGAGGCCATGCCGAAGCCGATCATCCAGCGGAAGCCCCAGTAGGCGACCGGGATGTTGGGACGGTAGTCGCCGGGGCCGAACTTCTCCTGCTCCGCCTTGTTGACGTCGTTGATGCCCGGGACGAAGGAGTCGAAGTCGTCGTTGGCCAGGAAGGACAGCAGGCCCGGGATCTCGACGGCCACCCGGTTGTGGCCCTTGTCGACGTCCCCGTAGGCGAAGACGGAGAACGGGGCGGGCGCCTCGCCGTCCCACAGCGCCTCGGCCGCGGCCATCTTCATCGGCTGCTGCTTGAACATGACCTTGCCGAGGAAGTCGCCGCTGAGCGCGGTGAGCATGCCGGCGATGACGACGGTGACCAGGCCCAGCCGCAGCGAGCTGCGCATCACGGGGACGTGCTTCTTGCGGGCCAGGTGGTAGGCGGCGATGCCGACCATGAACGCGCCGCCGGTGAGGAAGGCCGCGGACAGGGTGTGGAAGGCCTGGGTGACGGCGGTGTTCTGGCTGAGCACCGCCCAGAAGTCGGTCAGTTCGGCCCGGCCCGTGGCCTTGTTGATCCGGTAGCCGACCGGGTGCTGCATCCAGGAGTTGGCCGCGAGGATGAAGTACGCGGACAGGATGGTGCCGATCGAGACCATCCATATGCAGGCCAGGTGGATCTTCTTCGGGAGCTTGTCCCAGCCGAAGATCCACAGGCCGATGAAAGTGGACTCGAAGAAGAACGCGATCAGGGCCTCGAAGGCCAGCGGGGCACCGAAGACGTCGCCGACGAAGCGCGAGTAGTCGGACCAGTTCATGCCGAACTGGAACTCCTGGACGATGCCGGTGACGACGCCCATCGCGATATTGATCAGGAAGAGCTTGCCCCAGAACTTGGTGGCCTTGAGGTACTTCTCCTTCTCGGTCCGCACCCAGGCCGTCTGCAGGCCGGCGGTGAGCGCGGCGAGCGAGATCGTCAGGGGGACGAAGAGGAAGTGGTAGACGGTGGTGATGCCGAACTGCCATCGCGCCAGAGTCTCCGGCGCCAGAGCCAGGTCCACGTCGTCTCTCCTTACGTCGCCGTGGGCGGCACTCCGCATGCCCGAACCGGCGTGAACCGGGAGAAGGCACGCGCGCTTGTGAACGCGTTCACATTCACAAGCATTATGTCGTACCGGCTCCCCGCACTTTCATCCGGGGGGTACAAGCCCTGGCCAAGTAATTCAACATATTGTTGAATTCGGCGCATGAAGATTCGACTCTCCTGGCCCGCCGGCCAGCTCACCGCCACGCTCGACGACACTCCGACCGCCAAGGCCCTCACCGCCGCGCTCCCCATCCACGCCTCCGCGAACACGTGGGGCGAGGAGGTGTACTTCGACACCGGTGTCTCCGTCGCGCTGGAGCCCGACGCCCGCCAGGTCGTCGAGCCCGGCACGGTCGCGTTCTGGACCGAGGGCGACGCCCTCGCGCTGCCGTACGGACCCACGCCCATCTCCCGCGGGGGCGAGAGCCGCCTGGCGAGCCCGTGCAACGTGCTCGGGTCCTTCGACGGCGACCCCCGCCTGCTGGCCACCGTCCGCGACGGCGACCCGGTCCGGGTCGAGCTGGCCTAGCCGGCCCGGAGTCCCCGCGCCGGCGCCACACCCGCGCCGAGCCGGCGCTACATCTCCTTGAGGAACGCCTGCGCCGTGTGCAGGAAGATGTCGTTCGCCTCGGCCTCACCGATCGTGACCCGCAGGCCCTCGCCCGGGAAGGGCCGGACCACCACACCGGCCTTCTCGCAGGCCGCCGCGAACTCGGCGGTCCGCTCGCCGAGCCGCATCCACACGAAGTTCGCCTGCGTCGGCGGGACGACCGTCCAGCCCTGGCCCAGCAGCGCCTCGTAGACCCGGGTGCGCTCCGCGACCAGCGAGCCGACGCGGCCCATCAGCTCGTCCTCGGCGCGCAGCGAGGCGACCGCCGCGTCCTGGGCCAGCTGGCTGACGCCGAAGGGCACTGCCGTCTTGCGCAGCGCCGCAGCCACCGGCTCGTGTGCCACTGCGAAGCCGACGCGCAGGCCGGCCAGGCCGTACGCCTTGGAGAAGGTGCGCAGCACGCAGACGTTCGGGCGGTTGCGGTAGATCTCGATGCCGTCCGGCACCTCGACGTCGCGGACGAACTCGCGGTACGCCTCGTCGAGCACCACCAGGATGTCCGAGGGCACGCGGTCGAGGAACCGCTCCAGCTCGGCGCGGCGCACCGCCGTGCTGGTGGGGTTGTTCGGGTTGCAGACGAAGATCAGGCGGGTCCGCTCGGTGATCGCGTCGTACATCGCGTCGAGGTCGTGCACGTCGCCCTCGGCCAGCGGGACCTGGACGGAGGTCGCACCCGCGATCTGCGTGATGATCGGATAGGCCTCGAAGGACCGCCAGGCGTAGATGACCTCGTCGCCCGGCCCGGCCGTCGACTGGACCAGCTGCTGGGCCACGCCCACCGAGCCCGTGCCGGTGGCGATGTGCTCGACCGGAATGCCGAAACGCTCCGCCAGCTCGTTCACCAGGCCCGTGCAGGCCAGGTCCGGGTAGCGGTTGAACGCGTGGGCGGCCGCGACCGCGCTCTCCAGGACGCCGGGCAGCGGCGGGTACGGGTTCTCGTTCGAGGACAGCTTGTACGCGACCGGCCCGCCGGCGGCGGCCGGCTTCCCCGGCTTGTAGACGGGAATGCCGTCCAGCTCGGCGCGCAGCTTCGGGCTCTTCTCGCTCACCGCAGGTCCTCCTCGACCATCCCGTCCGACGTCGCCGTCGACTCAATACTGCTCACCATATGAGGATTCCGCTCTTCCGAAAATGGCCGCGCCAGGATTGCGGGGGAGCGCACGCATATATGCGTGCGCCGGTGGCCTGCGCCGTGGCGCGCATCCCTCGTACAGGTGAGTTGAGATCGTCCCGAAACCACGCCGGTTTGGCATGCCCTTACCCGCCGACCCGAGACCCGCCCGTCCACTCCTCCCAAATGCCTTTTATTCCAAGGTCATTGGGGGTGGCGAACCATGCAGAATCGTGCCTGTCAACGCGTGCATATGCATCCAGACCACCCGCCCCACCGAGCCCTACTATCGGCTCGCCATGACAGCAGCAGGGAAGCATCAGGTGAGCCGGACCGAGACCACCCGGCGGGCCGCCGGCCGACAGGGCCGGGCCGGCATCAGGGACGTGGCCGCCGCGGCGGGCGTCTCGATCACGACCGTCTCCGACGCGCTCAATGGCAAGGGGCGGCTGCCGGACGCCACCCGCCGCCACGTGCGCGAGGTCGCCGACCGGCTGGGCTACCGCCCTTCCGCCGCCGCCCGCACCCTCCGTACCGGGAAGTCGGGCCTCATCGGCCTGACCGTGACGACGTACGGGGATGAACCTTTCACCTTCACCGAGTTCGCCTACTTCGCGGAGATGGCGAGGGCCGCCACCTCCGCCGCGCTCGCCCGCGGCTACGCCCTCGTCATCCTCCCCGCCACCTCGCGGCACGACGTGTGGTCCAACGTGGCCCTCGACGGCACCGTCGTGATCGACCCCTCCGACCACGATCCCGTCGTCACCGAGCTGGTCCGCCAAGGCCTCCCGGTGGTCTCCGACGGGCGCCCCGCCGGCTCCCTGCCCGTCACCGCCTGGGTCGACAACGACCACGAGGCGGCCGTGCTCAACCTGCTCGACCACCTCGCCGCCGCCGGCGCCCGCCGCATCGGACTGCTGACCGGCACGACCACCGACACGTACACGCGCCTGTCCACCACCGCCTACCTCAACTGGTGCCAGCGCGTCGGCCAGGACCCCGTCTACGAGTCCTACCCCGCCCACGACCCGTGCGCGGGCGCCGTCGCCGCCGACCGCCTGCTCGCCCGCCCCGACCGCCCCGATGCCGTCTACGGGCTCTTCGACCCCAACGGGACCGACCTGCTCGCGGCCGCCCGGCGCTACGGACTGCGCGTCCCGGAGGACCTGCTGCTCGTCTGCTGCAGCGAATCCACCGTGTACGCCAACACCGAGCCGCCGATCACCACGCTGTCCCTCAAGCCGCGCCGCATCGGCACCGCCGTCGTGCAGCTGCTCATCGACGCCATCGAGGGGGTCGACACCGGACGGCCCGTCGAACAGGTCGTCCCGACGGAGCTGATCGTCCGCACGTCCTCGCAGCGCAGGCGCCCCCGGACGACGGTCAGCCCGCCGCGGTCACCGGCCCAGGACTGACCGTCACACCGCCGTACCGGCGGGGTCGACGGCCCCGCCGAGGATTTCAGCAACGCCGATTTCGGGCGAAAGCGGCAGGAACGATCGGTTCCGCACAGGATTCACCACCCCTGGTGCGTCACACAGCGCGAGCCGCATTCCTATGATGGGCGCACGACATCACGGATCCTCCGCCCGGGAGGCCAGGAGGGTCCGCAGGTGTACGGCAGCGCGACGGTGGTGGAGGGGTCGATGACTCAGGGGGCCGGTCAGGGACCCGCGATGCGGACGGAGACGCTGCGGGACTTCCGGGTGCCGGTCACCGAACCCCATCCGTACGGCGCGCCGCCCGCACCGCAGTCCGAGGACGCCCCTGTCTACGGCGAGTACCCCGCGTACTACGGCGAGCCGCCCGCACCGGCGCACGCCCCGGGCCGGGCCCCCGTGCCGCCGCCCCCGCCGGCGCCCGTGCCGCCCATGCCCGCGTCCGCTCCGGCCACCGTGCCCGCCCCGGCCCCGGCGCCGGCCGCGGAGGACGACCTCGGCGGCTACACCCCGACCCACCGCGACCTGCCGGTCATCGGCCGCGGCGGACCGGGCGACACCGTCCAGGTGCAGTACGTCCCCCAGGAGTCCCCGACCGGCCCCGGCCCGCTCTACGTCGTCGGCGACGTCCACGGCTACCTGGACGAGCTCGTCGCCGAGCTCCAGGCCCAGGGCCTCATCGACGCCGACCGGCGCTGGTCCGCAGGCAACGCCCGCATCTGGTTCCTCGGCGACTTCACCGACCGCGGCCCGGACGGCATCGGCGTCATCGACCTCGTCATGCGCCTGTCCGCCGAGGCGGCCGCCGCCGGCGGCTACTGCAAGGCCCTCATGGGCAACCACGAACTGCTGCTCATCGGCGCCAAGCGGTTCGGCGACACCCCCGTCGCCTCGGGCGCCGGCACCGCGACCTTCCAGGCCGCCTGGCTCCTCAACGGCGGTCAGCGCACCGACATGGAGCGCCTGGAGGACGTACACCTGCAGTGGATGTCCCGCCTGGACGCGGCCGTGCTGGAGGACGGGCACCTGCTGCTGCACTCCGACACCACCGCGTACCTCGACTACGGCGACTCCATCGAGGACGTCAACGACACCATCCACGAGCTGCTCAACCGCAACGACGCCGACATCACCTGGGACCTGTTCCGCAAGTTCACCAAGCGCTTCGCCTTCCGCGACGAGGAGACCGGCCCCCAGGCGGTGCGCGAGCTCCTCGACACGTACGGCGGCACCCGGGTCGTACACGGCCACAGCCCCATCCCGTACCTGCTCGGCGAGGTGGGCACCGAGGAGGGCGACAGCGGCCACGGCCCCGAGACGGTCCACGGACCCCACGTGTACGCGGGCGGCCTCGCCATCGCGATGGACGGCGGGGTCACCATGGCCGGCAAGCTGCTCGTCCAGCAACTTCCCCTCGCCGACTGAGGCTTGTCACGTGCGGGGCAATTCACGAAAGCCCCTGTCACGGCGCGGCATGAGCGCTCTACCATCGCTCTATCCGTAGCAGGCTCTCCTCCGTTTGTGCCGGTGCCCGGGTCTACGCGGGCCAACCGGCTCCCACGGAGCATCGGGGGATGCACATGAACAGCGCTCCGCACCTGCTGACCGAAGACCGACCGGAGTTCGATCGGCTCCTCGACGAGGCGCTGCGCACCGCACACGAACGGCCCGAGCTCGCCGCGCTGGGGCTGCGTCTGAACGCCGAACAACTGCGCACCATGGCCGTCGGGGCCATCGCCCTGCTCACCGCCGCCGCAGCGGCCGAGTACGACCACTACGTGAAGGTACGCGGCGAGCGGCGCGAGGAGCTGCGCTCGGCCCCGAGCGGGGCGGCCGGGTACCGGGAGGCCGGTCAGGAGGACGGGGAGGGCGACGGCCCGGGCATCAGCGCCATGGTCGCGGTCCTCGCGCCGGTCCTGGCCGCCACCGCCATGCTGATCTTCCTGCTGCTGGGCTACACGCTGAAGGCGGTCGATCCCGAACCGTCCTTCGCAGACACCATGTTGACGGCGGGCTGGCTCTTCGGAGCGCTCACCGTGGTCACCGTGCTGTTCGCTGCGGTCGGGCTGCTGGTGACGGCCGTCCGCAACCGCGCGACCGAGGTCGTCGCCGGGGACGCGGCCGAAGCAGCACCCGACGGGGTTGCACTGGCGCGCGAGGCCTGGCGGCGTGCGCTCCTGGAGCGGGGCATCCTGCCGTTCTTCCGGGACGCGCTCGCCGATCCCGGGGCCGGGCCGGACCCGGGGCCGGAGCCGGTGGCCGGGCCGGCGCGTTCGGGCCCCTGCACGCCGAAGGCCGGGCGCATCCCCAACCTGGGATACACCCGGCCCGACTTCACCAGTCCCGGTTCCCCCTCGCAGGGGACCCGGCCCGGCTACACGCCGCCGGACTTCACGAGCCCGGACTTCGGCGGCCCGGAGCCCGAGGCTCGGTGAAGGCGGCTGCCGCCGCTACTTCATCTCGTTGGGGCGGACCTTCCGGTCCTCCGCGGACAGGGACCTGTGGGCGAACCGGGCCAGGCCGTTCGCCCCGGCGGTCGGCTGCGGTTCCGCCGGCGTCCACACTTCGTTGCAGGTGAGGGCGTCCGGGGTGCCGGGCACGATCGTGCACGTCGTCTCGAAGATCTCGCCGCCCGTGGTCAGCACCTCGATGTTGACGATGTTGGCCTGGCTGGAGATCGACACCGCGCAGGCGTCCGTCGGGTACGTGTCCCCGGTGTCGGTCAGGTCGTACCAGCGCCACGGCGTCACGGCCGGGGTCAGGTCGCGGATGCCGGCGTAGGTGATGGTGTCGGAGAGCACCGCCTTGACCTCGCGGGATGCGGCGGGCCGGACGGCGTCCACGTCGAAGCACTGGCCGCTGGCACCCGGAGCGCCCGTCGGGCCGGTGGGGCCGGTCGCACCCCTGCCGGTGGGCCCGGTCGGCCCCGTCGGCCCCGTCGGCCCGGTGTGTCCTCTGGGCCCGCGCGGGCCCGTCGGGCCGACCTTGCACTTGTCACCGCCCGCCGTCGGATTCGCATGATCCATGGCCTTCTTCGTCGTGGACGGCCCGCAGTAGTCGCCGTCAGGCGCGACCACGGACCCTCCGGGCTGCGGCGCGACGGCCGAGGCCGGAGCCGCGATGCCGGTCAGCACCAAGGCCAGAGAGGCGAAGGCGCCTCCGGCCAGCCAGCCCGCTCGACGACGGGGCAGAGGCCCCAAGGGGGATCGGGACCTGTCCTCAGAACTCATGTACTACTCCTCGCGCACACCGGATCGAATGTTTCGGCGGAGTCCGCACACAGGGACGCACTCCGCAGCCATCCTGAAGAGCCCTTCCCGCCGCACTCGCCCGGCTCGCCCGCCGGTCAGCGGAACGGACCAGCAAACACGGCCACTTGGCGGTGTCGTACCAGCCTCCCGGGCCTGCCCACGGCGTGCCGCCGGTGCCCCGACCGGCCGTATCCCTAGGGTCGGCGGCCGTGAAGCCGACCATTTGCCTCTGCATGATCGTGAAGAACGAGTCCGCCGTCATCGAGCGCTGCCTGGCCTCGGTACGGGACCTCATCGACACCTGGGTCATCTCCGACACCGGTTCCACGGACGGCACCCAGCAGCTGATCCGCGATGCCCTGGAGGGGATCCCCGGGGAGCTCCACGAGGAGCCGTGGACGGACTTCGGCCACAACCGCAGCCTCAACATCGCCCACGCCCGCGGCAAGGCCGACTACCTGCTGCTGCTCGACGCCGACCACGTCCTGCGCAGCGAGGGGCCGCTGCCCCCGCTCGGGGCCCAGTCGTACATGCTCCGCCACGAGGGGACGACCGAGTACCGCATCAAGCGCCTGGTCCGCGGCGACCTGCCCTGGCGCTACGAGGGCGTCACCCACGAGTACCTCACGTGCGACCTCCCCGGCGAATTCGAACCCGGGCCGGGGGTGCAGGAGAACCTCGACGCGCTCTTCATCGAGGACCACGCCGACGGCGGCTCCCGGCACGACAAATTCGAGCGCGACGCCCGCCTGCTCAGCGCGGAACTCGAGCGGGACCCGTCCAACACGCGGACGGTCTTCTACCTCGCCCAGACGATGCGCGACATGGGCGACACCAAGGAGGCGATCCGGCTCTACGAGCGCCGGGCCGAGATGGGGGGCTGGGCCGAGGAGGTCTACTTCTCCCTGCTCCAGGTCGGCATCCTGAGCGCCGAATCCGGCGACTGGCCGGGTGCCATGGACGCCCTCACGCGTGCCTGGGAGTCACGGCCCGGCCGTCTGGAGGCCTGCTACGAACTGGCCTCCCGGCTGCGGCTGCTGGGACGCCACCACGCCGCGCACGCGATCACCTCGGCGGTCCTGGACCAGCCCGCACCGGACGACCTGCTGTTCATGCACCCGTGGGTCTACCGGTGGGGGCTGCTCTTCGAGCACTCCATCACCGCGTACTGGGTCGGCGACATGGAGGCCTCACTGCACGCCTGCGACCGGCTGCTGGCCCTGCCCGACCTGCCCGAGCCCTACCGGCGCCAGACGGAGACCAACCGCGGCTACGCCCTGGCCCGCGGCGGGTCGTCCATCCCGGTTTCACGTGAAACATCGAAGCGCAGGGCGAAGGCCTAGCCTGCGGCGCGCTCCCCCAGGGGCCGCCGCCGCAGCGCCGCATCGGCCAGCGCCGGCGGGAGCCAGACGCCGTCGGGCCGGTACAGGTTGGTCCCCGGCGGCACGATCGCGTCGATCCGGTCGAGCGCGGCGTCGTCGAGCACCACGGAGGCGCCCTTGAGGAGCGACTCCAGCTGGTCCATGGTCCGCGGGCCGATGATCACGGAGGTGACCGCGGGGTGCGCGACGGGGAAGGCCACGGCCAGCTCCGGCAGGGTGCAGCCGATCCCGTCGGCGAGCTCGACGAGCTGCTCCACGGCCTCCAGCTTGGCGACGTTCCCGGGGATGGCCGGATCGAAGCGCGCCGGTGTCAGCGCGGGCCGGCCCGAGGTCAGGTCGATCGGGCCGCCGAGGCGGTACTTGCCGCTCAGGAAGCCCGAGGCGAGCGGGCTCCAGGTGAGCACGCCCATCCCGTACCGCTGGGCCACGGGCAGGACGTCGGCCTCGATCCCGCGCGCCAGGATCGAGTACGGCGGCTGCTCGGTACGGAACCGAGGCAGCGCCCGCCGCTCGGCGGTGTGGTGCGCCTCGACGATCTCCTCCGCGGGGAAGGTCGAGCAGCCGAAGGCGCGTATCTTGCCGGCCCGCACCAGGTCGCCGAGGACGGACAGGGTCT
This sequence comes from Streptomyces sp. NPDC046866, assembly GCF_040704625.1. Lineage (NCBI taxonomy): Bacteria > Bacillati > Actinomycetota > Actinomycetes > Kitasatosporales > Streptomycetaceae > Streptomyces > Streptomyces sp. NPDC046866. The sequence continues at coordinate 183,999 of NZ_JBEYXN010000001.1, forward strand.
CCTCGACGTCCGTCGTGTGGTCGGGCCGGTGCACCTGGTAGAGGTCGATCCAGTCGGTGCCCAGACGCCGCAGGCTGTCCTCCACCGCGCGCACGATCCAGCGCCGCGAGTTGCCGCTGCGGTTGCGGCCCTCGCCCATCTGGAAGTGCACCTTGGTGGCGAGCACGACCTCGTCACGCCGCCCCTTGAGGGCCTTGCCGACGATCACCTCGGACTCGCCCGCGGAGTACATGTCCGCCGTGTCGAGGAAGTTGATCCCCCGGTCGAGCGCGGCATGGACGATCCGCACGCAGTCGTCGTGGTCCGGGTTGCCCACCGCCCCGAACATCATGGTCCCCAGGCAGTGCGTACTGACTTCCATGCCGGTCCGGCCCAGGCTGCGGTATGTCATGGTCATGGGCCCGCACTGTAGGAGTTGGAGCGCACTCCAGTGCAAGCCCCTTTCCGCCAGGGCCCGTTCGGGACGGCACGGGACCGGCCCGCGGCCGCGGGCGGGGCTCCGGGGAAGCCCCCTCTACCTCCCCGGAGCGATGCGCCGGCGGCGCCGCGGTCAGTCCGCCAGCGGGAGGTAGACCCGGTTGCCGCTCGCCGCGAACTCGGCGGACTTCTCCGCCATGCCCGCCTCGATCTCCTCGGCCTTCAGGTCACCGCCGTGCTCGCGGCGGATGTCCTGGGAGATCTTCATCGAGCAGAACTTCGGACCGCACATGGAGCAGAAGTGCGCGGTCTTCGCCGGCTCGGCCGGAAGGGTCTCGTCGTGGAACTCCCGAGCCGTGTCGGGGTCGAGGGCCAGGTTGAACTGGTCCTCCCAGCGGAACTCGAACCGCGCGTCCGACAGGGCGTCGTCCCACTCCTGGGCGCCCGGGTGGCCCTTGGCCAGGTCCGCCGCGTGGGCCGCGATCTTGTAGGTGATGACGCCGGTCTTCACGTCGTCGCGGTTGGGCAGGCCCAGGTGCTCCTTGGGCGTCACGTAGCAGAGCATGGCGGTGCCCCACCAGGCGATCATCGCGGCGCCGATGCCGGAGGTGATGTGGTCGTACGCCGGGGCGACGTCCGTGGTGAGCGGGCCCAGCGTGTAGAACGGGGCCTCCTCGCAGATCTCCTGCTGGAGGTCGATGTTCTCCTTGATCTTGTGCATCGGGACGTGGCCCGGGCCCTCGATCATCGTCTGGACGTTGTGCCGCTTGGCGATCGTGTTCAGCTCGCCCAGCGTCTTCAGCTCGGCGAACTGTGCGGCGTCGTTGGCGTCCGCGATCGAGCCGGGGCGCAGGCCGTCGCCCAGCGAGTACGTCACGTCGTACGTCGCGAGGATCTCGCAGAGCTCCTCGAAGTTGGTGTAGAGGAAGTTCTCCTTGTGGTGCGCCAGGCACCAGGCGGCCATGATCGAGCCGCCGCGCGAGACGATGCCCGTCTTGCGGCGGGCGGTCAGCGGAACGTACGGCAGCAGCACGCCGGCGTGGACCGTCATGTAGTCGACGCCCTGCTCGGCCTGTTCGATGACCGTGTCCTTGTAGATCTCCCAGGTCAGCTCCTCGGCCCTGCCGTCGACCTTCTCCAGCGCCTGGTAGAGCGGCACGGTGCCGATGGGCACGGGGGAGTTGCGCAGGACCCATTCGCGGGTGGTGTGGATGTTGCGGCCGGTGGAGAGGTCCATCACCGTGTCGGCGCCCCAGCGGGTGGCCCAGGTCATCTTCTCCACCTCCTCCTCGATGGAGGAGGTGACCGCGGAGTTGCCGATGTTGGCGTTGACCTTCACCAGGAACTTCTTGCCGATGATCATCGGCTCGATCTCCGGGTGGTTCACGTTGGCCGGCAGCACCGCGCGGCCCGCGGCGATCTCCTCGCGGACGACCTCGGGGGAGACGTTCTCGCGGATCGCGACGTACTCCATCTCCGGGGTGATCTCGCCGCGGCGGGCGTACGCGAGCTGCGTGACGGCCTGGCCGTCGCGGCCGCGGCGCGGCAGGCGGGGGCGGCCGGGGAAGACGGCGTCGAGGTTCTTGAGGCCACCGCGCGGCGAGGTGTGCTTGATGCCGTCGTCCTCGGGGCGCACGGGGCGGCCCGCGTACTCCTCGGTGTCGCCGCGGCCAATGATCCAGTTCTCGCGCAGCGGCGGCAGGCCGCGGCGCACGTCGGTCTCGATCTGCGGGTCGGTGTACGGCCCTGACGTGTCGTAGAGCGTCACGTCCTTGCCGTTGGTGAGGTGGACCTGGCGAACCGGCACCCGGATGTCGGGGCGGGAGCCCGCCACATAGCCCTTGTGCCAGCCCGGCTGGCGCTCGGTCTGGCCGTCGGCGTCCTGGCCGACGGCAGGCGTGCGTGCGTCCTGAATGGTCATGAGACCTGATCTCCCTACGCCGGCATTACCCGGTAACAGGTTCGGCGGTCGACGCAGCCTCTTCCCCTACGCGCGCCGTGTGCGCGTACGGTGATCAGCGTCCTCTCAGCCCGGTGCTCCGAGCTCCCGCGTTGTGCAAAGGTGACCCCACGCTAGCGTCATCTGTGGCGTGCTGAACAGTGGGCCCCCTCATCTCTTGCGATGATCGGCCGGTGACGTCCTCCCCGCAGCCCCCGTTCGAGCCCGCCGAGCCCGCTGACCACGGCCCAGCCGATGGCCACGACCACGGGCCCGGGAACGGGCACGGGCACGGCCCGGCGAACGGGCACGGAGCCGGCCATGCGCACGGCCACGGCCACAGCCACGGCCACGGGCCGGCGGCGCCCGTCTCGCTGCACCTGCGCAAGGTCATCGCCGCCGTACTGATCCCCTTCGCCGCCGCGGTCTTCATCGGCATGGCGGTGCTCTGGCCGGGCGGTGCCCCCTCCCACGAGCGCTCCGGCGTGGGGTTCGACCGCCAGACGCAGCAGGCCAAGGTCGTCGCCCTCGAACGTGTCGACTGCAAATCGGTGAACGCCTCTCAGGTACCGCCCACCGGCAGCACCGCCACCCCTGAGGGCCGGGAGGCCGTGGCCTCCCAGACGGGCGAGTGCAAGAAGGCGACGGTCGAGGTCGCAAGCGGCCCCGACAAGGGCCGCACCTTCTTCGAGATCGTCCAGCCGGGCGCGCCGCGGCAGTTGGAGTACGGCCAGGAGGTGGTCGTCGCGTACGCCCCGGACGCGCCGCGGGACCTGCAGTACTCCGTGATCGACGTGAACCGCAAGCTGCCGCTGGCCCTGCTCGCCGGCCTGTTCGCGGTGGCGGTGGTCGTCGTCGGGCGCATGCGGGGCATGTTCGCGCTGATCGCCCTGGCCGTCAGCTTCGTCGTGCTGACCCTGTTCATCCTCCCGGCGATCCTCCAGGGGTCGAACCCTCTGGTCGTCGCGGTGATCGGGGCGAGCGCCATCATGCTGATCGCGCTCTACATGTGCCACGGGCTGACCGCCCGCACCTCCGTCGCGGTCCTCGGCACACTCGTCTCGCTGCTGCTGATCGGGCTGCTGGGCTCGCTGTTCATCGACTGGGCCTTCCTCAGCGGCAACACCGACGACAACACGGGGCTGATCCACGGGCTCTACCCGGGCATCGACATGAGCGGCCTGCTGCTCGCGGGCGTCATCATCGGATCGCTGGGCGTGCTCGACGACGTGACGGTCACCCAGACCTCGGCGGTCTGGGAACTGCACCACGCGGACCCGTCGATGGGACCGCGGGCCCTGTACCGCGCGGCCATCCGCATCGGCCGCGACCACATCGCCTCGGTCGTCAACACGCTGGTGCTGGCCTACGCCGGCGCGGCACTGCCTCTGCTCCTGCTGTTCTCGATCGCGAACAGCAGCGTGGGTTCGGTGGCCAACAGCGAGCTGGTGGCGGAGGAGATCGTCCGCACCCTCGTGGGATCGATCGGACTGGTGGCCTCCGTGCCGGTCACGACGGTGCTGGCGGCGCTGGTGGTGTCCGCCGACCGGCCCGGCGCCCCGGACGGCGCCCCGGCCGCGGCCCGCGCGCGCGGCGGGCGGGGCCGGCGGCGGCGCAAGCGCTGACCGCTCAGCCCGCGTTCTGCTCGTTCTGCCGCGCCTCCGCCAGGATCCGGTCGAGCGCCTCGTCGAGGCTCACTTCGAAGTCGCCGAGGCTGCGCTCCTGGCCGAGCGGGACGAGCCGGTCGGTGCGGTCGAGGAAGGCGACGAGCGGGGCCGCACCGGCTCGGAACAGGGCCCGGTCGCCACCGACCTGGAGCCGGATGTGCACGTCGGACAGCTCCTCGGTCGAGGTGGGGGCGATGTGCACGTCGCCGTCGCCGCACGGCTTGTTGATGCCGTCGAGAAGGAGCTCTCTGCCGAACGCCCAGGTCACGGGCGCATCTCCCGGAAGGTGGAAGGTCAGGCGGACCGCGTAGGGGTCACGGGCGTCGTACCGGAGCTCCACCGGGATCCGGAACGAGAGCTCCTCCGAAACGAGGAAGCTCATCATGACCTCTGCCTGCACCGACTCGCGCATTGCCTACCCCGCTGTTGTGGAAGTGGCCAGGAATGACCCCCCAAGACCCTCTTGACAAGAGTGGTGGAAGCACTGGCGTATCACAAGGAGTGAGTTTTCAGATACTGATAGAGAAGGAGAGGGTGCTCAACAGCGCGCCTACTTCACTCTGTAGCCGATTGACCACAGAGGGCAATCGATCTTCCTGATGCAGGGGGAGAGAAATGGCCATCGTGGCCGCGGTGTCCCCCGCCGTGATCGGGATCGCCGCGCAGACCGTCCCCAGTGCGTACTCCTGATACTCCATCACCGGCTGCATCCGGCCCAGGGAGGCGATCCGCGCCTCCAGGGCGCGCTGGTCCCGCACGGTGTAGGCGGTGATGGCCTCGACCGGGTGGCGGTCGTAATAGTCCTTGCGCGTCGCCTCGTCGAGCTGCGCCAGCAGGCACTGCCCGATGGCATGCGCGTGACCGGTCGCACGGAAGTCCGCCCATTCCTCGACGGCCGGATCGTCCGGGGTGTCCGAGACGCCCACCACCTCGATCTCACCCTCCCGGAACACCGCGAAGTAGACGGGCGCTCCGACGGCGTCGCGGAAGTGGGCGAGCGAGTCGAGGATCATGCTGCGACGTTTCTGCTGCAATCCTGCGCCCGCCAGCCGCGCGGCGGCGGGCCCGAGCACGAAAACGCCGCTCTCCCGGCGCAGATAGCCCTCGTGCGTGAGGGTGCGCAGCAGGTGGTACGCGGTGGGAAGCGGAAGCCCGGCCTCACGGGCCAGCTGTTTCGCCGGCGCTCCGCCGCTGTGGGACCCCGCGGCTTCGAGCAGCCTCAACGCCCGTTGGACGGAACCGATCAGCGTCGGCACACCGGCACTGTGAACCGAAGACAAAAGCACACCCCCAGGCGTGGCGGCGGGCTTCGGGCACCCGCCCTGCGGGGGCCGCCCCCGCACATGCCGTGGGTCCCCTGGGGTCGCACTCGGCCGTACTCGGTAGAGCCGCGTCGGACGGCGGCATTACCGGTGCTCAGGCCAAGGGAACGGCACAGATTGCCACTGTATCGGCCGATTCCCGCGCCGTGAGCGGTTCAGCGGCCGGCGTTCCCCCACTCGGGTGAGGCGGGGAAGTGCACGGACCCGGCCGCGCCCACCCCTCCCGCCCGGCCTACCACTTGTCGTACGAGGACTTCGTGCTGCTCCCGGCGAACTTCTTCACCAGGAAGACCAGACCGCCGACCAGGGCGACGAGCAGCAGCAGCTTGAAGACGAACCCGATCAGGGCACCGAGGATGCTCGTGATGACGCCGCCGAAGACGAAGACCACCAGAAGCGGGATCGCCACCCACTTCACCCACCAGGGCATGCCTGCGAACGTCTCCCGGATACCGTCCATGTCCTCGACCTCTTCTCGCTCGCGTTCGCGCCCGCGGCGCGTTCTCCTGCTCCCGATGCTAGGAGTCCGCGCCCGGCGGCGGGGACCCGCAAGCCCCCGCCCTCCCCTGATCCGCCCCCTAGGGGGATCTGCGGCCCGACCCTCAGCGCCGGCGGCCCGTCAGGCCTCCGGCGGGGAGAAGACCACCAAGACCTTCAGGTCCTCGGTGATGTGGTGGAACCTGTGCGGCACTCCGGCCGGGACGTAGACGACGCTGCCGCGGGCCACCGTCGTCGTCTCCTCCCCCACCGTGATCGACGCGCGGCCGCTGACGACGAAGTACACCTCGTCCTGGCGGTGCGGCTGCTGCGGGTCGCTCTGGCCGGCATCGAGCGCGTACAGCCCGACCGACATGTTCCGCTCGCGCAGGAACTGCAGGTAGGCGCCGTCGTTCGCGAGCCGCTCCGCCTCGAGCTCGTCCAGCCGGAAGGCCTTCATCTTCGCTGTGCCCCTCGTGTTCGCTCGGTCCCGGGCATCCGCTGATCTGCTGATGTCCCACCGGGATCTTCTCTGCCACGATCAGACACATGACCAATTTCGTAGTCAAGACGCTGGCCAATGCGGCGGCTCTGGCCGTCGCCATCTGGCTCCTCGCCGGCATCACGCTCGACGACCAGTCCCCCCTGGGGCGCCGGGCCCTGACCCTGATCCTCGTCGCGCTGGTCTTCGGCCTGGTCAACATCGTCGTCAAGCCGATCGTCAAACTCTTGTCGCTGCCTCTGTTCGTCGTCACCCTGGGCCTGTTCACGCTCGTCGTGAACGCCCTGATGCTGCTGCTGACGTCCTGGCTGGCCGAGCAGCTCGACCTCAGCTTCCACGTCGACGGCTTCTGGACCGCGGTCCTCGGCGGCCTGATCATCTCCGTCGTCTCCTGGGCCGTGAACCTGGCCCTGCCCGACAAGAGCTGAGCGGGCCGCCGTGTACCGCGTGTGCTTCGTCTGCACGGGCAACATCTGCCGCTCCCCCATGGCCGAATCCGTCTTCCGCGCCCAGCTCGCCGAGGCCGGACTCGACCACCTGGTCGAGGTGGACAGCGCCGGCACCGGCGGCTGGCACGAGGGGGACCCGGCCGATCCGCGCACCGTCCTCGTCCTGGAGGCCGCCGGGTACGAACAGGACCACCGCGCCCGGCAGTTCCGGGCCTCCTGGTTCGCCTCCCTCGACCTCGTCATCGCGCTGGACGCGGGCCACCTGCGGGATCTGCGGGCGCTGGCGCCCACTCCCGAGGACGCCGGCAAAATCCGCCTGCTGCGCTCCTACGACCCGTCGGCCACGGCTGCCGAGGCCGACGTACCGGATCCCTACTACGGCTCCCTCGACGGGTTCGAGGAGTGCCTGCGGCTCGTCGAGGAGGCCGGCCGGGGCCTGCTGGAGGCCGTACGCGAAGCCCTGAAGGAGCACACCGCATGACCGAGGACCGCGAACACGCCGCGGCGGGCGCCGCCGAGGCCCGCCCGGGCGGCGCGACACCCCCCTCGACGGGCGAGGGCACCCGGGCCGTGCGGGCCGGACTTCCGGACCCCGTCAAGAACGAACCTCCGCTGCCCGGGCCGGTCTTCGCCGCCCACTTCCACCTCCCCGGCGACGTCGAGGGCCCGTACACCTACGGCCGGGACACCAATCCGACCTGGACCCTGCTGGAGCGGGCCATCGGGGAGCTGGAGGCCCCCGGCCGCGACGACGTGGACACCGTGGTCTTCGCCTCCGGCATGGCCGCCGTCTCCGCCGTCCTGCTGTCCCGGGCGCGCACCGGGGACACCGTCGTCCTCCCCGACGACGGCTACCAGGCCCTGCCGCTGCTGCGGGAGCAGCTCGAGGCGTACGGGATCCACGTCCGCACCGCCCCGACCGGCGGCGACGCCCAGCTCGGCGTCCTCGACGGGGCCCGGCTGCTGTGGATCGAGACCCCGTCCAACCCCGGTCTCGACGTGTGCGACATCCGGCGCCTGGCCGAGGCCGCGCATGCCGGCGGAGCGCTGGTCGCCGTCGACAACACCCTCGCCACACCGCTCGGACAGCGGCCGCTGGAACTCGGCGCGGACTTCTCCGTGGCCAGCGGCACCAAGGGCCTGACCGGCCACGGCGACCTGCTGCTCGGCTACGTCGTCTGCCGCGACCCGGAGCTCGCCGCGGGCATCCGGCGCTGGCGCAAGATCATCGGCGCGATCCCGGGCCCCATGGAGGCCTGGCTCGCCCACCGCTCCCTGGCCACCCTCCAGCTGCGCGCCCGGCGCCAGTGGGCCAACGCCCTGGCCGTCGCCGAGGCGCTGGCGGGCCGCGGCGAGGTGGCCGGACTGCGCTACCCGGGCCTGCCCGCGGACCCGTCCCACCCGACGGCCGCCCGGCAGATGCGGGGTTTCGGCTCCGTGGTCTCCTTCACGCTGCCCGACCGGGCGCACGCCGAGCGCTTCCTGGCCGCGCTGCGCCTGGTCGAGGACGCCACGAGCTTCGGCGGCGTACGGTCCACCGCCGAGCGGCGCGGACGGTGGGGCGGGGACCCGGTGGCCGAGGGATTCATCCGGTTCTCCGCCGGGGCCGAGGATCCCGAGGACCTGGTCGCCGACGTGCTGCGCGCCCTGGACTCCGCGGCCGGGGGAGGCGCCTGAAGCGGCCGCCTGCGGGCAGGCCGCCTGCGAGGGCGGTCCCGGCGAGGGCAGTCCCGCGGGGGCACTCCGCGCCACGGCGGTCCGTGCGGGGGCAGTCCGCGCGAAGGCGGTCCGAGCCTCCCCCCTCGTGGCTCGGACCGCCCCGGGTTCCCGCGCGAAGAACCACGTGGTCAAGGCTAGTTGACTCTGCGTCAGAGTCCAATCACGGTAGCGACAGGGGCCTATCGGCATATTTATAGTTGAAGGCCCCCACGGAGAGGGGCCCTCATGGACCTGGCCCTGCTGCGCACCTTCGTCGCCGTGCACCGGGCCGGCTCGTTCACCCGGGCCGCGGCCCTCCTCGGGCTGTCCCAGCCGGCCGTGACCTCGCAGATCCGCACCCTGGAGCGCCAGCTCGGGCGGCCACTGTTCCACCGCCGGGCCCGCGGGGTCACCCCCACCGCCGTCGGCGACGAGCTCGCCCACAAGGCCGCCCCGCACCTCGACGCCCTGCTCCAGATCACCGAGGCCGAGCGGGAGGCGGCCGGCGCCTCGCGCACCCTGCACCTGGCCGGTCCGCCCGAGTTCCTCTGCATGCGGGTCCTGCCGGCGCTCGCCCCCCTCGTCGGCCAGGGCCACACCCTGCGGACCGCCCTGCAGACGGGCGCCGAGGAGACCCTCGACGGCCTGGCCGCCGGCCACCACGACCTCGTCGTGACCACCGCCCGTCCGCGCGGCGGGCTCTTCGGCGCCACCGCCCTGTGCGACGAGGAGCACGTGCTGGTCGCCGCGCCGTACTGGGCGGCCCTCGTCGACCCGGACCGGCTGCGGGAGAAGGACCCCGCCGCCCTCGACGGCATTCCGCTCGTCGAGGTGCACGAGAGCCTGCCGCTCGTCACCCGCTACTGGGCCGCCGTCTTCGAGACCCGCCTCGAGGCCGGTGCCGGCGCCCGGCCCGATGCCGCCACCGTCGTCGTGCCCGATCTGCGGGCCGTGCTCGCCTGCGTCCGGGCGGGCGCAGGCCTGGCCGTCCTGCCCCGCTACCTGTGCCAGGACGCCCTCGACCGCGGGCACGTCGTCGCCCTGCTGGAACCGCCCGTACCGCCGCTGCGCACCTGGTTCCTCGTGGTGCGCACCGGGAGCCTGTCCCTGGCGCACCTGGCCCGTGCCCACGAGCGGCTGATGCGCGCCGCCGCCCACTGGTGAGCATTCCGGTTTCGGCACGTGGCGCGTTTCGGAAGGGGAGTCCTGGGCCACTCTTCTCCCATGACCGAACGTCCTGTGGTCAAACGCACCGCCCGCGCGATCCTGCTCGACGGTGACGACCTGATCCTCATCAAGCGCACCAAGCCCGGCGTCGACCCGTACTGGCTCACGCCCGGCGGCGGGGTCGAGCCCACGGACGACACCGTCGTCGACGCCCTCCACCGGGAGGTCCACGAGGAACTCGGCGCGAAGATCACCGATGTGGTGCCCTGCTTCGTCGACACCGTCGAGCACATCGCCGACGGGGGAGTGACCGGAGTGAAGGTGCAGCACTTCTTCGTCTGCCGCCTCGAATCCATGGACCCCAGCCAGCGGCACGGCCCCGAGGTCGACCAGCCCGAAGGCGAGTACGAGATCGTCCGCGTCCCGTTCAGCCGGGTGGGCATCGCCGCCGTCCACCTCGTCCCGCTGTCGCTGCGCCACTACCTGGACGGCAATATCGAGGGCGTGCGGGCCATGCACGCGCCCGACCTCGGCTGATCCCCGCCCGAGGGGCCGCCGGCGTCAGCCGGCGGCGCCCACCAGTTCCTCCACCGCGTCGTAGCGGATCCGCTCCCCGGGGATGCCGATCCGCTTGAGCTCGTCCACACCGCTGCGGATCATCGCCGGCGGGCCCGAGATGAAGGCGTCGTACGAGCTCCACGGCCCGTGCTCACCGACCGCCTGGGGCAGCTGCCCCGCGAGCCCCTCGCCGATCACCGGGCGCACCGAGAGCCAGGGGTGCGAGCGCTGGAGCCCCAGCAGCGTGTCCTTGTCGTACAGGTCGCCGTCGGTGCGGGCGCCGAAGAACACCTCCACGGGACGGCGCTCGCCGTGCTCGGCCACGTCCTCGATGAGGGCCTTGATGGGGGCGATGCCGGTCCCGCCGCCCAGGCACAGCATTCCGTTGTCGGTGCTGTGGTCCACCACCATCGATCCGGCCGGCGGGCCCAGCCGCAGCACGTCCCCGGGGCGGGCGTGGCGGACCAGGGCGTTGGAGACCCAGCCCGCCGGCACGGCCTTGACGTGGAAGGAGAGCAGGCCGTCGGCGCGCGGGGCCGAGGCGAAGGAGTAGTGCCGCCACACCCGCGGCCACCAGGGGGTCTCCAGGCTCGTGTACTGGCCCGCCAGGAAGGCGTACGGCTGGTCGGGGCGGACGGTGATCACCGCGATGTCCGGGGTGCGCAGGTCGTGCGACACCACCTCCGCATGCCACCACGCCGGGGCCCTCTGCTCGTCCTCGGCCGCTGCGTCGATCATGATCTGGGAGATCGCCGTGTACGCCCGGACCCACGCGGCCTGCGCCTCGGGTCCCCAGGTGTGCTCGGCGTACCGGGTGAGCGCTCCGATCAGGGCCTCGCCCACCACCGGGTAGTGCTGCGCCACCGTGCCGTACTTGCGGTGCCCGGTTCCCAGCCGCCGCAGGTACGGCGTGAGCACCTCCGGATTGTCGATGTGCTCTGCGGCGGTCAGCAGCGCCTTCAGCAGGCGGTCGCGCTGCGCGTCCATCGCGGCCGGGAACATGCCGCGCACTTCGGGGTGCGCGCTGAACACCAGGGCGTAGAAGTACGAGGTGACCTTGTCGGCGATGGGTGCGATCTCCGCGAGCGTCCGGCGGATCAGCACTGCATCGGGGGAGGGCGCGGCCGGGCCGCCCCCGGACGGTATCCGGGCCGTCGCTCTGGCCGATCTGGTGGGCGGAGCGTCCATGCGGTGCCTCGCTTCGGGCATCTCGGTCGGTAAGCACGCCACGGCCTCAGAATCCGTGGTTCCGGGGTTCACAGCCTGCCAGCCGACCCAGAGGCCCGCGGGGGAATGGAGAAAATCCGCGTTTCGAACCCACTTTCCTCCTAAGATGCGTCAACTCCCGGGCGTGCCGCGGACACCAGCTGGTATGCCTCGCGCAGGTCCCGCCCCTCGTAGACATGGGTCGCGCGCTCCTTCAGAGCGGGCCGTGCGTTGACCGCCACCGACACCGCCACCGCTTCGAAGAGCACCGCGTCGGTCGCCGAATCCCCGTACGCGACACAGTCCGTCCGGCTCACGCCGAACCGGGTGCACAGCCGGTCGGCGACCGTGACCTTGTCCTTCGGCGTCAGGATCCCGCTCACGTCCACCGGCCGGGTGAACGGCACCTCCGGGAAGACCGAGCCGTGGGCGGCATGGGCACCCCACTCCAGCAGCAGCTCGACGAAGAACGAGGGCGACAGCGAGATCACCGCGCAGTAGTCCCCCCGCTCCCGGACCTCCCGCCACACCTCGCGGATGCCGGCCAGCCACGGAGATCCGTCGAACGCCGCCCGGACATGTGCGGGCGTCAGCTCCGCCCACAGGGCGTGCACCTCCACGGAGAACTGCTGCGGGCTGATCTCCCGGGCCCCGAACGCCCGCTCCAGCCGGGCGATCTCCGTACCCAGGCCGAGCTGCCGGGAGATCTCCGCGGGCGCCGCCGAGCCGTACATCAGCGTGCCGTCGAGGTCGAAGAGGTGCAGACGCGTCATGGCAGTCGAGGCTAGCCCGCCCGATGTTTCACGTGAAACCTTCGGCAAGGTTTCACGTGAAACATTCGGCGGTGGGTCGCCGAACATCCGCCGAATTCCCCTGGACGCCCCCCATCCGGTGATCCAATCTGGGCCGGTGACACCACCACACCTCACCGAACTGCCGATCCGTGCGCTCACCGTGGAAGACCTCCGCCACTGCGCCGACCTGTCCGAAGACCGCGGATGGCCGCGCGAGGACCACAAGTGGGGACTCCTCCTCGCCGCCGGCAACGGCTACGGGATCGATGCCCCCGACGGGCCGGGGCTCGCCGCCGCCTGCGTCGTCACCTCCTACGGCCACCCGCACTCCGATCCGGAACTGGCCGCCATCGGAATGGTCCTGGTGGCCGCGCGGTACGCACGCCAGGGCCTGGGCCGCCGCCTGATGGCGCACGTGTGCGACGACGTGCTCAAGGGCGTCCCGCTCACCCTCCATGCCACGCCGAACGGCCGGCCGCTCTACGAGGAGCTCGGCTTCGCCACCACCGGCCGGGCCGAGATGCTGCGCGGCTCCTTCCGCCCGGACCCGGCGGAGGCGGAGCCGCGCGGCGTCCGGGTCCGCCCCGCCACCGGCGAGGACATCCCGCGCATCCTCCGCCTGGACACCGAGGTCTTCGGCACCGACCGCACCCACATGGTCACCCGGCTCCCCGCCTTCGCGGACCGGCTGTTCGTCGCCGAGGACGCCGGGGGCGGCCTCACCGGGTACGCCGCTATCTGGCCCAATATGGAAACCCATGTCATCGGCCCGCTGATCGCGCGGGACACCGCGGGAGCCCGGGCCCTCGTCACCGCGCTCGCCGCCGCCACCGACCGGCCCCTGCGCACCGACGTCGACGTACGCCACGAGGAGCTGGTGGCCTGGCTGAAGGAGCGCGGCCTGGAGTCCGTCGCCTTCAACGCCGTCATGACCCGAGGCCTCCCCGGCCTGCCCGGCGACTGGACCCGCCGCTGGGCTCCGCTCACCGTGGCCGCCGGCTGAGAAAGGAGCAGTCCATGCCCGGCTCCGCCGAGCTGTCCATCCGTCCCGCCACCGAGGAGGACCTGCCGGCGATCGTCGCCCTGCTGGCCGACGACCCCCTCGGCGCCACGCGCGAGTCGCCGGACGACCTCGCCCCCTACCGCGCGGCGTTCGAGCGCCTGGCCGGCGACCCCCACCAGCACGTCGTCGTGGCGGTCCGCGAGGGCCGCGTCGTGGGGACCCTGCAGCTGACCGTCATTCCGGGCCTGTCCCGCAAGGGCGCCACCCGCTCCGTCATCGAGGGCGTGCGCGTCCACGCCGATGAACGCGGGAGCGGCCTGGGCACCCGGTTCATCGAATGGGCGATCGACCGGTCCCGGCAGGAGAACTGCCAACTGGTCCAGCTGACCTCGGACGTGACCCGCACCGACGCCCACCGCTTCTACGAGCGGCTCGGATTCACCGCGTCCCACGTCGGGTTCAAGCTCGCCCTCTGACCACCGCGGAAGGCCGGGCCGCTGCCCCGGGCCCGGCCTACGATCGGGAGGATGAGCGCCCGCCTCCCCCTGGTCACCACCGCCGGCCGCCGCCACCGGCTCGGCCGCAGGCACCGCTTGGCCCCCTCGGCGCATGCGGCCACCGTCGTCGAGGCCGCCGATGCCGTCGTCGCCCTGCACGCCACCGACGCCGCGACCGTCTTCCTCTCGGTCCGGGCCCGGCTCCGCGCCGGCGGGCCCGAAGCCGTCGAGCAGGCCCTGTACGAGGACGTCAGCCTGGTGCGGCTGCTCAGCATGCGCAACACGCTCTTCGCCGTGTCCGCGGCACTCGCCCCGTACGTCGATGCCGCGAGCGCCCGCGGCATCGCGGCCAGGGAGCGGCGGAGCCTCCTCAAGCACCTCGCGGAGGACGGCCAGGGCCTCGATGCCGACTGGCTCGCCAAGGTGGAGGCTGCCGCGCTCGATGCGCTCGACTCCCTCGGCCCCACCACCGGCAGCCGGCTCTCCGCCGCCGTGCCCGAGCTGCGCCGGAAGATCACCATCGGCCGAGGCCGGGCGTACGAGGCCGAGACCGGTGTCGCCACCCGCGTCATCCGGCTCCTGGCCGCCGACGGGCGGATCCGCCGCGACCGGCCGCGCGGCTCCTGGACCTCCAGCCAGTTCCACTGGGTCCACACCGACCCCTGGCCCGCCGTGGCCGCCGCCGAAGCGCGGGCCGAACTCGCCCGGCGCTGGCTGCTCGCGTACGGCCCGGGCACCGAGGCCGACCTCAAGTGGTGGACCGGGTGGACCCTCGCCGACGTCCGCAAGGCGCTGGCAGCCGTCGGCCCGGACGAGGTCCGCCTCGACGACGGGGCGACCGCGCTGGTCGCCCCGGGGGACACGGGCGACGAGCCCGCCCCGGAGCCGTGGGGCGCACTGCTGCCCGCGCTCGACCCCAGCGCCATGGGCTGGTCCGACCGCGCCTTCCACCTCGACCCCGCCCACCGGCCGGCGCTCTTCGACCGTGCCGGGAACATCGGTCCGACCGTCTGGTGGAACGGCGAGATCGTCGGCGGCTGGGCCCAGCGGGCCGACGGCGAGATCGTCTGGCGGATGCTGGCCGACCGCGGCCGCGACGCCGGTGAGGCGGTCGCGGCCGAGTCCGGCCGGCTGGGACGCTGGCTGGGGCCGGCCCGTGTCACCCCGCGCTTCAGAACGCCGCTGGAGCGCGAACTCTCCGCGTAGGCGGTCGCGGTCGGACCGGCGGCTCAGCCGATGCCCCGCCACCCCTCCGGGTCCACCCCGCCCGGCACCGGGGCCTGGGGGTCGTAGGGCTCGCGGGTGAACACGAACGACGCCACGTCGAGGTGGCTCACCGTGCCGTCCGGCCGCCGCACCGCCCGCAGCGTCTCCCCCGCGTAGTAGCCGGACAGGCCCAGCCAGCTGCCGTCCGGCTGCGCACGGAAAGCCGTCGAACGGCCCGTCCCACCCACCGGGCCGAGGTGCAGCCGCCCGTCCGACGCCAGTCGCACCGCATGTGCGGCCGTTCCCCAGTACCAGGGCCCGCACAGCTCCAGTGCGACCGGCTCGGCCTCGGTGAAGGGCTTCCACGGCGAAGGGATGCGCGGCTCCGCGTCGGCCACGATGCCCACCAGGTCGGCGGCGACCCCCGCGGCCGGCAGCCCGGAGGTGCAGTTGGCCAGGACCACCGCCGCCACGTCGTCCGCCTCGCTCGTCCACAGGCCCGCGACGAAGCCCGGCAGCGAGCCGCTGTGGCCCGCGAGACGGCGCCCGCCGCTCTCCATCAGCTGCAGCCCGAGCCCGTACCCGAGCTCCGCCACCCCGCGCTCCGCAGGCGCCGCGGGGGCGGCCATTTCCCGGACGGTGTCCCGGCTCAGCACGCGCTCGTCTCCGTGCATCAGGAAGCGGGCGAAGGCCGACAGGTCGCGGGTGGTGGACCACAGCTGCCCGGCTGGAGCCATCAGGCCGAGGTCCTGCAACGGTTCGGGCATCATCACGTCGGCCCACGGGTGGACGGCCCAGCCGCCCGCATGCGGGGCCTGCGGCTGCGCGGAGGTGCGCTCCAGCCCCAGCGGTTCGAGCACCTCGTCGCGCAGCACCTCTTCCCACGGCCTGCCGCGTACGGCCGCGACGAGCGAACCCAGCAGCGTGTAGCCCGGGTTGGAATAGTGGAAGCGCCGGCCCGGCTCGAACACGAACGGCCGCTCGCCCAGTATGTCGGCGAGCTCGGGCCGCGAGGAGCCCGGTGTGCGCTCCCACCACTCGCCCGGCGTCTCCGCGGCCAACCCGCCTGCGTGGGACAGCAGCTGTCCGACGGTCACCTCGCCGGCGCCCGTGCCCGGCAGGTGCTTCTCCAGCGGGTCCCCGAGGGACAGCAGTCCCTCGTCGCGCAGCCGCAGGACGAGGACGGCGGTGAACGTCTTGCTGATCGATCCGATCCGGTACTGCACGTTCCCGTCCGGGCCGTGGCCCTCGACCGAGGTCCGGGACCCTTCCCAGACCAGCGCGCCGCCGCGCGAGACGGCGGCGACCACCGAGGGGGACCGCCCCTCGCTCTGCGCGACGGCGATCCGGTGGCGCAGGGCGCGCCGGGTGGAGGGCAGCAGTTCCAGGTCTTCGTCCAGGGCATCCATGCCCGGGATGCTACGTGTTGGCCATGTCCACGAACCGCGAATAATGGCCCTGGAAGGCGACCGTGATCGTCGCCGTGGGGCCGTTTCGGTGCTTCGCCACGATCAGGTCGGCCTCGCCCGCGCGGGGGGACTCCTTCTCGTACGCGTCCTCGCGGTGCAGCAGGATCACCATGTCGGCGTCCTGCTCGATGGAGCCCGACTCACGCAGGTCGGAGACCATCGGCTTCTTGTCGGTGCGCTGTTCGGGGCCGCGGTTCAGCTGGGACAATGCGATCACGGGCACCTCGAGCTCCTTGGCCAGCAGCTTGAGGTTTCGGGACATGTCCGAGACCTCCTGCTGGCGGCTCTCGGGTCGGCGCGCGCCGCCCGACTGCATCAGCTGGAGGTAGTCGATGACGACGAGGGCGAGGTTGTTGCGCTGCTTGAGGCGCCGGCACTTCGCCCGGATCTCCATCATCGACAGGTTGGGGGAGTCGTCGATGTACAGGGGGGCCGCGGAGACGTCGGGCATCCGGCGCGCCAGGCGCGTCCAGTCGTCGTCGGTCATCGTGCCGGAGCGCATGTGGTGCAGGGCCACGCGGGCCTCTGCGGACAGCAGGCGCATCGCGATCTCGTTGCGGCCCATTTCGAGGGAGAAGATGACGCTCGGCAGGTTGCTCTTGATGGAGCAGGCGCGGGCGAAGTCCAGCGCGAGCGTCGACTTTCCCATGGCGGGTCGGGCGGCGATGACGATCATCTGGCCCGGGTGGAGGCCGTTGGTCAGCGAGTCGAGGTCCGTGAAGCCGGTCGGCACGCCCGACATCTGGCCGCTGCGCGAGCCGATGGCCTCGATCTCGTCGAGCGCGCCCTCCATGATGTCGCCGAGCGGGAGGTAGTCCTCGGAAGTCCGCTGCTCGGTGACGGCGTAGATCTCCGCCTGAGCGCTGTTGACGATCTCGTCGACGTCGCCGTCGGCCGCGTATCCCATCTGCGTGATCTTCGTGCCCGCTGCGACGAGGCGGCGCAGGACCGCCCGCTCGTGGACGATCTCCGCGTAGTACTCGGCGTTCGCCGCGGTCGGGACCGACTGCACCAGCGTGTGCAGGTACGCGGCCCCGCCGACCTTGGCGATCTCGCCGCGCCGGGTCAGCTCCGCGCCGACGGTGATGGGGTCGGCCGGCTCGCCCTTGGCGTACAGGTCGAGGATGGCCTGGTAGATGGTCTCGTGCGAGGGCCGGTAGAAGTCGTGGCCCTTGATGACCTCGACGACGTCCGCGATCGCGTCCTTGGAGAGCAGCATGCCGCCGAGCACCGACTGCTCGGCGTCGAGGTCCTGCGGCGGGACGCGCTCGAAGCCGCCGCCGTCCCAGGAACCGCCCTCGCGGCCGCGCTCGTGCTGCTCGTCCCCACGGCCCCGGCCCTCGCCTCCGCGGCGCGAGCGGGTGGGCAGACGGTCGCCCGGACCGCTGTCGGCCCAGGGGTCGTCCATGGGCTCGGGCATACTCACCGGGCCGCCTCCTCCCGTCCGCGGACGCGGACCTCGCCGTGCGACTCTTTGTAGGACACGGCTCTGACATGTGGGACACCCGAACCGGCTGAGGCCGAGTCGGGCAACGCACAACGGTAGGGCCGACGGCGACGTCAGCCAATCTTGTTATCCACAGGCTGTGTGGATGAGATGTGGACGACGGACCCCAAGCTGTGGGTAACTCCCCGGAAGCTGTGCACGGACCGGGGGACGGCGCTGTGGACAAAATCACCAGACCGCCCCCTGCACCCCCCTGACCTGCCTTTTCTTCCTCCACTGCCTGTGGGGGAGAAATTTCTGGGCCCCGTCTTCGACTTCGCCTCCAACGGGGTGTCGAGACGGCGTGAACCAGCTCATACGTAAGGATCCCAGGCACCTTGCGTCTATTACCTGTGGAAGATTAGATTGAGCGCATGACACAGGCCACCGCCCCGCTGAAGGCTGCCCCGAGACGGCACGACCGCGAGATCCTCGCCCTCGCCCTCCCTGCGTTCGGCGCCCTCGTGGCCGAGCCCCTCTTCGTCCTGGCGGACAGCGCCATCGTGGGCCACCTGGGCACCCCCCAGCTGGCCGGCCTGGGCATCGCCGCCGCCCTGCTCACCACCGCGGTGAGCGTCTTCGTCTTCCTCGCCTACGCCACCACCGCGGCGGTCTCCCGCCGCGTCGGGGCCGGAGACCTGACGGCCGCCATCCGGCAGGGCATGGACGGCATCTGGCTCGCCCTGCTGCTCGGCGCCGCCGTCATCGCCTTCGTGCTGCCGACGGCGCCCTGGCTGGTCTCCGCCTTCGGAGCCTCCGACGCCGTCGCCCCGTACGCGGTCACCTACCTGCGGATCTCCGCCCTCGGCATCCCGGCGATGCTCATGGTCATGGCAGCCACCGGCGTCCTGCGCGGCCTCCAGGACACCCGTACACCCCTGTACGTCGCCGTCGCCGGGTTCGCCGCCAACGCCGGCCTGAACGCGGCCCTCGTCTACGGCGGCGGCCTGGGCATCGCGGGATCGGCCTGGGGCACGGTCCTCGCGCAGTGCGCCATGGCGGGCGCCTACCTCGTCGTGGTCGTCCGCGGGGCCCGCAGGTACGGAGCCTCCCTGCGCCCGGACACCGCCGGAATCCGGGCCTGCGCCCAGGCCGGCGTACCGCTGCTGGTCCGCACGCTGTCCCTGCGCGCCATCCTGATGATCGCGACGGCCGTGGCCGCCCGCCTGGGCGACGCGGACATCGCCGCCCACCAGATCCTGCTCTCCCTGTGGAGCCTGCTGGCCTACGCCCTCGACGCGATCGCCATCGCGGGACAGGCGATCATCGGCCGCTACCTGGGGGCGGACGACACCGAGGGGGCCAAGGCCGCGTGCCGCCGCATGGTGCAGTGGGGCATCACGGCCGGGATCGTGCTCGGTGCGCTGCTGATCGCGGCCCGCCCGATGGTCGTCCCGCTGTTCACGGCCGACCCGCTCGTGGAGCAGGCGCTGCTCCCGGCCCTCGTGGTCGTGGCGGCCTGCCAGCCGGTGTCCGGCGTGGTCTTCGTGCTCGACGGGGTCCTGATGGGCGCGGGCGACGGCCGCTACCTCGCCGGGGCCATGCTGGCGACGCTGGCGGTGTTCGCCCCCGCCGCACTGCTCGTACCGGCCCTCGGCGGCGGGCTGACCCTGCTCTGGTGCGCCATGACCCTGATGATGCTGGTCCGCCTGGTCACCCTCCAGTTGCGCTCCCGCTCCGGCAGATGGCTGGTCGCCGGAGCCACGCGCTGAGGGCTGCGGCCGGACAGCGGCCGCGGGGGGCCGTGTTTCACGTGAAACATCAGGCGTGTTTCACGTGAAACACGCCCGCCGGCGCACGTTCGCCGGAACGACGAAGGGCCGCACCCCTGGGGGTGCGGCCCTTCACACGCAGCACTTAGGCGGCGACGACCTCGACGCCCACGTTCGCGGCGACCTCGGCGTGCAGACGCACGGAGACCTGGTACGAACCGAGGGTCTTGATCGGGGCAGCCAGCTCGACGCGGCGCTTGTCGACCTTCGGACCACCGGAGGCCTCGATCGCCGTGGCGATGTCGGCCGGGGTCACGGAGCCGAAGAGGCGGCCGGCGTCACCCGAGCGGGTGGCCAGGCGGACCTTCGTGCTCTCGAGCTTGGCCTTGACCTCGTTGGCCTGCTCGATGGTCGCGATCTCGTGGATCTTGCGGGCGCGGCGGATCTGCGCCACGTCCTTCTCGCCACCCTTGGTCCAGCGGATCGCGAAACCGCGCGGGACCAGGTAGTTGCGAGCGTAACCGTCCTTGACGTCGACGACGTCGCCGGCGGCACCGAGGCCCGAGACCTCCTGGGTCAGGATGATCTTCATTAGTCGGTCACCCTTTCCTTATCGCGCGGTGGACGTGTAGGGCAGCAGCGCCATCTCACGGCTGTTCTTCACGGCCGTGGCGACGTCACGCTGGTGCTGCGTGCAGTTGCCGGTGACGCGGCGGGCACGGATCTTGCCGCGGTCGGAAATGAACTTCCGCAGCATGTTCGTGTCCTTGTAGTCCACGTACGCGGTCTTGTCCTTGCAGAACGCGCAGACCTTCTTCTTAGGCTTGCGCACAGGCGGCTTCGCCATGGTGTCTCTCCTGTGTGATCAAGAAGTGGGGGTGCGAGCTTCCCTAGAAGGGGGGCTCGTCCGAGTAGCCGCCGCCGGAGTTTCCACCCCAGCCACCGCCGCCCTGCTGCTGACCGCCGGCCGGCGCGCTGGACGCCCACGGGTCGTCGGAGGGGCCTCCGCCGCCCTGCGGGGCGCCGCCGCTGGGGGCTCCGCCCCAGCCACCGCCGCCGCCCTGCTGCTGGCCGCCGCCGTACCCACCCTGGCCACCGCGACCGGTGGTCTTGGCGACCTTGGCCGTGGCGTTCTTCAGGCTGGGGCCGACTTCCTCGACGTCCAGCTCGTAGACCGTGCGCTTGACACCCTCACGGTCCTCGTACGACCGCTGCCTCAGCCGGCCCTGCACGATGACGCGCATGCCCCGCTGGAGGGACTCGGCGACGTTCTCGGCCGCCTGCCGCCACACCGAGCAGGTAAGGAACAGGCTCTCGCCGTCCTTCCACTCGTTGGTCTGACGGTCGAAGGTGCGGGGGGTGGACGCGACACGGAACTTCGCGACCGCCGCACCCGAGGGGGTGAAGCGCAGCTCGGGGTCGTCGACGAGATTGCCGACGACCGTGATGACGGTCTCGCCTGCCATGGATGAACCTCTCGGCGGGGATTGCTGCTGGCTGCTGTGCTACTCGAACCCGATTACCGCTGAACCGGGGTTCAGTGGGTCTCGGGGCGAAGGACCTTGGTCCGGAGAACCGACTCGTTCAGGTTCATCTGGCGGTCGAGCTCCTTGACGACCGCAGGCTCGGCCTGCAGGTCGATGACCGAGTAGATGCCCTCGGGCTTCTTCTTGATCTCGTAAGCGAGACGACGACGGCCCCAGGTGTCGACCTTCTCGACCTTTCCGTTGCCCTCGCGGACGACGGAGAGGAAGTTCTCGATCAGGGGGGCGACAGCGCGCTCCTCGAGATCGGGGTCGAGGATGACCATCACTTCGTAGTGACGCATGTGGAACCCACCTCCTTTGGACTCAGCGGCCACGGTCGTTCCGTGGCAGGAGGGTCGTGATGCGTGCGCACGGCGTCCTGAGAGCAGACACCGCGCAGACCGTACAGACTACCCCGCCCCCTCCTTCCGGTTGAAATCCGGCAGCGGGGCGCCACAATCTGTAGGCAACGGGTGTGCGCGGTGCTATGCCCCGGCCCTGCCGGCGGCTGCCCCGCGGCACCGCTCTGCGTCAGCCAGGAGGTGCCTTTCCGATGGCACAGGCAATGCAACGGCAGTCCATCTCGCTCCTCGCCACCGACGGCAAGCCCCATCCGCTGCAGGACACCCTGTTGGCGATCACCCTCGTCCTCGGCGCCGTGTCGTTCATCACGGCGTTCTTCCCCGACCTGCACCTGCTCACCTCGTGGACGGGGCTCATCGGGATCCTGACCGGCGCGTACGGCCAGTTCATCTCGGAGACCACGCGCGAGCGCTTCGCGCTGATCATCGGCCTCGGCGCCGCCGGCATCGGCTTCTTCCTCGGCATGGCGCACGGCGGCCTGTTCGGGGGCTGGCTGGGCTGACCGGGGCACCTCCGCGACAGGGCGCCGACCCCCGGAAGGCGCGGACCAGCGCTTTCCGGCCCGTCCCCCAGATGGGCGGCGCCCTTGTCGCAGTAGGCTTCGCGCCATAGCCAGCGAAGCCGCCGGAGGAGACGCCCCGCATGAGCCTGTCCCTGAGGACCATCAGCCGAGAGCAGCATCTGGGATATCTCCAGAGCCTGCCCTCGGCTAGCCACTGCCAGGTCCCGGCGTGGGCCGACGTGAAGAACGAGTGGCGCTCGGAGAACCTCGGATGGTTCGACCAGAACGACGAACTCGTCGGTGCCGCACTCGTGTTGTACCGCCAGCTGCCCAAGGTGAAGCGCTACCTCGCGTACCTTCCCGAGGGGCCCGTCATCAACTGGTTCGCCCCGAATCTGGAGGAGTGGCTCCAGCCGATGCTGGCGCACCTCAAGCGCCAGGGCGCCTTCACCGTGAAGATGGGCCCGCCCGTCGTCATCCGCCGCTGGAACTCGGCCGCCATCAAGGCCGGCATCCAGGACCCGGAGGTCAAGCGGCTGCGTGACGTGGAGGCCTCGCACATCGAGCCCCGCGCCTTCGAGGTGTCCGACAAGCTGCGCCGCATGGGCTGGCAGCAGGGCGAGGACGGCGGCGCCGGCTTCGGCGACGTCCAGCCCCGCTACGTCTTCCAGGTGCCGCTCGGCGGCCGCTCGCTGGACGACGTCCTCAAGGGCTTCAACCAGCTGTGGCGCCGCAACATCAAGAAGGCCGAGAAGGCCGGCGTCGAGGTCGTCCAGGGCGGCTACGACGACCTGCCGACCTGGCAGCACCTGTACGAGATCACGGCCGAGCGCGACAAGTTCCGCCCGCGCCCCCTCAGTTACTTCCAGCGCCAGTGGACGGCCCTCAACTCCGAGGACCCCAACCGCATGCGGCTGTACATCGCCAAGCACGAGGGCGAGGCACTGGCCGCGGCGACCATGCTGACGGTCGGCCAGCACGTCTGGTACTCGTACGGCGCCTCCGCCAACCACAAGCGCGAGGTGCGGCCCTCGAACGCGATGCAGTGGCGCATGCTGCGCGACGCGTACGCGCTCGGCGCCAGCGTCTACGACCTGCGCGGCATCAGTGACACCCTGGACGAGAACGACCACCTGTTCGGCCTGATCCAGTTCAAGGTCGGTACGGGCGGCGAGGCCGTCGAGTACGTCGGCGAGTGGGACTTCCCGCTCAACAAGATGCTGCACAAGGCGCTCGACATCTACATGTCGCGTCGCTGACCCGCTGCATCCCCCACACGCACCGCTGCATCACGCAGCCAACCCAGAGAGGCTCCGGACGGGCATGGCGCTCACGCTCTACGTCGACACCGCGCGCTGGCGTGCGCACCAGAAGCAGATCCAGGACCAGTTCCCCGGAATGATCCCGGTCTGCAAGGGCAACGGCTACGGCTTCGGCCACGAGCGGCTGTGCGAGGAGGCGACCCGGATGGGCGCCGACGTCCTGGCCGTCGGCACGACGTACGAGGCCGCCACCATCAAGGACCTCTTCGGCGGCGACCTGCTCGTCCTCACACCGTTCCGGCGGGGCGAGGACCCGGTGCCGCTGCCGGACCGGGTGATCCGCTCGGTGTCCTCGCTGGACGGGGTCCGCGGCCTGGTCGGCGCCCGCGTGGTCATCGAGTGCATGAGCTCGATGCGCCGCCACGGCATCTCCGAGCAGGACCTGGGCCAGCTGCACGCCGCGATCGAGGACGTGCGGCTGGAGGGCTTCGCCCTGCACCTGCCGCTCGACCGCCCCGACGGCTCGGACGCCGTCGAGGAGGTCATCGGCTGGATGGACAAGCTGCGTGCGGCCCGGCTGCCGCTGCACACGATGTTCGTGAGCCACCTGCGGGCCGAGGAGCTCGCCCGGCTGCAGCAGCAGTTCCCGCAGACCCGCTTCCGGGCCCGGATCGGCACCCGGCTGTGGCTGGGCGACCACGACGCGACCCAGTACCGCGGCAGCGTCCTGGACGTCACGCGGGTCGCCAAGGGGGACCGGTTCGGCTACCGCCAGCAGAAGGCGGCCTCCGACGGCTGGCTGGTCGTGGTCGCGGGCGGAACCTCGCACGGCGTCGGCCTGGAGGCCCCCAAGGCCCTGCACGGCGTGATGCCGCGCGCCAAGGGCGTCGCCCGGGCCGGCCTGGCCACCGTGAACCGGAACCTTTCGCCGTTCGTCTGGGCGGGCAAGCAGCGCTGGTTCGCGGAGCCGCCGCACATGCAGGTGTCGATCCTGTTCGTGCCGTCCGACGCCCCCGAGCCGCAGGTCGGCGACGAGCTGGTGGCGCACCTGCGGCACACCACCACCCAGTTCGACCGGGTCCTGGACGCCTGAGCCGCGGGGCGCCCCGGCGGGAGGATCAGTCCCCGCGGGGGGTGCCCCACTGCACACGCTGTCCCTGCGAGGGCGCCGCATCCTGCGGCGCCCTCGCGGCGTCCGAGAGCACGAACACGTCCGCGGCCCCGTCCAGGACACCGCCTGAGGGGTCGTCCGAGCCGTCGCGGCGCACGACGTCCCGCTCGGGCAGGAGGATGTCGCGGACGACGATCGCGCACAGGTAGAGCGTCGCCAGCAGGTGGGCGGCGATGGCCAGCTGGTAGCCCTCCGGCGGCAGGCCCTGGTGCTTGTCGCCGCTGTTGATGTAGGCCAGGTAGAGCCAGATCCCGAGGAAGTAGACGACCTCGCCGGCCTGCCAGACGAGGAAGTCCCGCCACCGCGGCCGGGCCAGCGCCGCCAGGGGGATCAGCCAGAGCACGTACTGCGGCGAGTAGACCTTGTTGGCCAGGCAGAAGACGGCCACGACCAGGAAGGCCAGTTGCGCGAAGCGCGGGCGGCGGGGCGCGGTCAGCGCGAGCAGGCCGATGGCTGCGCACAGCAGCAGCGTCAGGCCCGTCGCGTAGGTGTTGGCGTCGTCGAGGGGGTTGCCGGAGCGCTGCGAGATCAGCAGCCACACGGAGCCGAAGTCGATGGGCCGCTCCTGGCTGAAGGTGTAGAACTTCTTCCAGCCGTCCCAGGCCGGCAGCATGACGGGCACGTTGACCACGAGCCAGGAGGCGGCGGCGCCCAGGAGGGCCGCGCCGAAGGCCCGCCACTTCCCGGCCCGCCAGCACAGCACGAACAGCGCCCCCAGGAGCAGGACGGGATAGAGCTTGGCGGCGGTGGCCAGGCCGATCAGGACTCCGCAGAGCAGCGTGCGGCCGCGCGACCACATCAGCATCCCCGCGGCGGTCAGGGCGATGGCGAGCAGGTCCCAGTTGATCGTCGCGGTGAGGGCGAAGGCGGGAGCGAGGGCGAAGAGGAGCGCGTCCCAGGGCCGGCGGCGGTGGGTGCGGGCGACGCACACGGCGATGACCGCGGCGCAGGCCATCAGCATCCCGGCGTTGACCATCCAGTACATCTGCTCGCGGTGCTGCACGGAGCCGCCGCCCGGGGTCAGCCAGGACGCGACCTGCATGAAGAGACCGGTGAGGACCGGGTACTCCAGGTACTCCATGTCGCCGGGCAGGCGGTCGAAGTACGGCGTGAGGCCGTCGGCGAAGCCGCGTGCCACGAACAGGTGGGGGATGTCGGAGTAGCAGGCGTGGGTGTACTGCGAGCCGGCGCCCCGGAACCATGCCCAGTCATAGCAGGGGAGCTTCTGGACCATGCCCAGCGCGAACATCCCGAGGGCGACGAGCACCACGACGCGCACGGGGTGCAGCCAGTGGCCGCCCAGCCGGGCGTGGCGGCCGACGGGGCCGCCGATGATCTCGCTGCCGGCCGCGGCGACCTCGTCCTGCTGGGTGGGCAGTACGGGACGCTCCTCGTGCACCTTCGTCATGCGCTCATCCTGCCGTACGGCGCCGGACGCGCGGGAGGGCCGCCGCACCGTGTGCGACGGCCCTCCTCCGGCCGGGGGACGGATCAGCCGGACGTGCCCGTGGTGGCACCCCAGCTGGTGACGCCTCCGGCGCGTCCGGGTCTGGGGGTGGGCGTGGGGGACGGTGACCCGCTGGCGCCGCCGGTGCCGCCCGCGCCGCCGCTGCTGGAGAAGCAGTCCAGCTGCCACGGCTTGCAGGGCTTGCCTCCGCCCTTGGAGGGCGTCGGGGTCGGGGAGGGGGACACCGACGGGGACGGGGAGGCCGACAGGGACGGCGAGACGGACACCGAGGGGCTCGGCGAGGGTGCGCCGGGACCGTCCGCGATGACACCGATCTTGTCCGCCTCGGGGAAGTCCTTCACCGGGGCGTCCTTGAGGGCGTCCTTCATGTAGGCGGTCCAGATCGCCGCCGGGATGTCACCGCCGTGGATGGAGTCGATGCCGCCCACGCCGTTCATGGAGATGAGCTTCTTGTCCTTGGAATTGGGGTCGGTACGGAACAGCGTGACCGAGGTCGACAGCTGAGGGGTGTAGCCGACGAACCAGGCGGACTTGTTCTCGTCGGTCGTACCGGTCTTGCCGGCGGCCGGCCGGCCGAGCTTCTTGGCCTTGGTACCGGTGCCGTTCTCGACGACGTTGCGCAACACCTTGGTGACGTTGTCGGCGATGGAGTCGTCCATCGCCCGCTGCTCCTTGGGCGGCTCGAAGCCGGGGAGCTCCTTGCCGTCCTTCTCGACCTTGCGCACGGAGAACGGCTCGCGGTGGACGCCGGAGGCGGCGAAGGTGGCGTAGGAGTCGGCCATGCGGATGGCGCTCGGGGTGGAGGTGCCCAGGGCGAACGAGGCGTCGTTGTTCGGGTTCATCGAGTCCTCGAGGATGCCCGTGGACTTGGCGACCTCGCGGACCTTGCTGTGGCCCACGTCGAAGACGAGCTGGGCGAACGGCACGTTGATGGACTTCTCCATCGCCTCGTTGAGGGTGACGAAGCCGTAGGGGTACTCGCTCTCGTTCTTCTGCCGGAACGGCTGGCCGGAGGCGTCCCGCAGCGGCTTGCCGTCCCGGTTGTTGATCACCGTGAGGTCGTTGGCCTGGTACTTGCTCTCGGGCGAGATGCCGCGGCCGCCCGAGTTCTGGGTGCCGTACTGCATGGCGGCCGCCAGCACGTACGGCTTCCAGGTCGAGCCGACCGGGACGCCGATGGTGTTGGCGTTGTTGCTGAAGTACTTCTTGTCCATGCCGGGGCCGCCGTAGAGGGCGACGATCGCGCCGGTCTTGACGTCCACGGAGGCGGCGCCGAACTGGACGAAGGTGTCGTACTCGGGGCGGGCCTTCTCGTCGAGGAAGTCGTTGCGCGTGTCCTCGACCGCCTTGACCAGGGCGTCCACCTTGGGCTTCTGGAAGGTGGTCCTGATCTGGTAGCCGCCCCGGGCCATCTGCTCCGGGCCGATCTTCGCCACCTTCATGACGTACTGCTTGGCCGTCTCGACCAGGTAGCCGGTCTGGCCGGACAGGCTGCGGGCCTGCTCGGGGTCGACGAGCTTGGGGAACTCCTTGAACTGGTCGCGCTCGGACTTCTGCATGCGGCCGACGGCCACCTCGCGGTCCAGGACCCAGGCCCAGCGGGCGTGCGCGCGCTGGGTGTTCTGCTCGGGGGTGGCCGTGGGACCGATGCCGCCGTCCGGGTTGTAGAGGTTCGGGCCCTTGAGCACGGAGGCGAGGAAGGCGCTCTCGGAGGGGGTGAGGTCCGAGCAGTCCTTGCCGAAGTAGGCGCGTGCGGCGGCCTGGATGCCGTAGGCGTCGCGCCCGTAGTAGGCGGTGTTCAGGTAGCCGGCGAGGATGGTGTCCTTCTCCTCGGACATGCCCAGCTTTATCGAGATGAAGAGCTCGGTGACCTTGCGCTTGAGCGTCTGGTCGGAGTCCAGGTACGTGTTCTTCACGTACTGCTGGGTGATCGTCGAGCCGCCCTGGGTGGATCCGCCCTTGGCCATGTTCCACACGGCCCGCAGGATGCCCATCGGGTCGACGCCCTTGTCGGTCTCGAAGGACTCGTTCTCCGCTGCGATCACGGCGTTCTGCATCGACTTGGGGATCTTGTCGATGCCGACGATCTGGCGGTTCATCGAGCCGCCCGTGGCGACCATCTGGCTGCCGTCGTCCCAGTAGAAGACGTTGTTCTGGGCCTGCGCCGCCAGGTTCGGGTTCGGCGTGTTCACCGCGGCGATGCCGATGCCGGCGCCGGCCGTGACGATGGCGAAGAAGCCGAGGGCCGTCCCGCCCACCAGCTTCCAGGACGGCAGGAAGCGCTGCCAGCCGTCCTTGTCGGAGCGGGGGTAGTTGATCAGGCGCTTGTCCGGGCGCCCCCCGCCGCGTCCGCGGCTTCCGCTTCCGCGCTGGGGGGCCCTGCGCGCGTCGGCGCGGCCGCCGTGGGCGCGCGGGTCTGCGTACGGCCCGCTGTGCGACGCGGCGGGGACGTCGCGTGCGGGCACGGCGCCCCGTCCGGGGCGCTGCTGGGCGGCCCTACGGGCCGCGGCACGTCCGCCGCCCTCGGGCTGCGGCGGTTTGCGGCGGTGCTCGCTCATCGAACGACTACTCCTCGGGCAGGCGAGTGGCCTGGAAGCGGCTGGTGAGTTCCGGTTCCCCCGGTGTCCTGGCGCACAGACTACGCACGCTCAAAACCCGAACAGTGCCGAAGTTCACCCCAAATCAGGCAAGTCGCCTCCTGCGAATTGGTGATGTGATGCCGGTCACCAGATCACCACTTGTCGCCGGAGACGCCCCGTTCTATCGTCTGGATGTATCGAGTCGATACATCAGCTCGGTATAAAACCGCAGGGGCGAGGGGAGGCAGGCAGATGAGCAGACGTTCAGGCATCCTCGAGTTCGCCGTACTCGGCCTGCTCCGCGAGGCCCCCATGCACGGCTACGAGCTCCGCAAACGGCTCAACACCTCGCTGGGGGTCTTCCGGGCGTTCAGCTACGGGACGCTCTATCCCTGCCTCAAGACGCTGGTCGCCAACGGCTGGTTGATCGAAGAACCGGGCAACGGCCCGGAGGACGCTCACACCACTTCACTCGCAGGGCGCCGGGCCAAGATCGTCTACCGGTTGACGGCCGCCGGCAAGGAGCACTTCGAGGAGCTCCTGTCCCACACGGGCCCGGACGCCTGGGAGGACGAGTCCTTCGCCGCCCGCTTCGCCTTCTTCGGACAGACCGAGCGGGACGTGCGCATGCGCGTCCTCGAGGGCCGCCGCAGCCGGCTGGAGGAGCGACTGGAGAAGATGCGCGCCTCCCTCGCCCGGACGCGCGAGCGCCTCGACGACTACACGCTCGAGCTCCAGCGGCACGGAATGGAGTCCGTGGAGCGCGAGGTGCGCTGGCTGAACGAGCTCATCGAGAGCGAGCGGGCGGGACGGGATCGGAAACGACCCGGCCCACCCGACGAAACTGCAAAGTGAGGCCTGCACCGCGCAGGCCTCGTCCGAGAACAAACAGGGAGCAACCGGAATGGGTTCGGTTCGCGTAGCCATCGTCGGCGTGGGCAACTGCGCCGCCTCGCTGGTGCAGGGCGTCGAGTACTACAAGGACGCCGACCCGGCGGCCAAGGTCCCCGGACTGATGCACGTCCAGTTCGGCGACTACCACGTCGGTGACGTCGAGTTCGTCGCCGCGTTCGACGTCGACGCGAAGAAGGTCGGCCTCGACCTCTCGGACGCCATCGGCGCCAGCGAGAACAACACCATCAAGATCTGCGACGTCCCCACCACGGGCGTGACCGTGCAGCGCGGCCACACCCTGGACGGCCTGGGCAAGTACTACCGCATGACGATCGAGGAGTCCTCCGAGGCCCCGGTCGACGTGGTCCAGGTCCTCAAGGACCGCGAGGTCGACGTTCTGGTCTGCTACCTGCCCGTCGGTTCCGAGGACGCGGCGAAGTTCTACGCCCAGTGCGCCATCGACGCCAAGGTCGCCTTCGTCAACGCCCTCCCGGTCTTCATCGCCGGCACCAAGGAGTGGGCCGACAAGTTCACCGAGGCCGGTGTCCCGATCGTCGGCGACGACATCAAGTCGCAGGTCGGCGCCACGATCACGCACCGCGTGATGGCGAAGCTGTTCGAGGACCGCGGTGTCCGTCTCGAGCGCACCATGCAGCTCAACGTCGGCGGCAACATGGACTTCAAGAACATGCTGGAGCGCGACCGCCTGGAGTCGAAGAAGATCTCCAAGACGCAGGCCGTCACCTCGCAGATCCCCGACCGCGAGCTCGGCGAGAAGAACGTCCACATCGGCCCGTCCGACTACGTGGCGTGGCTCGACGACCGCAAGTGGGCGTACGTCCGCCTCGAGGGCCGCGCCTTCGGCGACGTCCCGCTGAACCTGGAGTACAAGCTCGAGGTCTGGGACTCCCCGAACTCCGCGGGTGTCATCATCGACGCCCTGCGCGCCGCGAAGATCGCCAAGGACCGCGGCATCGGCGGCCCGATCCTGTCGGCCTCCAGCTACTTCATGAAGTCCCCGCCGGTCCAGTACTTCGACGACGAGGCCCTGGAGAACGTCGAGAAGTTCATCCGCGGCGAGGTCGAGCGCTAGTCACCGCCGCAGCGCCGAGGCACCGGGAGTCCCCGACACCTGGTCTTCGACCGTTCTTCCGCGGAGGGTCCCCGGACAATGTGCCCGGGGACCCTCCGCGTGTGTGACCCTTGCCCTCATGCCTGTCGTACGTGATCTGCGCGTACTCCTGCGCCTGAGGGACTTCCGCAACCTGCTCGCCGTACGGCTCCTCTCCCAGGCGGCCGACGGCGTCTACCAGGTGGCGCTCGCCACCTACGTGGTGTTCTCCCCCGAGAAACAGACCTCTCCCGCGGCCATCGCGTCGGCCATGGCGGTCCTGCTGCTGCCCTACTCGGCGATCGGCCCCTTCGCCGGGGTACTGCTGGACCGTTGGCGCCGCCGCCAGGTCCTGCTGTTCGGCAACCTGCTGCGGGCCTTCCTCGCCTGCACCACCGCGATCCTGATCGTCGCGCAGGTGCCGGACTGGCTGTTCTACGCCTCGGCCCTGTCGGTGACCGCCGTCAACCGCTTCGTCCTGGCCGGTCTGGCCGCCTCTCTGCCGCGGGTCGTCGCCCCCGCCCAGCTCGTCACCGCCAACGCGCTCTCCCCCACCGCCGGCACCCTCGCGGCCGTGGCCGGCGGCGGCATGGCCTTCCTGCTGCGGCTGCTGGCCTCCGGCTCCAACGCCCTGGTCGTCATGGTCGGCGCCGCCCTCTACCTGTGCGCAGCCCTCGTCTCGCTGCGCCTGGCCGCCGGCCTGCTGGGGCCGGAGCACCCGCCCGGCGTCCTCCACCCGTCGGTCGCCCAGGGGGCCGCGCTCACCGTGCGGGGCATGGTCGAGGGGCTGCGGCACCTGGCCGGGCGGCGCGAGGCCGCCCAGGCGCTCACCGCCATGACCTTGATGCGGTTCTGCTACGGGGCCCTGACCGTGACGCTGCTGATGCTCTGCCGGTACTCCTGGTCGGACAGCGAGTCCGAGGGCCTGGCCCTGCTGGGGGTGGCCGTGGGGGTCTCGGGCGCCGGATTCTTCGCGGCAGCCGTGGTCACGCCCGGGCTGGCGGGGCGCCTGGGCACCCACGGCTGGATCACTGCCTGCGCCGCCTCGGCCGCCGTCCTGGTCCCCGCGCTCGGCCTGTTCTTCCTCCCGGGGCCCATGCTCGTCGCGGCCTTCGTCCTCGGCCTCGCCACCCAGGGCGCCAAGATCGCCACGGACACCGTGCTCCAGTCCCGCGTCGACGACGACTACCGAGGCCGCGTCTTCTCCGTCTACGACGTGCTCTTCAACATCGCGTTCGTCGGTGCGGCCGGCGTGGCCGCGCTCATGCTGCCCCCCGACGGGAGGTCCGCGGCGCTGGTCATCGGGGTCGCCGCCCTCTACGCACTGACCGCCGCCTACATGCTGCGGCGTCGATGTTTCACGTGAAACATCGACGCCGTCCCGCGGTCAGGACTGCGCGGCCCACCACTGCTTGAGGGCCGCGACCGCGGCGTCGCGCTCCATCGGGCCGTTCTCCAGCCGCAGGTCCAGCAGGAACGCGTAGGCCTTGCCGACCACCGGGCCGGGGCCGACGCCCAGCTCCTGCATGATCTCGTTGCCGTTCAGGTCGGGCCTGATCGCGTCCAGCTCCTCCTGCTGCTGGAGCTGCGCGATGCGCTCTTCCAGGCTGTCGTACGTGCGGGAGAGCGCGTTGGCCTTGCGCTTGTTGCGGGTGGTGCAGTCCGACCGGGTCAGTTTGTGCAGCCGCTCGAGCAGCGGCCCCGCATCGCGGACGTAGCGCCGCACCGCGGAGTCGGTCCACTCGCCGTCGCCGTAGCCGTGGAAGCGCAGGTGCAGCTCCACCAGCCGGGAGACGTCCTTGACCATGTCGTTGGAGTACTTCAGCGCGGTCATGCGCTTCTTGGTCATCTTCGCGCCGACCACCTCGTGGTGGTGGAAGGAGACCCGGCCGTCGCTCTCGAACCGGCGGGTGCGCGGCTTGCCGATGTCGTGGAGCAGGGCCGCGAGCCGCAGGACCAGGTCCGGGCCCTCCTCCTCCAGGGCGATGGCCTGCTCCAGCACGATCAGCGAGTGCTCGTAGACGTCCTTGTGCCGGTGGTGCTCGTCGCTCTCCAGCCGCAGTGCGGGCAGCTCCGGCAGCACGTGGTCGGCCAGCCCGGTGTCCACGAGCAGCCCGAGGCCCGTGCGGGGGTGCGCGGACAGCAGGAGCTTGTTGAGCTCGCCCTGGATCCGCTCCGCCGAGACGATCTCGATCCGGTCGGCCATCGCGTTCATCGCCGCCACCACGTCGGGGGCGACCTCGAAGCCGAGCTGGGCGGCGAAGCGGGCCGCGCGCAGCATCCGCAGCGGGTCGTCGGAGAACGACTCCTCGGGGGTGCCCGGGGTGCGCAGCACGCGCGCCTGGAGGTCCTCCAGACCGCCGTGGGGGTCCACGAACTCCTTCTCCGGCAGCGCGACGGCCATCGCGTTGACGGTGAAGTCGCGGCGGACGAGGTCCTCCTCGATCGAGTCGCCGTAGGAGACCTCCGGCTTGCGGGAGGTCCGGTCGTAGGACTCCGACCGGTAGGTGGTGACCTCGATCTGGAAGCCGGCCTTGTGCGCGCCCACCGTGCCGAAGGCGATGCCGACGTCCCAGACCGAGTCGGCCCACGGCCGGACGATCTTCAGGACGTCCTCGGGGCGGGCGTCGGTGGTGAAGTCGAGGTCGTTGCCGAGACGGCCGAGCAGCGCGTCGCGTACGGACCCGCCGACCAGGGCGAGGCGGAAGCCCGCCTCCTGGAAGCGGCGGCCGAGCTCGTCGGCGACAGGGGCGACCCGCAGCAGTTCACTGACCGCGCGGTGCTGCACCTGACTCAGGGCACTGGGGTTGTCTTCGTTGGCGTTCGGCACAACAGAAAAGGGTACGTGCCCCGCCCGGTGCGGGCTTCCCCGTTTGTGCCCACCCCCGGCACACCGGGGTCCGCACGCGGACCCGATCATGTGGGGCAAGGCGCGGCACTCGCGCACAGCGGGTCTCGTTACCATGCGTGGACGCACGAACGACGACCACTGACACTTCGAGGGACGGGCTAGCGCGTGGCCGAGGCGGCAGTCAACCAGGGGGCCCACCCCCGCCCTGCCCGGCGCCGCCGGCTGAGCCGCGCAGCCGCGCTGCTGGCCGGTACACCCCTGCTCGCCGCCCTGGCCTGGGCACCGGCGCCCCCGGCGCAGGCCGCCGACGGGGGCACCGTCGACGTCCAGCTCACCAGCGTGGCGCCCGCCGCCCCCGTCAAGACCGACACGCTCACCATCTCCGGGACCGTGGTCAACACCGGCCGCGAGACGATCACGGGCGCGCACGTGGGCCTGCGGGTCGGGCCGGTGCTGGGGGACAGGGCCTCGATCGACGAGGCCGCGGAACGCGCGGGCTTCCGGGCCGGCACGGACCCGGGCGAGATCGACCAGGCCTACTCCGTCAAGATCGCCTCGCTGCCGTCCAAGGTCAGCCAGACGTTCACGCTGTCCGTCCCCGTCAACAAGCTGGAGCTGGACAAGGACGGCGTCTACCAGCTGGGCGTCTCCCTGTCCGGGGAGACCGACAGCCGGCCGTACGAGCAGGTCCTCGGCATCAAGCGGACCTTCCTGCCCTGGCAGCCGGAGGCCGCTGCCAAGCGCTCCCAGCTCACGTATCTGTGGCCGCTGATCTCCCCCACGCACCTGACCGCCGAGACCGGCTCGGACGAGGTCCAGACCCCGGTCTTCCTGGACGACTCGCTCGCCGACGAGCTGCGGACCGGCGGCCGCCTGGAGCGGATGGTCTCCCTCGGCAGGGAGCTGCCGATCACCTGGGTCATCGACCCCGACCTGCTGTACACGGTCGACGCGATGACCAAGGGCTACCGCTTCCGCACCCCGGACGGAAAGATCGTCCAGGGCAGGAACAAGGCCGTCGCCGAGCAGTGGCTGAGCTCGCTGGAGGCCGCCGTCCAGGGCAAGAAGGTCGTCGCCCTGCCCTTCGCGGACCCCGACATCGCCTCCCTAGCCCACCAGGGCAAGGACGTCTCGGGCACCCTGGGCCAGCTCCGGCCGGCCACGGACAAGGCCAAGCAGGCCGTGGAGACCGTGCTGCACGTCACGCCGTCCACGGACTTCTCCTGGCCGGTGGACGGGGCGATCGACCCGTCGATCGTGAACGTGGCCACCTCGGCCGGCGCCCACAACGTCCTCGCCCGCAGCGACAGCCTCCAGGAGACCGGCGCCCTCGGCTACACCCCGTCGGCGGCCCGCCCCATCGGCGCGGGCGTCACCGCCGTGGTGGCCGACGCCGACCTGTCCACCGCCTTCGAGGGCGACATGCTGAGCGCCGCGAACTCCACGCTGGCCGTGCAGCGCTTCCTCGCCCACAGCCTCGCGCTGAACCTGCAGAAGACCGACAGCCAGCGCAGCTTCGTGGTGACCCCGCAGCGCATGCCGACCGCCACCCAGGCGCAGTCCATGGCCGAGGCCGTGCGGGCGCTCCAGGCGGGCCGCTGGACCCAGCCCGCGGACCTGGACGCCGCGGCCGCCGCCAAGCCCGACGCCGGTGTCAACACGCAGGTTCCGGGTGCCGGCCAGTACCCCGAGGCCCTGCGCAAGACCGAGCTGCCGGTCGCCGCCTTCGAGAAGATCCGCACCACGCAGAACACCCTCGACCACTTCAAGGTCATCCTCAGCGCTCCCGACCGCGTCGAGATCCCGTTCGGCAACACCACCAACCGCGAGATGTCCACGTCATGGCGGGGCCGCCCCCTGGAGGCCGGGCTCTACCGGGACCAGGTCCAGGAGTACCTGATCGGCCTCACCGAGAAGGTCAAGGTCGTCCCCAAGTCCGACGCCACGCTGTCCGGGCACAGCGCGACGATCCCGGTCAGCGTGCAGAACAGCCTCGTCCAGGACGTCCACCACCTCGTCCTGCGGGTGAAGTCCGCGAACCCCACGCGCCTGATGTTCGGCGACAAGGGCGAGGACGAGCAGGAAGTGACCGTGCAGGGCGGGCACAGCCAGACGGTGAAGTTCACCGCCAACGCCACGGCGAGCGGTCCCGTCGAGGTCACCGCCCAGCTCTTCACCGAGAACGGCATGCCCTACGGCAAGGAGCGCAGGTTCACGGTGGAGGCCACCGAGATCACCCCGACCGTGATGCTCGTCATCGCCGGCGGTGTGCTGCTCCTGGTCCTGGCAGGCATCAAGATGTACGCCAGCCGCAAGCGCGTCGCGGCCCGGGCGGCCGCCGAGGAGAGCACGCAGCCGAGTGACGGGACCCCGGACACCGGAGTGCAAAGCACCGGGCCGTCCGGCGCGGGTGAGACAGTGGACCGTTGAGCGATGCCGTGGCCGGCCGGCCTGGGGACGATGAGGTGGGGTTTCGATGAACGCGCCGTACGACGGTGACCGTGCGCAGGGCACTGGCGCGCCCGCGCCTTCCCCGGGCGCGGACCCGGGCACCGCAGTGCCCGGGCAGGCAGGCGTACCCGCCCCCGCGCCGGGCCGCGACCCGTACGTCCAGGACGCCTACGAGCGGGACCCGTACCGGTCGCAGGACCTGTCCGCGCAGGACCCGGTCGCCGAGGTGCTCTACGACCGCGCCTCGCACCCCCCGCCGCCGCCCGGCACCTACCGGGAGCCCGGCCCGCTGTACGCGGCCCCGCAGGCCCCGTCGCACGGCCCCGACCCGCGGGTGTGGGCGCAGACCCCGCCGCCCGAGCCGGACGGGCCGTCGCGCCACCTGCGCTACGGCGACCGCGCGACCACCACCGAGTTCGTCGGCGTGGACTCGCTGGTCACCAGCGCGGCGGAGGAGCAGCCCGAGCCCGACGCCTTCGCACACCTGTACAAGGACCAGCAGGCGGTGCCCGGCGCGCCCGCCGAGGACGCACCCGTTGCCGCACCGGCACCGAGCAAGCCCGCCGGCCGCGCCGCCGGCCTGCTCAAGTCCAGCGCCCTGATGGCCGCGGGCACGATCGTCTCGCGCATCACCGGCTTCCTGCGGACCCTGGTCATCGCCGCCGCGATCGGCGTCGGCACGTTCAACGACACGTACCAGATCGCCAACACGCTGCCCACGATGATCTACGTGCTGGTCGGCGGCGGCGCGCTCAACGCGGTCTTCATCCCGCAGCTGGTGCGCGCCATGAAGAACGACGACGACGGGGGCGAGGCCTACGCCAACCGCCTGCTGACGCTCGTCGTCGTCCTGCTGGCCGCGATCACCACGATCTGCGTGCTGGCCGCACCGGTGTTCATCACCATGATGTCGCCGAAGATCGCCTCCGACCCGCACCAGATGGACGTCGCGGTCGCCTTCGCCCGCTACTGCCTGCCCACCATGTTCTTCATGGGCGTGCACGTGGTGCTCGGTCAGATCCTCAACGCCCGCGGCCGCTTCGGCGCGATGATGTGGACCCCGGTCCTCAACAACATCGTGGTCATCGCCACCTTCGGCGCCTTCATCTGGGCCTTCGGCGGCTTCACCACCTCCGGCGTCAGCGCCACCACCGTCACCCCGGAGGGCGTGCGCCTGCTCGGCCTCGGCACCCTCCTTGGCCTCACCGTGCAGGCCCTGGCGATGCTGCCCTACCTGCGCGACGCCGGCTTCTCCCCGCGCCTGCGCTTCGACTGGAAGGGCCACGGCCTGGGCAAGGCCGCCCGCCTGGCCAAGTGGACGTTCTTCTTCGTCCTGGCCAACCAGATCGGCCTGGTCGTGGTGACGCAGCTCGCCACCTGGTCCGGCTCGGTCGCCGAGAAGCAGGGCCACCCGGGCACCGGCATCACCGCCTACAACTACGCCCTGCTGCTGTGGCAGATGCCGCAGGCCATCATCACCGTCTCCGTCATGACGGCGGTGCTGCCCCGCATTTCCCGCTCCGCCCACGACGGGGACGCCGCCGCCGTCCGCGACGACATCTCCTACGGGCTGCGCACCTCGGCCGTCGCGATCGTGCCCTGTGCCTTCGCGTTCCTCGCCCTCGGCGTCCCCATGGCCACCCTGCTCTACGCCGGCTCCGGCGCGGGCGCCCAGAACATCGGCTACGTGCTCATGGCCTTCGGCCTCGGACTCATCCCGTACTCCGTGCAGTACGTCGTCCTGCGCGGCTTCTACGCGTACGAGGACACCCGCACCCCCTTCTACAACACGGTCATCGTCGCCGCCGTCAACGCCGCGGTCTCCACCGCCGCGTTCTTCGTGCTCCCCGCCCGCTGGGCCGTCGTCGGCATGGCCGCCGCCTACGGCCTCGGCTACACCGTCGGCGTGGGCGTCGCCTGGAAGCGCCTGCGCAAGCGGCTCGGCGGCGACCTCGACGGCGCCCACGTGCGCCGCACTTACACCCGCCTCACCGGCGCCTGCATCCCCGCTGCCGCAGTGGGCGGCGGGGCCGCCTACGCCGTCACGCAGTGGCTGGGCAGCGGAGTCCTCGGCTCAGCCCTGGCGCTGACCGCCGGCGGCGCCGCCCTTGCCGTGGTGTTCCTGGTCGCCGCCAAGCGGATGCGCATCGAGGAGCTCAACGCCATGGTGGGCATGGTCCGCGGGCGTATGGGCCGCTGATGCGTACAACCGTCGCACCCCTTCGCGTGTCGTGCATAGCACCGGACTGTGGGCACAATTGGCATGACTTCGCAGACTGGCCGACAGCGCGTAACGGATGGGGAGGCAGGAACGACGGTGGCGGAACGTAGCACGGCTGCCGTCGACGTGGCCGACAACGGCGGCGACCAGCCGCCGGTCGCTGATGCGGCGAAGGCCACGGCCGACGGGGTGGACACCCAGAACGGACGAGCCGCGGACGGACCCATGCCAGAAAAGGACGGCGAGCGCAGGAAAGCGGCTCCTGCTGCCGCGCCCGAACTGCACAGCGGCCACAAGCTCGCACGGCGCTACCGCCTCGAGGAGTGCGTCACCCGTCTGGACGGTTTCAGCAGCTGGCGCGCGATGGACGAGAAGCTGCGCCGCGCCGTCGGCGTCCACCTGCTGCCGGCCGACCACCCGCGGGCCCGCTCCGTCCTGGCCGCCGCCCGCTCCTCCGCGCTGCTCGGAGACCCCCGCTTCGTCCACGTCCTCGACGCCGTGGAGGACAGCGACCTCGTCTACGTCGTCCACGAGTGGCTGCCCGACGCCACCGAGCTGACCGCGCTCCTCGCCGCCGGCCCCCTGGAACCCCACGAGTGCTACCAGCTCGTCAGCCAGGTCTCGCAGGCCATGGCCGCCGCGCACCGCGAGGGCCTGGCCCACCTGCGCCTGACGCCCAGCGCGATACTGCGCACCTCCACGGGCCAGTACCGCATCCGCGGCCTGGCGGTGAACGCCGCCCTGCGCGGCATCACCAGCGACACCCCGCAGCGCACCGACACCGAGGCCATCGGCGCCCTGCTGTACGCCTCCCTCACCCAGCGCTGGCCGTACGAGACGGACGCCTACGGCCTGGCCGGCCTGCCCAAGGGCGTCGGCCTGATCCCGCCGGACCAGGTCCGCGCCGGGGTCCACCGGGGCCTGGGACAGCTCGCGATGCGCGCCCTCGCCAACGACGGCGCCACGGCCTCCCGCCAGGAACCCCCCTGCACCACCCCCGAGGAGCTGGCCAAGGCGGTCGCCGCGATGCCCCGCATCCGGCCCCCGGAGCCCGCCTTCACGGCCCCGCCCGAGTACCAGCACACCACCTACCAGCAGGGCAGCTACGGCCGTCCGTCCACGCACCCCGGCATGCCCGGGACCCAGCCCATCGCCGTTCCGCCGCCGCCCCCGCTGCAGAGCCGCACCGGCCGCGTCCTGAAGTGGGGCGTGGCCGCCCTTCTCATCGCGGCCCTCGGCCTGGGCAGCTGGCAGCTGGCCGACACCCTCCTGGACCGCGTCAAGGGCGACAGCGGCGGCAACAGCACCTCGCAGCCCCCCAAGTCCGGCGAGGGGCCCAAGGGCCCCAAGCCGAGCAAGCCGCTCCCCATCGCCGACGCCTCCGTCTTCGGCAAGGACCCGATCAAGCCCGAGGATGCCCGGAAGGCCGTCGACGGCGACTTCGACACCGCCTGGAGGACGCTGCGGTTCGACGGCTACGGGGGCAAGTTCGGCAACCTGGACAGCTACGACGACGGCAGCGGCATCATCGTCGACCTCGGCAGCGTCAAGGAGGTCACGGGCTTCGAGGCGGACATGTTCACCGCCGGCCACAAGCTCGAAGTGCGGGCCGCCGCCCCGGAGGCCTCCTCGGCGCGCACCATCGCCGACTTCCCCCAGGAGCTCCACAAGCTGGGCAACACGGGCAAGAAGGTGGAGGGCACCCTCACCACCCCGGTGAAGACCCGCTTCGTGCTGGTCCACATCACGGTGCTGCCCTCGGAGAAGGGCGACTCCTACCGCGGCGGCATCAGGGAGATCAGGGTCCTGGGGCCGGTCGAGTAGCCCGGCCCCGAACGGCAGGTCCGGGGTCCGCCGCTGCGCCGCCGGCACGGCGGACCCTCGTATTCGTCCCGCCCGCCCCGTACGCTCCCTTCGGGGAGGGGAGGTGTGATGCACGACGCGACGACCGGCGAGGACAGCGACCGGGACCTGCTCACGCGGCACGTCGCCGGCGACCCCGACGCCTTCGGCGAGCTCGTGCGCCGCCACCGCGACCGCCTGTGGGCGGTGGCCCTGCGCACGCTCGGCGACCGCGAGGAGGCCGCGGACGCCGTGCAGGACGCCCTCGTCTCCGCCTACCGGGCGGCGCACACCTTCCGCGGCGAGTCCGCCGTGACCACCTGGCTGCACCGCATCACGGTCAACGCCTGCCTCGACCGGGCCCGCAAGGCGGCCTCCCGCAGGACCGCTCCCCTCGACGACACCGAGCGCCTGGAGCGCCTGCTGGAGCCCCACGAGTCCGCCGAGGCCCCCGCGGAGCGCCAGGACCTCCACCGCCAGCTGCTGGCCGCCCTCGCCA
Source organism: Streptomyces sp. NPDC046866 (assembly GCF_040704625.1). Lineage (NCBI taxonomy): Bacteria > Bacillati > Actinomycetota > Actinomycetes > Kitasatosporales > Streptomycetaceae > Streptomyces > Streptomyces sp. NPDC046866. Next base: position 224,308 of record NZ_JBEYXN010000001.1, read on the forward strand.
CCCTGCCGGCCGACCAACGCGCGGCCCTGGTCCTCGTGGACATGCAGGGATACTCCGTCGCCGAGGCGGCCCGCGTCCTGGACGTCCCCACCGGCACCGTCAAGAGCCGCTGTGCGCGCGGCCGCGCGAAACTCGTCCCGATACTCACTCATCTGCGCTCGAATGCCGTGGATAACACCGCCGTGGAGCGGGGAAGGAACCGGACGCCGGGGACACCCGTCCCACCAGCGGCAGACCCCGGTCATCCAGCCCCGGGCGCAGACACGGTGAAGGGCGGAGGTGGACGAACGTGACTCCCGCAGCCGACACGATCCGGCACCCTGACGTCTCGGAGATCTCCGACCTGACCGAGGGGCTCCTCTCCCCGGCCCGGACCGCAGAGGTACGCCGGCACCTGGGCGACTGCCCCCTGTGCGCCGACGTCCACGCCTCCCTGGAGGAGATCCGCTCCCTGCTGGGCACCCTGCCGGGGCCGCCCCGCATGCCGGCCGACATCGCCGGGCGCATCGACGCGGCCCTCGCCGCCGAAGCCCTCCTCGCCTCCACCACTCCCCGGGCCGGGGACCGCCCCTCCGCCGCGCCCCACGGCGACCCGGATGCCCTCCCCGGGGCGGTCCGGGCCGAAGCGCCGGGCACACCCCCCGGTCCGGGCGGCCGGCGCCCGGCCGGTCACCCGGTCGGCGCGTCGGGCCCCGGGCGCGGCCGCGCCCGCCGCCGGATCGCGGTCCTCGGCGGCCTGGCCGCCGCCGCTGCCTGCGCCCTCGGGGTCTTCCTCGCCGGCAACCTCTCGGGCAACGGCTCCCCGGACACCGCCGCCCGTCATGCCACCACCAGCGAGAACCCGCCGGCGACGGCCGCGGGCGGCTACAGCGCCCAGGGACTCCCGGACGACGTCCGCAGGCTCCTGGCGGCGGGCCCCGGAGCCAAGGCCTCCACGACGGAGGGCAACCGCACCTACGGCCTGGAGAACACCCCGGCCGCCCCGGGCCTCATCCCGGGCGAGCGCTCCGGGACCGACGCCGCCGCGGTCCCGCCCTGTGTCCAGCAGGGCACCGGCCGCCCCGACACCCCGCTCGCCGCGGAGCTCGGCAGCTACGAGGGCGCCAAGGTGTACCTCCTCGTCCTTCCGCATCCGGGCGACCCGGAACGGGTCGACGCCTATGTCATCGGAACCGACTGCGCCGACACCCCCGCGGGCGGCCCCGGCAAGCCTCTGCTGACCAGGACCTACCCTCGGAGCTGACAGCTTGCGGCCCGGACTGGAGCGGGCCGGGAATGCGCGCGCCGTAGGATCCGTTGGGTGGGTTGAGACTCCACAAGGCCCCCGGCAAGCAGCAGCGCGCAGTCCACAGAGACGAGGAAGAAACCCGTGAGCGACGTACGTAACGTGATCATCATCGGCTCCGGGCCGGCCGGTTACACCGCCGCCCTCTACACCGCACGCGCCTCGCTCAAGCCGCTGGTCTTCGAAGGCGCCGTCACCGCCGGCGGCGCGCTGATGAACACCACCGAGGTGGAGAACTTCCCCGGGTTCCGGGACGGCATCATGGGCCCGGACCTCATGGACAACATGCGCGGCCAGGCCGAGCGTTTCGGCGCCGAGCTCGTGCCGGACGACATCGTCTCCGTGGACCTCACCGGTGAGATCAAGACCGTCACCGACACCGCCGGCACCGTGCACCGCGCCAAGGCCGTCATCGTCGCGACCGGCTCCCAGCACCGCAAGCTCGGCCTGCCCAACGAGGACATCCTCTCCGGCCGCGGCGTCTCCTGGTGCGCCACCTGCGACGGGTTCTTCTTCAAGGACCAGGACATCGCCGTCGTCGGCGGCGGCGACACCGCGATCGAGGAGGCCACCTTCCTCTCCCGGTTCGCCAAGTCCGTCACCGTCGTCCACCGCCGCGACGCCCTGCGTGCCTCCAAGGCCATGCAGGACCGCGCCTTCGCCGACCCGAAGATCAAGTTCGCCTGGGACAGCGAGGTCGCCGAGATCCACGGCGACCAGAAGCTCTCCGGCCTCACCCTGCGCAACACCAAGACCGGTGAGACCTCCCAGCTGCCCGTGACCGGCCTCTTCATCGCCGTCGGCCACGACCCGCGCACCGAACTGTTCAAGGACCAGCTGGAGCTCGATGACGAGGGCTACCTCAAGGTCGACGCCCCCTCCACGCGCACCAACCTCACCGGCGTGTTCGGCGCCGGCGACGTCGTGGACCACACCTACCGTCAGGCCATCACCGCCGCGGGCACCGGCTGCTCCGCCGCCCTCGACGCCGAGCGCTTCCTCGCCGCCCTCGCGGACGCCGAGAAGGCCGCCGCGACGGTCTGACCCCTTAAAGCCCCCACCCCAACACCCCGCAGGAAGAATGAGGAGGCCGCTGTGGCCGGCACCGTCAAGACCGTCACCGACGCCAATTTCGACACCGAGGTACTCGGGAGCGACAAGCCCGTCCTGGTGGACTTCTGGGCCGAATGGTGCGGCCCGTGCCGCCAGATCGCGCCGTCCCTGGAGGCCATCGCGGCCGAGTACGGCGACCAGATCCAGATCGTCAAGCTCAACATCGACGAGAACCCGGCCACCGCCGCCAAGTACGGCGTCATGTCGATCCCGACTCTGAACGTCTACCAGGGCGGCGAGGTCGCCAAGACCATCGTCGGGGCCAAGCCGAAGGCCGCCATCCTGCGTGACCTCGACGCCTTCATCGAGGCCAAGACCGCCTGATGTTTCACGTGAAACGGGGCCGCCCCCTGGAGGGGGGCGGCCCCGTTTCACCATCTCCGGCCCCCTCGGGGCCGGCCGCTCACAGCGGACGCAGCGCCGGCTCCTTGCGGGCCGCGCCCAGCAGACGGTCCAGCGCCATCTCCACGTCTTCCTTCCAGGACAGCGTCGAGCGCAGCTCCAACCGCAGCCGGGGATGCACCGGATGCGGCCGCACCGTCTTGAAGCCCACCGCGAGCAGATGGTCCGCCGGCAGCAGACACGCCGGGCCGTCCCACCGCGCATCGCCGAACGCCTCGATCGCCCGGAACCCGCGCCGCAGCAGGTCCTTGGCCACCGTCTGGACCATCACCCGGCCCAGCCCCTGCCCCTGATACCCCGGCATGATCCACGAAGTGATCAGCTGCACCGCATCCGGAGACACCGGACTGGTCGGAAAGGCCGTGGACCGCGGAACATAGGCCGGCGGCGCGTAGAGCACGAAGCCCACCGGGACATCGTCCACATAGACCACGCGGCCGCACGAACCCCACTCCAGCAGGACCGCGGAGATCCACGCCTCCTTCTCGAGCTCCGGAGTCCCCGCTTTCACGGCAGCCTCACCGCTGACGGGATCGAGCTCCCAGAAGACACAGGACCGGCAACGCCCGGGCAGGTCCTGGAGATTGTCCAGTGTGAGAGGTACCAGCCGACGCCCCATGAGCGCATGGTATCCACAGCCCGAATCAGGAGAAACCGCAACAAGGCAAAGGGCGGACCGCGCCGGCACCCACCGGCACGACCCGCCCCTCGGCGGCCCGGGACTCACTCCCCGGACAGGCCCTGCTCCAGCACCCGGCCCTCGCCCGGCGCCATCGTCGTCAGGATCCGCTCCAGATCCTCCATCGAGGCGAACTCGACGGTGATCTTCCCCTTCTTCTGGCCCAGATCCACCTTCACCCGGGTCTCGAACCGGTCCGACAGCCGCGTCGCCAGCTCGCTCAGCGCCGGGGACACCCGCGCACCCGCGCGCGGCCCCTTGGGCTTGACGGTGGCCGCGGGCTCCGAGCCCATCAGCGACACGATCTCCTCGACCGCACGGACCGACAGGCCCTCGGCCACGATCCGGGCCGCCAGCTGGTCCTGCGCCTCCTGGTCCTGCACACCCACCAGCGCACGGGCGTGCCCTGCCAGCAGGACGCCCGCGGCAACCCGGCGCTGAACCGGCGGCGACAGCTTCAGCAGCCGCAGCGTGTTGGTCACCTGCGGACGGGAACGTCCGATCCGGTCCGCCAGCTCGTCGTGCGTGCAGTTGAAGTCGTGGAGCAGCTGGTCGTAGGCCGCAGCCTCCTCCAGCGGGTTCAGCTGCGCCCGGTGGAGGTTCTCCAGCAGCGCATCCAGCAGCAGCTTCTCGTCGTCCGTCGCCCGGATGATCGCCGGAATGCGCTCCAGCCCTGCCTCACGGCACGCCCGCCACCGGCGCTCGCCCATGACGAGCTCGTAGCGGCCTGGACCTGCCTGCCGCACGACCACGGGCTGGAGCAGGCCCACCTCCTGGATGGAGGTCACCAGCTCCGCCAGCGCGTCCGCATCGAAGACCTCGCGCGGCTGCCGCGGGTTCGGCGTGATGGCATCCATGGGGAGTTCGGCGAAGGTCGCCCCCGCCACTTCCTGGACCGCTGGCTCCACTGCCTCCGGCCCGTCGGCGATGACGGTTTCACGTGAAACATCGGCCTGCGCGAGCGAAGCCAGCTTCGCCGCCGCGACACCGCGCTCCGAGGGGAGTACCGGCACTGCGGCCGGAGACGTCGACCCCGTACCGATCACCGACGGCGTCTTCTCCTGAGGAGCGGCGGGGATCAGCGCGCCGAGCCCCCGCCCCAGACCCCTACGTCGCTCACTCACTGGATCCCCTCCGCCATGTTCTGCGTGCTGTTCATGCCCGCGCCCACATGGGCGTGCCGGGCGTCGTACTGGATTCCGGCCCCGCGGAACGCGATCTCCCGCGCCGCCTCCATGTAGGAGAGGGAACCGCTGGACCCCGGATCATAGGTGAGCACCGTCTGCCCGTAACTGGGGGCCTCGGAGATGCGCACCGACCGGGGGATGCTCGTGCGCAGCACCTCGTTGCCGAAGTGGGAGCGCACCTCGTCCGCCACCTGCGACGCGAGCCGGGTCCTGCCGTCGTACATGGTCAGCAGGATCGTGGAGACGTGCAGCGTCGGGTTCAGGTGGGCCCGGACCAGTTCGACGTTGCGCAGCAGCTGGCCCAGACCCTCCAGCGCGTAGTACTCGCACTGGATCGGGATCAGCACCTCGGCGCCGGCGACCAGCGCGTTCACCGTCAGCAGGCCCAGCGAGGGCGGGCAGTCGATCAGGATGTAGTCCAGCGGCTGCTCGTACGCCTGGATGGCCCGCTGGAGCCGGCTCTCACGGGCGACGAGCGACACCAGCTCGATCTCCGCGCCAGCCAGGTCGATCGTGGCCGGGGCGCAGAAGAGCCCTTCCACGTCCACCACCGGCTGGACGACCTCGAGCAGCGGGCGGCTGTCCACCAGCACGTCGTAGATCGACGGCACATCCGCGTGGTGGTCGATGCCGAGCGCCGTGGAGGCGTTGCCCTGGGGGTCCAGGTCGATCACCAGGACACGCGCACCGTGCAGGGCCAGCGAGGCCGCAAGGTTCACCGTCGTGGTGGTCTTGCCGACTCCGCCCTTCTGGTTGGCGACCACGATGACCCGGCGCTGGTCCGGGCGGGGCAGCCCCTCACCGGCACGGCGCAGCGCCTCGGCCGCAAAGGAGACGGCGGCGCCGCTGGGCGTGTCGTGGTCGGCTGGGGGCTGGGGCGATGTTTCACGTGAAACATCGCCACCCGCCGATTCAGAGCGGGGACCGGGGACCGGGTCGGCCATCGGCCCCGCGAGGTTGGCGTCGGACCGCACGGTGTCACTCTCCTCGACATCAGGCTCGCGATGAACAGAGCCTGCCATGCCCCCGGGGTCTCGAACCAGCGGGGCCCGTACTCCTGTGGATGAATCCACCGTTGTGGACAACTCCGTCCCCCCTTCTCCCGTACGGGAGCGGGGAGCCGCGGCTGCACGGCCGCGGCTGATGATTCCGTGCAGCAGAGAGCGATGTTTCACGTGAAACACGATGCCGGGACCACGACTTCAGTCCCCTACGACACTCCGAAATCCATACCTACAGGGCCCAACACGCGCGAAAGGGGCCCGGCGGAAATCCGAGGATTCCACCGGGCCCCTCTCCACACCACGGGCCCTCACCGGCGCCGGCGGGTCCGCCCCACGCGCGCAGCCTTGGCCCGCTTGGCGGCGAACCTCACACCGCCAGGGCTCTCCCCGACCTCGACCCGGACCACCGTCGACATCGGATCCACCACGCCCTCGCCGACCTGGAGCACCGAGGTCTTCACCACACCCAGCTTCGCCAGAGCGACCTTCGCGGCCACCAGCTCCTCCTCGGCCGTGTCGCCCTTGAGCGCCAGCATCTCGCCGTACGGGCGCAGCAGCGGCACGCCCCAGCCCGCGAGGCGGTCCAGCGGGGCCACCGCGCGTGCCGTCACCACGTGCACCGGCTGCACCTTGCCGAGGACCTCCTCGGCGCGGCCCCGCACCACCGTGACGTGGTCCAGGCCCAGCAACTCCACGGCCTCCTGGAGGAAGGTCGTCCGCCGCAGCAGCGGCTCCAGCAACGTGATCTTCAGATCGCGCCGGACCAGGGCCAGCGGGATACCCGGCAGACCGGCGCCCGAGCCCACGTCGCAGACGGTGACGCCCTCGGGCACCACCTCCGAGAGCACGGCGCAGTTCAGCAGGTGCCGCTCCCACAGCCGGGGGACCTCACGCGGACCGATCAGGCCGCGCTTGACGCCCGCGTCCGCCAGCAGCTCCGCGTACCGCACGGCTTCCGGGAAAAACTCGCCGAAGACCGCGCGCGCCTGCTCGGGCGCCGGGGGAAGCTCCGCTGCCTCCGTCACGGGGACCGTCCTTCCGTATTGCGTACCGCGCTTGCTTACCGCGGCACTGCCAGGCTGACAAACTTCGGCCCCGCCTGCGACACAGACGGGGCCGAACCATCGGGTGTACGCGTCAGGCAGGGAGCACGACGACGAAGCGCTGCGGCTCCTCGCCCTCCGACTCGCTGCGCAGACCGGCGGCCGCCACGGCGTCGTGGACGACCTTGCGCTCGAACGGGGTCATGGGGGCCAGCTTCAGGGGCTCGCCGGACGCCTTCACATCCGCCGCGGCCTTGGCGCCCAGCGCCGCCAGCTCTTGGCGCTTCTTCGCCCGGAACCCGGCGATGTCCAGCATCAGCCGGCTGCGGTCCCCGGTCTCGCGGTGCACGGCGAGGCGGGTGAGCTCCTGGAGTGCCTCCAGGACCTCGCCGTCGCGGCCCACGAGCTTCTGCAGGTCACGGCTGCCGGAGTCGCTGACGATCGACACCGAGGCCCGGTCGGCCTCGACGTCCATGTCGATGTCACCGTCCAGGTCGGCGATGTCCAGCAGACCCTCGAGGTAGTCGGCCGCGATCTCACCCTCCTGCTCGAGGCGGGTCAGGGTGTCGCCACTCTCAGCGGCGGCCGTGGTGGTGCCTTCCGTCACGGGAGAGACTCCTTCTTACTTCTTGGAAGAGGGCTTGGAGGGCGGCGTCTGACGCTGCGCCTTCGTCTGGCGCTTGGGCTGCTGGCGCTTGGAGGCGCCGCCGCTCGCCGCGTCGGAGTCCGCCGTGGCCTCGGCACTCTTGATCACGGAACCGTCCGCCTGGGCGGCCAGGCCCTGCTTCGTCAGAGCAGTGATGAACTTGCGCTCGTTGTCGTTGCGGTCCGGGCCCTTGGCCACGATCGTCGCGACGATCTTCTTCCGGCGCCGGCCCTTCACGTCACCGTGGGAGCCGATGTGCTTCAGCAGGCGGGTGAGGTACTGGTCCTGCGCCTTGCTGCCCGGAGTCGGGTTCTGGTTGATCACGTACATCTGCTGGCCCATGGTCCACACGTTCGTGGTCAGCCAGTAGACGAGGACACCGACGGGGAAGTTGATGCCCATGAACGCGAAGATCAGCGGGAAGATGTACATGAGCATCTTCTGCTGCTGCATGAACGGCGTCTTGACCGACAGGTCGACGTTCTTCTGCATCAGCTGGCGCTGGGTGTAGAACTGCGACAGCGACATCATGATGATCATCACCGCAGTGACGATCCGGACGTCCATGAGGCTGGCGCCGAGCGCGGCGACCTTCTCCTCGCTGTCCATGAACTTCGCGGCCAGCGGAGCACCGAAGATGTGCGCCTGCCGGGCGCTTTCCAGCAGCGACTGGTTGATGACGCCGATCGTCTTGCCGTTGGCGATGGCCGACAGCACGCTGTACAGCGCGAAGAAGAACGGGGACTGCGCCAGGATCGGAAGGCACGAGGAGAGCGGGTTGGTACCCGTCTCCTTGTACAGCTTCATCATCTCTTCGGACTGGCGCTGCTTGTCGTTCTTGTAGCGCTCCTGGATCGCCTTCATCTTCGGCTGGAGCGCCTGCATGCCGCGCGTTGCCTTGATCTGCTTCACGAAGAGCGGGATGAGGCAGATACGGATCAAGATCACCAGGGACACGATGGACAGGCCCCAGGCCCACCCGCTGTCCGGGCCGAAGATCGCGCCGTACAGCGTGTGGAACTGGACGATGATCCATGAGACGGGCGTGGTGATAAAGCTGAACAGACTGGCAATCGTGTCCACTAATCAGGCTCCTTGAGCATTGCGAGGTCTACGCAACGCACTGCGCAGCTGCTCGTGCCAACGCGGGCGTTTACGAGGTGGGACATGGTCGACACCACCCGCGGACCACGGATTGCACCGCAGGATCCGCCAGGCGGTCAGGACCGTTCCCTTCACCGCACCATGCCGGTCGATGGCCGTGTACCCGTAGTGCGAGCACGAGGGGTAGTAGCGGCACACCGGCCCGAGCAGCGGACTGATCGTCCACTGGTACAGCTTGATCAAAGCGAGCAGCGGGTACTTCATCGAGCTGCGCCTCCCAGGAGCCGCAGCAGAGCGGCATCCAGGTCCCGGGCCAGATCCTCGAGGCCGGCATCACCCGATCCGGGCAATGCCCGCACCACCACCAGGCTACCGGCGGGCAGCCGGGACAGCCGCTCGCGCACCAGATGGCGCAGGCGGCGCTTGACCCGGTTGCGGACCACGGCGCCGCCCACGGCCTTGCTGACGACGAAACCCGCACGCGTCGAGGGATCTGTCTCCCCCGGCCCGTGCGGGTCCGTTGCACCGCTTGTACGTAGGTGGACGACGAGGAGCGGGCGACCGGCCCGGCGGCCTCGGCGTACCGCGCTCGCGAAGTCCTCGCGCCGCCTCAGCCGATTTTCGGGAGACAGCACGACGTCACGATCCGCGTGTGGTTACGCGGAGAGGGCGGCGCGGCCCTTGCTGCGACGGTTCGCGAGGATCGCGCGACCGGCACGGGTACGCATCCGCAGGCGGAAGCCGTGGGTCTTGGCGCGACGACGGTTGTTCGGCTGAAAGGTGCGCTTGCTCACTCGGGGGCTCCAGAAAATGAATCGTTGTGGCGGTACATCGCCTGGCTGTCACCGTGCGCCCACGAGGAACTCGCGTGTTCGCCCGAGTGGACACCGCTAAATGATCACAATCAGTGATCTTCGCCCATCGGTAGGCAGGCGGCAGCAGCCATCGACAACTCGACCTCGTTACGGTACGCGCGGCTACGCCATCCGGTCAAACCGAGCCGAGACCCACCCCGCACTGTGCACAGGCTGTGGACAACGACTTGAACCGTACCCGCCGCCCTGACTACCGTTGCCTGATCCCGGATTCTTTTGTCCCGACCGTCCCGAAGAACCACACCTTCGTGGGACCCCTGTGAGAGAGCGTGCCCTGTGGCTGACGTACCTGCCGATCTTGCCGCAGTGTGGCCAAGGGTGCTCGAAAAGCTCCTCGGGGAAGGACAGCAGGCCATCGAGCCGAAGGACCGGCAGTGGGTCGAGCGCTGCCAGCCCCTGGCCCTCGTCGCCGACACCGCGCTGCTCGCCGTCCCCAATGAATACGGCAAACGCGTCCTCGAGGGCCGCCTCGCGCCCCTGATCAGCGATGCCCTCAGCCGCGAGTGCGGCCGCCCCATCCGCATCGCCATCACCGTCGACGACTCCGCCGGCGAGCCCGCCCCCCTGGCGGCGCCCGCCCCGCAGCGCTCGGAGTCCTACGAGCCCTACGGCGGCCAGCGCCCCGGCGGCCACACCGGCCCCGGCCCCGCCGACGACCAGCTTCCCACCGCCCGCCCCGCCTACCCGGACTACCAGCAGCCGCGCCCCGAGCCCGGCGCCTGGCCCCGCGGCGGCCAGCAGGAGGACTACGGCTGGCAGCAGCAGCGCCTCGGCGGCTTCCCCGAGCGCGACCCCTACGCCACCCCTCAGCCGGGCTACCTCCAGCAGCCCGAGCCGGGCGGCTACGAGAAGGGCTCCTACGAGCAGCAGTCGTACGAATCCCCGTACGACCAGTCCTACGAGCAGTCGCCCGCAACGCGTCCGGCGCCCGGCCGGCCCACGCCCGCCCCGCCGCCGTCGGCCCCCTCCGGCGGCTCCACCTCGGGCCCGCTGGAGCCGACCGCCCGGCTGAACCCCAAGTACCTCTTCGACACCTTCGTCATCGGCGCCTCCAACCGCTTCGCGCACGCGGCCGCGGTGGCCGTCGCCGAGGCGCCGGCGAAGGCGTACAACCCCCTTTTCATCTACGGGGAGTCCGGGCTCGGCAAGACGCACCTGCTGCACGCCATCGGGCACTACGCGCGGAGCCTCTACCCGGGGACCCGGGTCCGCTACGTGAGCTCGGAGGAGTTCACCAACGAGTTCATCAACTCCATCCGCGACGGCAAGGGCGACGCGTTCCGCAAGCGCTACCGCGAGATGGACATCCTGCTGGTCGACGACATCCAGTTCCTCGCGAGCAAGGAGTCGACGCAGGAGGAGTTCTTCCACACCTTCAACACCCTCCACAACGCCAACAAGCAGATCGTGCTCTCCTCCGACCGGCCGCCCAAGCAGCTGGTCACCCTGGAGGACCGGCTCCGCAACCGCTTCGAGTGGGGCCTGATCACCGACGTCCAGCCGCCCGAGCTGGAGACCCGCATCGCGATCCTGCGCAAGAAGGCCGTCCAGGAGCAGCTCAACGCCCCACCGGAGGTACTGGAGTTCATCGCCTCCCGCATCTCGCGCAACATCCGCGAGCTGGAGGGGGCGCTGATCCGGGTCACGGCCTTCGCGAGCCTGAACCGGCAGCCGGTCGACCTCGGGCTGACCGAGGACGTGCTGAAGAACCTGATCCCCGGCGGCGAGGACTCGGCGCCCGAGATCACGGCCTCCGACATCATGGCGGCCACCGCCGACTACTTCGGCCTCACCGTGGACGACCTGTGCGGCTCCTCGCGCAGCCGCGTGCTGGTCACCGCCCGGCAGATCGCCATGTACCTGTGCCGGGAGCTGACCGACCTGTCGCTGCCCAAGATCGGGGCGCAGTTCGGCGGCCGGGACCACACCACCGTCATGCACGCGGACCGCAAGATCCGGGCCCTGATGGCGGAGCGCCGCTCCATCTACAACCAGGTCACCGAGCTCACCAACCGCATCAAGAACGGCTGAGCCGGGGGCCTCTCCCGACGCCTGCTCCGCCCTTCCCCAGCCCCTTCACACCTCTTTTCAGGGCGCTCCCGGGTCACTCCGGGGGCGCCCTTCTTCGTATGTGCGCCCCTGGTCTGTTCGAATACGCCCCCCGTGGAGCAACTTGTCCACAGATTGCGGGACTTTCTGCGGTCCACAGCCTGGGGATGGGTCGGATCACCCACAATCTGTCCACAGGCAGGCCTGTTGATACATCATCAGGGCAGGTCAGGGGGCTGTGGAATTGTGCGCAGGCGCTATCCACAACCTGTGGACAGAAGATCCGTCCACAACCCTGTCCACGACGTTGTCCACCGCCGACCCACAGGTTGCCGCATCCTGTGCACAGGATCAGACGACTTACCCACACCGCTGTCCACTGTTCGGCAACAGCAGGCCCCTCCTCACTGCCCGGAGTGAAAGCCGTCACACAGAAGTCGACGTTTGGGCTGTGGAGTACTTGGGGAAAGCTGGGGACACACCTGTGGAGTAGTCCGGGTCACCTGGGGATGGCCTGTGCAGAAGTTTTCGTTCTCCACAGCACCCCCCTGTTGTCCACCGGTCCCGCCCACAGGGTGTGGGGATAAAAAACGGTTGCTGACCTGCGCAAACCGGGTTATCCACGGTTTCCACAGGGCCTACTACTACCCCCATGGACAGTTAGCCCGGTTTCGGTTTTCAAGCGGGTGCTGTGCACAACGTGGTCGAGAGGCCGCCCCGACACCTCGCTCCCGATTTGACGGCCGGCAGCACCGGCTGTCGGCGCCGTACGTCAGACTGGTTCCCGGCATCGAGGCTCCGAGCCGTCCAGGCACCGAGGCAGCGAGAGCCGACGACGAAGGCCGGCAGGCGAGCGAGCAACAGCAGGAGGCGGTTCCGGTGAAGATCCGGGTGGAGCGCGACGTACTCGCGGAGGCGGTGGCCTGGGCTGCCCGCAGCCTCCCGGCCCGGCCGCCGGTGCCCGTCCTCGCGGGGCTGCTGCTGAAGGCCGAGGAGGGCATGCTGTCCCTCTCCGGCTTCGACTACGAGGTCTCGGCCCGCGTCTCGGTCGAGGCGGACGTGGAGGAGGACGGCACCGTCCTCGTCTCCGGCCGACTCCTCGCCGACATCTGCCGCGCCCTCCCCAACCGCCCGGTGGAGATTTCCACAGACGGTGTACGGGCGACCGTGGTCTGCGGCTCCTCCCGGTTCACCCTCCACACCCTGCCTGTGGAGGAGTACCCGGCGCTGCCGCAGATGCCGACCGCGACCGGCACCGTGCCCGGCGAGGTCTTCGCCTCCGCCGCCGCCCAGGTCGCCATCGCCGCCGGCCGCGACGACACGCTGCCCGTCCTGACCGGTGTCCGCATCGAGATCGAGGGCGACCGCGTCACCCTGGCCTCCACCGACCGCTACCGCTTCGCGGTCCGCGAGTTCCTGTGGAAGCCGGAGAACCCGGACGCCTCCGCCGTGGCCCTGGTGCCCGCGAAGACGCTCCTGGACACCGCCAAGTCCCTGACGAGCGGTGACACCGTCACCCTGGCGCTGTCGGGCTCCGGCGCGGGCGAGGGCCTCATCGGCTTCGAGGGCGCCGGCCGCCGCACCACCACCCGCCTCCTCGAGGGCGACCTGCCCAAGTACCGCACGCTCTTCCCGACGGAGTTCAACTCCGTCGCGGTGATCGAGACCGCCCCGTTCGTCGAGGCCGTCAAGCGCGTGGCCTTGGTCGCCGAGCGCAACACCCCGGTCCGCCTCAGCTTCGAGACGGGCGTGCTGACCCTGGAGGCCGGCTCCTCCGACGATGCACAGGCTGTGGAGCGCGTCGACGCCCAGCTGGAGGGCGACGACATCTCGATCGCCTTCAACCCGACCTTCCTGCTCGACGGCCTGAGCGCGATCGACTCGCCGGTCGCCCAGCTGAGCTTCACCACCTCCACCAAGCCGGCGCTGCTCAGCGGCCGCCCGGCCCTCGACGCCGAGGCGGACGAGGCCTACAAGTACCTGATCATGCCGGTGCGCCTGTCCGGCTGACGCCGGCACGTCGGGCCCGGTCGCGCAGCCCGCGGGACCGGGCCCGACGGCGTTCGGGCCCCCCGGCCGCGCCGCGGGCCAGCGCCTCGGGCCCCGTACCGCCCGCGCAGCCCGCAGGTCCGCACGGACGTGCCGGGAGCGCCCGTGGCGCCGGGCGGCACCGCCCGGCGTAGGCTCGGAGCCGGGTGTCCCCGGGAGTCGGGGGAGCCCCCACAGACGGCCACAACGCGTAAGGAACCACCTGATGGAGCTCGGTCTCGTCGGTCTCGGCAAGATGGGCGGCAACATGCGCGAGCGCATCCGCCGCGCAGGCCACACCGTCATCGGATACGACCGCAACCCGGACCTCGCCGATGTCCACAGCCTGTCGGAGCTTGTGGACGGCCTGCAGGCACCCCGCGTGGTGTGGGTGATGGTCCCGGCCGGCGCCGCGACCCAGTCGACGATCGACGAGCTCGCCGACCTGCTCTCGCCCGGCGACGTCGTGGTCGACGGCGGCAACTCGCGCTGGACGGACGACGAGAAGCACGCCGAGGAGCTCGCCGCCAAGGGCATCGGCTTCGTCGACTGCGGCGTCTCCGGCGGCGTGTGGGGCCTGGAGAACGGCTACGCCCTCATGTACGGCGGCGACAAGGAGCACGTCGCCGCGGTCCAGCCGATCTTCGATGCCCTCAAGCCGGAGGGCGAGTTCGGCTCCGTGCACGCCGGCAAGGTCGGCGCGGGCCACTTCGCGAAGATGGTCCACAACGGCATCGAGTACGCCATGATGCAGGCCTACGCCGAGGGCTGGGAGCTGCTGGAGAAGGTGGACTCGGTCACCGACGTCCGCGAGGTGTTCCGGTCCTGGCAGGAGGGCACGGTCATCCGCTCCTGGCTGCTCGACCTCGCCGTCAACGCGCTCGACGAGGACGAGCACCTGGAGCAGCTGCGCGGCTTCGCGCAGGACTCCGGCGAGGGCCGGTGGACGGTGGAGGCGGCCATCGACAACGCCGTGCCGCTGCCCGCGATCACGGCCTCGCTGTTCGCGCGCTTCGCCTCGCGGCAGGACGACTCGCCGCAGATGAAGATGATCGCCGCGCTGCGCAACCAGTTCGGCGGCCACGCGGTCGAGAAGAAGTAGCCCGGCCGCCGCGCGGCCGGCAGCACCACAGCACCACAGCAGGAGAGCAGGAAGCCGGGGGAGGTCGGCGCCGCATGCATGTCACGCATCTCTCGTTGGCCGACTTCCGCTCGTACGCCCGGGCCGAGGTTCCCCTCGACCCGGGCGTCACGGCTTTCGTGGGGCCCAACGGCCAGGGCAAGACGAACCTGGTCGAGGCGATCGGCTACCTGGCGGCGCTGGGCAGCCACCGGGTCTCCTCCGACGCCCCGCTCGTGCGCATGGGCGCGGAGCGGGCGGTGATCCGGGCCGCCGTCCGGCAGGGCGAGCGTCAGCAGCTGGTCGAGCTGGAGCTCAACCCGGGGCGGGCGAACCGGGCCCGCATCAACCGGTCCTCGCAGGTCAGGCCGCGGGACGTGCTGGGGATCGTCCGCACGGTGCTGTTCGCGCCGGAGGACCTGGCCCTGGTCAAGGGCGACCCGGGTGAGCGCCGGCGCTTCCTGGACGAGCTGGTCACCGCCCGCTCGCCGCGCATGGCGGGTGTCCGCTCGGACTACGAGCGCGTGCTCAAGCAGCGCAACACGCTGCTGAAGTCCGCGGCGATGGCCCGTCGGCACGGCGGCCGCTCGATGGACCTGTCGACGCTGGACGTGTGGGACCAGCACCTGGCGCGCGCGGGCGCCGAGCTGCTGGCGCAGCGCCTCGACCTGATAGCGACCCTGCTGCCGCTGGCGGACAAGGCGTACGAGCAGCTCGCGCCCGGCGGCGGCCCGCTGGGCCTGGCGTACCGTTCCTCCGCGGGCGAGGCGGTGGACAGCGGGGCGGCGCGGTCCCGGGAGGCGCTGTACGAGGCGCTGCTGCAGGCGCTCGCGGAGGTCCGCAAGCAGGAGATCGAGCGGGGCGTGACCCTGGTCGGCCCGCACCGGGACGAGCTGCTGCTGCGGCTGGGGGAGCTGCCGGCGAAGGGGTACGCGAGCCACGGGGAGTCGTGGTCGTACGCGCTGGCGCTGCGGCTGGCCTCGTACGAGCTGCTGCGCGGCGAGGGGGCCGAACCGGTGCTGATCCTCGACGACGTGTTCGCGGAGCTGGACGCCCGGCGCCGGGAGCGGCTGGCCGAGCTGGTGGCGCCGGGGGAGCAGGTGCTGGTGACGGCGGCGGTGGACGACGACGTTCCGGACGTTTTGGCGGGGGCGCGGTTCGGGGTGTCCGGCGGTGAGGTGACCCGGCTGTGAGCACGGACAGGGAGCAGTACGACCGCCACGACCGGGCCGACCGGCGGGAGACGCACGAGGTGCGCGGGGCGCCGGGGCCGCAGCCGGTCCGCAAGGCGCCCGAGCCCTCCGGCGTGGACCTGGCGCGGCAGGCGCTGGCGGCCGCGCGCGAGGCGGCGCGGGCGCGCGGCAACGCCGCGGCGGGGAAGAAGGGGCGGCCGCAGCAGGGCCTGCGCTCGGGGGCCCGGGCGGACGGCCGGGACCCGATGCCGCTGATGGCGGCGCTGGACCGGCTGCGCACGGAGCGCGGCTGGGAGATGCCGATGGCGGTGGCCGGCGTGATGGAGCGCTGGCCGGAGATCGTCGGGCCGGAGATCGCGGCGCACTGCGAACCGGAACGCTACGAGGACCGTGAACTGGTCGTGCGGTGCGATTCCTCGGCGTGGGCGGCCCAGCTGAAGCTGCTGGCGCCCCAGCTGGTCGCGCGGCTCAACGCCGACCTGGGCCAGGGCACGGTCCGGCTGATCAAGGTGCAGGGTCCGGGCGGGCGGCCGAAGCGGTACGGACCCTTGCGGGCGCCGGGCAGCACGGGCCCCGGGGACACCTACGGATAGGCATGCGCGGGGGTGTCCGGGTGGCGTCCCTCACGGTAGCCGGTGGTTGACAGGCCGAAGCGCTGGGTGCCCGTGAGCCTCTTTGGGCCCCGGTCTGAATATGGGGAGTCGGCCGAGGGAGGTTCAGGGCGGCACATGCGGATCCAGGTACCGGCAAACCCCCATCGATGTCAGCGCTACCGGTAGACTTAGTGGTAAGTCCCGCCCGCTTGCGGGATCCGCCGAGCAACACCGACAACGCAGATCGACGCAGCCGTTCCCGCCGGGCCACTCGCGCCGCCTGGGAGTCCGGTCTGCGCTGTGCCAGAAAGGGCGCTTCGTGGCCGATTCCGGCGACTCCAACGAGAAGAACTACGACGCTAGTGCGATCCAGGTCCTGGAGGGCTTGGAGGCGGTCCGCAAGCGGCCCGGCATGTACATCGGATCCACCGGTGAGCGTGGCCTGCACCACCTGGTGTACGAGGTCGTCGACAACGCCGTGGACGAGGCGCTGGCCGGTTACGCGGACACGATCGACGTGACGATCCTGGCCGACGGCGGGGTGCGCGTGATCGACAACGGGCGCGGCATCCCCGTCGGCATCATCCCCGCGCAGGGCAAGCCGGCCGTCGAGGTCGTGCTGACGGTGCTGCACGCGGGCGGCAAGTTCGGCGGCGGCGGCTACGCCGTCTCCGGCGGTCTGCACGGTGTGGGCGTCTCCGTCGTCAACGCCCTGTCCAGCAAGGTCTCGGTCGAGATCAAGACGGACGGCTACCGCTGGACCCAGGACTACAAGATGGGCGAGCCCACCGCGGCCCTCGCCCGCCACGAGGAGACCGACGAGCACGGCACCTCGGTGACGTTCTGGGCCGACGGGGACATCTTCGAGACCACCGAGTACTCCTTCGAGACGCTCTCGCGCCGCTTCCAGGAGATGGCCTTCCTCAACAAGGGCCTCACGCTGAAGCTGACGGACGAGCGCGAGTCCGCCAAGGCCACGGTCGGCGCCGACTCCCCGGAGGAGGCCGAGCAGGCCGACAAGGTGCGCAGCGTCACGTACCACTACGAGGGCGGCATCGTCGACTTCGTGAAGTACCTCAACTCGCGCAAGGGCGAGCTGGTCCACCCGACCGTCATCGACATCGCGGCCGACGACAAGGAGCGGATGCTCTCGGTCGAGATCGCGATGCAGTGGAACACCGGGTACACCGAGGGCGTCTACTCCTTCGCCAACATCATCCACACCCACGAGGGCGGCACGCACGAGGAGGGCTTCCGCGCCGCGCTGACCTCGCTGGTCAACAAGTACGCGCGTGACAAGAAGATCCTGCGCGAGAAGGACGACAACCTCACGGGCGAGGACATCCGCGAGGGTCTGACGGCGATCATCTCGGTCAAGCTCAGCGAGCCGCAATTCGAGGGCCAGACCAAGACCAAGCTGGGCAACACGGAGGCGAAGACCTTCGTCCAGAAGGCGGTCTACGAGCACTTCGCCGACTGGCTGGACCGCAACCCGAACGAGGCCGCGGACATCGTCCGCAAGTCCGTCCAGGCCGCCACGGCCCGTGTCGCCGCCCGCAAGGCCCGCGACCTGACGCGCCGCAAGGGCCTGCTGGAGAGCGCCTCGCTGCCGGGCAAGCTGTCCGACTGCCAGTCGAACGACCCGACGAAGTGCGAGATCTTCATCGTCGAGGGCGACTCCGCCGGCGGTTCCGCGAAGTCCGGCCGCAACCCGATGTACCAGGCCATCCTGCCGATCCGCGGCAAGATCCTGAACGTCGAGAAGGCCCGGATCGACAAGATCCTGCAGAACACCGAGATCCAGGCGCTGATCTCCGCCTTCGGCACCGGTGTGCACGAGGACTTCGACATCGAGAAGCTCCGGTACCACAAGATCATCTTGATGGCCGACGCCGACGTCGACGGCCAGCACATCAACACCCTGCTGCTGACCTTCCTGTTCCGCTTCATGCGCCCGCTGGTCGAGGCCGGTCACGTGTACCTGTCCCGCCCGCCGCTCTACAAGATCAAGTGGGGTCGTGACGACTTCGAGTACGCGTACTCGGACCGCGAGCGCGACGCCCTGGTGGAGCTCGGCAAGCAGCACGGCAAGCGGATCAAGGAAGACTCGATCCAGCGCTTCAAGGGTCTCGGCGAGATGAACGCCGAGGAGCTGCGCGTCACCACGATGGACGTGGACCACCGCGTCCTCGGCCAGGTCACGCTCGACGACGCGGCCCAGGCCGACGACCTGTTCTCGGTGCTGATGGGCGAGGACGTCGAGGCCCGGCGCTCCTTCATCCAGCGCAACGCCAAGGACGTCCGCTTCCTCGACATCTGAGTCGGTCCGTCGCTGACCGCCTGAAAGGACCTGAAGACCAGCAATGGCCGACGAGAACACTCCCACCACCACCGAGACCCCCGAAGAGGAGCCGCAGCTGCGGATCGAGCCCGTCGGGCTCGAGACGGAGATGCAGCGCTCCTACCTCGACTACGCGATGTCCGTCATCGTGTCCCGTGCGCTGCCCGACGTGCGCGACGGCCTCAAGCCGGTGCACCGCCGCGTGCTGTACGCGATGTACGACGGCGGCTACCGGCCCGAGAAGGGCTTCTACAAGTGCGCCCGCGTCGTCGGCGACGTCATGGGCACCTACCACCCGCACGGCGACTCCTCGATCTACGACGCCCTGGTCCGCCTGGCCCAGCCGTGGTCGATGCGCATGCCGCTGGTGGACTCCAACGGCAACTTCGGCTCCCCGGGCAACGACCCGGCCGCCGCCATGCGCTACACCGAGTGCAAGATGGCGCCGCTGTCGATGGAGATGGTCCGCGACATCGACGAGGAGACCGTCGACTTCACGGACAACTACGACGGCCGCAACCAGGAGCCGACGGTCCTGCCGGCGCGCTTCCCGAACCTGCTGGTCAACGGCTCCGCCGGCATCGCGGTCGGCATGGCCACCAACATCCCGCCGCACAACCTGCGCGAGGTCGCCGACGGCGCCCAGTGGTACCTGGCCAACCCCGAGGCCACGCACGAGGAGCTGCTGGACGCCCTCGTCGAGCGGATCAAGGGCCCGGACTTCCCGACCGGCGCGCTGGTCGTGGGCCGCAAGGGCATCGAGGAGGCGTACCGGACCGGCCGCGGCTCCATCACGATGCGCGCGGTGGTCGAGGTCGAGGAGATCCAGAACCGCCAGTGCCTGGTGGTGACCGAGCTCCCGTACCAGGTGAACCCGGACAACCTGGCGCAGAAGATCGCCGACCTGGTCAAGGACGGCCGGATCGGCGGCATCGCCGACGTCCGCGACGAGACCTCCTCGCGCACCGGCCAGCGCCTGGTGATCGTCCTCAAGCGGGACGCGGTCGCCAAGGTCGTGCTGAACAACCTGTACAAGCACACCGACCTGCAGACCAACTTCGGCGCCAACATGCTGGCGCTGGTCGACGGCGTGCCGCGCACGCTCTCGCTGGACGCGTTCATCCGCCACTGGGTGCACCACCAGATCGAGGTCATCGTCCGGCGGACGAAGTTCCGCCTGCGCAAGGCCGAGGAGCGCGCGCACATCCTGCGCGGCCTGCTCAAGGCGCTGGACGCGATCGACGAGGTCATCGCGCTGATCCGGCGCAGCGAGACGGTCGAGGTCGCGCGCGAGGGCCTGATGGGCCTGCTCCGGATCGACGAGATCCAGGCCAACGCCATCCTCGAGATGCAGCTGCGCCGCCTGGCCGCCCTGGAGCGCCAGAAGATCGTCGCCGAGCACGACGAGCTCCAGGCGAAGATCAACGAGTACAACGCGATCCTGGCCTCGCCGGAGAAGCAGCGCGGCATCGTCAGCGAGGAGCTGGCCGCGATCGTCGAGAAGTTCGGCGACGACCGGCGCTCGAAGCTGGTGCCCTTCGACGGGGACATGTCCATCGAGGACCTGATCGCCGAAGAGGACATCGTCGTCACGATCACGCGCGGCGGCTACGTCAAGCGCACGAAGACCGACGACTACCGCTCCCAGAAGCGCGGCGGCAAGGGCGTGCGCGGCACGAAGCTGAAGGAAGACGACATCGTCGACCACTTCTTCGTCTCCACCACGCACCACTGGCTGCTGTTCTTCACCAACAAGGGCCGGGTCTACCGCGCCAAGGCCTACGAGCTGCCGGACGCCGGCCGGGACGCCCGCGGCCAGCACGTGGCGAACCTGCTGGCCTTCCAGCCGGACGAGCAGATCGCCGAGATCCTCGCGATCCGCGACTACGAGGCCGCCCCGTACCTGATCCTGGCCACCAAGGCCGGCCTGGTGAAGAAGACGGCGCTGAAGGACTACGACTCGCCCCGTTCGGGTGGCGTCATCGCGATCAACCTGCGCGAGCGGGAGGACGGCAGCGACGACGAGCTGATCGGCGCCGAGCTGGTGTCCGCCGAGGACGACCTGCTGCTGATCAGCAAGAAGGCGCAGTCGATCCGCTTCACGGCGACCGACGAGGCGCT
Organism: Streptomyces sp. NPDC046866; assembly: GCF_040704625.1. Taxonomy (NCBI): domain Bacteria; kingdom Bacillati; phylum Actinomycetota; class Actinomycetes; order Kitasatosporales; family Streptomycetaceae; genus Streptomyces; species Streptomyces sp. NPDC046866. The sequence continues at coordinate 245,091 of NZ_JBEYXN010000001.1, forward strand.
GCGCCCGATGGGCCGTGCCACCTCCGGTGTGAAGGGCATGAGCTTCCGCGAGGGCGACGAACTGCTCTCCATGAGCGTGGTCCGCCCCGGTACGTTCGTCTTCACCGCGACCGACGGCGGCTACGCCAAGCGGACGCCGGTCGACGAGTACCGCGTCCAGGGCCGCGGCGGTCTGGGCATCAAGGCCGCCAAGATCGTGGAGGACCGCGGCTCGCTCGTCGGCGCGCTCGTGGTGGACGAGTCGGACGAGATTCTCGCCATCACGCTCGGCGGTGGTGTGATCCGCACGCGAGTCAGCGAAGTCCGGGAGACCGGCCGTGACACCATGGGCGTCCAGCTGATCAACCTGGGCAAGCGCGATGCCGTCGTCGGCATCGCCCGCAACGCCGAGGCCGGTCAGGAAGCGGACGACGTCGAGGAGTCCGAGGCGGCCGAACCGCAGGCCGCCGAGGCAGCCGAGGGCGCGCAGCCCTCGGCCGGGGAGCACGAGGAGTAAGTCGTGAGTGGAGCCACGGGCGCCGGACCGGCCAAGACTGGGGAGGACGGTGCCCGTGGCCCCGCCGCGGACTCCCAGGGTGGGGCCGGCGCCGCCGAGGGCAGGGGGACAACCGTGACGGACGCCCGAGAGCCGAAGCAGAAGCAGGGGAAGGCCGCTGCCAAGCCGGCGGCCGCCGCTCCCGCCAAGCAGGCCGCCAAGCAGAGCGGGAAGCCGGCCGCCAGGCAGGCCGCAGCCCAGGCTGCGGCCCCCGAGGCCGACGGGCAGGCCGCCGAGGAGCCCTACCGCCCGCCGCAGGCGTACGAGGCCCCCTCGGGCCCCGGCGCGCAGCGCAGCGCCGGGGAGCCCGGGGCGGGGCGCAAGCCGCGCCCGGCGGTCCGTACGACGCCCAGGACGCGCAAGGCGCGGCTGAGGGTGGCCAAGGCCGACCCGTGGTCGGTGATGAAGGTCAGCTTCCTGCTGTCGATCGCGCTGGGCGTGTGCACCATCGTGGCGGCGGCGGTGCTGTGGATGGTCATGGACGCCATGGGCGTCTTCTCGACCGTCGGCGGCACGATCAGCGAGGCGACCGGCTCCAACGAGGGCAACGGCTTCGACCTCCAGTCCTTCCTGTCCCTGCCCCGGGTGCTGATCTTCACCTCGGTGATCGCCGTGATCGACGTCGTCCTGGCGACGGCGCTGGCGACGCTCGGCGCGTTCATCTACAACCTGTCGGCGGGCTTCGTCGGCGGTGTGGAGCTCACGCTCGCCGAGGACGAATGACCGTCGGATGACCTGCGGGGACGCCCCGCAGGAACGGATTTTGGCGGGACCGTGTCTGTGCGCTAATCTTCAGGAGTCAGCGCGCAGCGCGGATGGGGCTATAGCTCAGTTGGTTAGAGCGCATCCCTGATAAGGATGAGGCCACAGGTTCAAATCCTGTTAGCCCCACAGAAGACGAAGACCCCCGGACCGAACGGTCCGGGGGTCTTCGCCGTTCGGCCGCCGGGGGGTTCCCAGGTCACCGAACGGTATCGATCGGTGTGTATTGTTGGCCGCCAGAAGTACCCAACGTCAACGAAAGACGAGGTCGCGCGGTGAAGAAGCTGCTCCTGGTCGCACTGGCCGCCATCGGCGGGCTCCTCGTGTACCGCCAGATCCAGGCGGACCGCGCCGAGCAGGACCTGTGGACGGAGGCTACCGACTCCGTGCCTTCCGGTTCCGGCGTGTGAGACCCAAGGCCGATCTCATGAAGCCCCGGCTGCCGCTGCGGTCGGGGCTTTGTGCTGCTCCGTGACGGAAACTTCCGTTGTGTAGCCTCCAGGGTGCCTTTGGCCTGCTTGAGCAAAACCGGGCGGGTGGGCATCAGGGCTCGGATGCGGGGCCGCGGTGTGCCGGACGGCCTCGGGAAGGGCCTTGCGCGCCCCGTGGCCGTGCGGAACCGGCCCTAGCGGGTCGCGAGGGTCGCGAGGATGCAGGAGGCTCAGGACGGCGTCCCAGAGGGGCGCTGGGACGCCCTCGGGGGCGTCCGGGTGCCCCCGGGTGCGGAACTGTTCCACCAGGGCGCGGGAATCGGGCCTGCGGCCCTTGCAGCGGGTGCAGCGCGACCCGTCCGACGGCACAGAGGTCGGCAGGGAAGTCGGGCTCGGCGCCCAGCAGTTGTTCGGGGGCGACATGCCCGGGGTGCCCACCACGCGGTCGATCGCGGTGAGGCGGGGCGCGCCCCTGCGCATGGAGACGCCGAAGTCGGACAGCCGCAGGTGCGGCCGCCCGGTTCCCGTGGCCTCCGTCAGGAGGTTGGCCGGCTCGATGTAGCGGTGGACGCACCCTCGGCCTGCACCGCCGCCTGCCGGCGGGGGCCCCAGGCCCGCCAGACCGCGCCCGCGCCCCCGCGTCCGATCGGGTCGATCAGTTCGTACCGGCCGGCGAACACTTCACCCATCGCTGCGTCCGTCCCCCGTTGTCGTCGTCCGCCGTGGGTTCCAACGGGGTCAGTTCTGGTGCGCCTCGTAGTGGGCGACCGCGTCGGCCGTGCGGCCCGCGCCGTAGACCTTGAGGAACTCGGCCAGCTCAGGGTGGCTGGGCGCGAGGGCGTTCGCGGCGTCGATGATGTCGCCGGCAGCGGAGACCGAGCGGAGCAGCGACTGGATCTCGCGGACGACCCGCTTGACGGTGGGCGCGCCCGAACCGTTCGTGGTCTGGCCGCTGTTGCTGAGGACGGAACCGCCCTGGGTCTTCTTGATCTCGTCCATCCGGTCGGTGGCCTCGGCCGCGCTGACGCTGCCGTCCGCCACCTGGCTCGCGAGGTCCTGGAGGGCCTGGACCCGCTGGACCACGGCCGGGTTGCCGATCTTGGCGCGCTGGCCGCTCATCAGCTGGGACAGCATGGGTGCCGACAGTCCGAGGACGGCAGCGAGGCGGGCCTGGTTCAAGCCGAGGTCGTCTATGAGCCGGCGGAAGAGCGCACCCAGCGGCTCTCCGTACCAGCTGCGCTGGAGCTCCCTGGCTCTGGCAGTGGCCTCTTGCTGTACTGCGTCCACTCTCACTACTCCCCTTCGCTGGTGCGAACCTCGCGAGCATCTTACGGAGAGTGGTCGCAGGGCGGGAGTCCCTATCATTTTGCGGGATGAGGGGGTGAACCCGGTACTCTGTTCTGCGGAACGGTCGCTCCTTCACCGGGGACGGTCGCGTCCGCGTGTTCGGGGCTTTAGCTCAGTTGGTAGAGCGCTGCCTTTGCAAGGCAGATGTCAGGAGTTCGAGTCTCCTAAGCTCCACCGATCACAGCCCCCTTGACCTGCGTGAACGCCGGTCAAGGGGGCTTCGTCGCATCTCCGGCCGGGCAGCGCGGTCCCCGCTCGGACCCATGTTTCACGTGAAACCTCAGTGGCGCTCCGCCCGCAGCACGGTCGCTGCCACGGCCGCCGAGGCCGCCAGGAGGGCGGTGCCCACGGCGAACGCCAGGTGGTAGCCGGCGGTGAGCGCCTCGATGGTGGGACGGCCCGAACGGACGAGGGATTCGGTGCGGGAGGCCGCGAGCGTGGACAGGGCGGCCATGCCGAGCGCCATGCCGATCTGCTGGGTGGTGTTGAACAGGCCCGAGGCCAGGCCGGCGTCCTCCTGCCCCGCGCCGGACATGGCCAGGGTGGTGAGGGCCGGCATGGCCAGGCCGAAGCCTGCGGTCAGCAGCATCACCGGGAGCAGGTCACCGGCGTAGTGGGCGTGCACCGGCAGCCGGGTCAGCAGGGCCAACGCCGGTACCAGCAGGCCGAGTCCGGCGAGCAGGACCCGCCGCTCGCCGAAGCGGGCGTTCAGCCGGGCCGAGACCCCGAGGGAGACCGCGCCGCTCAGCAGGGCGGCCGGAAGCATCGCCAGCCCCGTCGCGGACGCCCCGTAGCCCAGGACCCGCTGGAGGTAGGCGGCGAGCAGGATCTGGAACGCGAACATCGCGGCCACCATCAGGACCTGGACGAGGTTGGCTCCGGCCACGACCCGCGAGTGCAGGATCCGCAGGGGCATCAGCGGGGTGCGGGCCCTGGCCTGGCGGACGGCGAAGGCGGCGAGGAGGGCCAGGGACAGGGCGGCGAGGCCGAGGGTGCGCGCGGAGCTCCAGCCGTACCGCTCGACCTCGACGACCGCGTAGATCCCCGTCATCAGGCCCCCGGTCACGAGCAGGGCGCCGAGGACGTCGGCCCCCGCACGCAGGCCCAGCCCCCGGTCGGCGGGGAGAGCGGGCAGGGCCAGCGCCAGCGTGGCGAGCCCCACGGGCAGGTTGATGAAGAAGATCCAGTGCCAGTCGAGGGCGTCGGTGAGGACCCCGCCGAGCACCTGGCCCAGCGAGGCGCCTGCGGCCCCGGTGAAGGAGAACACCGCAATGGCCCTGGTGCGTTCGCGGGCACCGGTGAACAGCGTGACCAGGATCCCGAGGCTGACGGCGGAGGCCATCGCCGCGCCCAGTCCCTGGAGGAAGCGTGCGGCCAGCAGGACGGCGGGCGAGCCGGCGAGTCCGGCCAGGGCCGAGGCGGCGGTGAAGACGGCGGTACCGGCCAGGTACATCCGCTTGCGGCCGAGGAGGTCGCCGAGGCGGCCGGCGAGGAGCAGGAGGCTGCCGAATGCGATCAGGTAGGCGTTCACGACCCAGCTGAGGCCGGCGGGGGTGAAGTGCAGGTCGTCCTGGATGGCGGGCATGGCCACGCTGACGATGCTCGCGTCCAGGATGGTCATGAGCATGCCACTGGAGAGGACGGCGAGGGCGGCCCAGCGCGAGCGCAGGGCGCCCGGCCCCGGGGCCGCCGGCGGGGGTGGCGCGGCGGCGGCCGTCGAGGGGCGGGCGGGGGCCTGGGCGGTCGATCCGGCAGCAGGCATCAGGGGCTCCGTTCGGCGGGTGAGGCAAGAGAGAGGGGGCGGGCCTGGCGTGGGCCGGCCCGACGATGTTCGAACCGTAGCAGATGGTTTTGTTACAGACTATTTTTAAGAGAACCATTTTCTTGCGAACGATCGCTACGCTGGGAGGCATGACTGCGATGGCGCCCGCCCGGACCGAGCCGGACCTCTCCTACCTCCTGGACCACACCAGCCATGTGCTGCGCACCCGCATGGCGGCCGCCCTCTCCGAGATCGGCCTGACCGCCCGGATGCACTGCGTCCTCGTGCACGCCCTGGAGGAGGAGCGCACGCAGATCCAGCTCGCCGAGATCGGGGACATGGACAAGACGACGATGGTGGTCACCGTCGACGCGCTGGAGAAGGCGGGCCTGGCCGAGCGCAGGCCGTCCGCCAAGGACCGGCGGGCCCGCATCATCGCCGTCACCGAGAAGGGGGCTGCCGTCGCGGCCCGCAGCCAGGAGATCGTCGACGAGGTCCATGCCGGGGCCCTCGCCTCCCTCGCCGCGGCCGACCGCGAGGCCCTGCTGCGCGGCTTGAGGCTGCTGGCCGAGGGCGGGCTCGAGGCCCCCTCCGAAACCCCCCGCCCGGCCCGCCGCGCCCGCCAGTAGGGGCGCAGCCGCGGGTTGTCCCCCGGATGGGGCCCTCACGGGCTGCCGTCCGGCGCCTCCTGGCCGACAGTGGACTCAGGCACCGAACCAGGGGGACCGGGGGGCGACACCACGCCGGAGGCGTACAGACAATGGGACTCTTCCACTTCCTGAGGTCCGAGAAGAAGAGACGGGCCGCCGCCGAGAAGGCAGCGGCCGCCGCGTCCGAGGACTACGCGGCCGCGTACACCGACGCGGTCGCCGCCACGCGCCGGGCCGCCACGCGCGAGGCCGCCGAGCGGATCGCCGCCGCGGCCCCGCCGAAGCACGCCCCGGCGGCGCCCAAGGCGGCCACCGCGCCGCCGGGCCTGGCGCGGGGCGCCCATCCGCCGCACACCCCGACGCCCTCGTCCGCCGCGCACAAGGCCGTGCCGGCCGCCCCGACCCCCAAGCCGGAGGCCGCGGTGATGAGGCGGACGTACACCGTCCGGTCCGGTGACTCGCTCCTGGCGATCGCCCGGCAGGAGCTGGGCAACGAGGCCCGCTGGCGGGAGCTCTACGCCATGAACCGGAGCGTCATCGGCAGCAACCCCGAGCTGATCCACCCCGGGCAGGTGCTCATCCTCCCGGGGTGAGCGGAGAAGGAACGGGCGCAGAACGCGAACGCGGGGAGGGCCCGGATCCACAGGATCCGGGCCCTCCCCGTTCACGCGATGCCGCGCTACTCGCCGGAGCTCTCGCGTTCCTTCGCCGCCAGCTCGTCGTCGAAGCTCGCCGGGGCCCCGTCGCGCGAGGAGAGCTCGGTCGCAGCGGGCGGCTCGACGAGCCAGTCCGGGTTCGACTGCTGGTCCCACCACTTCCACGCCGCGAACGCCGCGGCCGCCAACGCGCCGACCACCGCCAGGCCCTTGACCACGCGGGCCGTGCGCGCCCGCCGCTCGTGGCGCCGGATGAGCTTCTGCACCTCCTTGGCCGAGACCTGGCCGCGCAGGGCCGCCAGCGCCGCCAGCGACCGGTTCGCGGCCTCCTCGGCGACCGGCCGGCTCACCGCGAGCGCGTTCTCCAGCCGCGGCGCCGTGTAGTCGGCGGCCTGCCGCGCCGCGTGCCGCGTGCGGTGCACCGCCTGCACCGCCGCCCGGTCGACGTTCGGGGGCACATGGGCGCGCGCCGCCTGCATGCGGGGATGCAGATGGTTGTCGTACGCCGTATGCGCCTGCCGCGAGGCCTGGTGGGCGGCCTGGGTCACCTTCGGCGCCAGCCGCTCGTTCGCCTCGTGCGCGTAGTACACGGTGGCGTCCCTTGCGGATTCTGCGTACGGCGCCACCAGCTCCGCTGCGTGCCTCATGGTGTCCCTGGCGCTGTCGGCGGCCAGGCGCACGCTGTCCTTGCGGGTCACGTGATCCTCCTCCTCGGTGGCGGACACAGTTCACCTTTCCACCCTTTGTCGGATCATGCCCGCTCAATCGCCCGGTGGCGCGCGCGACAGGGCATCCGGGTGGACGATTTCCGTGCCGTACGGCCCTCCGTGGGAGGATCGGGAATCGACAGTGCTGACTTATGGAAGGCAGATCCGTGGCCGAGAAGCTCTACGCCACCCTGAAGACCAATCACGGCGACATCGAGATCGAGCTGCTGGAGAACTTCGCCCCGAAGACCGTCCGGAATTTCGTGGAGCTCGCCACCGGCGCCCGCGAATGGACCCGGCCCACCGACGGCCAGAAGACCACGGACCCGCTCTACGACGGCACCGTCTTCCACCGCGTCATCAGCGGCTTCATGATCCAGGGAGGCGACCCCCTCGGCAACGGCACGGGCGGCCCCGGCTACCAGTTCGCCGACGAGTTCCACCCCGACCTGGCGTTCACCAAGCCCTATCTGCTCGCCATGGCCAACGCCGGCCCGGGCACCAACGGCTGCCAGTTCTTCATCACCGTCGCCCCCACCGCCTGGCTCACGCGCAAGCACACCATCTTCGGCGAGGTCACCGACAAGGCCGGCCAGAAGGTCGTGGACGCGATCGCCGGCCTGCCGACCAACCCGCGCACCGAGCGCCCCCTCGAGGACGTGATCATCCAGTCCGTCTCCGTCGAGAGGCGCTGACGGCGGGAACCTTCCGCCCCGCCCGTCCGTCCTCGTTGCATACCGGACCGGCGGGGTGCGCCCGCTGCCCCGCCGCCGACCGAGGGGACCGATGGACACCGACCGTCTGCCGGGCTGCTACCGCCACCCGGACCGCGACACGGGGATCCGCTGCACCCGGTGCGAGCGCCCCATCTGCCCCGAGTGCATGATCAGCGCCTCGGTCGGCTTCCAGTGCCCCGACTGCGTGCGCGAGGCCTCCGGCAGCGGCCGCGGCCCGGCGCCGCACGCACCGCGCACCCTCGCGGGCGGGCCGGTCGCGGCCGACCCGCACCTCGTGACCAAGATCCTCATCGGGATCAACGCCGCGGTGTTCCTCGCGGGGCTCCTCACGCCGCCGCTCGTGGTGCAGCTGGAGCTGCTCGGGCGCTACGTGGAGTACCTGGACGGCCCCGTCGGCGGTGTCTCCACCGGCCAGTACTACCGCCTGTTGACCTCGGTGTTCCTGCACGCGGAGTGGTGGCACATCGCCGGGAACATGCTCGCCCTGTGGGTCATCGGGGGGCCGCTCGAAGCGGCGCTGGGACGGTCCCGCTACCTCGCGGTCTACCTGCTGTCCGGCCTGGGCGCCAGCGCCCTGGTCTACCTGCTGACCGCGCCGAACACCCAGACCCTCGGCGCCTCGGGGGCCGTCTTCGGGCTGCTCGGGGCCACCGTGGTACTGGTGCGCCGGCTGCGCTACGAGATGCGGCCGGTGATCACGATGGTCGTCCTGATGCTGGTGCTGACCTTCGTGCCGCTCGGCGGCAGTCTGTCGGTGTCCTGGCAGGCCCACATCGGCGGCCTGGTGAGCGGTCTGCTGCTGGGGCTCGGCATGGTCGGCCCACGGGCCGGACGGCCCCGCCCGCTCATCCAGTGGATGACGTGTCTGGCGGTGTTTGCGCTGGCAGCGGCGCTGGTCGTGGTCCGGACGGCTGAACTCACCTGATCACACCGGCGTCAAGCTCCACAGAGTTATCCACAGATCTTCTGTCTTTTCCTCAGGTGTGGATGACCCTGTGGATAACCCCTGGGGAGAGCTTGCGGGCGGCCTGCCTGCTGTGCATGCCGCCCGCGCTCCACGGCCCGGCTACTTCCACTGCGTGGAGACGCCGAATCCCGCCGCGATGAATCCGAATCCGACCACGATGTTCCAATTGCCAATGGATTCGATCGGCAGCTGGGTCTCGCTCACGTAAAAGACGACGATCCACGCCAGACCGATCAGGAACAACGCCAGCATCACCGGGGCGACCCAGCCACGGCTGGCCAGCTTGATGGGCTGCGCCTTGGTCGGCGGCGGCGTGTAATCGTCCTTCTTGCGGATACGTGACTTCGGCACGAGGGGCTCTCCTGTCGATGCGCTGGGGACCTTGCCTGCCCCGGGCGTCCGTTAGCGTAGTGGACCTGTGGCGTTGAAGGAGAAGGGTACGTTGAGCAATTCCGACGACTCCTCCGCGGGTCCCCGTCCTCCGCACCGGCTGCGGCCGGTCCGGCTGCTCACGGCCGTCGTCTTCGCGTTGGCCGGCCTCATCTTCGTCACCAGCTTCAACACGTCCAAGGGTACGAACATCCGCACGGACGCCTCGCTCCTGAAGCTCTCCGACCTCATCCACGAGCGCAGCCAGAACAACGCGCAGCTGGAGCAGAGCACCGCCGCCGCCCGCAGCCGCGTCGACGCCCTCGCCGAGCGCGACGACGGCAGCACCCGCGCCGAGGACGCCAAGCTGGCCGCCCTGCGCACCGCCTCGGGCACCGAGGAGCTGTCCGGCAAGGGCCTCACCGTCACCCTCAACGACGCCCCGCCCAACGCCACCGCCCGCATCCCCAACGTGCCCGAGCCGCAGCCCAACGACCTGGTGATCCACCAGCAGGACCTCCAGGCCGTGGTGAACGCCCTGTGGCGGGGCGGGGCCCAGGGCATCCAGGTCATGGACCAGCGGCTGATCGCCACCAGCGCGGTGCGCTGCGTGGGCAACACGCTGATCCTCCAGGGCCGCGTCTACTCCCCGCCCTACAAGGTGTCCGCGGTCGGCGACCCGGGGGCGCTGCGCAAGGCGCTCGCCGCCTCCCCGGCCCTGCAGAACTACCAGCTGTACGTGGCGGCGTACGGGCTCGGCTGGAAAGTCGACGAGCACAAGGAGCTGAAACTTCCCGGCTACTCCGGCACAGTGGACCTCCACTATGCGAAGCCGCTGGAATCCTCCTCCGCGACGAGCACGCCCTGACGCCCTGCTGCGCCTGGCGGTCAGGACGTTCAGCGAGCTGTGCCTGACGGCCGGCACCCTGATCGTCCTGTTCACGGCGTACGTGCTGCTGTGGACCGGGGTCGAGGCCGACCGGGCCATGGACGGGGAGATGGCGCGGATGCACGCGGGCTGGGCGGCCGCCCCCGCGATCACACCCACCTCCGGGCCCCCTCCCGCCACCGCGACCGTGCCCGGGCCGGCGCCGGATCCGACGACCACGGCGGCGCCCGCCCCCGGCCCCGGCTACCCCGACGGGGAGCCCTTCGCCGAGATGTACGTCCCCCGCTTCGGAGCGGACTGGAACAAGCCCGTCCTGCAGGGCACCGGCACGGAGGTGCTGAAGAAGGGACTCGGCCACTACGCGGGCACGGCCCGCCTCGGCGCCATCGGGAACTTCGCCGTGGCCGGACACCGGCGCACCTACGGAGACCCGTTCAAGGACGTCCCCGATCTGCGCGCGGGCGATGCGGTGATCCTCAAGGACGCGACCGCCTGGTACACGTACACGGTCCGCGGCGCGGTGCTGCGCACCCTGCCCGCCGACGTCGGCGTCGTCGACCCGGTGCCGGCCCGCTCCCCCTTCACCGGACCGGGCCGGTACCTCACCCTGACCACCTGCGATCCGGAATGGGGCCACAGCCACCGGCTGGTGGTGTGGGCGGAGCTGACCGCGACGCGGACGGCCGGTCAGGGCCGTCCCGAGGGTTTGCCGAGCTGACCCTCCGGTAACGGCCGCTGCCCTTAGTCTGGGTGGGTACCGCCCCCGCGGTGCGAGAGCGAAAGGGAACGCGGACGGCATGTACGGCTGGATCTGGCGGCATCTGCCGGGCAACGCGTGGGTACGCGCGCTGATCTCCCTCGTACTGGTCCTCGCGGTGGTCTTCGTGCTGTTCCAGTACGTCTTCCCGTGGGCCGAGCCGCTCCTTCCGTTCAACGATGTGACGGTGGACGAGGGATCGGGAGCCACTCCGTGAGCGCGCGCATTCTGGTGGTCGACAACTACGACAGCTTTGTCTTCAACCTGGTCCAGTACCTGTACCAGCTCGGTGCCGAGTGCGAGGTGCTGCGCAACGACGAGGTGGAGCTCTCCCACGCCCAGGACGGCTTCGACGGCGTGCTGCTCTCCCCCGGCCCGGGCACCCCGGAGGAGGCGGGCGTGTGCGTCGACATGGTCCGCCACTGCGCCGACACCGGCGTGCCCGTCTTCGGCGTGTGCCTGGGCATGCAGTCGATGGCGGTGGCGTACGGAGGCGTGGTCGACCGGGCGCCCGAGCTGCTGCACGGGAAGACCTCGCCGGTGGTGCACGAGGGCCTCGGCGTCTTCGCGGGGCTGCCGTCGCCCTTCACCGCGACCCGCTACCACTCGCTCGCGGCGGAGCCGCAGACCCTCCCGGACGTCCTGGAGGTCACCGCGCGGACCGAGGACGGGATCATCATGGGCCTGCGCCACCGGGAGCACGACGTGGAGGGGGTGCAGTTCCACCCCGAGTCCGTGCTGACCGAGTGGGGGCACCGGATGCTCGCGAACTGGCTGGTGCGCTGCGGTGACGCGGGTGCGGTCGAGCGCTCGGCGGGGCTGGCCCCGGTGGTGGGCAAGGCCGTCGCGTGACCTCGCTCGCGCAGTCCGCGCCCTCCGAGGGCCGGGCCGCGCGGCGCAGGGCCGCACAGCAGGCCGCGAAGCGGGCGCGCAGGCGCGGCAGCAGCGGCCGGCGGCGCCGGCGGCCCCGGTCGGGCGGCGCGGTGGTCGTCGCGACCCGGCTGGCCGGGGAGCTGTTCATCACGGCCGGGGTGGTGATGCTGCTGTTCGTCGCCTACCAGCTCTGGTACACCAACGTCCTCGCGCAGCGCACCGCCGACGGGGCGGCGGGCTCGCTGCGCCAGACCTGGGAGCAGCAGCCCGGCGGGGCGGCCGCGCCGCCGGTGACGGCCTTCGAGCCGGGGCAGGGCTTCGCGATCCTCCACATCCCGAAGCTGGACGTGAAGGTGCCGGTGGCGGAGGGCGTCAGCAAGCCGAAGGTCCTGGACCGCGGGATGGTCGGGCACTACGGGGACGGGGCGCTGAAGACGGCGATGCCCGCCGACCAGCAGGGCAACTTCGCGGTGGCCGGACACCGCAACACCCACGGCGAACCGTTCCGCTTCATCAACCGGCTGGTGCCGGGCGACCCGATCGTGGTCGAGACGCGGGACGCGTACTACACGTACGAGATGACCTCGGCCCTGCCGCAGACGCCGCCGACGAACGTGTCCGTGCTCAAGCCGGTGCCCGAGGGCTCGGGCTTCACCGGGCCGGGCCGGTACATCACCCTGACGACCTGCACACCCGAGTTCACCAGCACCTACCGCATGATCGTATGGGGCAGGATGGTCGAGGAACGCCCCCGCAGCAAGGGCGCTCCGCCCGCGCTGGCCACCCCCTGAGCCGACGCATGACCACGACGCACGAGCACGACGCACGAGCACGACGCACGAGCACCACGCCCGAGCACCACGCACGACGCACGACGCCCGAGAGCCGACGACAGCCGCCGAAGGACGAACCAGCAGTGTCGCGTACCGCACCGCCCCGCAACAGCAGCCTGCTCGCCGGATTCCTGAGCCTGCTGGGCGAGTTCCTGATCACGGTGGGCCTGCTGCTCGCCCTGTTCGTGGCGTACTCGCTGTGGTGGACGAACGTCCTCGCGGACCGGCAGGCGTCGGCGCGCGGCGACGAGGTCAGGCGCCAGTGGCAGAGCGCCCCGGCGGCGGGCGCGCAGGGGCAGCCGGGCGCGCTGGACACCCAGGGCGGCGTCGGGTTCCTGCACGTGCCGTCGATGAAGAACGGCGAGGTGCTGGTCAAGCGCGGCACGTCGCCGGGCGTCCTGGACGACGGTGTGGCCGGGTACTACACGGACCCGGTGAAGGCGGTCCTGCCGTGGGAGGGGCCGGGGAACTTCTCACTGGCCGCGCACCGCGACGGGCACGGGGCGAAGTTCCACGACATCGACAAGGTGAGGACGGGCGACGCGGTCGTCTTCGAGACGCGCGACACCTGGTACGTGTACAAGGTCTTCGCGGAGCTGCGGCAGACGTCGAAGTACAACGTGGACGTGATCGCCCCGGTGCCGAAGGGCTCGGGGAAGACGGTGCCGGGCCGGTACGTCACGCTGACGACCTGCACCCCCGTGTACACCTCGAAGTACCGGTACGTGGTGTGGGGCGAGCTGGTGCGCACCGAGAAGGTGGACGCGAAGCGCACGCCCCCGGCCGAGCTGCGCTGACCGCCGGCGGGTCGCCGGAACGGCAAAGGCCCGGATCCTCCGCGGGGGGATCCGGGCCTTCGGGTGTCCGCGGTGGTCAGCGGCGGCCGCCGGTGAGGCTGCCGAAGAAGCCTCCCTGGTTGTTGCCGCCCTGCTGGTTGCCGCCCATCGTCGTGACGTTGACGACCGTGCCCGTCGGGACCGGGGACCCGGCCGGCGGGTCGCTCGCAATCACGATCGCGTTGTCGTCCGTCGCGCCCGACGGGATCGCGCCGAAGGTCAGGCCCTTCGAGGCGAGCTCCGCCTTGGCCTGGGCGACGGTCTTGCCGGACAGGAGCGGGACCTGGGTCATCTGCCCGGAGCCCTTGGAGATCTGGACGTTGACCGTCGTGCCCGGGGCCAGCTGCTCGCCCGGCTGGTACTGCTGCTGGACGATCGTCTTCGGCGGGGCCGCCGGCGAGTCGACCTCGGTGGTGCTGCCGAGCTTCAGCTTGGCGTCGTTCAGCAGCTTGACCGCCTGCTCCTTGGTCTTGCCGAGGAGGTCCGGCATCGTCGACTTGGCCTGCTCCTTGGCGACGGTCAGGGTGACCGTGGACCCCTTCTGGGCCGTGCCGCTCTTGGGGTTCTGGTCAAGGACGGTGTTCGGCGTGCGGTCGGACTCCTGGGTCTTCTTCTCGACCTGGAAGCCCTTTTCCGAGAGCGCCTTCTGCGCTTCGTCGAACGAGAGGTTGACCACGTTGGGCACCGCGACCGGCGGCGCGCCCGAGGAGACCGTCAGCTTGATCGTGGAGCCCTTGTCGACGCGGGTGTCCGGGGCCTGGTCCTGCTTGCAGACGTTGCCCTTGGGCTGGTCGTCGCAGGGCTCGTCGGCGGTCTTCTCCACCTTGAGGCCCACGTTGTCGGCGCTCTTCTGCGCCGCCTCGAAGGTCTGCCCGATGAACTTGGGCACGCTGGGCCGGTTGTCGGCGCCGCTGCTGAACAGCGAGCGGCCGATCAGGATGGCGCCGACCAGCACCAGGATGCCTGCCGTGACCAGCAGGATCGTCGAGGCCCGGCTCTTCTTCTGACGCCGGCCGTGGCCCTGGTCGTACCCGCCCTGGTCCGGGTACGGGTAGCCCCCCTCGCCCGGGGGCATCGGCGGCAGCATGGAGGTCTGGCCGCCGGGGTCCGTCGGGCGCAGGGCGGTGGTGGGCTGGTCGTAGCCGGGGTGGCCGTAGCCCTGGTTCTGGTCCGGGTAGCCGTAGCCGGCCGCGCCCATGGCGGCGGTGGCGGCGACGGGCTGGCCCTCGAGGCAGGCCTCGATGTCGGCGCGCATCTCGTCCGCCGACTGGTAGCGGTAGTCGGGGTCCTTGACCAGTGCCTTCAGGACGATGGCGTCCATCTCGGGCGTGATCTCGGGGTCGAAGTTCGAGGGGGGCTGCGGCTCTTCCCGTACGTGCTGGTAGGCGACGGCCACCGGGGAGTCGCCGATGAACGGCGGACGCACGCACAGGAGCTCGTAGAGCAGGCAGCCCGCCGAGTACAGGTCGGAGCGCGCGTCGACCTGCTCGCCCTTGGCCTGCTCCGGGGAGAGGTACTGGGCGGTGCCGATGACGGCGGCGGTCTGGGTCATGGTCATGCCGGACTCGCCCATGGCGCGGGCGATGCCGAAGTCCATGACCTTGACCTGGCCGGTCCGCGTCAGCATGACGTTGGCGGGCTTGATGTCGCGGTGGACGATGCCGGCGCGGTGGGAGTACTCGAGGGCCTGGAGGATGCCGATGGTCATCTCCAGGGTGCGCTCGGGCAGCAGCTTGCGGCCGGAGTGCAGGAGTTCGCGCAGGGTCGAGCCGTCGACGTACTCCATCACGATGTAGGGGATGGAGATGTTGTCGACGTAGTCCTCGCCGGTGTCGTAGACCGCGACGATCGCCGGGTGGTTGAGCGACGCGGCCGACTGGGCCTCGCGGCGGAACCGGGCCTGGAAGGACGGGTCGCGGGCGAGGTCGGCACGCAGGGTCTTGACGGCGACGGTACGGCCGAGCCGGGTGTCGTGGGCGAGGTAGACCTCGGCCATGCCACCGCGGCCGAGCACGTGGCTCAGCTCGTACCGGCCGCCGAGGCGACGCGGCTCTTCCATAACGTTCCAGCCCTCTCCGTCAGTCCCGACCGCACCGGTGTGTGGTCCGGCGGTGTGCTGTTCGCGCAAAGGCTACCGGCCGATCGTCGGTGATCGGTTCGTGACCACAGGCTGATACCGGACCGGTACCGTACGCTCGCGTCCGGGCGGAATCAGTGCTCCGGGTCACTCCGGAAGGGCCTTCGCGTCTCGTCCCGTCGGTTGTCATCGTCGGTTCCGCCGGTCAGCCCTTGCTGCTCAGCACGGCCTGCATGACGGCCTTGGCCACGGGGGCGGCGAGGCCGCCGCCGCTGATGTCGTCGCGGCTGGCGTCGCTGTCCTCGATGACGACGGCGACGGCGACCGGGCAGCTGCCGTCCGCGGCCTTGGCGTAGGAGATGAACCAGGCGTAGGGGCGCTTGGCGTTCTTCTCGCCGTGCTGGGCGGTACCGGTCTTGCCGCCGACGACCACGCCCTTGATCTTGGCGTTGCCGCCGGTGCCGTTCTCGACGACGTTGACCATCATCTGCTGGATCTTCTGCGCGTTCGCGGCGGAGAGCGGGCGGCTCATCTCCTGCGGCTCGTGCTTCTCGATCACGTCGAGGTTGGGCGCGGTGAGCTGGTCGACCATGTACGGCTTCATCAGCTTGCCGTCGTTGGCGATGGCGGCGGTGACCATGGCCATCTGCAGCGGCGTGGCGGCGGTGTTGAACTGGCCGATGGAGCTCTGGGCGTTGCCGTCCTTGCCCATGGTCTTGTCGTAGACGCTCGCGAACGCGCGGACCGGGGTGTCGATCTTGTCGTTGTTGAAGCCGAACTTCTGCGCCGTCTCGACCATCTTGTCGCGGCCGACCTTGTCGCCGAGGTTGGCGAAGACCGAGTTGCAGGAGACCTTCAGCGCGTCGTTGAGGCTGGCCTTCTCGCACCCGAGGGCGTGGTTGACCATCGGGGTCCGGGTGCCGGGGAGGAAGTACGGCTCCGGGGTGTCGGTCGGCGCGTTGATGTCGATGACGACGCCGTTCTCCAGGGCCGCCGCCGCGGTGACCACCTTGAAGGTGGAGCCCGGCGGGTAGGTCTCGCGCAGGGCGCGGTTGACCAGCTTCTTGTCCTCGCTGTCCTTCAGCTCGACCCAGGCCTTCTCGTCGGACTTGGAGTTGCCGGCGAAGGTGGAGGGGTCGTACGAGGGCTTGCTGACCAGCGCCAGGATGGCGCCGGTGCGCGGGTCGATCGCCGCGACGGCGCCCGTCTTGTCGCCGAGCTTCTCGTACGCGGCCCTCTGCACGTCCGGCATCAGCGTGGTGACCACGTTGCCGCCGGCCTTCTTCTCGCCGGTGAACATGCCGATGGTGCGGTCGAAGAACAGCCGGTCGTCGTTGCCGGTGAGGATCTTGTCCTCGAGGGATTCGAGCTGCGTGGAGCCGAAGGCCTGGGAGGCGTAGCCGGTGACCGGTGCCCACAGCGCGCCTTCGGTGTAGGTGCGCTTGTACTTGTAGTCGCTGCCGTTGGTGACGGCGGAGCCGGTGATGGCCTGCCCGCCGGCGACGATGATGTTGCCGCGCTGGGTGGCGTACTGGGCGATCTGGACCCGGCGGTTCTCCTTGCGCGTGCTGAGCTCCTCGGCGGACACGTACTGGAGCCAGTTCGTGCGGACCAGCAGGGCGAGGATGAGCAGCCCGCAGAAGATGGAGATGCGGCGCAGGGGCTTGTTCATGACGGACGGACCACCTGGGTCATCTCGGAGTCGGGGGACGGTGCGGGGGCCGGCGCGGGGCGGCGTGCGGTGTCGCTGATCCGGATGAGGATCCCGATGAGGGCCCAGTTGGCGAGGACGGAGGAACCGCCGGACGCCAGGAAGGGCATGGTCATACCGGTGAGGGGGATGAGGCCCATGACGCCGCCGGCGACCACGAAGATCTGCAGGGAGAAGGCTCCGGAGAGGCCGATGGCGAAGAGCTTGCCGAAGGGGTCGCGGGCGGCGAGGGCGGTGCGGACGCCGCGCTCGATGATCAGCCCGTACAGCAGGAGGAAGGCCATGACGCCCGCGAGGCCGAGTTCCTCGCCGACGGTGGAGAAGATGAAGTCGGAGTTGGCGGCGAAGCCGATGAGGTCCGAGTTGCCCTGGCCCCAGCCGGTGCCGAGGACGCCGCCCGAGCCGAAGCTCATGATCGACTGGCCGACCTGCTCGCAGGCGCCGGACTTCGAGTAGCAGGCGAAGGGGTCGAGCCAGGCGGTGACGCGGGCCTTGACGTGGCTGGCGGTGGCGCCGACCACGGCCGCGCCGCCGACGCTCATGAGCAGGCCGATCACGATCCAGCTGGTCCGCTCGGTGGCGACGTACAGCATGATCACGAACATGCCGAAGAAGAGCAGCGAGGTGCCGAGGTCGTTCTCGAAGACCAGGATGAGCAGGCTCATCGCCCAGATCATCAGGATCGGGCCGAGGTCGCGGCCGCGCGGCAGGTAGAGGCCCATGAATCGGCGCGAGGCCAGGGCGAGCGCGTCGCGCTTGACCATCAGGTAGCCGGCGAAGAAGACCGCGATGACGATCTTCGCGAACTCGCCCGGCTGGATGGAGAAGCCGCCGACGCTGATCCAGATCTTGGCGCCGAAGACGTCGGCGCCCAGGCCCGGGATCACCGGCAGGATCAGCAGGACCAGCGAGGCCGCCATCGAGATGTACGTGAAGCGCTGGAGGGTGCGGTGGTCCTTGAGCAGCAGCAGGACGCCGGCGAACAGGGCGATCGCCACCGCGGTGTACATCATCTGGCGGGGGGCCGATTCGGAGAAGCCGCCGAAGCTGCGCTTGGCGAGGTTCTGCAGCCGCTCGGACTGGTCCAGGCGCCAGATCAGCACGCAGCCGAGCCCGTTGAGCAGGGTGGCGATGGGCAGCAGCAGCGGGTCGGCGTACTTGGCGTAGCGGCGTACGACGAGGTGGGCGAGGCCTGCGAGGACGATGAGGCCGCCGCCGTAGACGAGCATGCCGGGGGGCAGCTCGCCGTGGATCGACAGGCCCACGTTGGCGTAGGCGAAGATCGGGATGACCACGGCGAACACGAGCAGCAGGAGCTCGGTGTTGCGCCGGCTCGGCAGCTCGATGGCGCCGATGGTGGTCGTGTTGGTGACAACGCTCATGGTGTGGCAGGCCCCCTGCGCCCGCGTGTGACTACTGCTTCCCGCACAGACTGACCAGCTGCTGCTCTGCCGCGGTCAGGCTGGGACCGGATGTCTGGCCGTTCTGCGTCTCCGCGTTGCGGCGCTCTTCGTCCTTCTTACACGCGGAAACCTGCACGCCGAGTTCATCGATCTTCTGCTTGGCCCCGCCGAGGCTGGTCTCGCTGATGGTCGCCTCGACCTGCTTGCGCTTGAAGGGCGGCAGGTACTTCAGTTCGATGTCGGTGCGGTCGGTCTCCACCGTGGAGAGCTCCAGCGGGCCGAGTTTCTGGCTGATGCCGCGGAACAGCGCGACGTGGTCGCCCTTGACGCCGATGTAGTACTGCGTCTGGGTCCAGCGGTGCGCAGCGTACAGGCCTCCGCCGACGACCCCGGCCACGATCAGCAGGATCAGGGTCCGGGCGGTCCACTTGCGCCCTTTGCTGCGGCGCCTGCGGGGGTTGTCGTAGGTGTCGTCGAAGCGGGCTTCGTCGTCGTACGGCTCGGGGTCGCCGAAGCTGCCGTACGTACCGCCGCCCTGGGGCTGGCCGCCCTGCTCGGGGTAGCCGTAGCCGGGTACGTCTCCGCTGCCGGGGGGCCCGAAGGCGCCGGCGGGCGGCGGGGCCTGGCGGCCCAGGCGCGCGGCGCGGCCCGCCGGGGTCTGCATGGCGCCGCCGTCGAAGAGCTGGTGCTGGTTCTCGGCGACCGCGCCGACGACGACCGGGGTGTCGTTGAGCTGGGCGGCGAGGGTGTCGCCGCTGTCGGTGTCGAGGACGTCGGCGACGATGCAGGTGATGTTGTCCGGTCCGCCGCCGCGCAGGGCGAGCTGGATCAGGGACTGCACGGTCTCGTGCGGGCCGTGGTAGTCGGCGAGGGTCTCCTCCAGCGTCTGGTGGGAGACGACGCCGGACAGGCCGTCGGAGCAGATCAGGTAGCGGTCGCCGGCGCGGACCTCGCGGATCGACAGGTCGGGCTCGACGGTGTCGCCGCTGCCCAGGGCCCGCATCAGCAGGGACCGCTGCGGGTGGGTGGTGGCCTCCTCCTCGGTGATGCGGCCCTCGTCGACGAGCCGCTGCACCCAGGTGTGGTCCTGCGTGATCTGCGTCAGGACGCCGTCGCGCAGCAGGTAGGCGCGGGAGTCGCCCACGTGGACGAGGCCGAGGCGCTGTCCCGTCCACAGCAGGGCGGTGAGCGTGGTGCCCATGCCCTCCAGCTGGGCGTCCTCCTCGACCATGACGCGCAGCTGCTCGTTGGCGCGCTGCACGGCGGTGCCGAGCGAGGTGAGGATGTCGGAGCCCGGCACGTCGTCGTCGAGCTGCACGAGGGAGGAGATCACCTCGGAGCTGGCGACCTCGCCTGCGGCCTGGCCGCCCATGCCGTCGGCGACCGCGAGGAGACGGGGGCCGGCGTAGCCGGAGTCCTCGTTGCCCTCGCGGATCATGCCCTTGTGAGATCCGGCGGCGAACCGCAGGGACAGACTCATGCGCACCTGCCCTGTCGACGCTTCCTCGGGGTACAACCGGTCTCGAGCCACACTGCCCACCCTCCGGTCGGGAGCGCGCTCGGGTCCGTGTCCTGGGTGGGACGGACTGCCGCGGCTCGCTCGCTCCGCTCGCTCATTACTCGTACTACTTCCGCAGCTCGATGACGGTCTTGCCGATGCGGATCGGGGCGCCCGGAGGAATGGGCGTCGGGGTGGTCAGCCGGGTCCGGTCGAGGTACGTGCCGTTCGTGGACCCGAGATCCTCGACGATCCACTGGCCGTCACGGTCGGGGTAGATCCTGGCATGGCGGCTGGAGGCGTAGTCGTCGTCCAGCACGATCGTGGAGTCGTGGGCGCGGCCCAGGGTGATCGTCTGGCCGGCGAGGGCCACCGTGGTGCCCGTGAGGGTGCCTTCGGAGACGACGAGCTTGGTGGGCGCTCCGCGACGCTGGCGCTGCTGCGGGGGCGCGGCGGCCTGGCGGCCGCCCTGCTGCGGGGCTCCTGCGCCGCTGCCGCGGCGCGAGCCGCGCTGTGTGACGCGCGTGCCGAAGAGGTCGCTGCGGATGACCTGGACGGCCACGATGACGAACAGCCACAGAACGGCCAGGAAACCCAACCGCATGACCGTCAGGGTCAGCTCTGACATTGCCCCCGCTTCACCCTTCGGCTTGCCGGTAAATGATGGTGGTGCTGCCCACGACGATCCGCGAGCCGTCGCGGAGCGTAGCGCGGGTGGTGTGCTGCCCGTCCACCACGATGCCGTTGGTGGACCCGAGATCCTGGATCGTCGAGGGCGTTCCGGTCCGGATCTCACAGTGCCGGCGCGAGACGCCGGGGTCGTCGATCCGCACGTCGGCTTCGGTGCTGCGGCCGAGCACGAGCGTGGGGCGGGAAATCTGGTGGCGGGTGCCGTTGATCTCGATCCAGTGGCGCCGGGTGCCGCCGCCGGAGGGCGCGGGGGCCGGGCCGCCCGCGCCCGGCCGGCCCGCGGGCGCGCCCGGAGGCGGTCCGGCGGGCATCGGCGGCGCGGCGACCGGCGGGTAGCCGTAGCCGCCCTGCTGGGGCTGCTGCGGCTGGGGCTGGGAGGTGCTGGCGGCGAGGGTGCGGCTGCGGACCCGGTAGAGGCCGGTGTCGAGGTCCTCGGCCTTCTCCAGGTGGACCTTGATCGGTCCCATGAAGCTGTAGCGCTGCTGCTTCGCGTAGTCGCGCACGAGGCCGGCGAGCTCGTCGCCGAGCTGCCCGGAGTAGGGGCTCAGGCGCTCGTAGTCGCCCGCGCTGAGCTCCACGATGAAGTCGTTGGGGACGACGGTCCGCTCGCGGTTCCAGATCGTGGCGTTGTTGTCGCACTCCCGCTGGAGGGCTCCGGCGATCTCGACGGGCTGGACCTCGGACTTGAAGACCTTGGCGAAGGTGCCGTTCACCAGACCTTCGAGTCGCTGCTCGAACCGCTTCAGAACTCCCATGGGGCACCTCCTCCTCGTTGTCGCCCCTGTACTGCTTACTGATCGTATCCACGCGTGGCGGATTCGGGTGGTTCCCCCTGTGTCCTGTGCGGACAAGTGTTGGTCCTCACAAGGGATCGTAGGGGTGCGCAAGGGACAGTGTCCCGCACCGGGAGCGCTGTGCGGGAGGGGCGCTCGGGGGCCGCTTCCGGGGGGCCGGGGAAAGCGATGTGATTCCACCCCCGATGACGTGCTAATGTTTCGACGTCGCCAGGGGGACGGCCCGAAAGGGAAGAACCACTGGGACGCTGCTCGGGCGAGTGGCGGAACGGCAGACGCGCTGGCTTCAGGTGCCAGTGTCCTTCGGGACGTGGGGGTTCAAATCCCCCCTCGCCCACTGACAGAACCCCTGGTTCGGAGAAATCCGAACCAGGGGTTCTTTCGTTGTCCCTGCGCCGTGTCGGCGGTGTGAGGTGCGTCGTACGGGCAACTCCCCTGGTCCTTCCCCGATCTGGCGGGCCGGACGATCATGCGGCTTCAGGACGGCGGGAGTTGTCCGCCGCGAGCGGTGTCTTTCGAAACGGCGACTTTCGTCGGGCGGGACGCGACGAAAGGGGGGAGCCCCGGCGGGGTCGGGGTGTCTAGGGTCGGCGCGTGGATGTGACGGCGAAGACGCGGGCGGGCTGGGACTGGCTGAAGGGGCCGGAGCCGTGGAGCCCGCGGATCCTGGCGGCGGACCTGGCGCTCGCCGCGGTGGTGGTGCTGCTCGGCCTGGGCGTGGAGGAGCTCGACCACGGCAGCACGGCGCGGATGGCGGCGAGCGCCGTCGCCGTGGTGGCCCTGGTGCTGCTGCGGCGCCGGCTGCCGGTCGCGACCCTGGTCGCGGCCGGAGCCGTGACGCCGTTCCTGCCCGGGGCCCTGCTGATCACGATCGTGCTGGGCTGGTCGGCGGGGCGCCGGATCGTCGGCGTGGGCCGGGCGCTGGCGGCGTTCACCGCGGCGTTCCTGGCGCAGGTCGCGCTGAGCGTGGTCGAGCAGTGGTCGCAGATGCGGCCCGTGCCGGTGATCGTGTTCTCGACGCTGATGTTCCTGGTCACGACGGTGATGCCCGGTCTGGCCAGCCGGTACTGGTCGCAGCGCCGGACGCTGCTGCGGGCGCTGCAGGAGCGCAACGGGCAGCTGATGCGCGAGCGGGCGATGGTGGCCGGGCAGGCCCGGCTGCGGGAGCGGCAGCGCATCGCCCAGGACATGCACGACAGCCTGGGCCACCAGCTGGCGCTCATCTCGGTGCACACCGGCGCCCTGGAGGTCGACCCGGAGCTCACCGACCGCCAGCGCGAGGCCGTCGGGGTGCTGCGGCAGGCCTCTGTGTCGGCGATGCACGAGCTGCGCGAGGTCGTGGGGATCCTGCGCGACGGGGTGGAGGCGCCCGTCCCGGTGGAGGAGGCGCAGCCCGCGGCCCGGGGTGTGGCGGGCATCACGGGGATCGTGGAGGCCGCGCGGAGCGCCGGGACCGACGTGCGCCTGACGACGGCGGGGCGGCCGAGGCCGCTGGCCGCGGCGTGCGACCACGCGGCGTACCGGATCGTGCAGGAGGCGCTGACCAACGCCTACAAGCACGCGCCGGGGGCGGCCATCGCGGTCGCGCTGCGGTACGAGGACGATTCGCTGGTGGTGGAGATCGCCAACGGGCCGGCGGCCGGGGCGGGCGCCGGCGAGGTGGTCTCCGGCGGGCAGGGCCTGACCGGGCTGCGGGAGCGGGCGCGGCTCGTGGGCGGCATGGTGCACGCGGGCCCCGCCGAGGGCGGCGGGTTCCGGGTGGCCGGGGTGCTGCCGTACGGGGCGGAGCCGGCCGGTGCGGAAGACGTCGCCGACGACTTCGGGCAGCAGGCGCAGGCCCTGGCGGCGGCGGCCGGCGCACCGCCGATGGACTGGGCGGCCGTGGACCGGGAGCTGCTCGTGCGCGGGCGCAGCCGGGCCGGCGGGGTCGCGCTGGGCTGCGGGATCGCGGTCGCGGCGCTCGTGGTGCTGGTGATCGTCGTCGGCGCGGGCGTGGCCATGCTGGTGGGCTCGGTGGGCAAGGCGATGATCAGCCGGGAGGAGTACGACCGGGTCCGGGTCGGCGACGCGGAGCAGGCCGTACGGGAGCGGCTCCCCCAGGGCGACAGCTTCCTGACCGACGGCCTCGACCGGCGCGGGCCCGAGCGGCCGGCGGGCGCGAGCTGCGTGGCGCTGCTGTCGACGGAGGACTCCGCGATGACCACCGATACGGTTTTCCGGTTCTGCTTCAAGGACGGCAGGCTCGTCGACAAGCAGGCGTACGAGGTCGAGCGGTAGGAGCGCGCGTGACAGCCAAGGTGATCCGGGTCGTGATCGCTGACGACGAGCCGCTGATCCGCGCCGGGATCCGGATGATCCTCACCTCGGCGCCGGACGTCGAGGTGGTGGCCGAGGCGGCGAACGGCCGCGAGGCCGTGGAGCAGGCCCGCGCGCACACCCCGGACGTGGTGCTGCTGGACCTCCAGATGCCGGTGATGGACGGCCTGAGCGCGCTCGGCGAGCTGCGCCGGGCCGCGCCCGAGGTGCGGGCGCTGGTCCTGACCACCTTCGGGGAGAAGGAGAACGTCCTGCGGGCGCTCGGCGAGGGCAGTGCGGGATTCCTGCTGAAGGACTCGGCGCCGGGCGAGCTGATCGGCGCGGTGCGGGCTGCGGCCGCCGGGGACGCCTACCTCTCGCCGGGTGCGACCCGGCACGTGGTGGACCAGCTGGCCTCGGGACGGGCCGCGGCGCGGGCGGAGGAGGCCCGGCGGCGGATCGCCGGGCTGAGCGAGCGGGAGCGCGGGGTGCTGGCGCTGCTGGGCGAGGGGCTGTCCAACGCGGACGCGGGCCGGCGGCTGCACATGAGCGAGGCGACGGTGAAGACGTACGTCAGCCGGATCCTCGCGAAGCTGGGCTGCGAGAACCGCGTCCAGGCCGCCCTGCTGGCCAGGGACGCCGGGCTGTAGATACGGTCGGGCCCGAAATGTTGATGTTGGCCGCCGGCCCGTACGGGCCGTACGTGCGGCCGGAGCGGGGGCGGCACGCATGGCGATGACGGAACAGCACGCGGTGGAGACGGGCGCGGCGGTGGACGGCGGGCGGATACCGGCCGTTCCGGGCTTCGCACCGCGGGATGTGGCGGGCTCGCCCAAGGCGGCCGGCAAGGCGCTGCGCGCGCGGGTGCCGCGTTCGGCGCACGCGCGCTTCGAGCTGCCCGCCGGGCGCCCGGACGCGGTGCGCGCGGTGGAGGAGTCCAACGCGGGGCGGGTCGCGGCGCTGACGCCGATACGGGTCGGGCGGATGGCGGCCAACCCGTTCGCCTTCCTGCGCGGCTCGGCCGGGCTGATGGCGCACGACCTGACCACCGGGCCCGTCACCGGGGTCGGCGCGCAGATCTGCGGCGACGCCCACGCGGCGAACTTCGGCCTGTACGGCGATGCCCGCGGCGGCCTGGTGATCGACCTCAACGACTTCGACGAGACCGTCTTCGGACCCTGGGAGTGGGACCTGAAGCGGCTGGCGGCCTCGCTGGTCCTGGCCGGCCGGGTGGCCGGCGCCGACGAGGACACCTGCCGGGCGGCCGCGCGGGACGCCGTCGGCGCCTACCGGGGCACCCTGCGGCTGCTGGCCAAGCTGCCCGCGCTGGACGCGTGGAACGCCATCGCGGACGAGGAGCTCGTCTCGCACGCCGACGCCCACGACCTGATGGGCACCCTGGAGCGGGTCTCGGAGAAGGCCCGCAACAACACCTCGGCCCGGTTCGCCGCCAAGTCGACCGAGCCGGGTCCCGACGGCGGGCTGCGCTTCGTGGACGCGCTGCCCGTGCTGCGCCGGGTCGGGGACGCGGAGGCGGCGGCCGTGGCGGCCTCGCTGGGGCCGTACCTGAAGACGCTGCAGGGCGACCGGCTGCCGCTGCTGGCCCGGTACGCGATCCACGACGTGGCGTTCCGGGTCGTGGGCACCGGGAGCGTGGGCACCCGCTCGTACGTGGTGCTGCTGCTGGACCACCGCGGTGAGCCGCTCGTCCTCCAGGTGAAGGAGGCGCGGCCGTCGGTGCTGCTGCCGCACCTGCCGGCGGTGGGCTTCGAGCCGGCGCCGGAGGTGCACGAGGGGCGCCGGGTGGTGTCGGGGCAGCAGCGGATGCAGGTGGTCTCCGACATCCTGCTGGGCTGGACCACGGTGGAGGGGCGCCCGTACCAGGTGCGGCAGTTCCGCAACCGCAAGGGCAGCGTGGACCCGGCGGCGCTGGCCGCGGACCAGATCGACGACTACGGCCGGATGACCGGTGCCCTGCTGGCCCGGGCGCACGCGCACAGCGCCGACCCGCGGCTGCTGGCCGGCTACTGCGGCAAGAGCGACGAGCTGGACGAGGCGATCGCCGCGTTCGCCGTGGCCTACGCCGACCGCAGCGAGGCCGACCACGCCGACCTGGTGGCGGCGGTGCGGTCCGGGCGGATCGCGGCCGAGGCCGGGGTCTGAGCGGAGCCGCCGGCCAGGGGCGCAGGTCACGGTCCCGGGTCGATGTTCCACGTGAAACATCGGCCCCGGACGGGCGGCCTTAGGGTGGCCGGGTGAGCGAGCAGCAGACTGACGAGACCGCCGCCGGGGACACCGGCACCTCCGAGGAGCGTCCCGAGGCCCGCCTGGAGCGGGCCGTGCGGGCCGCCGAGCAGGCGCTGATCGAGTTCGAGATCGCGGTGGAGACCTTCCGGGTCGAGGTGGACAACTTCTCCCGCCTGCACCACCAGAAACTCGGCCCCATGTACGCGCGGCTCGACGAGCTGGATGCGCTGATCGCCGAGGCGAAGGCGGCGCGCACCGGTGACGCCGAGGACCTGCGCCTGGCCCGGGAGGCCCGCTCGCTGGTGATGCCGATGCCGGGCGTGGACGAGCTGTTCCACGACTGGATGGGCGCGGACGGGATCTCCGACGACGCCGGCGCCATGCTCACCGACCGGCCGGTGCAGCCCCCGCAGCGGGTGCGCCCCACCGACGAGGTGCGCCGCCTCTACCGCGAGCTGGTCCGCCTGGCCCACCCGGACCTGGCCCCGGACGAGGCCGAGCGGGCCCGCCGCGACGGCTTCATCGCGCGGGTGAACGCGGCGTACGGGCGGGGCGACGAGCAGGTGCTGCGCGCGCTGGCCGAGGAATGGGCGGCCGGCCCCGTACCGGAGGAGGTGCGGCGGCTGACGGAGAGCGAGGAGCTCTACGCCCGCCTGGAGTGGCTGGCCCGGCGCAAGGAGCTGCTGTCCGTGGTGGCCCGGGAGCTGGAGGACAGCGCCATCGGGGCGATGCTGCGGATGGCCCCGGACGACCCGGACCGCCTGCTGGAGGAGATCGCCGAGCAGCTGCTGGCCCAGGTCTCCGAGAAGGAGGCCCGGCTGGCGGCCCTGTCCGCCGGGTGAGCCGGGCCGGGCGGGGTGCCGGCTCGGCTAAGTTGGAAGTCCTACCTGCGACGAGAGAAGGCCACGTATGAACTTCGGACCGCTTCCCTCGGTGGACGCCGCCGCGGTGCCCTCCGAAGGCTTTGTCCTGGACGTCCGTGAGGACGACGAGTGGGCCGCGGGCCATGTCGAAGGCGCGCTGCACATCCCGATGAGCGACTTCGTGGCCCGCTTCGGAGAGCTGGCCGAGGCGGTCGAGGACGGCCGCCGGGTGCACGTGATGTGCCGCGTCGGCGGGCGCTCCGCCCAGGTCACCCAGTACCTGGTGCGCCAGGGCATCGACGCCGTGAACGTCGACGGCGGGATGCAGGCGTGGGAGGGCGCCGGGCGTCCGATGGTGACGGACAACGGCAGCCCGGCCTTCGTGCTGTAGGAAGGCCGCCTCAGGCCAGGGCATGGGCGGCCAGGAGGTCGCCCAGTGCCTCCTCGTGGGCGGCGGCCGGCCCGAGCTGGAGCTCCAGCTGCTTGGCCCACGCGTGGTAGCGGTGCAGCGGGTAGTCGGTGTCGGCGCCGAAGCCGCCGTGCAGGTGCTGCGCCGTCTGCACGACCCGGCGCACGCCCTCCGCGGCCCAGATCTTGGCGACGGCGATGTCCCCCGCGGCGGGCAGCGGGCCGCCGGCTCCGCCGGTCGCCGCGTCGATCCGCCAGGCGGCCTGCCAGAGGGTGGCCTCCATGGCGCGCAGGTCGATGTAGCGGTCCGCGGCCTGGACGGCGACCGCCTGGAAGGTGGCCACCGGGAAGCCGAACTGCTCCCGCTTGCCCGTGTACTGGCTGGTCATGGCCAGCACGGCCGTGCCGAGGCCCAGCGCGAGCGCGCAGGTGCCGGTGGTGAGGAGCTGGTGGAGCCGCTCCCAGGCCCCGGGGCTGTCCATGAGGTGCGTGGCCGGCACCCGGACGCCGTCGAGGTGCAGTTCGGCGAACCGCTCCCCGCTGGTGGAGAACTGGTCGGCCAGGGTGAGGCCCTCGGCGCCGCGCGGGAGGAGCGCGAGGACGGCCGTGCCCTCCCCGGTGTGCGCCGGTACGGCGATCCAGTCCGCGCCGTGCGCCCAGGGGACGGCGGTCTGGACCCCGTCGAGCACCCACGGCCCGTCGGTGTCCCGACGGGCGGTGACGGCGAGTTCGGCGGGATCGTGGCCGCTGCGTCCGTGTGCGGCGGCGGTGAGGACGAGCTGCCCGCTGCCGGCACCGGGCAGGAGTGCCGAGGCCAGCCGGGGGCTGCCGTGGGCCTGGACGGCCAGGGCGGTGGCGCAGTGCTCCAGCAGCGGGACCCGGGCCAGCACCTTCGCGGCCTCGCGCAGCACCAGGCACAGCGCGATCGCATCCAGGCCGGCGCCGCCGTACTCCTCGGACACCACCAGGCCCAGCAGGTCCGAGGCGGCGAGCCGGGCCCACAGGGGCCGGTCGAAGTCGTCGGCGACGGCGCCGGGGGTCAGGGCGGGGCTGGGCACGCCGTCGAGCGCGACGCCGGAGAAGACGGCCCGCGCCGCCTCGACGGCGGCCTGCTGCTCCTCGGTGAAGGTGAAGTCCACTGCCTGTCCTCCCGCGCGCACCGGCACCCGCAGGCCCCTCTTCCGGGACAGCGGATCTGACGGAGCGTCAAGATAGAGCAGCTTGCGGGAATTGGACAGGCCCCGGTCGGCCCCGTCCGCCGGCCCGGGCCCGCGCAGCGGGCGGGCCCGGGAGGGTGCTACACCGCGCGGCGTGCCGGTGCCGGCGTTGTGCAACCGCGCGGCGTGCGGCTCAGCGGTCGAAGTCGATCTCGACTTCCTCGGTCACCGCGTGCGACTGGCAGGCCAGGACGAACCCGGCCTCGGTCTCCTCCGCCTCCAGGGCGAAGTTCCGCTCCATCCGGACCTCGCCGGTCACCAGGAAGGCCCGGCAGGTGCCGCACACCCCGCCCTTGCAGGCGTACGGGGCGTCGGCGCGGTTGCGCAGCACCGTGTCCAGCAGGGATTCCCCGTCCTGGATCGGCCAGGTGCCCGAGCGGCCGTCGAGCCGTGCCGTGACCTTGCCGTGGGCGGGCGCCGACGCTGCGGCGGCGCGGACCGGCGCCGTGGCGTCCTCGACGTGGAAGACCTCCTCGTGGATGCGGGTCCGTGCCACGCCGAGCGCGCCCAGCGCCTTCTCCGCCTCCACCACCAGGCCGTACGGCCCGCACAGGAACCAGCCGGTCACCTCGGCGACGGGCAGCAGCGCGGGCAGCAGCCCCGTCAGCCGCTCCTGGTCCAGCCGCCCGGACGGCAGCCCGGCCTCCTGCTCCTCCCGGGACAGGACCGTGACGAGCTGGAACCGGTCCGGGTAGCGGTCCTTGAGGTCGGCGACCTCCTCCAGGAACATCGTGGACGCGGCCGTGCGGTCGCTGCGCACCAGGCAGAACCGGGCGTCCGGCCGGGCCGCGAGCAGCGTCGCCGCGATGGACAGCACCGGGGTGATGCCGCTGCCGCCGACGATCGCCGCGTAGTGGGCGGCGGCGGGGGCGGCCGCCGGCTCCAGGACGAACCGCCCGGCCGGGACCATCACGTCCAGCACGTCCCCGGCGGCGACCTCCTTGTGGGCGAAGGTGGAGAACTCCCCGCCCTCCACCAGGCGCACACCGACCTGCAGCCGCTGCGGGCCGGGGCCCGCCGGGTCCGGGGCGGGCGAGCAGATCGAGTACGTGCGGCGGATCTCCGTGCCGTCCGGGACCGTGCGGCGCAGGGTGAGGTGCTGGCCCGCGGCGTGCAGGTACTCGGCCCGCAGCTCCTCGGGGACGGCCAGCGTCAGCGCCACGGAGTCGTCGGTGAGCCGGTCGACCGCCGCCACCGTCAGCCGGTGGAAGGCTCCGTGGCGCGCGGGGCGGCCCGGGCCCGGCGTGGGCGACGGCGTGGACGCGGCCATCTACAGCTCCTTGAAGTGGTCGAACGGTTCACGGCAGGCGGTGCAGCGGCGCAGCGCCTTGCAAGCGGTGGAGGAGAACCGGCTGAGCAGTTCGGTGTCGGTCGACCCGCAGTGCGGGCAGCGGACCGACAAGGTGAGGGGGACCGGCCCGCCGGCCGCGTGCGGCCGCGGCGGGGCGATGCCGAACTCGGCGAGCTTGCGCCGGCCTTCGGCGCTGATGTCGTCGGTGGACCAGGCGGGCGAGAGCACGGTGCGCACCCGGACCTCCGGTATGCCGTGGCCGGTCAGCGCCCGCTCGATGTCCGCGGACATGGCCTCGATGGCCGGGCATCCCGTGTACGTGGGGGTGAGGGTGACCTCGGCGTGGCCGTCCTCGTCCACCCGCACCCCGCGCACCACGCCGAGCTCGGCCAGCGTGAGCACGGGCAGCTCGGGGTCGGGCACGGAGCCCGCCAGCGCGGCCAGCTCCGCCTCCAGGCGGCTCATGCCCCCGGCGCCGCCCGCCTCCGGGGTGTTCCCGGGACGGGCTTCGGAGCCGGCTGCACGGTCCGGCTGCGTCACCACGACGCCCCCGGATGGCTGCGGTGCAGGTGCTGCATCTCGGCGAGCATCCGGCCGAACGGCTCAGTGTGCAGGCCCTGGCGGCCCGCTCCGGCGGCCCAGGCGCCGGTGCGCGGGCCCTCGGGGAGGGCGAGCCCGGCACGCTCCAGTACGCCGCCCAGCGCGGCCAGCCAGCGGGCCTCCAGGGCGGTCCAGTCGACGGCGTCGATCCCCTCGACCGGCTGGAACATCTCGCCGGTGTACTTCCACAGCGCATCGAGCGCGGCCCGCATGCGCCGGGTGCTCTCCTCGGTGCCGTCGCCCAGGCGCAGGGTCCACTGCTCGGCGTGGTCGCGGTGGTAGGCCGTCTCCTTGACCGCCTTGGCGGCCAGGCCGGCGAACGGGCCGTCCCCTCGCGCCAGTTCCGCGTACAGCTCGTGCTGGTACAGGGAGAAGTACAGCTGGCGGGCGATCGTGTGCGCGAAGTCCCCGTTCGGCTGCTCCACCAGCTGCAGGTTGCGGAAGGACCGCTCCTCGCGCAGGAAGGCCAGCTCGTCCTCGTCGCCCACCATGGACAGCAGGACGCGGGCCTGGCCGAGCAGGTCGAGTGCGATGTTGGCGAGGGCGACCTCCTCCTCCAGGACGGGGGCGTGCCCCGCCCACTCGCCGAGGCGGTGGGAGAGCACCAGCGCGTCGTCCCCCAGCGCGAGGGCCGCCGCTGCGGTGGCGTCGGTGAGGCCGGCGGTGTCGGTGCCGGTCACGGCGTCAGTCCCGGTCACAGGTGGTTCACCCCCTCGGGGATCTCGTAGAAGGTCGGGTGCCGGTAGGGCTTGTCGGCGGCCGGGGCGAAGAACGGGTCCCGCTCGTCCGGCGAAGAGGCGGTGATCTCCGCGGAGGGCACCACCCAGATGGAGACGCCCTCGCTGCGCCGGGTGTACAGGTCGCGGGCGTTGCGCAGGGCCATCTCCGCGTCGGGCGCGTGCAGGCTGCCCGCGTGCGTGTGCGAGAGGCCGCGCCGTGAGCGCACGAACACCTCCCACAGCGGCCAGTTCTGCGTCATACCCGTGCCTCCTCGTTCGTCGCCGCGGCAGGTGCCGCCGCGTGCTTGTGTGCATAGGCGGCGGCCGCCTCCCGGACCCACGCGCCTTCCTCGTGCGCCCTGCGGCGCTGGCCGAGCCGCTGCTCGTTGCACGGTCCGTTGCCCTTGAGGACGTCCCAGAACTCGGCCCAGTCGATGGCGCCGAAGTCGTGGTGCCCGCGCTCCTCGTTCCACTTCAGGTCCGGGTCGGGCAGGGTCAGGCCGAGCGCCTCGGCCTGCGGGACGGCGATGTCCACGAAGCGCTGGCGCAGCTCGTCGTTGGAGTGCCGCTTGATCCGCCAGGCCATGGACTGCGCCGAGTGCGCCGACTCGTCGTCCGGCGGGCCGAACATCATCAGCGAGGGCCACCACCAGCGGTTCACCGCGTCCTGAGCCATCGCGTGCTGCTCCGGCGTGCCCTGCGAGAGGGCGAGGAGCAGCTCGTACCCCTGGCGCTGGTGGAAGGACTCCTCCTTGCAGATCCGGACCATGGCGCGGGCGTACGGCCCGTAGGAGCAGCGGCACAGCGGCACCTGGTTGGTGATCGCGGCGCCGTCCACGAGCCAGCCGATCGCGCCGACGTCGGCCCAGGTCAGCGTGGGGTAGTTGAAGATCGACGAGTACTTCTGCTTGCCCGCGTGGAGCTTGTCCAGCAGCTCGTCGCGGCTGGTGCCCAGGGTCTCGGCCGCGCTGTACAGGTACAGGCCGTGCCCGGCCTCGTCCTGCACCTTGGCCATGAGGATCGCCTTGCGGCGCAGCGAGGGCGCGCGGGTGATCCAGTTCGCCTCGGGCTGCATGCCGATGATCTCGGAGTGCGCGTGCTGGGCCATCTGGCGTACGAGCGAGGCGCGGTACTCCTCGGGCATCCAGTCGCGCGGCTCGACGCGCTCGTCGGCCGCCACGGCGGCGTCGAAGGCCGCCGCGAGCTGCGCCCCGAGGTCTGCCCCGAGGGCCGTGTCCTGCCCCGATTCCGGGGTCACTGCCACCATCCCGGCCCCCTGCCAGAGTTTGTTGACCGTCCGTTGTCACCGCCCGACCGACCGATCGTTCGGTTCATGCTCTTCAATGGTGAGACGGGGGCCCGTAGGGTGTCAACCTCTGCGGTCGACCTGTGGACGAACCCTGTGGACGCCGAACGATCGGGGGGCGATGGAAGCGAACGAGCGGGAGGCCGCGGAAGGGGCCCTTCCACCGCCCGGATCCGCCGTCGCGCGGCCGCCGTCCCGCGAGCCCGGGATCGCCGGGCTGTCCGCCCCGTACCGGGTCGTCGCGGCCCTCGCCGTCGCCGTCACCGCCCTCGCCGTCTGCGGGCACCTCGGGATGGTCTTCCTGCACGTCGCGCCGACCAACACGGTCAGCAAACGCCACGCCGAGGCGATCGACGACTGGATCTACCCCGAGTTCGAGCAGAACTGGAAGCTCTTCGCCCCCAACCCGCTCCAGCAGAACATCGCCGTCGAGGCTCGCGCGGAGGTCCGCACGCGCGGGGGCGAGCTGGTCACCGGGCCCTGGCACGACCTGTCCGCCGAGGACGGCGCCGCCATCCGGCACAGCCTGCTGCCCAGCCACACCCGGCAGAACCAGCTGCGGCGGGCCTGGGACTTCTACACCGGCTCCCACGACGACGACAACCGCGCCAACGGCGAGCGGGGGGAGCTGTCGGAGCAGTACCTGAAGCGGATCGCGCTGGACCGGCTCCCCGAGGCCGGAGCCGGGGCGGGCACCGCCGCCGACGGCGCCGGCGCGGGGGGCACGGTCGTCCGGATCCAGGTGCGATCGGCGACGCGCGCCGTGGCCGCCCCGCGGTGGAGCGACGAGAAGACCGACACGCAGACGTACTACCGGGAGCTTCCGTGGTGGAGGGTGTGAGACGGGCGCGGGCCGCCGCGCGCGGGGCGCTCGCGAAAGCCACCGGGCAGGCGCTGGGCCCGTACCAGAGCGCCGTGGTCCGCATGGGCTTCTCCGCGACCTGGCTGTTCTTCCTCCTGCGGGAGTACCCGAACCGGCACGCGCTGTACGGGCCCGACGGCCCCTGGAGCTGGGCGCTGGCGCGCCGGCTGGTCGACTCCAACCACGCCTTCACGCTGCTGCTGTGGACGGACGCGCAGCCGTGGTTCGAGCTCGTGTACGCGGTCGCCGTGCTGGCGAGCGCGCTGATGGTGCTGGGCTGGCGGACCCGGGCCACGTCCGTGGTGTTCATGGCGGGCGTGCTGTCGCTGCAGAACCGCAGCGTGTTCGTGGGCGACGGCGGGGACAACGTCATCCACCTGATGGCGATCTACCTGGTGCTCACCCGGTGCGCGCAGGTGTGGTCGCTGGACGCGCGGCGGGCCCGGCTGCGGGGATCGGCCGCGCGGGGGGCCGCCGGGCCGGTGCTGTGGGGCCTGCTGGGCGCGGTGTTCGCGTACGGGGCGGTCACCGCGCAGTTCGGCCTCGGGTGGGTGGCGGCCTTCGCGGCGCTGTGGGTGGCCACCGCGGTGTGGTGGATGGTCGAGCGGTACGCACCCCGGGGCGAGGGGCGGGCGCTCCTGGACGTCCTGGCCAACCTGGTGCACAACGCCGCCATGCTGGTGATCATGGCGGAGGTGTGCCTGATCTACGCGACGGCCGGGTGGTACAAGATCCAGGGGTCGCGGTGGCAGGACGGGACCGCGCTGTACTACCCGCTCGGGCTGGACTACTTCAGTCCGTGGCCTGAGGTGTCGGGGGTGCTGGCGGGGAGCGGGACGGCGGTGATGCTGCTGTCCTACGGGACGGTGGCGGTCCAGGTCGCCTTTCCGTTCACGGTGTTCCAGCGGCGGGTGAAGAACGTGCTGCTGGGGGTGATGATCGTGGAGCATGCGGGGATTGCGGTGTTGCTGGGGCTGCCGTTCTTCTCCCTGGCGATGATCGCCGCTGACGCGGTGTTCCTGCCGACGGTCTTCCTGGCGGGGGTCGGTGGGGCGGTCACCCGTGCGCGGGCTCGGCTGCGGGCTCCTGGGCGGGGCCCTGCGGAGCCGGTCGCTTCCGGGGCCGGGGCCCCGGGGCCGGGCCCCAGGCCTGCCGCCGAGGCCGGCTAGGCGCTGCCCCTTGGCCGCTGCGCGGAGCGTTTCCCCTCCCCGCCCCTTCCCGAAACCGGGCTCCGCCCGGACCCGGTTCGCCTCCAGCGCCGGCGGGGCTCAGAGATCGGGGCTCCGCTCCGGGCCCCGCGCCTCAAACGCCGGCGGGGCTGGATTTGCCGGCGGGGGTGGGTGGGGTCGGCTGGGGTGGGCGGGGTCGTAGGGTCGGGGTATGGGTGAGGTGTGGGAGTGGCGGGGTGTCGGTGATGAGGGGCTTGTGCTGTTGGACGGGTTCCATGCCCTCAAGCACGCCCTGCGGTTCGGGGCCGAGGTGCGCGATGTCGTCGCCGAGGAGCCGGAGGCCGCGCTCGCGCTCGCCGCTGCACTGGCCCCGGACGTCCAGGACCGGCTGGGGCGGCTCGTGCGGCAGGGCGACCTGAGGGAGCTGGTCGGGCGGGTGCATCCGACCGGGGTGGCGGCGCTCGCCGTGCGGCCCGACGGGGAGGAGGGGCGGGCGCGGCTGCGGCGGCGGCCGCGGAACGCGCCGATCGTGGTGCTCGACGACCCCAAGAACCTGGGGAACGTCGGGGCCGTCGTGCGGCTCGCCGCCGGGTTCGGGGCCACGGGGGTCGTCACCCGGGGCAGTCTGGATCCCTGGCACCCGAACGTCGTGCGGGCCGGAGCCGGGCTGCACTTCGCCACCACCGTCGACCGGGTGACCCTCGAGAGCCTGCCCGAGGGGCCCGTCTACGCGCTCGACCCGGAGGGCGAGGACATCCGTGCCCTCACCCTCCCGGACGATGCGCTGCTGGTCTTCGGCTCCGAGCGGCACGGCATCTCACCCGAGCTGCGCGCCCGGGCCGATCACCTGGTGTGCCTGCCCATGCGGCCGCAGGTGTCCAGCTACAACCTGGCCACCAGTGTGGCCATGGCCTTGTTCCACTGGGGCGGGCCGCCGCCGGCGCCCGCCCCCGCCGAGGCCGGTTAGGCCTGGCGCCGGACCTCCACCATGCGGAAGCGGTTCGAGACGAAGGCGCCGTCGCACAGGGCGGCGTTGGCCGCCGGGTTGCCGCCCGAGCCGTGGAAGTCGGAGAAGGCCGCGGTCTGGTTCACGTAGACCCCGCCGGTCAGGTTCAGCGACAGCTGCGCCGACTCCTCCAGGCAGACCTCCTCGATCGCCCGCTCCGTCTCCTCCGAGGTCGTGTACGCGCCGACGGTCATGGCGCCCTTCTCGCGCACCGTGCGCCGCAGCAGCTCCAGCGCATCGGCCGTGGAGTCCACCGCCACCGCGAAGGAGACCGGGCCGAAGCACTCCGAGAGGTACGGGGCGGAGTCGTCCGGCTTGGAGCCGTCCAGCTTCACCATGACGGGAGTGCGGACCACCGCGTCCGGGAACTCGGGGTTCACCACCTCGCGGGAGGCCAGCGCGACCTCGCCGAGCCCGGCAGCCGCCTCCAGGCGGGCCTTGACGTCCGGGTTGACCAGGGCGCCCAGCAGCGCGTTCGCCCGGGCGTCGTCGCCCAGGAGGCCGCCGATCGAGGCCGCGAGGTCGGCGACGACCTCGTCGTACGACTTGTGGCCGGCGTCGGTCTCGATGCCGTCGCGCGGGATCAGCAGGTTCTGCGGGGTGGTGCACATCTGGCCGCTGTACAGGGACAGGGAGAAGGCCAGGTTCCCCAGCATGCCCTTGTAGTTGTCGGTGGAGTCCACCACGACCGTGTTGACGCCGGCCTTCTCGGTGTAGACCTGCGCCTGGCGGGCGTTGGTCTCCAGCCAGTCGCCGAACTCCGTCGAGCCCGTGTAGTCGATCAGCTTGATCTCGGGGCGCACGGCGAGGGTCTTGGCGATGCCCTCGCCGGGCCGCTCGGCCGCCAGCGCGACCAGGTTCGGGTCGAAGCCGGCCTCCGCCAGGACCTCGCGGGCCACCTGCACCGTGAGCGCCAGCGGGAGCACGGCGCGCGGGTGCGGCTTGACCAGCACGGCGTTGCCGGTGGCGAGGGAGGCGAACAGGCCCGGGTAGCCGTTCCACGTCGGGAAGGTGTTGCAGCCGATCACCAGCGCGATGCCGCGCGGGGCGGCGACGAAGCGCTTGTCCAGGTTCAGCGGGTCCTTCTTGCCCTGCGGCTTGGACCAGTCGGCGCGGCCCGGGACGCGGGTCTGCTCCTCGTACGCGTAGGCCACCGCCTCCAGGCCGCGGTCCTGCGCGTGGGGGCCGCCCGCCTGGAAGGCCATCATGAACGCCTGGCCGCTGGTGTGCATGACCGCGTGCGCGAACTCGTGCGTGCGCGCGCCGATCCGGGCCAGGATCTCGATGCAGACCAGGGCGCGGGCCTCGGGGCCGGCGTCCCGCCAGGCGCCCATGCCGGCGCGCATCGCGGGCAGCAGCACGTCGGGGTCGACGTGCGGGTACTCGACGCCCAGCTCGGGGCCGAAGGGGGACACCTCGCCGCCCGCCCAGCCGTCGGTGCCGGGCTGGCCGAGGTCGAACCGGGTGCCGCGGACGGCCTCGAAGGCGGCCAGCCCGTCGGCGGGGGCGGTCTCGCCGTACGCCTTCGGGTGCTCGGGGTGCGGGGACCAGTAGGCGCGGCTGCGGATGGCCTCCAGCGCCTGGTCCAGGGTGGGCCGGTGCTTGGCGGTCAGGGCAGTCAGCGGGGGGAGGGTGGACTCGGCGGCCATCAGGGACCAACTCCTCGTTGAGCCGGGCAAGATCAGCTGGGTCGCAGACTGAGATCAGGCAAGGGCGGGTGAAGAAGAGCAGACTGGAGTTAGAGTAACCGAACGATCGGTCGGGACAAGAGGGCCCGGCAGCCCTGTGGATAACCCGGTGCGGGAGGATCAGGACATGACAGCAATCGAGCGGTCCCGCACTGTGGCGGTCGTCGGCGCCGGCACCATGGGCCAGGGCATCGCCCAGGTCGCCCTTCTTGCAGGTCACCGGGTGCTGATCTACGACATCAACGCCGCCCTCGCCGCCGACGGCGTGGGCATCGTCCAGGACCGCGTCGAGCGGATGGCCGCCAAGGGCCGCCTCGACCGCACCGAGGCGGAGGAGGCGATCGGCCGGATCGCCGCGGCCCCGGTCCTCGCCGACCTCGCCGACGCCGCGCTCGTCATCGAGGCGGTCGTCGAGGACGTCACCGTCAAGAAGACCCTCTTCGCGGCACTCGAAGAGGTGGTGGCGCCGGACGCCCTGCTGGCGACGAACACCTCCTCCCTCTCCGTGACGGAGCTCGCGGGCGGCCTCGCCCACCCCGGCCGCTTCCTCGGCCTGCACTTCTTCAACCCGGCCCCGCTCCTCCCGCTCGTCGAGGTGGTCAGCGGTTTCGCGACCGACCCGGCCGCCGCCGGGCGCGCGTACGCCACCGTCCTGGGCTGGGGGAAGACCCCGGTCCGCTGCGCCGACACCCCCGGCTTCATCGTCAACCGGATCGCCCGCCCCTTCTACGCCGAGGCCTTCGCGGTGTACGAGGAGCAGGGCGCCGACCCGGCCACCATCGACGCCGTGCTGCGCGAGTGCGGCGGCTTCAAGATGGGCCCCTTCGCACTGACCGATCTGATCGGGCAGGACGTCAACGAGGCCGTCACCCGCTCGGTGTGGGAGTCGTTCTTCCGGAGCCCGAAGTTCACCCCTTCGCTCGCGCAGCGCCGCCTGGTCCAGTCGGGCCGCCTCGGCCGCAAGTCGGGCCACGGCTGGTTCCCGTACGGCCCGGACGCCCCGGCGGCGCTCCCGCACACCGCGGGCCCCGAGAAGGCCCCGGAGGAGGTCACCGTCGTCGGCGACCTCGGCCCGGCCGCGGAGCTCGCCGTCCTGATGGAGGAGGCGGGGATCGCGGTCACGGCCACCGAGCACGGCGGCCCGTACATCCAGCTGCCCGGCGAGGGCCAGCTGGTCCTCGCGGACGGCAAGACGTCGATCGAGTTCGCGGACGTCGTCTACTTCGACCTGGCGCTCGACTACCGCGGCGCCACCCGCATCGCCCTGTCCGCCGGCGCGGACACCAGCGAGCGGACCCTCGCCGAGGCCGTCGGCCTCTTCCAGAAGCTCGGCAAGCAGGTCTCCGTGATCGGCGACGTGCCCGGCATGATCGTGGCCCGCACGGTCGCCATGCTGATCGACCTGACCGCGGACGCGGTCGCCCGGGGCGTGGCCAGCGCCGAGGACATCGACACCGCCATGCGGCTCGGCGTCAACTACCCCCTCGGTCCCGGCGAGTGGCACGAGCGGCTCGGTCGCGACTGGGCGTACGACCTGCTGCACCACCTCGACGAGCGCTGCCCCGGCGGCCGCTACGCGCCCTCGCTGGCCCTGTTCAAGCTCGGCTACGCGGAGGACGCGGAGGCGGACGTTCCGGAGGTGGAGGGCGCATGACCACCGCCAGGCGGGACACCTATACCCCGGAGTCGCTCCTGACGGTCGCGGTCCAGGTCTTCAACGAGCGCGGCTACGACGGCACCTCCATGGAGCACCTCTCCAGGGCGGCGGGCATCTCGAAGTCCTCGATCTACCACCACGTGGCCGGCAAGGAGGAGCTCCTCAACCGGGCCGTCAGCCGCGCGCTGGACGGGCTCTTCGCCGTGCTGGAGGAGCCCGGAGCCCTGCGCGGGCGGGCGGTCGAGCGCGTCGAGTACGTCACGCGCCGCACGGTCGAGGTGCTGGTCGCCGAGCTGCCGTACGTGACGCTGCTGCTGCGGGTGCGGGGCAACACGCGCACCGAGCGCTGGGCGCTGGAGCGCCGGCGCGAGTTCGACCACCAAGTGGCGGAGCTGCTCAAGGCGGCCGCGGCGGACGGGGACCTGCGGGCGGACGTGGACATCCGGCTGGCCACCCGCCTGCTGTTCGGCATGGTCAACTCGCTGGTCGAGTGGTACCGCCCGCACCCGGGCACCACGCCCGACGAACTCGCCGACGCCGTGGTGCACATGGCCTTCGACGGCCTGCGGACGCTCCGCGGCTAGGCCGATGCGCGCGGCGGGCGGCCGGCCAGCCCCCGCGCAGAACGGCCGAAAAACTGTGCGATCAAGTGTCCCCCCGGCGAGGTACGCTGTCCGCGACTCAAACCTGAGCGCGTTCAAAAAACAAAATGGGGGGGCCGGTGCGCAATCGCCGACTCGTACTTTCCGCTGCCGTAGCCGTGGCGGCCAGCCTCGGCGCGGTCCTGGCGCCGGGCATGGCCCAGGCCGCCGGTCCGGCAGCACCCGTGGCCCAGGGGGCGCCCGTGGCGGGCGCCCCGTCGGATTCGCTGCCGAAGCCGACGGCCACCAGGACGTTCCACAGCGGGGCCGAGAAGTCGGTCCGCAAGACCCCGTCCGCCACCGCGCCGGCCAAGGGCCTCCAGGCCGCGCCGCAGGTGGCCACGGCCGGCAACCCGGACCTCGCCGTGGTCCTCAACGCCTGGGCCACGTCCGCGCACGGCGTCGAACTGCAGTCCACGCTCATGAGCGTCCCGGGCGCCACGCTCAAGGTCACTTACGACTGGGGTGACGGCAGCCCCGTCGACACCGCCGACGGCGCCCCGGGCGCCGAGGTGAAGCTCGCGCACCGCTACGCCGAGCTCGGCGAGTACAACGTCAAGGTCACCGTGACGGACGCGGCGAACAACGCCGAGGTCGTCAACGAGCTCCCGCTCTCGACGGTCGGCTCGGACTTCACCCCGTACGCCCCGACCCGTCTGCTGGACACCCGCAACGGGATCGGCGGCCCGCGCGCCATGGTGAAGGCGTACAGCAGCACGAAGGTGCAGATCGCCGGCAACGGCGGCATCCCGAAGGGCGTCACGGCCGTGGCGCTGAACGTCACCGTCACCAACACCGGCTCCGCCGGGCACGTCACCGCCTTCCCCGGCGGGGGCGAGCGGCCGACCACCTCGAACCTCAACTACGAGGCCAACCAGAGCGTGCCGAACATGGTGATCGTGCCGGTCGGCAAGGACGGCACCGTCGAGCTGTACAACGGCGGCTGGGAGTCGGTCGACCTGATCGCCGACATCACCGGCTACTTCACCCAGAAGGCGTCCAGCGGCTACACCCCGATGACGCCGGCCCGCTTCGTCGACACCCGGACGGGCCTGGGCACCGCCAAGGGCCAGGTCGCCGGGCAGGCCACGTTCGGCACCCAGATCAGCGGCCAGTACGGCGTCCCGGGCGACATCACCGCGGTGGCGCTGAACGTGACCGTCACCAACCCGAAGGAGGCCGGCCACCTGACCGTCTTCCCGAGCGGCCAGTCGGCGCCCACCACGTCGAACGTGAACTTCACCGCCGGCCAGACCATCGCCAACTCAGTGATCGTCCCGGTCGGCCCGGACGGGCGGATCAACGTCCGCAACGGCGCCTGGGCCGGCACCGACGTCATCGTCGACGTCGTCGGCTACTACAGCCCCGCCAGCTCGGGCTCCTTCATGGCGGTCAAGCCGTTCCGCAGGTTCGACACCCGGACCTGGGACGGTCCGATGTACCCGCGCGGGTACATCTGGTCGGCCATCTCCCACGGCGAGGAGGGCATCGCCGGCTACGTCCTGAACGCCACGGTGACCAACACCAAGGACGCCGGTTTCCTCTCGGTCGCCCCCGACACCAACAGCCCGGACCAGTACCAGAACCACACCCAGGTCGAGCAGAGGCGGCCCACCGCGTCGACGCTGAACTGGACGGCCGGCAAGACCGTCCCGAACCTGGTCCAGGCGAGCTCCGGCGGCGTCAACGGCGTCATCGACTTCTGGAACCAGAGCTGGGACACCACCGACCTGATCGTCGACATGTTCGGCTACTACGAGACCAAGTGATCCGCCCGTAGGCGCCTCGCACAGCGCCCCGGAGACGGCCCTTCCAGGCCGGCCCCGGGGCGCTGTGTCGTTTCTTCGCGTGCGCCGCCGGCTACTCCTCGGCCGCGATCGCCGGTGCGCCGCCGGGCGGGCCCGGGTCGAGGAGGTCGGTCTCCTCGAAGACCAGCAGCGTGCGCGTGG
This sequence comes from Streptomyces sp. NPDC046866, assembly GCF_040704625.1. NCBI lineage: Bacteria > Bacillati > Actinomycetota > Actinomycetes > Kitasatosporales > Streptomycetaceae > Streptomyces > Streptomyces sp. NPDC046866. The sequence goes on from NZ_JBEYXN010000001.1 coordinate 286,293, forward strand.
AGAGCACCTCGGGGATGGACTGGAGCCGGGTCAGCACCAGCTCGCGCAGGGTGCGGTTGTCGGGGGTGTGGACCAGCAGCAGGACGTCGAAATCGCCGCTGACCAGGGCGATGTGGGCGGCGCCGGGCAGCTCGCGGAGCTTCTCGCGCACCGTGCGCCAGGAGTTTTGGACGATCTTCAGGGTGATGTACGCGGAGGCACCCTGGCCTGCGCGTTCGTGGTTCACGCGGGCCGTGAACCCACGGATCACCCCGTCGTCGATCAGCCGGTTGATCCGCGCGTACGCGTTCGCGCGCGAGACGTGGACCTGCTCGGCCACCGACCGTATCGACGCCCGGCCGTCCGCCTGGAGCAGCCGCATGATCGAACGGTCGATGGGGTCCAGGGGGCGGGGCGGGGCCTGTGGGGCGGAGGGTGCACCGCCCGGTGGGACCGGTGCGGAACCCGCTGCGGCCATTTGTTCATCCGGCATTGCCCACTGCCTCCCTGTCCTGGACGTCCTGCACCCATCCCAGGGCCCCGGCGCCACTTTGTCCACAGCCTGGAGGTGCCTGTAGCCAAATTGCGCCATCGACCGAACAATCGGTTGGTGAGGCGCCTCACAACCGGGGCTGCCGTCTGCCCGCTTCCCAAGAGGAGGTGTACGCCGCCATGACGGTCCAAGAGCTGCCCGGCGCCGGTGCGTCCCACCGATCCACCCCGCCGCCCGCCTGGAGCCCCCGTACGGATGCCGCGCCGCTGCTCCCGGACCCCGAGCCGTACCGGGTACTGGGCACGCCGGCCGCCGAGAAGCTCGACCCCGAGCTGATGCGCCGCTGCCACGCCGAACTGGTGCGCGGCCGCCGCTACAACGCCCAGGCCACCGCCCTCACCCGGCAGGGCCGGCTCGCCGTCTACCCCTCCACGGTCGGGCAGGAGGCCTGCGAGATCGCGGCCGCCCTCGTGCTGGAGGAGCAGGACTGGCTCTTCCCGAGCTACCGCGACACCCTGGCGGCCGTGGCGCGCGGCCTGGACCCCGTCCAGGCGCTGACGCTGCTGCGCGGCGACTGGCACACCGGCTACGACCCCCGCGAGCACCGGATCGCCCCGCTGAGCACCCCGCTCGCGACCCAGCTGCCGCACGCGGTGGGCCTGGCGCACGCGGCGCGGCTGCGCGGCGACGACGTGGTGGCCCTGGCCATGGTCGGCGACGGCGGCACCAGCGAGGGCGACTTCCACGAGGCGCTGAACTTCGCGGCCGTCTGGCAGGCCCCGGTGGTCTTCCTCGTCCAGAACAACGGCTTCGCCATCTCCGTCCCGCTGTCCAAGCAGACCGCCGCCCCCACCCTGGCCCACAAGGCCGTCGGGTACGGGATGCCCGGCCGCCTCGTCGACGGCAACGACATCGCCGCCGTGCACGAGGTGCTGTCCGAGGCGGTCCGGCGGGCCCGGTCCGGCGGCGGACCCACCCTGATCGAGGCGGTCACGTACCGCATCGAGGCCCACACGAACGCCGACGACGCGACCCGCTACCGCGGGGACTCCGAGGTCGAGGCATGGAAGGCGCACGACCCGGTGGAACTGCTGGAGCGCGAGCTGACCGCGCGCGGGATCCTGGACGAGCAGGGCATCGAGGCGGCGAAGGAGGCGGCCGAGCAGATGGCCGCGGCCCTGCGCGAGCGGATGAACGCCGACCCCGTCCTGAACCCGATGGACCTGTTCGAGCACGTCTACGCGGAGCAGACCGGCCGGCTGCGCGAGCAGGCGGACATGCTGCGGGCCGAGCTCGAAGCGGAGGAGCAGTCGTGACGACGGTGGCGGCGAAGCCCGCGACGATGGCGCAGGCCCTGAACCGGGCCATGCGCGATGCGATGGCCGCGGACCCGACCGTGCACGTCATGGGCGAGGACGTCGGCACCCTCGGCGGCGTCTTCCGCATCACGGACGGCCTGGCGAAGGAGTTCGGCGAGGACCGCTGCACGGACACCCCGCTCGCGGAGGCCAGCATCCTCGGCACCGCGGTCGGCATGGCCATGTACGGGCTGCGGCCGGTCGTGGAGATGCAGTTCGACGCGTTCGCCTACCCGGCGTTCGAGCAGCTCATCTCGCACGTGGCGAAGATGCGCAACCGCACGCGCGGCGCGATGCCCCTGCCGATCACCATCCGCGTGCCGTACGGCGGCGGCATCGGCGGCGTGGAGCACCACAGCGACTCCTCCGAGGCGTACTACATCGCCACGCCCGGCCTGCACGTGGTGACCCCGGCGACCGTCGAGGACGCTTACGGGCTGCTGCGCGCGTCGATCGCGAGCGACGACCCGGTGATCTTCCTGGAGCCGAAGCGGCTGTACTGGTCGAAGGCCGAGTGGAACCCCGAGGCCCCGGCGGAGGTGCCGGGCATCGGCAAGGCCCTGGTGCGGCGCACGGGCACGAGCGCGACGCTGATCACGTACGGGCCCTCGCTGCCGGTGTGCCTGGAGGCGGCCGAGGCGGCCCGCGAGGAGGGCTGGGACCTGGAGGTCGTGGACCTGCGCTCGCTGGTGCCGCTCGACGAGGAGACCGTCATGGCCTCCGTACGCCGGACCGGGCGCGCGGTGGTGGTCCACGAGGCGAACGGCTTCGGCGGACCGGGCGCCGAGCTCGTCGCCCGCATCCAGGAGAAGTGCTTCCACCACCTGGAGGCGCCGGTGCTGCGGGTGACGGGCTTCGACATCCCGTACCCGCCGCCGATGCTGGAGAAGCACCACCTGCCCGGCGTGGACCGGATCCTGGACACCGTGGCCCGCCTGCAGTGGGAGAACTGATGCCGCAGGTAATGGAGTTCAAGCTCCCCGACCTCGGGGAGGGACTGACCGAGGCCGAGATCGTCCGCTGGCTGGTGGCGGTCGGCGACGTCGTCGCCGTCGACCAGCCGGTGGTCGAGGTCGAGACGGCCAAGGCGATGGTGGAAGTGCCGTGCCCCTACGGCGGTGTGGTCACCGCCCGCTTCGGGGAGGAGGGCACGGAACTCCCCGTCGGAGCACCGCTGATCACGGTGGCGGTGGGCGTGAGTGCGGGTGCAGGCGCGGACGCGGGCGCGGGTGCGGCCGGGGCGGAGCCGGAGGCTTCCGGCTCGGGCAACGTCCTGGTCGGCTACGGGACGGACCACTCGCGCACGGCGCGTCGGAGGCGGGTGCGACCCGCCTCCGCGGCGGCTCCTGCTCCCGCCCCCGCCCCCGCTCCCGTGCCGGTGCCGGCTCCCGCGCCGGCCGCGGTGGTGCACACCGGCCCCGTGCCGGTCATCTCGCCGCTCGTGCGCAAGCTGGCCCGGGACCACGGGATCGACCTGCGCGCCCTGCGCGGTTCGGGACCCGAGGGCCTGATCCTTCGGGCGGACGTCACGGCGGCGATCGAGGCGCCCGCGGCCCCGGCCGCAGCTCCGGCTCCGGCGGCGCCTGCGGCGCCCGCCGCTCCGGCCGGTGCCGAGCGGATCCCGCTCAAGGGGCTGCGCGGCGCGGTCGCCGACAAGCTCTCGCGCAGCCGCCGGGAGATCCCGGACGCCACGTGCTGGGTCGACGCCGATGCGACCGAGCTGATGGCGGCGCGGGCGGCGATGAACGCCGCCGGCGGCCCGAAGATCTCCGTGCTGGCGCTGCTGGCCCGGATCTGCACGGCGGCGCTCGCGCGCTTCCCCGAGCTGAACTCGACCGTGGACCTGGCGGCGAAGGAGATCGTGCGGCTGCCGGCCGTGCACCTGGGCTTCGCCGCGCAGACCGAGCGCGGACTGGTCGTGCCGGTGGTCCGGGACGCGCAGACGCGCAACCCGGAGTCGCTGACGGCGGAGTTCGCGCGGCTGACGGAGCTCGCCCGGACCGGGAAGCTGGCGCCCTCGGACCTGACCGGCGGGACGTTCACTCTGAACAACTACGGGGTCTTCGGGGTCGACGGCTCCACGCCGATCATCAACCACCCCGAGGCGGCGATGCTCGGCGTGGGACGGATCACGCCCAAGCCCTGGGTGCACCGGGGCGAGCTGGCGGTGCGCCAGGTCGTCCAGCTCTCCCTGACGTTCGACCACCGGGTCTGCGACGGGGGCACGGCGGGCGGCTTCCTGCGGTACGTGGCGGACTGCGTGGAGTCCCCGGCCGTCCTGCTGCGCACCCTGTAGGCCGCTCACGGCCCGGTGGTCCGCCCCGCCGCGGTCACTGCCGGTCCGGGCGCGGGTCAGCGCGCCCGGGCCGGCAGCCGCGGCGGGGTCCAGTCCGCGTGGCGCAGAACGGCCCGGACCGTCGCCGCGGAAGGCGCCAGCCGCAGGGCCCCGTTGCGCAGGGCGACGGCCGCAGGGTGCGCCAGCCGGTGGCCCAGCCGGCCGGCCTGCCGGGCCGCGCGGGCCACGGCCTGGGCCCGCGGCCGGCGCACGGCGTCGTAGCGGGCCAGCGCCGTCTCCACGTCGGGGCCCGCGGCCAGTTCCGCGGCCAGGGTGACCGCGTCCTCCAGAGCCTGGCAGGCGCCCTGGCCCAGGTTCGGGGTCATCGCGTGCGCGGCGTCCCCGAGGAGGGCCACCCGGCCGGCGGTGAAGCGCGGCAGCGGGGTCCGCAGCTCGTGGACGTCGTGGTGCAGGACGTCCGCCGGGCGGGTCGCCGCCAGGAGGCGGGCGGCCGGCCCGTGCCAGTGCCCGAAGCGCCGCCCGAGCGCGGCGAGCGGGTCCGCGTGGCGCAGGCCCGCGGGGGCCGCCAGCACGGCGTGCCATTCCGCCCGGCCGTCGGCGAAGGCGATGTGCCCGAACTCCGCGCCGGGGCCCCAGGTCAGCTCGAAGTCGGTGTCGAGGCGGACCGGCCCGGCGGTGATGGCGCGCAGGACGGTGGAGCCGCTGTAGGCGGGCCCCGGGTGCTCGGGGAAGAGCTGCGCGCGGATGCCGCTGCGCACCCCGTCGGCGGCGACCACCACATCGGCAGCGGCCCGCGCCGCTTCGAGCGAGCCCGTCACGCCCGTGCGCAGAGCGCCCGGCGGGAGGGCTGCGCGCAGCAGGCGGTGCAGGTCCGCGCGGGGGATGCCGGCCATGGGGGTGCCGAGGGCGCGTTCCAGGGCGGCGCCGTCCATCCGGGACAGCCACCGCCCCTCGGGCGTGCGGGTGCCGCCGGTGTACTGGGGCCGGGCGGCCCCGCGGACGGCCGGACCCAGGCCCAGCACGTCCAGGGCCCGGATGCCGTTGGCGGCGAGCGAGATGCCGGCGCCCGCGTCGTCGGGGACGGCGGACCGCTCCAGGACGGTCACCTCCCAGCCGGTGCGGTGCAGTCCGATGGCGGCGGCGAGCCCGCCGATGCCGCCCCCGATCACCAGAGCGGTGCCGTTCATGACCGTCCCCCAGTCTCCCCGGGTGCCTCCGGGGTTTCTACAGATGTAGAAGCCGTCGGGTGCACCCTACTCCCAGGCTTCTACAGGTGTAGAAATGGGGGGTGAGTGAAGAACGACGCACCGTCCTGGCCGATGCCGCCATCGAGGTCCTCGCCGAGGCGGGGATGCGCGGGCTGACCCACCGCGCCGTGGACCGGGCGGCCGCCCTGCCCGCCGGCACCACCTCGGCCTACTTCCGGACCCGCGCCGCCCTGCTGACCGCCCTCGTACGCCGCCTCGTGGCCCGCGACCAGGCCGAGCTGCAGGCGGCCGGGGAGCGCACGCCGCCGCTGCGCACGTCCGCCGAACTGGTCGACGGCCTGGGCGCGCTGGCGCGGGCCCGGCTGACGGGCGAGGGGCGCCGGCGCTCGCTCGCCCGCTACGCCTGCGCGCTGGAGAGCGTCCGGGATCCGGAGCTGCGCGAGATCCTGGTGCCGCGCGAGAACGCCGGCCGGGAGCGCGTACGGGCCTTCCTGGCCGCCCGGGGCGTCCCCGACCCGGACGCCCGTACGCACGCGCTGCTGTCCTGCGTGGACGGCCTGGTCCTCGACCACCTGGTGGCGGGCACCGAGGTGCCCGCCGAGGCCCTGGAGGGGCTGGTGGCCGCGGCCCTCAGGTGACCGCCGCTCACAGGGCCAGCAGCACCTTGCCCACGTGGGTGGACGACTCGACCAGCCGGTGGGCCTCGGCGGCCTCCTGCATCGGCAGGACGCTGTGGACCACGGGCTTGACCCGGGCCGCCTCCACGAGCGGCCACACGTGCTCCCGCACGGCCGCGACGATCGCCGCCTTCTCCCGCAGCGGCCGGGCCCGCAGCGTGGTCGCCGCGATGGCCGCCCGCTTCGCCAGCAGGGTGGCGAGGTTCAGTTCGGCCTTCACCCCGCCCTGCATCCCGATCACCACGAGCCGCCCGTTCACGGCCAGGGCGTCCACGTTCCGGGCCAGGTACTTCGCGCCGATGATGTCCAGGATCACGTCCGCGCCCGCGCCGCCCGTCGCGGCCTTCAGCTCCGCCACGAAGTCCTGCTCGCGGTAGTCGATCAGGACGTCCGCGCCGAGCTCCTTGCAGCGGGCCAGCTTCTCCGGCCCGCCGGCCGTCACCGCGACCGTCGCGCCGACGGCCTTGGCGAGCTGGATCGCCATCGTGCCGATGCCGCTGGAGCCGCCGTGCACGAGAACCGTCTCACCGGGGCGCACGTGGGCCACCATGAACAGGTTCGACCACACCGTGCACGCCACCTCGGGCAGGGCCGCTGCCGTCACCAGGTCCACGCCCGCCGGGACCGGCAGCAGCTGGCCCGCCGGGACCGCGACCTTCTGCGCGTACCCGCCGCCGCTCAGCAGCGCGCACACCTCGTCGCCGACCGCCCAGCCCGACACTCCCGGGCCGACGGCGGAGATCCGCCCGGAGCACTCCAGACCGGGGTGCGGGGAGGCGCCGGGCGGCGGATCGTAGAACCCCTGCCGCTGCAGGAGGTCGGCGCGGTTCACGGCGCTCGCGGCGACGTCGACGAGGACCTCGCCCTCGCCGGCCACCGGGTCGGGTGCCTCGGCCCAGACGAGGGCCTCGGGGCCGCCGGGCTGATCGATGGTGATCGCATGCATGGCCCGGAGCGTACGCCAACGGCGGCCCGGGCAGGCCGACTCGGGCGGCCGCGTCCAGGAGGACGTCCGAGCGCCGTCGGCGGCGAGGCCGTGGAGTCGGTCTAGGCGGGCGGCGCGGCCCGCACGATGGTGATGAGACGGTCCGTCAGCTGGAGCGGGCTCGCGTGCGGGTCGTCGTACGGCAGCAGGCGGTGGCCGCGCAGCACGCTCACCACCAGGTCCTCGGTCTCCCGCACGCTCCTGCCCGCCTCGGACTTCCTCACGGGCCGTTCGACGAGGTCCAGCCCGGTGCCCTGGTGGATCAGGTCCTCCATGACCGTGCCCGCGCTGGGGCTCAGGACCGACAGGCCCAGCAGCCGGCCCGCCGCGCTCGCGCTCGTGATGACCGCGTCCGCGCCCGACTGGCGCAGCAGCGGGGCGTTCTCCTCCTCGCGGACCGCCGCCACGATCTTCGCGCCGCGGTTGAGCTGGCGCGCCGTCAGCGTGACCAGGACCGCCGTGTCGTCCCGCTGGGTGGCGATGATCACCTGACGGGCCCTCTGGAGCTCGGCGCTGAGCAGGACCTCGGAGCGGGTGGCGTCCCCCACGACGCCGGCGAACCCCTCCAGGCTCGCCGCCTCGATCACCTTGGAGCTGGGGTCGACGATCACCACCTGCTCCTTGGGCAGGCCCGTGGACAGCAGGGTCTGGAGGGCCGAGCGGCCCTTGGTCCCGAAGCCGACGACGACCGTGTGTTCGCGCACGCTCTTCCTCCAGCGGTTCAGCCGCCACTCTTCCCTGGTCTTCTCGGTCAGGACTTCCAGGGTGGTCCCCACCAGGATGATCAGGAAGACGATCCGCAGCGGCGTGATCAGCAGGACGTTGACCAGCCGTGCGCTGTCGCTGTACGGGACGACGTCGCCGTAGCCGGTGGTCGAGAGGGTCACCGTGGCGTAGTACAGGGCGTCGACGAAATCGACGCTGCCGTCGGCGTTGTCGTGGTAGCCCTCGCGGTCGAGCCACACGATCAGGACCGTCAGGGCCAGGACGAGCAGGGCCAGCAGCAGCCGTTTGCCGACCTGCTTCAGGGGCCGTTCCACCACCCGGCCGGGCAGGGTCACGCGGTGGGGGACGAGCTTCTCCTCGGCGCCGCGTGCCATCGCGTCCTGGCCGTGGAGTTTCACGTGAAACATCCTCCCGAGACCCACGGAAGGTCCAGGACCTCCAGGTCCTGCCCCGAGCGCGCCCCGCCCGGCGGTACGACGGCCAGCGCATCGGCGGCGGCGACCCCGCGCAGCATCGCCGGCCCGTGGTAGCGCAGCGGTACGGCGTGCTCGTCGGTCAGCAGGACGGGCACGAGGCGGGTGTCGTGCGGATGGCCCGGGACATCGCCCTGGACGGGGACGGCGTACCGGGGGCGCTGGCGGCGGCCGGCGAGGGCCCGCAGCAGCGGCTCGGCGAGCGTCAGCAGGCCGGAGACGGCGGCGAGCGGGTTCCCGGGCAGCCCGACCAGGTGGCGGCCGTCGGTGCGGGTGCCGAGCCGGGCGAGCAGCATGGGGTGCCCGGGGCGGACGGCGACGCCGTCGACCAGGAGCTCGGCGCCGGCCTCGGCGAGGACCGGGTGGACGTGGTCGACGGGGCCGGAGGCGGTGCCGCCGGTGGTGATGACCACGTCGGCGTCGGAGCCGGTGACGGCCTCCAGCAGGGCGGCCGCCCCGGCCGGGTCGTCGCCGATCCGGCGGGTGCCGGTGACCTCGGCGCCGAGCCGGTCCAGCCACGGCCCGAGCATGGGGCTCAGGGCGTCGCGGATCAGGCCCTCGCGGGGGCGGCCCTCGGTCAGCAGCTCGTCGCCGAGGACCAGGACCTCCACGCGGGGCCGGGGGCGGGTGGCGAGCTCGTCGTACCCGGCGGCCGCGGCGAGGCCCAGGACGGCCGGCGTCACCAGGGACCCCGCGGGCAGCAGCAGGTCGCCGGAGCGGCACTCCTGGCCGCGCGGGCGGATGTCCTGGCCGGTCTGGACGGGCCGGTCGGCGTACAGCTGGGTGCCGGCCTCGCGGGAGTGCTCGCTGCGGAGCACCGCGGTGGTGTCGGCGGGGATCCGGGCGCCGGTGGCGATCCGTACGGCCTCGCCGTCGCGGAGCGGCTCGGGCCGGTCCGAGCCGGCGAGGACGCCGCCGCCGGGGCGGACGCTCCACGGGCCGGGGCCGGCGACGGCCCAGCCGTCCATGGCCGAGGTGTCGAAGGACGGCAGGTCGGTGAGGGCTTCGAGGGGCTGCTCCAGCACCTCGCCGAGGGCGTCGGCCAGCGGAACGCAGTGGGTGCGCGGCCGGATCCCCGAGCCGGCGCGGGCAGCGGCCTCCCGGGCCCGCGGCCAGGCGGCGGCGCGGTGCCCGCCGGGGGCACCGCCCGCGCCGGGGCCTTCCCCCGCGGGGGGCCGGCTGACCAGCGCGAGGGCCTCGTCGAGAGCCTTGAGGGCGGGATCTGCGTCGGTGGGGGTCATCCCGGACCGTTCTCCGCGGAGGGGCCGCCTTCGGATCCGGGCTCGGATCCGGCTTCCGAGTCGGCCTTGGCTTCGGAGTCGGCCTCGGCCTCGGCGGCCCAGCGCAGGGCCAGGCCGGCGGCCTTGCGGGAGGCCTCGGCGACGGCGGCGGCCGGATCGGCCCCGGCGGCCTCGGCGCGGGCGGCCGCGTAGCCGACCAGGAAGGTGGTCAGCGGGGCGGCGGGCCGGGCGACGCCGTGGGCGGCGTCACGGGCGAGGTCGAGCAGGGTCTTGACGTCCACGTCGACGTCGATGCCCAGCTCGGACTTGGCAGCGGTGATCCATTGGTCCAGCACGTTTCCATGCTCCCTGATCCTGGCGCGGGCGGATGCGAGATCGTCCCAGGTGTCGCAGTCGAAGGAGGCGAGTGGCGCAGTATCGGTCACGTGGGCCAGCTCCAGCTCGGCGGTGAGGGCGCGCAGCGGCAGGCCGGTCAGCGTGCCGTGTTCGGCGGCGAGGAGGGCGATTTCGCGGCGCAGGGGCTCGGTGCGGTAGGCGGCTACCAGGGGCTGGTCGCGGCCCGCGGGGTCGCGGAGCAGGGCGCCGTCGGGGGTGGCGGGGGTGGCGGGGGTGGTGGGGGCCGTCAGGAGGGCTCGGACGGTGGCCCGGTCGAGGAAGGGGAGGTCGGCGGAGAGGACGAGGACCAGCTCGGCGGTGGTCTGCCGCAGGCCCGCGGCGAGGGCGGCCACGGGGCCCGCGCCGGGCGGGTCCTCCCGCGTCCAGCGGACCGGTCGGGCGGTGGGCCGGCGGTCTCCGACCACGACGGTGGCGGCGGCGTCGGGGCAGGCGTCGAGGACGCGGTCGAGGAGGGTGCGGCCGCCTACGCTCAGGCCGGGCTTGTCCGCCCCGCCGAGGCGGCGGGCGGCGCCGCCGGCGAGGACGATCGCGTCGTAGGTCATGCCCTTGAGTATGCGCGGAGCATGTTCCCTGCGGGGAGGCGGATTTGCCGGGGGTGGGTGCGGCCGCTGCGCGGAGCTTCTCCCCGCCCCGCCCTTTCTCCGTATCCCGGGGCTGCGCCCCGGACCCCGCCGACCGGGCGCTGCGCGCCGGCGGGGCTGGAGAGGCGGCGGGGCTTCGCGGTTCGGGGCTCCGCCCCGGGCCCCGCGCCTCAAACGCCGGCGGGGCTGGGTGGTTCCGGGCGGGGTGGGTGGCTCCGGCCGGGCTGGGTGGTCCGGCGGGGCTGGGTGGTTCCGGGCGGGTGGGTGGTTCCGGCGGGGCTGGGTGGGTGCCGGTCGGGGTGGAGGGGGCGGGGGTGGTTCGGGGCTCCGCCCCCGGCCCCGCGCCTCACACGCCGGCGGGGGCTGGAGAGGCGGCCGGGGGCGTGGTGTGGGCTTCGCCCCCGGGAGCCGTGCCTCAAGCGCCGGGTGGGTGGGTCGGGGAGGGGGAGGGGCGGGGCGGGTGGCCCCGCCTGGGGGTTTACAGGTACGGGCCCGAGCGGACTGCGCCGTGGGGGCCGTCATCGTCGTCGTCGTTCGGGGCGCCGGGGGGCAGGGCGCGGCGCATCTGCTCCAACTGGGCCCGCGCCGCCATCTGCTGGGCGAACAGGGCGGTCTGGATGCCGTGGAACAGGCCTTCCAGCCAGCCCACCAACTGGGCCTGGGCGATCCGAAGTTCCGCCTCGGACGGGACGGCCTCCTCGGTGAACGGCAGGGAGAGCCGCTCCAGTTCCTCGACGAGCTCGGGAGCCAGGCCGTCCTCCAACTCCTTCACCGAGGCGGCGTGGATGTCCTTGAGACGGACCCGGCTGGCCTCGTCCAGAGGCGCCGCACGGACCTCTTCGAGAAGTTGCTTGATCATGCTGCCGATCCGCATGACCTTGGCGGGCTGTTCGACCATTTCCGTCACTGGGACCTCGCGCGACTCGTCATCGGCGCCGCCGACCGCCATCCCGTCCTGTCCCACGATCAGGACGTGCGGGGGACTGTCCTGCGACCGTTCACTCCTCGGCATCTCCATGCCGGCCATTCTCTCGCACACCTCGTACTCACTCGGTGTGCCCCCGTACGGGCGTGATCCACCCTGTGCGCGGCCGGCAACGCTCCGTGAGCGTCGCCCGGCCGGACCGCTCAGCCGCCGCGGCGCAGCCGGACGCCGAGGTAGCCGAGGCCGAGGCCCATCAGGGCGAATCCGGTGCCCAGCGGCAGCAGGTGGGCGGCGAGGTCGGCGGCCCGCTCGTTCGGCTCGGTGCTGAAGGCGGTGACCGAGTGCGGCGGGCGGTGGCTCGGCCGGGCCGGCGGCGGGCCGACGGGCCGGGGGTGGCGGCGTACGGGGTAGGGGCGGGAGGCGAGCACGGCCCCGTCCGGGTCGGCGGGCTCGGCCGCCGGCTCGGCGGCGGGGCGTCCGGGCCGCTCCCGCCCGGCGCCGGGGACGCTGCCGGCGAGCTCCTCGTACTCCTCCTCGGGTACGGGTGCCTCGTCCTCCGCGACGGCCCGGCCCGCGGCGTGCGGCCGCGCCGTGGACGCGGCCGCTCCGGAGGCGGCGGGAGACAGGGCCGCGGCGGCCAGCGCCATCGCGGCCAGCAGGCGCCGCGCGCGCAGGCGTCGATTCACGGGTGCCCCTCCCGTCCCGAGCGGGCGATCTCCCGCTCAGGTTCACATGGTGGGGCAAAACAGGCATCCCGGGCGCCTCATAGGGGTGGCCCGGGATCATGGTTCGCGCAAAGGGCCGTACGCCGGCTCTCCGCCGGCCCTCCGCGCGGCCTGCTACTGGGGGTCGCCGGTGGAGACGATGAGGGTGAACTCGGGGCTGCCACCCTTGTCGATCTTGCTGCCGGGCTCCGGGGTCTGCGAGAGCACCGTGTCCTCCCCGTAGACCGCCTCGTCCTTCTTCTCGACCTTGTAGCGCCAGCCCGCCGCCTGGATGCACTCCTTCACCGAGCGGACGTTCTTGTAGCGGAAGTCGGGCGCCTGGACCTTGGACGCGTCGCTGTAGTCCTTGTACGGCTCCTTGCACTTCGCCGGGTCGATCGTGCGGGTGATGTCCGGGCCCTTGTGGCTGGGCTTGGAGGCGGACGGGTTGGCCGCCTGGCCGCCCGTCGTCTGCTGCTTCGCCTGGTTGCCGGAGTCCTTGCCGCCCTCGTCGTCCCCGCTGCCGGAGATGGCGTAGATCAGGCCGCCGACGGCAACCAGCGCCACCGCGATCGCACCCACGACCACCGGCATGTTCTTCCGGCTGCTCCCGCCGCCCGCACCGCCCGAGCCGGCCGCGGCCGCGCCCTGCGCCGCGAACGGCGGCGGCGTCGGCGCGTACCCCTGCTGGGCCGGGGCCTGCGGCGGGTAGGCGTAGCCGCCCTGCTGCGGGTGGGTCTGCGCCATCGGCGGCGGCGTCGGCGCGTACCCGGCCGGCGTGTAGGGCTGCTGCACCGTCCCGGCCGGCGCGGCCCCCTGGAAGCCGGAGTCCAGCGGCGGGAACACGGCCGAGCCCACGCCCGCGCCGCTGCCGCCGATGTGCACGCCGGGGACGATGGCCGGCGCACCGGTCTGGCCGGCGGACATCACCCGGGCGATCTCGTCGCGCATCGCGGCCGCGGTGGGGAAGCGCTCGTTCGGGTTCTTCTTCAGGGCCCGCGCGACCAGCGCGTCCATCGCCGGGGTGATCGACCGGTTGATGGTCGAGGGGGCGACCGGCTCCTCCTGCACGTGGGCGTACGCGATGGCGAGCGGCGAGTCGGCGTCGAAGGGGATCCGGCCCGTCAACAGCTGGAACAGCATGATGCCGACGGAGTACAGGTCGGAGCGGGCGTCGACCTGCCGCCCGAGGGCCTGCTCGGGCGAGAGGTACTGCGGGGTGCCGACGACCATGCCGGTCTGCGTCATGGAGGTGACGCCGGACTGCATGGCGCGGGCGATGCCGAAGTCCATCACCTTGACCACGCCGCGCTTGGTCATCATGACGTTGCCGGGCTTGATGTCGCGGTGGACCAGGCCCATCTCGTGGCTGGTCTCCAGCGCGGCCAGCACGTCGGCCGTCACCTTCAGCGCCTTGTCGGCCGGCATCGCCCCGTACTGGCGGATGTCCGCCTCCAGGACGGAGCCGAGCGGCTGGCCCTCCACGTACTCCATGACGATGTACGGCATGACCGCCGCGTCGCCCCCGCCGCCCGGGAACGTGACCTCGCCCTCACCGGTGTCGAAGACCGAGACGATGTTCGTGTGCGACAGTTTCGCTACAGCCTGGGCCTCGCGGCGGAACCGCTCGCGGAAGGACTGTTCGCGTCCGAGGTCGCTGTGCAGGGTCTTGATGGCGACCTGCCGGTCGAGCGCCGAGTCGTACGCCAAGTACACCGACGCCATGCCGCCCGCGCCCAGCAAGTCCCTTAGCTGGTAACGGCCACCGGCCAGAGAGCCGCCTGCGTACTGGCCCTGAGTGCCGTCCTGGCTCATGACTGTTGCTTCCCCTCGGGGTGTGTCCGTACGCGTCTGGCTGAGCGCATTTGGGGCCCAGTCTGCCGGAGCGCAAGGACACGTCAAGCCAGGTGCCCGTTCCGTGACCACCGGGCCACCGCGAGCCATTGTCCGAACGGCGACCTGTTCGGAGGCTGTAGCGTTCATCGGAGCACCCGAAAAGGACCTACCGCTCAGCGGCGGCCGAGAGAGACGACGGCGAGGACTCATGGCACCCGAACCCGAGGGAAACGGCGCCGGGATGGCAGAGAGTCCTGAGCACTGGGGGGCCGGCGGACTCGTCGGCGACGGCCGCTACCGGCTGACCCACCGCCTGGGCCGCGGCGGCATGGCGGAGGTCTTCGCCGCCGAGGACGTCCGGCTCGGCCGCACGGTGGCCGTGAAGCTGCTGCGCCCCGACCTCGCCGAGGACCCGGTCTCCAAGGCCCGCTTCACGCGCGAGGCCCAGTCGGTCGCCGGGCTCAACCACCATGCCGTCGTCGCCGTGTACGACTCCGGCGAGGACACGGTCGGCCAGAGCACCGTCCCGTACATCGTGATGGAGCTGGTCGAGGGCCGCACCATCCGCGACCTGCTGATCAGCGCGGAGGCCCCCGGGCCCGAGCAGGCGCTCATCATCGTCTCGGGCGTGCTGGAGGCGCTCGCCTACTCGCACCAGCACGGCATCGTGCACCGCGACATCAAGCCGGCGAACGTGATCATCACCGACGGCGGCGCGGTCAAGGTCATGGACTTCGGCATCGCGCGCGCCCTGCACGGCGCCCAGTCGACGATGACCCAGACCGGCATGGTCATGGGCACCCCGCAGTACCTCTCGCCCGAACAGGCCCTCGGCAAGGCCGTCGACCACCGCTCGGACCTGTACGCCACCGGCTGCCTGCTGTACGAACTCCTCGCGCTGCGTCCCCCGTTCACCGGCGAGACCCCGCTGTCGGTGGTCTACCAGCACGTCCAGGACGTGCCGGTGCCGCCCTCGCAGCTGCCGGAGGGCCACGACATCCCGCAGGAGCTCGACGGCCTGGTCATGCGCTCCCTCGCCAAGGACCCGGACGACCGGTTCCAGAGCGCCGAGGAGATGCGCGGGCTGGTCCAGTACGCCCTGCAGATGCTCCAGGACCAGGGGCCGAACACCGGTACCTGGAACACCGGCCCGGTCACCATGGCCCTGCCGCACGGCCGCGGCGCCGCGCCGACCGCCGCGATGCCGGTGGCCCAGCCGCCCGGCGGCCGGCCGGACTACTCCGCGCACGCCTCGACCTCGCAGTTCCAGCAGCCGATGGTGCCGCCGCTGAACCCGGACGACGGCTCGGCCTTCCCGGGCGGCGGGTACGACGGCCACGGGCGCGTCCCGGCCCAGGGCCACGGGGGGCCGCACGGGCACGGCCCGCACGAGGGCTATGACGGCTACGACGCGTACGACAACCGCGGCGGCGGGCGCTGGAAGCTGTGGCTGTTCGCGGTCCTCGCCATCGTCGCGATCGCCGGCGGTGTCGCGTACGCCGTCAAAACGGTGAGCCACAAGGGCAGTGACGGCAACAAGCCGGCGACCGTGCAGAGTTCCTCGAGCGGCCAGCCGAGCGCCCCGTCCGCGCAGCAGAACACCCCGTCGCCCGAGACGTCTTCCTCGCGCTCCACGGACGAGTTCTCGGCGCCGCCGACCCGCAAGTACTCGCCGAGCTCCTCGCCGTCGTCCTCGCCGTCGGCCAGCCCCTCGCCCTCGGTGACGAAGTCGAGCCCGGCGCCCACGAAGTCGAGCAACCCGGCGCCGACGAAAAGCTCCTCGGGCGGAGTGGTCGACCCGCCGAACCCGCTCGGCGACTCGAACTGACGAAATAGCGGGCGGAAGGCGCGCCGATAACCGGATTTAATAAGTCCGGTTCAGTTCAGGCGCGCCTCTCCGCCTGCAGGCGGGCGACGTACGCGGCGGCCTGCGAGCGGCGCTCCATGCCCAGCTTCGACAGCAGGCTCGACACGTAGTTCTTGATGGTCTTCTCGGCGAGGTGCAGCCGCTCGCCGATGGCGCGGTTGGTGAGCCCCTCGCCGATCAAATCGAGGATCTTCCGCTCCTGCTCGGTCAGGTTGGCCAGGCGGTCGTCGCCCCTGCCGCCGGAGCCGTCGCGCAGCCGCTCCAGCACCCGCGCCGTGGCGACCGGGTCCAGCAGCGACTTGCCGGCCGCCACGTCCCGTACCGCGCCGAGCAGCTCGTGGCCCCGGATCGCCTTGAGGACGTAGCCCGAGGCGCCGGCCATGATCGCGTCGAAGAGGGCCTCGTCGTCGGCGAACGAGGTCAGCATCAGGCACTTGACGTCCTCGTGCAGCGAGCGGACCTCGCGGCAGACCTCCACCCCGCTGCCGTCGGGGAGGCGCACGTCCAGAACGGCGACGTCCGGACGGGTGGCGGGGATGCGCACGAGGGCGTCCGCTGCGGTACCCGCCTCGCCGACGATCTCGATGTCCTCTTCGACCGACAAGAGCTCATGCACCCCGCGTCGTACCACTTCGTGGTCGTCCAGGAGGAATACCTTGATTTTTCCGTCTTCGCGCACGAACTCAGTTTCACACACTCACCCCTTCCCTGCGGTCGTTACCCGGGATAACGTGCCGTTGTTCCGGCCCCCTGCAAGGCTGTGACCAGTGCTTGTTCCCGGCTCTGCGGATTTACTTGGAAATCCAAGCAAAAACGCAGGTCAAGTGGGGTTTCGCAGTTATGCGGTGCACTGGGTAACGTGCATTGCGCAGGGCAAGTCGCCGGGGCACCTGTCACGCCTGAATCCCTACACGACGCGCACCCACCCCGTGTGCGGGTACGGACCCAGGTGAGCCGCACTGGACCCCGGAGAACCCGGGAGCCGGACCGACGGAGGAGCAACACGTGACCGTGGAGAGCACTGCCGCGCGCAAGCCGCGACGCAGCAGCGGCACCAAGCGGGCGGCAGGCGCGGCGAGCGCCGCCAAGGCCCCCGCCGCCAAGGCTGTCGCCACCGCGCAGAGCGCCGAGCCCCAGCTCGTACAGCTGCTGACCCCCGAGGGGGAGCGGGTCGGCGCTGCCGAAAACCCTGACAACGCAGAGTTCCTGTCCTATGTCGAGGACATCACCACCGAGGACCTGCGCGGGCTCTACCGCGACATGGTGCTGACCCGCCGTTTCGACGGCGAGGCCACCGCCCTCCAGCGTCAGGGCGAGCTGGGCCTGTGGGCCTCCCTGCTGGGCCAGGAGGCCGCCCAGATCGGCTCCGGCCGCGCGCTGCGCGACGACGACTACGTCTTCCCGACCTACCGCGAGCACGGCGTGGCCTGGTGCCGCGGGGTCGACCCGACCAACCTCCTCGGCATGTTCCGCGGCGTGAACCACGGCGGCTGGGACCCCAACAGCAACAACTTCCACCTGTACACGATCGTCATCGGCTCGCAGACGCTGCACGCGACCGGCTACGCCATGGGCGTGGCCAAGGACGGCGCCGACTCCGCGGTCATCGCCTACTTCGGCGACGGCGCCTCCAGCCAGGGCGACGTGGCCGAGGCGTTCACCTTCTCGGCCGTCTACAACTCCCCCGTGGTGTTCTTCTGCCAGAACAACCAGTGGGCGATCTCCGAGCCGACCGAGCGCCAGATGCGCGTCCCGCTGTACCAGCGCGCGCAGGGCTTCGGCTTCCCCGGCGTCCGCGTCGACGGCAACGACGTCCTGGCCTGCCTCGCGGTCACCCGCTGGGCCCTGGACCGGGCGCGCCGCGGCGAGGGCCCGACGCTGGTCGAGGCGTACACGTACCGCATGGGCGCGCACACCACCTCCGACGACCCGACGAAGTACCGGCGCGACGAGGAGACGGCGGCCTGGGAGTCCAAGGACCCGATCCTGCGCCTGAAGACCTACCTGCTCGCGAGCGGCGGCGCCGACGAGGCCTTCTTCGAGGAGCTGGAGGCCGAGAGCGAGGCCCTGGGCAAGCGCGTGCGCGAGGTCGTGCGCGCCATGCCCGATCCGGACACCATGGCGATCTTCGAGAACGTCTACGCGGACGGGCACGCGCTCGTCGACGAGGAGCGCGCCCAGTTCGCCGCCTACCTCGCGTCCTTCGAGGAGGGTCACTGATGGCTGTCGAGAAGATGTCGATCGCGAAGGCGCTCAACGAGTCGCTGCGCAAGGCCCTGGAGACGGACCCCAAGGTCCTGATCATGGGCGAGGACGTCGGCAAGCTGGGCGGTGTCTTCCGCATCACCGACGGCCTGCAGAAGGACTTCGGCGAGGAGCGGGTCATCGACACCCCGCTCGCCGAGTCCGGCATCGTCGGCACGGCCGTCGGCCTGGCCCTGCGCGGGTACCGGCCGGTCGTGGAGATCCAGTTCGACGGGTTCGTCTTCCCCGCGTACGACCAGATCGTCACGCAGCTCGCGAAGATGCACGCCCGCGCGCTGGGCAAGATCAAGCTGCCCGTCGTCGTGCGCATCCCCTACGGCGGCGCGATCGGCGCGGTCGAGCACCACTCGGAGTCCCCGGAGGCCCTCTTCGCGCACGTCGCGGGTCTGAAGGTGGTCTCGCCGTCGAACGCGAGCGACGCCTACTGGATGCTCCAGCAGGCGATCCTCAGCGACGACCCGGTGATCTTCTTCGAGCCGAAGCGGCGCTACTGGGACAAGGGCGAGGTCGACACCGAGGCCTTCCCGGACTCCCTGCACGCGGCTCGCGTGGCCCGCGAGGGCAGCGACATCACCCTGGCCGCGTACGGCCCGATGGTGAAGGTCTGCCTGGAGGCGGCGGCCGCGGCGGCCGAGGAGGGCAAGTCGGTGGAGGTCGTCGACCTGCGGTCGATGTCCCCGGTCGACTTCGACGGCCTCCAGGCCTCGGTCGAGAAGACCCGCCGGCTCGTGGTCGTCCACGAGGCCCCGGTCTTCCTCGGCCTCGGGTCGGAGATCGCCGCTCGCATCACGGAGCGGTGCTTCTACCACCTGGAGGCGCCGGTGCTGCGCGTGGGCGGCTTCCACGCCCCCTACCCGCCGGCCCGCCTGGAGGAGGAGTACCTCCCCGGTCTGGACAGGGTGCTCGACGCCGTCGACCGCTCGCTGGCGTACTAGGAGAGCCCCGTGACCATCCGCGAATTCAAGATGCCCGATGTGGGCGAGGGCCTCACCGAGGCCGAGATCCTCAAGTGGTACGTCCAGCCGGGTGACACCGTCACCGACGGGCAGGTCGTCTGCGAGGTCGAGACGGCGAAGGCGGCCGTGGAGCTGCCGATCCCGTTCGACGGCACCGTGCACGCGCTCCTGTTCGAGGAGGGCACCACGGTCGACGTCGGCCAGGTGATCATCTCGGTCCAGACCGGTACGGGAGCCGACGAGGCCGTCGGCGCCGCCGGCGCCGCGGCTCCGGCCGCCGCCGCCCCGGCTGCCGCACCGGCCCCGGCCGAGGAGCCGGCGCCCGAGGGCCGCCAGCCCGTGCTGGTCGGCTACGGCGTCGCCCAGTCCTCCACCAAGCGCCGCCCGCGCAAGGCCGTGCCGGCCGCGGCTGCGGCGGCCCCGGCGGCCCCGGCGGCTGCGACTGCCCCGGCGGCCCCTGCCCCGGCTCCGGTCGTCCCGGCTCCGGTCGTCCCGGCTCCGGCCCAGGCGCCCGGGTCGCTGAACGGCTCCGGCCACGCCCCCGCCGGAGGCGAACGGCCGCTGGCCAAGCCGCCGGTGCGCAAGCTCGCCAAGGACCTGGGGATCGACCTGGCCTCCGTGGTGCCCACCGGCGAGGGCGGCATCGTGACCCGCGAGGACGTGCACGCCGCCGCCGCGGCCGCACTCGCCCCGCAGGCCGCCGCTCCGGCGCAGGCCCCGGCACCGGCCGCCGCGGCGGCCCCCGTGGCCGAGGCCCCGGCCGCGGTGCCCGCCGCACCGGCGGCCGACGCCGGCGCGCGGGAGACCCGTATCCCGGTCAAGGGCGTCCGCAAGGTCACCGCCCAGGCCATGGTCAGCTCCGCCTTCACCGCGCCGCACGTCACCGAGTTCATCACCCTCGACGTGACGCGCACGATGAAACTGGTCCAGGAGCTCAAGGAGGACCCGGACCTCGCCGGGCTCCGCATCAACCCGCTCCTGCTCATCGCCAAGGCGGTCCTGGTCGCCATCCGCCGCAACCCGGACGTCAACGCGTCCTGGGACGAGGCGGCCCAGGAGATCGTGCTCAAGCACTACGTCAACCTGGGCATCGCGGCGGCCACCCCCCGCGGGCTGATCGTCCCGAACATCAAGGACGCCCACGCCAAGACCCTCGGCGAGCTGTCGGAGTCGCTGTCCTCCCTGGTGGCCACGGCCCGCGAGGGCAAGACCTCCCCGGCGGACATGCAGAACGGCACGATCACCATCACCAACGTCGGCGTCTTCGGCGTCGACACCGGTACGCCCATCATCAACCCCGGCGAGTCCGCGATCCTCGCGGTCGGCGCGATCAAGCTCCAGCCGTGGGTCCACAAGGGCAAGGTGAAGCCGCGCCAGGTCACCACGCTGGCGCTGTCGTTCGACCACCGCCTGATCGACGGCGAGCTCGGCTCGAAGTTCCTGGCCGACATCGCCGCGGTGCTGGAGCACCCGCGCCGCCTGATCACCTGGTCGTAGCGGGCAGCACACCGCCCCGACGACGACACCGACGGCCGGCCCTCCTTCCGGGGGGCCGGCCGTCGGCGTGCGGGCACCGGTCGGCGGGCCGGCGAGGCGGGCCCGACCCCGGCCTGCGGGCGCCGAAACTCCATGGCCACAGGGGCCGCCGCTGCTGATCATGGGCGGATGCGCTTCCGTCCTGCCACAGCAGGTCCGCCGACCTGGACCGTGCCGCCGCCTACCCGGCCGACGCCGACGGCCCCGTCGCCGCCCTGTCCCCCGAGAAGATCCGCGAGGAGCTCGCGGCCCGCCGGCTCCGCCCCGCATGGACCTGGTTCGCCGAGGACGAGAGCGGTGAGGTCCTCGCCCGCGCCCTGTGGTGGGGCCGCGCCGACAGCGAGCGGCCCCTCGCGCTGGACTGCCTCCAGGTCCGGCCCTCGGTGGCCGACCCGGCGGCCCTCGCGGCCGGGCTGCTGGCCGCCGGGCACGAGGCGTTCGGCGCGCTCCCCGAGTACAACATGTCCCTGCCCGCCGACTGGAAGGACCGCCCCGAGGCCGTCGCTGCGGTCGCCTGGCGCCGGGAGGCCGCCGAGCGGGCGGGCCTGGCCCGCGCGATCGAGCGCCTGCGCTACGAGTGGACCCCGGCCGCCGGCACCGCCGGTCCCACCGGCCGGCTGGTCTTCCGGGACGGCACGGACGAGGAGTACCTGCACGCCTTCGCCCGCCTGGCCGAGGGCAGCCTGGACCTCCACACCCAGCAGGAACTGCGCTCCACGGACGCCGAGCAACTGGCCCGCGCGGACATGGACTTCTACCTCGACTGCCCCGGCGAGCGCTCCTGGTGGCGCCTCGCCGAGCTGCCGGACGGCACCCTCGCGGGCCTGGCCGTACCGTCGGCGACGCCGTACTACCGCAACGTCGGCTACCTGGGCGTCGTCCCGGAGCTGCGCGGGCGCGGCCTGATCGACGAGATCCTGGCCGAGATCACCCGCTTCCACGCGGCCGAGGGCGCCGACCGCATCACCGCCACCACCGACACCGCCAACGTCCCGATGGCCGCCGCCTTCGCCCGCGCGGGCTACGAGGTCACGGAGATCCGGCTGATCATGGAGTCCGCCGCGTAGGCGCGGGGCGTCCCGTCGAACCCGCTGTCCCGCCGTCCCGCCGGGCTGCCCGGTGCGCGTGCGGCGCGGTAGCCTCCCCGCCGGGGAAGGGGGGCCGGGGTGTCCATCGCCGCGTTGCAGGTGTACTCCGTCGAGGAGGCCGGCGCCGGGGGCGGCGTGTGCCTCGTGCGGTGCATAGGCGGGGTCGCCCGGACCGGGCAGGTGTACGCCGCCGGGGACTTGCGGCTCGGGCTGCGGCGGATCGAGCGGTACGGGAGCCGGGTCGCCTTCTGCGGGGCCGGGCACACGGCCCGGGTGCACCTGGCCGGGACCGTGGCCGGGCTGCTCGGGCGGGGGCAGGTGCTGACCGCGGTGCCGCCCGGCGGGCATGCGCTGGACGGGCTGGAGGCCTGGCTGGCCACCGGCCCGCCGCTCGGCGACGAACCGCACCCGGCTGCGCTCCAGGCCATGGCCGCGCGCGGGATGCGGGATGCGGGGCTGCGGGGCGCGGTGCGGCTGCGCTGGGGCCGGGTGGCGCTGGCGGCCGCCGAACGCAGGGCCGCCTGGGAGGGATGGGACCCGCTGGACCGTGCGGCCGAGCTGGCCCGCGTACGGGGCTACCTCATACGGGAGTTCGGCGCGGGGCCCGGCGGGGACCCGGTGGCGCTGTGCCGGGAGCTGCTCGGGCTGATCGACCTGACGCCGGCCGAGGCGGTCCGGCAGGCGGGGGCCTGGCGGGAGCTGCCGCGGGCCCGGATCCGCCATCTGCGGCGCATCAAGCTCCTGTTGGACGGGATGGCCGCCGTGCGGCCGCGGCTGCCGGAGGGGGACCCGGTGGTCGAGGCCGTCCGGGCCTGGGCGGGGGTCCGGTCCCTGCTGCCGTGACGGCCCGTGCCGTGCCGCTGCCGCTGTTCCGCTGCGCGGAGCCTGTCCCCTCCCCGCCCCTTCCCGAAACCGGGCTCCGCCCGGACCCGGATCCGGGCGCTTCGCGCCCGGTGCGCTCAAACGCCGCGCGGGCTGACATCAGCCGCGCCGGCGTTGAGGCTCCGCGCAGCGGCGGCGGCCCGGAGTCCGATCTGTGGTCGCTCGGGGCGCTGCTGTGCGCGGCGGTGACGGGGCTGCTGGAGCGGGATCCGCAGCGGCGGACCGGGGCCGCCGAGGCGCGGCTGATGCTGGCCGCGTGCGCGGCGGCCGGCGGCAGCAGCAGCGTGGCGGAGCTCCTTCCTCGCCTTCGAGCGCTGACGGCCGACGGCCGGCGCAGGCCCCTCAGCCGGCCCGGGCGGCGTTGCCGAGGATCTTGGTGGGAGTGATGCGGAGGACGACGCGGACGTCCTGCGCCGGGGCCTCGCGGTACTCCTTGCCTCCGCCGGGACCGAGGTACTCCTCGGCGATCCGGGCGGCGACGGCCCGGCCGACGTCCTCGGTGACAGTGGCGGTGCCGCGGATCTCCGCGTAGAGGTAGGGGTTCGCCAGGTCGAACACCGTCAGCCCGACGCGCGGGTCGGCCAGCACGTTCCGCGCCTTGCGCCGGCCCTGTTCGGTCGAGACCAGCAGCTCGCCGCCGTCCCGGGACACCCAGACCACCGAACTCTGCGGGCTGCCGTCGGGATTGAGCGTGGAGAGCACCGCCGGATGCGGGGCGTCGAGCAGGCCGCGTACGGTGTCGTTCAGCTCCAGAGTCATGCGGCCGAGGCTAGTGGGACACCGGCGGGCCGGTACAGAAACCGGCCCCTACTGCGCGAGGTCGGCGGGCGGGCGGCCGGCGAAGGCTTCGCCGAGGGCCTGCGCGAGGGCCTCGGCCCGCGGGTCGGGCGCGGCGGCGCGGCGGGCGGTGACGATGCGGCTCGGCGGGTGGCCGTCGACCGGGACGAAGGCGATGCCGGGGCGGGCGTGCCGCCGTGCGGCGCCGGCCGGGAGCAGGCCGACCGTACCCTCCCAGAGGACGGCGTGCAGGCACTCCTCGGCGGAGGACACCACCGGGCCCGGGGCGTCGTCCGGGGCGCCGAGCCAGTACGCCCGCCACCGCGCGTCCGTACCCGGCGGCAGCCGGAAGCGCGGCCGGCCGGCGAGCTCGGCGACGTGCAGCCGCGGGCGGCCCGCCAGCGGATCGTCCGCCGGGAGCACGGCCACCAGCGGCTCCTCGCCGAGCAGGCGGACCGTCAGGCCGGAGGTGTCGAAGGGCAGGCGGGTCAGCGCCAGGTCGACCCGGCCCTCGCGCAGGCCCGCGCTCGGATCGGTGATCGGCGCCTCGCGCAGCCGCACCCGGAACCCCGGCCGCTCCCGCCGCAGCGCGGCCAGCGCCGCCGGGCCGACGTCCAGCCCGGCGCCCGCGACGGTACCGAGGACGAGGATCCGCTCGGACTCGGCGCCCCGGACCCGTTCACGGGCGCGCTCGGCGCGCTCCAGCAGGTCCCGCGCCTCCGCGAGCAGCACCTCGCCGGCCGGGGTGAGCCGTGCGCCGGTCGGGATCCGGTCGAACAGCCGGCACCCGAGGTCGGCCTCCAGCTCCCGGATCCGGCGGCTCAGCGGCGGCTGCGCCAGGTGCAGGCGTGCGGCGGCCCGGCCGAAGTGGCCCTCCTCGGCCACGGCGACGAAGCAGCGCAGTGCCCGCAGGTCCATGACCGGCCACGATACCGAGACCGGACCCGACCCCCCGAAACCGGTCTTGGACGCGGCCGCCCCCGCCGCGGTGGGGTGGACCACGGAAGATCCACCTCACCGCTCGAGGAGCCCGCCGTGTACACGGACCCCCATGACCTGCACCGCGCCCGTTCGGTCGGCGCCAACGCCCCCGCGGAGTTCGCGGCGTGGCGCGCCTTCCAGGAGGCCGTGGACCGGGAGGACGGCGCGGTCCCGCGCCGCTACCGCGAGCTGATCTCGGTGGCGGTGGCGCTGGTGACCCAGTGCGCGTACTGCCTCGACGTGCACACCGCCGCCGCCCGCCGGCACGGCGTCACCGCCGAGGAACTGGCCGAGACCGCCTTCGTCACCGCCGCGGTCCGCGCGGGAGGATCCCTGGCCCACGCCCTCATGGCCGACCGCCTGTACGAGGGGCACGGCCACTAGCGGAACGGGGTCAGGAGATGGCGGCGCCGTCGTACGTGCCGCCGATGCAGGTCCACAGGCCGGTCGAGGAGTCGTACTCCACCGATCCGCCGCCGGTGGCGCAGGTCTGCGCGTCCACAGCGGGTGCGGCGGCGTGTGCGGCGGCGGTGGACACGGCGCCGAGAACGGAGAGGATCGCGGCCGCGATAAACCCGAGAAATTGTTTACGCATGGATGACCTCCTGTGAGGGCGGGCCCGGTCACGACGCTACGCCCATGGGGGCTGGCAGCGCACACCGGCGCTGTAGCAGACTGGAGTTATGGCGAAGGTAGCCGTGAGTCGGCCGGATCGCCTCGGCTGGCGACGCGTCACCATCGACGGCCATCCCATCGGCAAGGCCCGCTCCCCCAAGGGGTTGAAAGCACTCCTCCTGCGCGCCCCCAAGGTGCCGCCGAAATACGAAATCAAATGGGACGGCGGGGACGAACACGTCTGGATGTGCCAAGTGGTGTGGCGGCACATCGAAGCCACTTTCATGGTTCTGGGCCTCGGGTTCACCGCCTACTTGCTCACGAAGATCGGTGCAAAGGATGCCTTCAGCGCCCTTACCTATGCCGGGCGCATGACAGGAATCACCCTTCTCGTCGCGGCGGCCCTGGAAGTGGTCGCCGTGGGTGCTGCCATCGAATACTGGCATTGGGGCAGAGAAGACTTCTCGGGAATGATCGTCCTGATCGGGACCTCCCTCTCCTTCATCGTCGGCATGGTCCTGCTCGCCGTGCAGAGTTGGTGCTGGTCCTACACGGCCCATCTCTGGCTGTGGATATGCCTCACCCTGTGGTCCGTCCTGGCCATGGTCATACTCGTCCGCAGGCGCGTGTGGAAGGGGGTCCCGCATCCCCGGCGCGTCGCGCTGGGTGCGCTGGTCACCGGCCTCCTCACCGTCACCAATCTGGTGTACACGCAGGTGTACGTCCCCTATGCGACGTCGCCGCTGGTGCAGAGCTCGGCGGTCTTCGGGAAGCCGACCCTGGACGAGAAGCGGAGGGAGATGTACGTGCCGATCCGTCTCTTCGTGAAGAACGAGGGCCGAATTCCCGTCTACATCCTCGGCAGCATCTACTGGGTCCACGGCGGTGCCGCGAATGTCGGGTCGCGCAATGAATTGATCCACGACGGTGAGTTCGTCAAGCCGCCCGGACGGTCGCTGAATCCTGGAGAGGAATTCGTGGACGACGAGCTCATCGAGATAAGAAAACCGAACTGGGGTAGGTACGAGGCGCTGCAGATGCAGACGGAGCTGTACACCATCAGGAAGGACAGAATGACGATAGTCGGTGACTACGAGCGTTCGGGGGCGAATCTGGCGACGCTCAAGAAAGAGGGCAAGGAAAAAGACCCGCAGGGGCCGAACGAGGATTATTTCCGCTATCAGGCCGATATCTCGAACAGCAGCGAGATCCTCAATATGACCCGCGGCCCGGAGCGGGTGACGCTGTGGTACACGCACCGCAAGAACTGGCCCTACCTGTATGTGGACGTGGCACCCCCGGGGGAGCGGATCGCGTTCGACCCCTGCAAGCGCGATGCGAACAAGGAGGCCATCACCCGGTACGGCCTGGAACGCGTGCGCGGCTCCACGGTGCAGAAACCTCTCGCGGAACTCCTGGAGGGGGCCGAGGTCGAACCGTCGAGCCAACCGTTGAAGCCTGAACCGAAGCCCTCTACCCCCAAGGGATGTTGAGCCAGGGGCTGCCGGGGTCGGACATCAGGGCGCGGTGGGTGGCCACCATGTCGGTGTACCAGTGGCCGTACTCCTCCTCATCGAACTGCAGGCACCGGCCCAGGATGAAGCCGGCCGAGAGGTCCTCCCACGACCGGTACGCCAGCCGGCACATCCGGCCGGCCCGGACGACGGCGTCCTCGGTCTCCTCGATGGTGCCGAAGCGGGCGCCGAGGCCCCAGCGGGCCATCTGGGAGGCCCGCCCGTAGTCCCAGGCCTCCACCGACCGCACGTACTTCCCCTCGCCGAGGATGCCGTCGGCCCGGAAGCGCTGCTCGTAGCGGGCTATCCGGCCGATGACCCGCTGCACGCCCGCGATCTCCCCCTCGATCTCCGCCGTCGAGCGCGGCCGGGCGACCGTCACCCCGTCCGGGGTGATGCGCGGTTCGGCGGCGCGTTCGGCGTTGGCCCGCAGCGTCGCCTCGGTGGCGTGCCGCCAGTGCTCGATGTCCACCGGTCCCGCGAACTCCTTGGCCAGGGCGACCCGGACGCGGAGCGTGAACTCCCACACCGAGCTCACCATGTCCGCCGCCAGCAGCCGCTCGGTCGCCTCCAGCCACTGCTCGCGGGTGGTCACGCCCCACCACTCCCGGAGCTTCTCCCGCTCCTTGAGGTAGCCCTCGCCGTGGTAGCCGAGGGCGTTCCAGAAGAGCCCGTTGCGGACGGACAGGTGCGCGCCGCAGGCCAGCCCGAAGGCGACCGGCCCGTGCAGGGGTCCGCCGACGTGCAGGGCGTGCACCGTGTCCTGGGGCAGCCCGTACGCGGTGGCCCGGTTCCAGTGGAACTTCCACACCTCGCGGTCCGCGGGCGTGGTCGGAAGGAACGCCTCGCAGGGCGTGCCGGGATTGATCGCCAGGTACGGGGGGTCGCTCGGGTCGATGCGCTGGGCGAACCAGTTGAGGCTGTGCTTCGAGAACACCTGGTCCGCGGTGGGGACGGGGAGCACGCCCTCGGTGTAGGCCACGTAGCAGTGGGCACGGGCCTGCGGGAACCAGACGGGCTGCAGGAACACGGACGTCGGGTTCGCGTCCTGGTAGGCGCGGCCCTGCGGAACGAAGAGCCAGGCGCGGGCGAGGGCGTCGAAGTACGCGGGCCAGTCGTTGCCCGTCTTGGCCTCGTACAGCTCGCGTTCTATCGCACTCGGCGCGATCCAGTTGCCCATGTGGCAGAAGATTAACGGTGGTCTCCGAGGGCCAGTTCGGCCCATACGGTCTTGCCGACGACGCGGTCCGTGGCGCCCCACTGCGAGGCGAGGGCGCTGACGATCTGCAGGCCGCGGCCGTACCGCTCCTCGGGCGAGGGGGAGCGGGGTACGGGCCAGCGCTCGCCTTTCGGATCGGTGACCTCGACGCGGAGCACTGCTCCGGTGAGGCGGACCTCGACCCGGAGGTACCGCTCCCGCAGCGCGCCGTGCAGCAGGGCGTTGGTGGTGAGCTCGCTGGTCAGCAGCGCGAGGTCCGCCGCCGCCCCGGGCTGCCCCCACGCGACCGCCAGCCAGGCCGATCGCCGCCGCGCCGCCGGAACCGAATCCTGCCGGGGCGGATAGTTCCGCACGTCCCGTCGCATCGGCTCGTCCATCTGTACGCACCTCCGGTCGGGCGGTGGCTCCGCCGTGCGGGCAGCACGGTGCACTTCCGCCAACTGGTTCTGGGCAGTGAGCAGTTCGTCACCGAACGTAGGGCTCGCGCATTCCCGGGGGCAAGGGCTTCGGGGAATATCTTCCCCGAAGGAGTGGCGGGTCGACTTCTGTCAGCGGCTGGCGCGAGACTGGCCCGGTGAACCGTGGGATGCGACAAGGCCAGGGCAACCGGGTGTCAACGGTGCTGGGGCGCAGGCTCGGTGGCGAGCTGAACAAGCTGCGCACGGCGGCGGGCAAGACCCAGGCCCAGGCGGCGCAAGCGATCAGCGCCACCTCGACGAAAATCGTGAAGATGGAGAGCGGCTGGGTCCCGATGCGCGATCCGGACATCCGCGTGCTGTGCGAGTTCTACGGCGTGACCGACGCCCAAGTCGTCCAGCCGCTCCTGGATTTGGCGCGGCTGGACCGCGAGCGCCGCAAGGCCAAGGGCTGGTGGACGGAACTGCCGAGGGTGGGCACCTTGGCGGAGTACGTCGCGATGGAGGAAGTCGCGACCCAGATCCGCACGTGGCAGCTCGCCCTGGTGCCCGGACTGCTCCAGACAGCGGACTACATGAGAGCGCTGGGCGTCACGTCGGACTGGTCCCACCCCGACGAGATCGAGTTGCTGGTCACGACACGCACGAAGCGCCAGGCGCGGCTGCGGGGCGAGAAGCCGCTGGAGTTCCACGCCGTCCTGTGGGAAGCCGCTCTCCGGCAGCAGGTCGGCGGCGCCGACGTGATGCGAGGACAGTTGGAGCACCTGCTGGACATGGCGCGACTGCCCCATGTCCACGTGCAGGTGCTGCCCTTTCGCGCGGGAGCGCACCACGCGGCAGCGGGCGCATTCAACGTGCTCTCGTTTGCTGAGGCCGGTGCGTTGGACGTCGGCTATTCGGAGGGCGTCGCGTCTAACGTGTGGGCAGAGGGCACGGAGGCCAGCGCGGTGTTCACCCACGCCTTCGAGCGGGTGTCCCGTGCGAGCCTCGCGCCTCATGATTCGTTGACCCTGATCGATGCCATCAGCAAGGGGATGTAGGCGGATGCACGACTTCGACTTCCGGACGTCGAGTTACAGCAAGGGGCAAGCCGACCAGGAATGCGTCGAGGTGGCCACGAACGTGGTCGGGACCGTGGCCGTCCGGGACAGCAAGAGGGGCGCGGGCCCCACGGTCCAGGTGAGTGATGCCGCCTGGGCCGTGTTCCTCGGGGCCGCGCGCGCTCCGTCGGCTGTGGGGAGACGCCCGTGTCAGACCAGTGCCGCGCCGCCGTCCACCGCGACCGTGGTGCCGGTGACGTAGCCGTTGGCCAAGACGAAGAGATAGGCCGCCGCGGCCTCCTCGGCCGTGCCGACGCGGCGCGTGAGCAGCTCGGACCCGGCGCCCTGGAGGAAGGCCTCCGGGTCCGGGACACTGCCGTCCCACAGCTCGGTGCGGATCACACCGGGCTGGACCACGTTGACGCGCAGAGGGGCGAGTTCGACGGCGAGTGCCCTGGACAGGGCCTCGACGCCCCCGGTGATCCCTGCCGTGAGCGCGGTTCCGGACAGGGGGCGGACCGAGAGGACGCCGGAGCTGAAGGTGATGGAGCCGCCCTCGCGCAGCCGCGGTGCAGCGTACTTGGCGGAGAGGAACGCGCCCCAGAACCGGCGCTCGAAGACGGCCCTGGCCTCCTCGGGGGCGGTGTCGACCAACGGCTTGATCAGCAGGGATTCGCCCGCGGTGTAGACGAGGTGGTCGAAGTCCCCGACCTCCTCGAAGAACGCGGCGATGGCGTTGCCGTCGGCGACGTCCAGGCGGCGGCCTTCGGCCGGCTCGCCCAACCGCTTCGTCGCGGCGTCCACGCGGTCCTGATTGCTGGAGGCGACCACGACGTCCGCGCCGGCAGCCGCGGCCTGCCGGGCCACCGCGAAGCCGATGCCGGAGGTTCCGCCGATGATCACGATCTTCTTGCCGGCCAGAGACATGGGACCCGTTCCTTCGTCGTTGCTGTTCACCGCGGGCGCCGGGTGCGGCAGCCGCCATGGCAAGAACGTAGGGCTCTCCTCCGAGACGGTGAATGGCCGAAGATCTCGATTTCCTGTCCTGTCGTCTCGCGGCACAGGCGCTAGGGTGCCGGAATGGACATCCTGAGCGACACCCTCGAAGTCCTGCGCACGGGACGCCCGATGGTGACCCGCACCGACGCGCACGCCCCGTGGTCCCTGAGGTTCCAGCCCATCTCGGGAGCCGGGTTCCACGTGGTCGTGGAAGGACGCTGCCACCTGCTGCCCCCGCACGGCCGACCGCTCGCGCTCGGGCCCGGCGACATCGTCTTCCTGCAGCGCGGCAGCGGGCACACCCTGTGTGACGCGCCGGGCCGCGAGCCGGTGGACTTCGTACCGGAGCGCGTGGACCGGTCCTCGCCGATCGGCCAGGTCACCGTGGACGGAGCGGGGCCGCGCACGGTGCTGGTGTGCGGCGCGTACGCGATCGACGTCGACCGCCCGCATCCCCTGTTCGGCGATCTGCCGGAGGTCATCCACCTCCCCGCGGTTCCCGGCCGCCACCCGGTGCTGCGCTCGGCGGTCGACCAGCTGTGCGCCGAGTTCCACGCGCCGCAGCCGGGCTCGGACGCGGTCGTCACGGCGCTCATCGACCTGCTGCTGCTGTACATCCTCCGGTCGTGGTACGCCGAACTGCCCAAGGAGCGGACCCGCGGGTGGGCGGCCGCGCTGACCGACCCGGCGGTCGCCCCCGCCCTGAAGGCGATCCACGACGATCCCGGCCGTCCCTGGACCGTGGAGTCCCTGGGCGCCCGCGCCGGGCTGTCCCGCGCGGCGTTCGCCCGCCGCTTCGCCTCGGTGGTCGGCGAGCCGCCGTTGACCTACCTGACCAACTGGCGGATGGCCACCGCGGCGCGGTTGCTGCACCGCTCACCGGCCCCGCTGGGCACCATCGCGCAGCGCACGGGGTACACGTCGGAGTTCGCCTTCGCCAAAGCCTTCAAACGGCACTTCGGATCGCCGCCGGGGGCCTACCGCAAGCAGGTCAGGACGGCAGGCGGCGAGCCGCGCCGATACAGCGGCCGCACCTGACGGTCCGTCCTAGTCGGTGATCCGGGACACGCGGCCGAACGCGACCGTCCTGCCGCTCTCCCGTACGGCGAACCGCTGTCCGCGTTCCAGGGCGATCGGGGACATCAGCTCGATCCGGACGGTGTGGTTGCTGCCGGGCGGGAGCTCGTCGGGGTCGAAGTCCAGGGTGCCGGTGACGTCCGCGGTGTGGAAGAAGAACTGCGGGCGGTAGCCCTGGGAGACGGGGGTGTGCCGGCCGCCCTCCTCCTGCGACAGGAAGTGGACCTGGGCCTCGAAGGCCCGGTGCGGCGTGAGCGAGCCGGGCGCGGCCAGGACCTGGCCGTGCACCACCTCGTCCGGCTCGACGCCGTGGAGGAGGAGCCCGACCTCCTCGCCGGCCCGGCCCTCGTCCGCGGTCTTGCGGAAGATCTCGATGCCGGCGACGGTGGCCGTGCGGGTCGGCCCGAGGCCCACCACCTCGACCGTGTCGCCGGCCTTGACCACGCCCCGATCGATCTTCCCGGTGACGACCGTCCCGTTCCCGTCCCGCGCGTGGGCGCTCTCCACCGGCATGTACAGCGGCTGGTCCACCGCCCGCTGCGGGAGCGGGAGGCCGGCCTCCATCTCCTTGAGGAGGTCGGACACGCTCTCGCGCCACCGGGCGGCGCCCTGGAGGGCGCCGAGGGCCGACACGCGCACCACGCGGACGCCCTCGCCCGGGTAGCCGTTGTCGTCCAGCAGGTCGCGGACGGCGGCCTCGACCCGCTCGAGGGCCTGGTCGTCCTCGACGAGGTCGCACTTGGTGATCGCCACCACCAGGGACGGCACGCCGACCCGGCTCGCCAGGAGCACGTGCTCCCGGGTCTGCTCCTGCACGCCGTCGGCTGCGGAGACCACCAGGATCGCGGCGTCCATCTGGACCGTGCCGATGATCATGTTCCGGATGAAGTCGAGGTGCCCGGGGCAGTCCAGGTGGGCGTAGTGGCGCTCGTCGGTCTGGTACTCGATGTGCGCCACGTCGGCGCTGCCGTGGCGGGCCCGTTCGTCGGGGGACTTGTCGATCTCCTCGACCGTGTGGGCGCGGTTGGCCTCGGGGTCGCGGTCGTGGAGCAGGTGGGTGATCGCCGCCGTCAGGGTGGACTTGCCGTGCTGGTGGTGGCCGATGGTGCCGATGTTGATGTGGGGCTTGGTGCGCTGGTAGGCCTCGCTCGCCATAACGGCTCCCATCCGCTGACCGTCGGTCACTGTGTCACGTCGTCCTGTCGCTCACGGTAAGCGCCGTCGGCCCGTCCCGGCCGGTCGGATGGTCCGTCCGTGGTGGCCGCACCACCATGCGCGGCTTCCGCGATGGTGGTCCCGCCACCATCGCCGGGCCGGCGCCGCCTCGCAGCCCAGTGGTCCACCCGATCCCCCGCCGGGCCGCGTGAGCGGGGGGAAAGCCTCTGACCAGGCCAAGGGCGCCCACCACAGTTCGTCAAATGATCATTCGGGCCGATTGGTCCGTTCGGGGCTGATGGTCCGCCGTGCATCCGCAGCCGAATGTGTGTGACGGCTCCACCTGGGCTTCCCACTACCCCCGGACGCAGGGTTGATGCGCTGGAGAGGGAAGCCGGGGGAAGGGATGGATCCATCATGAGCGCACCGAGTCTCGAACGACTGGAGACCCTGAGCAGCCGGTTCGTGCCGGACCTGGTCGTGGACGAGCTCTGCGCCGAGTTGTTCGCCTCGCTGCCGCGCAGCGACCAGCGCCGCAAGGGGGAGGTGTACCTGCGCGGTCTGCTCCAGGCCGAGGGCCGCAAGTCGATACGGAACATCGCGGCGCACGTCGGGGACCGTGCGGCCGAGCAGAGCCTCCACCACTTCGTGGTGTCCTCCACCTGGGACTGGGGTCCGGTACGGGCCGCCCTCGCCCGGTACCTGGAGCGCGCCCTGCGCCCCCGTGCCTGGGTCGTCCAGCCGGTGGTGATCTCCAAGGCCGGGACCGAGTCGGTGGGGGTGGCGCGGCGGTTCGTGCCCGAGCTCGGGCAGATGGTCAACAGCCAGGTGGCGTTCGGGGTGTGGTCCGTCGGCGAGGAGCAGAGCAGCCCGGTCAACTGGCGGCTCGGCCTCACCCAGAAGTGGCGCGACAGCGTCGGCCCGCTGTCGCCGAACGTGCACGAGTCGGAGCTCGCGACGAGCCCGCTGGAGTGCGCGGCCGGGGCGGTCGAGGAGCTGCGGGACTGGGTGGGGCAGCCGCACCGCCCGGTGGTCTTCGACCTGCCGGACGTCGAGCCGGCGGCGGTGGCGCGACGGTTCGGGCCGGACGGGACGCACTTCGTGGCCTCGGCGCGCGGCTCGATGCGGGTGCGGTGCGTGGACCCGGTCCTGGCGAGCAGCGGCAACCGTGAACTGGCCGCGCACCAGCTGCTGCTGATGGCCCGTACGCTGCGCCGCCCGGTCAGCTGGCTGGACCCGTACACCCGCCGGCCGCGGACCTCGCTGGTGGTCGGCGTCCGGGTGGAGCTGCCGCACGTGGCGGCGCCGGTGCTGCTGTTCGGGGAGTGGAACGACCCGCGCGGCTGGCCCGAGCGGTGCTGGATCAGCGACATGACCCAGGCGCCGCCCGGGGCGCTGCTGCGGCTGGCGAAGCGGGCGCAGAACGTGGAGCACGACTTCGCGACCGTCT
Source organism: Streptomyces sp. NPDC046866 (assembly GCF_040704625.1). Lineage (NCBI taxonomy): Bacteria > Bacillati > Actinomycetota > Actinomycetes > Kitasatosporales > Streptomycetaceae > Streptomyces > Streptomyces sp. NPDC046866. The sequence continues at coordinate 320,008 of NZ_JBEYXN010000001.1, forward strand.
CGCAGCAGGTCGGCATGACCGATTTCGGCGGCCGGTCCTTCGGCGGCTGGCACCGGCACACCACCTTGGCCTCGGCCGCGCACGCGGTCCGGATGCTCACGGAGCGGGCCGTCGAGCGGTGAGCGGGAACCGGCGGCCCCCGCTCAGCCGATGGTGTGCCGGGAGGTCGTGCGGCGGCCCTGGTTGAGGGCCTGGCGGGTGCGCTGGAGCTGGAGCGCGAGCTGCACCTGCAGGGCCTGGGTTGGCTTCTGCCAGTCCTCGCCGAGTATCTCGGTGATGCGCTCCAGGCGCCGGGAGACCGTGTTGGGGTGGACGTGCAGGGACTCGGCGGCGCGGGAGGGGCTGTTGGCGGAGGCGAAATAGGCCTCCATGGTGCGGACCAGCTCCGTGTACTGCTGGTCGTCGTAGTCCAGGACGGGGCCGATGGTGTCGTTGATGAAGCGGTCGATGTTCGGCTTCTCGGAGAGCAGGACGCCGAGGAAGCCCAGCTCGTCCGGGGAGGCGGTGCTCCCGGCACCGGTGAGGGCGGCCACCGCGTCCAGGCAGCGGCGGGCCTCCTGGTACATGTGGACGATGTCCGCGGGATCGTCGACGGGCCCGGCGGATCCGGCGGTGACGGGCTTGCCGAGGACCGCGGAGAGCTCGCGGGAGGCGGTGCGGGCGACGGCTCCGGCCGCGCTCCCCGGCAGCAGCAGCACCACGTCGTCGCCGTCGATGCTCTTGAGGCCCTGCTGCCGGTTGGCGTACGAGGCGGCCCAGGCGGCGACGCGGCCCTGGACCCCGCCCTCGGGTCGGGCGATGACGATGACGTGGGGCTCGTCGAGGTTGAGGTCGAGCCGGCGGCTCTGCTCGGCGATCTGCGCGGGGGAGAGCTTGGTGCCGCGCAGCAGGTCCTGGAAGAACTCGTCCCGCATGTGGCCCTCGGCGGCCGCCATGCCCTGCTCCATCAGCAGGACCACGGCCGTGACCTGCGCGATGAGCGCGAGCAGCTGGACCTGGAGGTACCCGGCGGGCTCCTCGGTGGCCAGGATCACGGTGCCCAGCATCTCCTCGCCGGCGGCGATGGAGGCGATCCACACCCCGTCGCGGGTGCTGCGGGGCTGGCGGTCGGTGTGCGCGTCGAGCAGGACGGTGTGGACCTCGGCCTCGTCCAGCTCGGGGATCTCGCCGGTGGGGCAGGCGAGGGTGCGGCCGGCGGCGTCGCGCACGACGAGGGTGCCGTCGAGCCCCTTGACGGCCTCGGCGGCCAGGCTGCCGAGGCCGGCGCCCTGCAGGACGAGGTCGAGGAGGCGGCCGTGGGTCTCGCGCAGCCGGCGGGCGGTGGTGGAGGAGTCCAGGGCGCGGGAGGTGTCCTGTTCCAGCTCCTCGACCTCGAACCGGGTCTGCTCCAGCAGCCTCGCCTTTTCGATCGCAACGGTTGCGAGGTCGGCGAGGGAGCTCATCAGGGAGACCTCGTCGGGGGTGAAGTGGCGGATGTGCCGGTCGGCGACGTACAGGGCGCCGAGGCTGGAGCCGGCGTGCCGCAGCGGGACCGCCATCACGGCGTGCAGGCCCTCGGCCTGGACCACCTCGTCGATGACCGGGCTGTGCGTGAAGCTGGTGTCGTTCATGTAGTCGGCCGACCAGAAGGGCGCTGAGCCCTCCAGGGCGCGCTTGCCGACGCCGCCGTCCTGGAGCGGGATGGCGAAGCCGATCGTGAGGGCCGAGGCGTGGCCGTCGGCCGAGCGCACCCGGGAGCAGCCCTCCTCGAGGTCGTCGAAGCTGACCCAGGCCATGTCCAGGCCCAGCAGGAGGCGGGCCCGGCGGGTGATGACCTTCAGCAGCTCGTCGAGGTCGTAGGGGAGGGTGAGGTCCCGGGCGGTGTCGACGAGGGCGGCGAGGCCGGCCTCGCGCTGCTGGCGGCGGACGAAGAGCGCGCGGATGCCCAGGCTCTGGTCGCGGGCCCTGGTCAGGCGGTCGAGGGCGTCGCCGGACAGGCCGGACTCACGCGCTTTGCGGACCACGTCATCGAAGGCGGCGGCAGGCGCCTCTCTGTTCAGCAGTTCCAGCATTTCGTACGCGTGGTCCACCACGACTTCTCCCCCGACCCCCGCAATAAGCCGTTCACGTTTGCACCAACCGTTGTGCAATCAATCCCTGGCCCGCCTGAAAGTATCTCTTGGGGCAAGAACCGGTCAAGAAACACTTGAGATGCAGTCCAGGTCAGACAGGCAGAGGGTGATCGGATCACCACAGTCCCCGAGTGATGCTGTCATCTGGGCACCTTCTGGTCGAGGACCACTCGAGGGCAGGCTGATCACCGAGCGTTCCGGTGGTGCCACCACACACCGCCGGCGACACCCGTCACCTTGGTTCCTTGAGGAGTTCGCATGTCTCCGCTGGCCCAGATGTCCCAGCTCCAGAGCTACGAACGGTCGCTGCTGCGCAGCCGCCTGTCCCTGACCAGGGCCGATCGCCCCCGGGTGTTCAGCCTCGCGGGCCGCGAATGGGACCTGTTCGACGAGGTCTTCGCTCCCGTGTACTCGCCGTCGACGACCGTGGCGCTGGAGCTCCTCGGCCTCAACGACCCCGATGCGGGGGGTCGTTCGGGCTCGTTCCTGGAGATAGGCTGCGGCACCGGAGTGATCGCCGTCACGGCGGCACTGGCCGGATACGACCGGGTCGTCGCGGCCGACATCAGCCCCTCGGCCGTCGAGAACGCCGCCGTCAACGCCGAGCGCCACGGGGTGACGCACCGTCTGCAGGCGCTCCACAGCGACCTGTTCTCGGGTCTGCGCGAGCAGGAGCGGTTCGACACCGTCTTCTGGAGCTCCAACTACGTGATGGGGCCGGAAACCTACGAGTACAAGTCGGTGCACGAGCGGGCGTACGTGGACGCCGGCTACCGGGCGCACCGCCGCTTCGTGGAGCAGTCCGTGCACTGGACGGCCCCGGGCGGCCGGGTGTTGCTGCACTTCAGCGACCGGGGGGACCTCGAGGAGCTGTACCGGATCGCGGACGCCTGCGGGCGGGAGCTGTCGGTGGCGGCCGCCCGGCGGGTCCGCGAGGGGGAGTACGGCGAGGACATGGTCGAGCACATGCTGATCGAAATCAGGCCACTCTCGGCTTGATTTGAATGGGGGGATATTTCGCCGTGCGTACGCTACTTGTCGACAATTACGACTCGTTTACGTACAACCTCTTCCACTATCTGGCCGAGGTCAATGGCCGTGAGCCGGAAGTCGTCCGAAATGACGACCCGAACTGGAAGATCGCACAACTCGCGGCGTTCGACAACGTCGTCGTCTCGCCCGGTCCGGGAACGCCGCTCCGCGCCGCCGACTTCGGGATCTGCACCGAGATCATCGAGCGCGCGCAGCTGCCCCTGCTGGGCATCTGCCTCGGCCACCAGGGCATCGGCCACGTCCACGGCGCCACCGTCGACCGCGCGCCGCAGCCGCGGCACGGCCGCACCTCGCAGGTCCTGCACGACGGCACCGGCCTGTTCGCCGGGCTGCCCTCGCCGATGGAGGTGGTCCGCTACCACTCCCTCGCCGTGACCGACCTGCCCGAGGCGGTCGAGGCCACCGCCTGGACGCCGGACGGCATCCTGATGGGCCTGCGCCACCGTACGCGGCCGCAGTGGGGTGTCCAGTTCCACCCCGAGTCTATTTGCAGTCAGTACGGGATCGAGCTGCTTGCAAACTTCGCCCGGCTGACCGGGGAGCACCAGGCGGCGGCGCGGACCGCCCGCCCGGCCCCCGCCCGCCCGGCGGCCGCCCGCCGGAGCGCCGAGCCCGCCGCCGCACCGGCCGAGCCCGCCGCCGCACCGGCCGGGGCGCCCGCGCGCCGGCTGCGCCTCGTCGCCCACCGGCTGCCGACCCGCTGGGACGCCGAGGCCGCCTACGACGAGCTCTTCCGCGGCAACGACCACGCCTTCTGGCTCGACAGCAGCCTGCCCGGCGGCGACCGCGGCCGGTTCTCCGTCATGGGCGACGCCACCGGACCGCTCGCCCGCGTCGCCACCGCCGACGTCTGGAGCAAGGTCGTCACCGTCTCCTCGGCCGACGGCAGCAGCGAACTGGTCGCCGCGCCCTTCCTGGAGTGGATCGACCGCGACCTGCGCGCCCTGCGCGCCGAGCTCGCCGACCCGCCCGCGCTGCCCTTCGACTTCACCCTCGGCTGGGTCGGCTACCTGGGCTACGAGCTCAAGGCCGAATGCGGCGGCGACCTCGTCCACCGCTCGCCCGTCGCCGACGCCGCCATGGTCTTCGCCGACCGCGCCCTGGTCTTCGACCACGTCGAGGACGCCACGTACCTGCTGGCCCTGGTGGCCGAAACCGCAGCGGACGCAGCCGGTGAAGCGAACACCGCAGCCGCCGCCGCGGCCGACGCCTGGCTGATCGGCACCGCCGAACGCCTCGCCGGGCTCGCGGGCCTGCGCCTGCCGGCCCCGCTCCCGCACGCACCCGGCGGTGAGATCCGCCTGCGCCACGACCGCGGCGCCTACCTGGACCTCATCGACGACTGCCTGGAGGAGATCGCCGCCGGCGAGACGTACGAGGTCTGCCTCACCAACATGGCCGAGGCCGAGACCTCCCTCGACCCCTGGACCGCGTACCGCACGCTGCGCCGCATCAGCCCCGCGCCCTTCGCCGCGCTGCTGCAGTTCGGGGAGCTGTCGGTGCTGAGCACCTCGCCCGAGCGGTTCCTGCGGGTCTCCCCGGACGGGCTCGTGGAGTCCTCGCCGATCAAGGGCACCCGGCCGCGCGGGGCCACCCCCCAGGAGGAGGCGGCCCTGATCGAGGACCTGCTGAGCGACGAGAAGGACCGCTCGGAGAACCTCATGATCGTGGACCTGGTCCGCAACGACCTCGGCCGCTGCGCCGTCCCCGGCACCGTCGAGGCCGAGGAGCTGTTCCGCGTCGAGAGCTACGCCACCGTGCACCAGCTGGTCAGCACCGTACGGGCGCGGCTGCGCCCGGAGCTCACCGCCGTGGACTGCGTGCGCGCCGCCTTCCCCGGCGGCTCGATGACCGGCGCCCCGAAGATCCGCACGATGCAGATCATCGACCGGCTGGAGGCCGGCCCGCGCGGGGTGTACTCCGGCGCCATCGGCTACTTCTCGCTCTCCGGCGCAGCGGACCTCAGCATCGTGATCCGCACCGCCACCGTCACCGCCGACCGGGTCGCGTACGGGGTGGGCGGGGCCGTCGTGGCCCTGTCCGACCCGGACGCCGAGTACGAGGAGACCGCCGTCAAGGCTGCTCCCCTGCTGGCCCTGACGAATACCCGCTTCCCGGAGAGGCGGCCGGCACCGACCCCCTCCTGACCGCCCGCCCGTGCTGGAGGCGCGCGACCTCCTGCGCCTCCAGCACGGCCGCGAGCTCGGGCACCCGCACGCCGAGCCGCTCCAGGGCCCGCAGCGCGCACGCCGCCTCGGCCTCCGCGCTCAGCAGGGTGTCCCCGGTGAGCGCCGGGTCCAGGGCGGCGGACTCCAGGGCGTCCAGGGACAGGGCCAGGGCCGTGTTCCAGCCGATGAGGGCGCCCACCCCGCCGTCCGCACCGGGGCCCCACAGCAGCCGCGGCTGCGGCGCCCCGTTGGCGCGCAGCACCCGCCACCAGTCCCCGGACAGCCGCTCCTCGCGGATCCGGTACATCCGGCGGGCCACCGCCAGGCCCGCGGCGCCCCGTACGGCGTGGTCGACGGCCACGCCCAGCTCGTCCAGCCGGGCGTCGACCTCGCGGTCGAAGACGGCCGCCGGGAACGAGGCCACCATCGGGGCGCTGCCCAGCGCCCGGCCCGAGGCCAGGGACCGCTCCAGGCCGGCCACGTACGCGTCGAGCACCTCGGCGTACCGCTCGTCCGAGAAGACCAGGCACGCGTGCACCCCGATGCCCTCCGCGAGGCAGTCCGCGAGCACCGCGAGCCCGGCCGGGGTCATCGGCATGCGGACCAGCGCATTGGGCCGCCCCACCGCCCGGTGCAGCGCGCGGGCGGCCTCGAGAAGGGCCGGCGCGTCGTGGGCCCAGCGGGGGGCCACGGGCACGGAGACGTGGCCCACGGTGCCCCTGCTCGCCTCGAACACGGGCAGCAGGAGATCGCAGGTCCGCCGCGCCTGCGCGGCCGTGGTGCCCGCCGGGGCGAGGGCGTTGTGGAAGTGGCCTCCCAGCGTCGGATACCGGGCGGCGGAGGCGAACTCCTCCGGGTCCCGCGCGCTGAGCCACGGGGAGACCCCCTCGGACACCAGTTGCCTCAGCAGCGCTCCAGCTCCTTGACTAACCACGGTACGACCTTAGAACGTCACGACATACCTCGGAAACAATAAGGTGATGGTGTGTCAAGTGCGGACCGCCCGAACCGCCGCCCTTCACGCCGCCGCGAGCGGACCGTAAAGGGTTTCCGGCCCGGCGCCGTTATTCCGTCCGCTGATGCGTCAGGTTTATTTCCGAATCCGCCGCCGAACCTGACCTAACGCACCCCCACCTGACGAAGTGGGGAATCTCTGGTGGTTCACCCGATTCCCTGTTTCACAGACTTCTCGCTGCATCTGATGTCACGGCAGGTACACCACTGGGAGGTGCCGCATGCACGGTGTTGCACGCTGGAAATCATTGCCCGCGGGCCAGCAGCCCGTTTGGCCGGACGAAGAGGCCCTGGAGCACGCCAGGGCCGAGCTCGCGGACTCGCCCGCCCTGGTGCGCCGTGAGGACGTCGATGCCCTGCGCGCCCTGCTCGCGGCGGCCGCCCGGGGCGAGGTGCAGATCGTCCAGGGCGGCGACTGCGCCGAGGACCCCGCCGAGTGCACCCCCGGTTACGTGGCGCGCAAGGCGGCCCTCCTGGACGTACTGGCCGGCGTCATGAAGACGCGCTCGCTCAAGCCCGTCATACGGGTCGGCCGGCTCGCCGGGCAGTTCGGCAAGCCCCGCTCCAGCCCGACCGAGAACATCGGCGGCATGGAGCTGCCGGTCTACCGCGGCCACATGGTCAACAGCCCGGAGCCGGACCCCGAGCTGCGCCGCCCCGACCCGCGCCGCCTGGTCGCGGGCTACCGGGCCGCCTCCCGCGCCATGGCCGCCCTGGGCTGGCACGGCGAGGGCCGCCGTCCCTCCCCGGCGGAGGCCCCGGTGTGGACCAGCCACGAGGCCCTGCTCCTCGACTACGAGGGCCCCATGCTGCGGACCCAGCCCGACGGCAAGGTGCTGCTGACCTCCACGCACTGGCCGTGGATCGGCGAGCGCACGCGCGAGCTCGACGGCGCCCACGTCGAGCTCTTCGCGAGCATCGCCAACCCGGTCGCCACCAAGGTGGGGCCGACCATGAGCCCGGACGCCTTGGTGGAGCTGTGCGGCAAGCTCGACCCGGGCATGGAGCCCGGCCGGCTCACGCTGATCTCCCGGATGGGCCAGGGCAAGGCCGCCGAGAAGCTGCCCGCCCTGGTGCGCGCCGTGCGCGACGCGGGCCACCCCGTGCTGTGGATGTGCGACCCGATGCACGGAAACACCGTCAGCGCCCCGGGGAACATCAAGACCCGTTACGTCGAGACCGTGGTGCGCGAGGTCGAGGAATTCCAGAAGGCCGTCACCGACAACGGCGGAGTCGCCGCCGGCCTGCATCTGGAGACGACCCCCGACCAGGTCCACGAATGCGTCAGCGACGAATTCCACCTCGACGAGCTGGGTGAGAAGTACACCTCGTTCTGCGACCCGCGCCTCAATTCCGACCAGGCAATCGAAGTCGCCTCCGCCTGGCGCGGCTGAGGCCATATACAAGGGGGTTACTCCATCATGGAAGGAAAGATCGCTCTCGTCACCGGGGCGGCCGGCGGCATAGGCGAGGCCATCGTGCGCTCACTGGCGTCCCGGGGCGTCCGGGTGGCCGCGGTCGACCGGGACGCCGAGCGCCTGCGCGACGTGGCCAAGGCCATCGAGGAGGAGGGCGGCGCCCGCGTCGATCCGTTCGCGGCCGACGTCACCGCCAGCGCGGACGTGGAGAAGCTCGTCGACGACGTCGAGGCGCTCGTCGGCCCGCTCGACTTCCTCGTCAACGCGGCCGGCGTGCTGCGTCTCGCCGAGGCGCGCAAGCTCACCGACCAGGAGTGGAGCACGACGTTCGCGGTCAACACCACGGGCGTCTTCTTCGTCTCCCGGGCGGTCGTCAACCGCATGGTGCCGCGCCGCCGGGGCGCGATCGTCACGATCGCCTCCAACGCCGCCGGCACCGCCCGTACGGAGATGTCCGCGTACGCGGCCTCCAAGGCGGCCGCGACCATGTTCACCAAGTGCCTGGGCCTGGAGGTCGCCAAGTTCGGCATCCGCGCCAACCTGGTCGCGCCGGGCTCCACCGACACCCCGATGCTCAACTCGATGTGGACCGACGACAGCAGCGCCCGGGCCTCCATCGACGGCGTCCCGGACGCCTACCGCGTCGGCATCCCGCTGGGGAAGCTGGCCCGCCCCGAGGACGTCGCCGAGGCGGTCGTCTTCCTGCTGTCCGACAAGGCGTCCCACATCACCATGCACGACCTCACCGTGGACGGCGGTGCGGCGCTCGGTGTCTGAGACCGGTGCAACCAGTCAGCGAACCGTGAACGAGAGGGAGAAAGGCATGGCAGGCATACCTGCGATCACCCCCTACCCGATGCCGTCGGCGGCCGACCTGCCCGCCTCCGCCGTCGACTGGGAGGTCGATCCCGACCGCGCCGTCCTGCTGGTGCACGATCTGCAGAAGTACTTCCTGGCCGCGTTCCCGCAGGGCGAGCAGCCGGTCCTGGACCTGTCCCGCAACGCCGGCGAGCTGCGCGTGCGCGCCGCCGAGCTCGGCATCCCGGTCGCCTACACGGCCCAGCCGGGCGGGATGACGCCCGAGGAGCGGGGCCTGCTCAACGACTTCTGGGGCCCGGGCATGAAGCCGAGCGCCGAGCACCGCCAGGTCGTGGACCCGGTGGCGCCCGCCGCGGGCGACTGGATGCTCACCAAGTGGCGCTACAGCGCCTTCTTCAAGACCGACCTGCTGGAGCGCATGCGCGCCGCGGGCCGCGACCAGCTGATCATCTGCGGCGTGTACGCCCACGTGGGCGTCCTGATGACCGCGGTGGACGCCTTCACCAACGACATCCAGCCCTTCCTGGTCGCCGACGCCGTCGCCGACTTCAGCTGGGAGGACCACCGGATGGCCCTGGAGTACGCGGCCGGCCGCTGCGCACGCCTGACCACCACCAAGGAGCTCCTCATGGCCCTGCCCGACCGGGTGGCCGCGTACGCGGGAGGCGAGTCGGCATGACCGAGGACCTGCTCGGCCGGATCCTCGGCCCCCGGCCGCCGGCCTTCGCGCTGATCCACCGCCCGGAGACCGTCGTCACCCGCCACCTGGACCTGTTCCTCGGCGAGTTCACCGAGGCGGCCACGCTGGCCGACATCCCCCTCGCGGACACCGTCCCCGGCGCCGGGGCCCGCCAGGACGTGCTCACGCTGGTCCCGTACCGCCAGCTCGCCGAGCGCGGCTTCGAGGCGCCCGACGACGGCACGCCGCTGCTGGCCATGGCGATCGCCGAGCAGGCGCGGGTGCCGCTCGCGACCGTGCTGGACCGGATCCCCGACGCCCCCGTGCAGCTCGTGCCGGGCGGCGACTTCGACATCGACGACGAGGCGTACGCCGAAACGGTCCGCCGCGTCGTCACCGACGAGATCGGCACCGGCGAGGGCGCGAACTTCGTGATGAAGCGCTCCTTCGTCGCCGACATCAGCGACTACTCCGTCGCCGCCGCCCTGCGCTTCTTCCGCCGCCTGCTGGAGCGCGAGACCGGCGCCTACTGGACGTTCATCGTCCACACCGGGGACCGCACCCTGATCGGCGCCTCCCCCGAGCGGCACATCAGCGTCTCCGGCGGCCGCGCCGTGATGAACCCCATCTCCGGCACCTACCGCTTCCCGGCCTCCGGACCGGAGCTGCCCGGCGTCATGCAGTTCCTCGCCGACCGCAAGGAGGCCGACGAGCTGTACATGGTCGTCGACGAGGAACTGAAGATGATGGCCCGGATCTGCGAGTCCGGCGGCCGGGTCGTGGGCCCGTACCTCAAGGAGATGGCCCGCCTCGCCCACACCGAGTACTTCATCGAGGGCCGCACCACCCGCGACCCGCGCGAGATCCTCCACGAGACCCTGTTCGCCCCGACCGTCACCGGCTCCCCGCTGGAGAGCGCCGGCAAGGTCATCAAGAAGTACGAGCCCCAGGGCCGCGGCTACTACAGCGGCGTGCTCGCCCTGATCGGCCAGGACGAGGACAGCGCACGCACCCTGGACTCCGCCATCCTCATCCGCACCGCCGACATCGACGCCTCCGGCCGGATGAGCATCGGCGTCGGCGCCACCCTCGTGCGCCACTCCGACCCGCTGTCGGAGGTCGCCGAGACCCGCGCCAAGGCCGCGGGCCTGCTCGCCATGTTCGAGCAGCCGGGACCGCGGCGCTTCGGCGACCACCCCGAGGTCCGGGCCGCGCTCGACGCGCGCAACGCGACCATCGCCGGCTTCTGGCTGGACGACGACAGCGCCCGCACCCGGCCCGTCCCGCTGCTCGTGGGCCGCAAGGTGCTCGTCGTCGACGCGGAGGACACCTTCACCGCGATGATCGAGCACCAGCTGCGGGCCATGGAGGCCGACGTCACCGTCCGCCGCTTCGACGAGCCGTACAGCTTCGCCCCGTACGACCTGGTCGTGATGGGGCCGGGGCCGGGCGACCCGCGCGAGACCGGCCACCCGAAGATCGCCCACCTGCGCGGGGCGATCGACACCCTCCTCGCGGAGCGGCGGCCCTTCCTCGCGGTGTGCCTGAGCCACCAGGTGCTCAGCACGAAGCTGGGCTTCCCCCTCAAGCGCCGCGAGCAGCCCAACCAGGGCGTGCAGCGCGAGATCGAGCTGTTCGGGCGGCGCGAGCGCGTCGGCTTCTACAACACCTTCGCCGCGCAGAGCGCCGCGGACACCGTCGAGGTGCCCGGCGTCGGCACGGTCGAGGTGTGCCGGGAGGCGGAGACCGGAGAGGTGCACGCGCTGCGCGGGCCCGGCTTCCGCTCGATGCAGTTCCACGCCGAGTCGGTGCTCACCGAGGACGGCATCCGCATCGTCAGCGACGCCCTGTCCGGACTGCTCAGCGAGAGCCTCGTATGAGGGCGACGGTGGCCTGGTGGGACCTGAAGGGGTCGGGGCACACCATCGAGTCCCTGCGGGCCTACCTGCGCGACGAGGCCGTCGACCGGTTCGCGGCGGTCGAGGGGCTGCGGCTGAAGTTCTGGATCGCGGACCCGCAGACCGAGCGCTGGGGCGCGGTGATGCTGTGGGAGACCGCCGAGGCGGCGGCGCGCCCGCTGGCCCCGCGGGCCGCCGAGCTGATCGGGCGGCGGCCCGTGCAGTACACGGTGTTCGAGGTGGAGGCCACGGTCGAGGGCGTGCACACGCTGCCCGGGCTGCCGGGCCTCGACCTGATCCGGGAGGCCGCGGCGTAGCCCGTACAGCCCGTACGCGAACGGCCCCTCACGACCCGTTCGGGTCGTGGGGGGCCGTCGTCGTGGCCGTCTCGCGCATCATGACGCGGTGCAGGACCTCCGTCATGGCGTTCAGCGTGCCGTGGAAGTCGCAGTCCAGCTCCCGCAGATAGGTGTTCTGCGCGAGGATCGCGGCGGCCGGGCGGTCCGTGAGGGTGATGCTCAGCGTGAGCGTGAGCCGCCCCTCCTCGTCCTCGCCGATCTCGTTGCGTATTTCGGCGATGTCGGTGTCGTCCAGGTGCCGGTAGGTAATGCGCCCCGCGCTCTCCTGCGGTGTCACCCGCTGTAGGAAGGTGAGGGGTCCGCGTCGGATTTCGCGCAGAAATCCATCCGGGTAGCGCTCGTTGATCCGGCATTCCGTAATGGCCGGAACATAACCTGTGGGGAACTCCGCCTTGTGGAGCAGAGCCTGCCACAGGCTCTCCCTCGTGGGAGCCGGACACCCATCCTGACCTGCGCCGACAACCGGGCGCGTCCATGAAAGCGTCAGCATTGATCTCCCTTTTCCGCCGGTGGGCCGGCGTGCAGCATCGGTCGGCCGAACGACTGTGTCAAAGGCGGCCGCATTACTACGTCAGATGGGCGGAGAACCTGACGAAGTGACCCTAACCCACTGCCCGTCTCCGCCCTTTTTATTGCAGGGTGACGGTTGGTCGATGGCGTTCCGAAGAGCGCCTTCCCGATAAATCCGACGCGGAGAATCAGGAGAACGCTGATGTCTGAACGGTTCGACGGCCAGGTCGTCCTCGTCACCGGAGGAGGCGAAGGCATCGGCCGGGCAGCGGCGGTTGCCTTCGCCCGGCTCGGCGCCCTCGTGGTGGTCGCGGGCCGCCACCCCGAGACCCTCGAGGGAACGGTCAAGCTGATCCGCGACGCCGGCGGGCAGGCCGACTGCCTCGTCGCCGACGTGTCGGACACCGCCCCCGACGCCGAGGCCGGCGCCGGGTACGCGGTCGCCGAGACGGTGCGCCGCCACGGAGCCCTGAACGTGGCCTTCAACAACACCACGGAGCTCGGCCCCCACCAGCCCGTCGCGGACATCGACGAGACCGTCTGGGCCCACACCCTGACGGCCAACCTGACGGGCGTGTGGCTGTCGATGAAGCACGAGATCGCCCACATGGAGACCGCCGGCGGCGGCGTCATCGTCAACACCGCCAGCAACATCGGCGCGCAGGGCATGCTCCCGGGGCTCGGCGCCTACGCCGCCTCCACCGCCGCCGTCAGCGCCCTGACCCGGACCGCGGCCCGCGAGTACGTCTCGAAGTCCATCCGCATCAACGCCATCAGCCCCTGCCCGCTTGGCCGGGGCGCCACCGTCGAGGAGATCGCCGACACCGTGGTGTGGCTCGCCTCCGACGCCGCCTCCTACATCGTCGGCCACGACCTCGTGCTCGACCGCAAGACCGGCGAGTGACCGGGCCGGCCCCCCTCACCGCCCCCGCTCCCCCGTCCCCCTCCCCATCCCCGTCCCGTACCGCGTCCACCCCCGCACCCCACCGGCGGCCGAGCGAAGGAGCCCTGAGCAGAGCGGTGAGCAGTCCCATGCAGACCTCCCCCCGTCCCCAGCGGCTGATGCGGCACGACCCGGGCGACCCGGGCTGGTCGAACCGCGACCGCTTCGCCCTGTCCTGCCGCCCCTGGTACGGGCCCGCGCCGCGCCGGCCGGGACGGCCCGCCCGCCTCGCCGAGGACGTGCGCGGGCGGACCCGCGGCGGCTACGTCCTCGCCGAGGCCGACGGCGGCGCCCCCCGGGTGGTGCTGATCTGCGCCGCCGGCGAGGCCGACGTCGCCCTCGACGCCCGCGCCATCCTCCAGCGCGACGGCATCGCCGCCCGGGTGGTGGCCATGCCGAGCCTCACCCGCTTCCGGCAGCAGAGCCCCGAGTACCGCGAGCAGGTCCTGCCCGCCCGGGTCCGCGCCCGCGTCTCGGTGGAGGCCGGCTCCGCGCTCGGCTGGTACGAGCTGCTCGGCGAGGCGGGCCTCCAGGTCGGGCTCGACCAGTACGGCTCCGGCGCCCCCTGCACCACCCTGCACCGGCAGCACGGCTTCACCGCCGAGCGCATCGCCGCGACCGCCCGGGCCGCACTGGCCCGCGCCGGACACCGGGAGCACGCGTGAGCACCGTCCTGACCGCCCGGATCCCGGGCTCCAAGAGCATCACCAACCGGGCGCTGCTGCTCGCCGCCGCGGCCGACGGGGTCTCGCTGCTGCGGGCCCCGCTGGTCAGCGAGGACACCGTCGCCTTCCGCGAGGCCCTCGCCGGGCTCGGCGTACACGTCGAGACCGTGGCCGGGGCCGGCGACGCGGGCGGGGAGGTCTGGAAGGTCACCGGCGCCGGCCGCCCCCCGGCCGGCCCCGGCACCGTGTGGTGCGAGGACGCCGGCACCGCCGCCCGGTTCCTGCCGCCCTTCGCGGCCGCCGGCCGCGGGGAGTTCGCCTTCGACGGCACCGACCAGCTGCGGGCCCGCCCGCTGCGCCCGCTGGCCGAGGCGCTCGGCCGGCTCGGCGCCCGGGCCCGGGTCACCGAGCCCGTCGGCGGACTGCCGCTGACCCTCACCGCCGACGGCCTCGCCGGCGGCGAGCTGACCGTCGACGCCAGCCTGAGCAGCCAGTACCTCACCGGGCTGCTGATGGCCGGCCCGCTCATGCGCCGGCCGCTCACCGTACGCGGGGAGGGCCTGGTCAGCCGGCCGTACATCACCATGACGCAGCAGCTGATGCGGCACTTCGGGGCGTACGTCGACGAGTTCGGCGGGGCGATCCAGGTGCTGCCCGGCGGCTACGCGGCCGCCGAGCTCGACGTCGAACCCGACGCCTCCACCGCCTCCTACTTCTTCGCGGCGGCCGCCGTCACCGGCGCCACCGTCACGGTGCCGGGCCTGGGCCGCTCCAGCGTGCAGGGCGACCTCGGCTTCGTGGAGGTGCTGCGGAGGGCCGGGGCGCACGTCGAGATCGGCGACCACTGCACCACGGTCACCGGCGCGCCCTCCGCCGAGGGCCTGCTGCGCGGCGGCTTCGCCGTCGACATGGGCGACATCTCCGACACCTTCATGACCCTGGCGGCGATCGCCCCGCTCGCGGACGCCCCCGTCACGGTGCACGGCATCGGCCACGCCCGGCTGAAGGAGTCCGACCGGATCGCCGCCGTCGAGGAGAACCTCCGCGCCCTCGGCATCCGCACCGCATCCGGACCGGACCGGATCACCGTTCACCCGGGCCGCCCCACGGCCGCCCGGATCGCCTGCCGCCGGGACCACCGGATCGCCATGGCGTTCTCGGTGCTGGGCCTGCGCGTGCCCGGCATCACGCTCGACGACCCGTCCTGCGTCGGCAAGACCTTCCCCGGCTTCCACGCGGAACTGGGGCGCCTCTTCCCGGCGCACTCGAGCAGCAACAGTCACTGACAACGAAAGGGATGTGAGACACCCATGGCCGACATACTCATCGCCGGCGGAGGCATCGGTGGACTCGCCGCGGCGCTCGGGCTCGCCAAGCGAGGGCACCGGGTCACCGTCCTGGAGCGCCGGGACGTCTTCACCGAGGTCGGCGCCGGCATCCAGCTCGGCCCGAACGCCTTCCACGCGCTGGACCTGCTCGGTGTGGGCCAGGAGGTCCGCAACCGCGCCGTCTTCATCGACGAGCTCACCTTCATGGACGGCACCACCGGCGAGAAGGTCGCCTCGATGCCGGTGAAGGACGACTACCGGGCCCGCTTCGGCAACCCGTACGCCGTCGTCCACCGCGTCGACCTGTACCTGCCGCTGCTGGAGGCCGCCCGCCGCCACCCCGGCATCGAGCTGCGCGGCCGCCACCACGTGGTCGGCTACGAGCAGCAGGCCGGCTCGGTCACGGCGCTGCTGGCCGACGGCCGCCGCCTCACCGGCGACGCGCTGATCGGCGCCGACGGGCTGCACTCGGCGATCCGGGCACAGCTGGTCGGCGACGGCTCGCCGCGGGTCTCCGGCCACACCATCTACCGGTCGGTGATCCCGATGGAGGCGGTGCCGGAGGACCTGCGCTGGAACACGGTCACCCTGTGGGCGGGCCCGAAGTGGCACTTCGTGCACTACCCGATCGCGGGCGGCGAGACCTTCAACCTGGCCGCCACGCGCGACAACGGCGCCACGGAGGCCGTGGCGGGCGTCCCCGCCGACCACGACCACGTCCTGAACTCCTTCCCCGAGCTGTCGGGTGCGGCGCGGCGGCTGCTGGAGCTGGGCCAGGACTGGAAGACCTGGGTGCTGTGCGACCGCGACCCGGTCGACCGCTGGACCGAGGGCCGCGTGGCGCTGCTCGGCGACGCCGCGCACCCGATGCTCCAGTACGCCGCCCAGGGCGCCTGCCAGGCCGTGGAGGACGCGGTCCTGCTGGGCGGGCTGCTGGACGGCTGCGCGGCCGACTTCGAGCAGCGGCTGGAGAAGTACAGCGCGGCCCGGCGCGAGCGGACGGCGCAGGTGCAGCTGGTGGCCCGTGAGATGGGCCGGCAGCTGTACCACGCGGCGGGCGACGCGCGGGTCGAGCGGAACGCGATGCTCTCTTCCCTCTCGGCCGGCGACATGTACGACAAGGTGGCGTGGCTGCACGGCGCGTACGACTTCGACGCCTGGACGTCCCCCTCCGCCTGACCGGCCCTACCCCACCGCTGCGCGGAGCCGTTCCCCCTCCCCGCCCCTTCTCCCCCAGCTACCGCTGGGAGGTGCCCCCAGAAACCGGGGCTGACGCCCCGGACCCCGTTCCGTGCGCTCCGCGCCCGGTGCGCTCAAACGCCGCGCGGGCTGAAATCAGCCCCGCCGCGGCGAGGTGCGGGGCGCAGCCCCGCAGCGGGGCCGGGGCCGCAGGCCACGGTTTCGGGAAGGGGCGGGGAGGGGGAACGGCTCCGCGCAGCGGCAAGCGGCCGCGGCGGCAAAACGGTTCGCGGCGGGGGCGAAGGGCTGGCAGGGTCGGCGGCATGGCACCGCTGTACGAGATACGGGCCGCCTACGACGCCCGGACCATCACCGTGTACCAGGCGTACGCGCCCGCCGTCGCCGAACCGGCCCTCGCGGCAGGACGGTTCGTGCCGCCGTTCTCCTTCGGCCGCATGACCTGGATCAAGCCCTCGTTCCTGTGGCTGATGCACCGCAGCAACTGGGCGCGCAAAGCCGGCCAGGAACGCGTCCTGGCCGTCCGGATCACCCGCGAGGGGTGGGAGGAGGCGCTGTCGCAGGGGGTGTCGACCACCTCGGCGCCGGACGCCGTCGCCGCGGCCGCGGTGCACGTGCAGTGGGACCCGGAGCGGTCCCTGCGCGGGGCGGCGCTGAACCACTACAGCATCCAGGTCGGGATCGGCCGCGGGCTCATCCGCACCTTCGCCGAGGACTGGGTGGTCGAGCTGACGGACCTCACCGCCCGGGCCCGCAGGATCGGGGAGCTGGTGCAGTCCGGCCGCGCCGCGCAGGCGCAGCGGCTGCTGCCCCCGGAGCGGCCCTACCCGTTCAGCAGGGCGGCGACGTCCGATGTCGTACGGACGTCGCCGAAGCTGCGGTAGACGGTGGTCAGGGCGGCGTTGTGGGCGGCGTCGCTGCGGGTGGCGCTCGCGTCGGCGACGAGCACCGTGCGGTAGCCGAGCGTCGCGGCGTCGCGCACGGTGCCCGCCACGCACACGTCGGTGACCAGCCCGCACACGACGACCGTGTCGATGCCGCGCTCCTGCAGCAGCCCGGGCAGCGGGCAGCGACCGGGGAAGAAGGCGGAGGGTGCGCTCTTCTCCACCACGAGGTCGCCGGCGGCCGGCACCAGCCCCGGCGCCAGCCGGTCCGCGGGCCCGCCGGTGCCGCCGGCGCGCCGGTAGGACTCGGCGGCGGCGTGCCCGTAGAACTCGACCGCCCACGGGTCGGGTTGCGACGCCACGGCGGGGAGCACCCAGGCCACCGTGCCGGCGGCCGCCCGCACCGCTTCCGCGAGCCGGTGGACCCGCGGCACGATGCCGGGGCCGTACGGGGTGCCCTCCACGAAGAAGCGCACCATGTCCACCGCGACGAGGGCCGTCCGCCGCCCGGACAGCCGTCCGTAGGCGTGGCGGCGGCCCCGCCGCCGCTCGTGGCGCGCGTACTCGCGCGGTTCGATCCGCCAGTCGTGCACGGATCAGATCGTAAGGACGATCTTGCCGGTGGTGTGCTTCGACTCGCTCAGCTCGTGCGCCTTGCGGACGTCCTCCAGGGGGAAGGTCTCGGCGATCAGCGGGCGCAGCCGGCCCGCGTCGACCAGGGCGGCGAGCTGTGCCAGGTCGGCGTGGTCGGGGGCCACGTTGACGGTGGCGCCGCGCACGCCCAGGGCCTCGGCCTTCGCCTTGATCTCCGCCTCCGCGAGCGGGTTGGTCGCGCCGACGTAGATGCCGCCGGGCCGCAGGACGCGCAGCGAGCGCTCCTCGTAGTCGCCGCCGATCAGGTCGAAGACGACGTCGATGCCGGCGTCCTTGACCGCCTCGGCGAAGTCCTCGGCCGTGTAGTCGATGACCTCGTCCGCGCCGAGCTCGCGCAGCACCTCGTGCTTGGCGGCGCTGGCGGTGCCGATGACGTACGCGCCGCGGGCCTTGGCGATCTGCACGGCGAGGTGGCCGACGCCGCCGGCCGCCGCGTGGATGAGCACCTTCTGGCCGGCCTGGACGTCCGCAGCGGTCACCAGGGCCTGCCAGGCCGTCAGGCCGGCCAGCGGCAGGGCGGCCGCCTTGACGTGGTCCAGGGACTGCGGCTTGGGCGCGAAGTGGCGGGCGGACGCGGCGACGTACTCGGAGTACGCGGCGGCCTCGTTCGGGAAGGAGGGCAGGCCGAAGACCTCGTCGCCCACCTTGAAGCGGTTCTCGCCGGGCGAGACGGCCACCACGACACCGGAGACGTCCCAGCCGACCCCGAACGGCGGGGTGAGCCACAGACCGAATTCGCGGATCTTCCAGTCGATCGGATTCACGCCTGCCGCATGCGTCTTTACCAGAATTTCCGAGGCGTTGGGCGTGGGAATCGGGGAATCTGTCAGGTTGAGGACTTCACTGGTGCCGAGGGTTTCCTGGCGTACGGAGCGCATGGTTTCTGTCATGCGCCGCATCATAGGCATCGGGTGCGCAACCCCCCGTCGATATTCGGACATTCATGTCAGGTGGGGTGACCTGACAGAACGGGCCGGGAATTCTTTCTGCTTCGCAGAACGCCGCTCGATGCTGTGCCATATGACTCAGCTGCGATCACTTGGTTCGGTCGGCCCCGAGGTTTCCGCCCTCGGTCTCGGCCTGATGTCCATGTCCGACTTCTACGGCCCCGCCGACCGGGCCGAGGGAGTCGCCACCGCGCACGCCGCCATCGACGCCGGCATCACCCTGCTCGACACCGGCGACTTCTACGGCAGCGGCCACAACGAGCTCCTCCTGCGCGAGGTGCTGCAGAGCCACGACCGCGAGCAGCTCACCCTCAGCGTCAAGTTCGGCGTCCTGCGCGACCCCGCCGGCGGGATCCTCGGCGTCGACAACCGCCCCGAGGCGGTCAAGAACTCCCTGGCCCAGACCCTGCAGCGGCTCGGCACCGACTACGTGGACGTCTACCGCCCGGCGCGCCTCGACCCGAGCGTGCCGATCGAGGAGACCATCGGCGCCATCAAGGAGTGCATCGAGGCCGGCTGGGTCCGCCACATCGGCCTGTCCGAGATCGGCGCCGAGACCCTGCGCCGGGCCTCCGCCGTGCACCCCATCGCCGACCTCCAGATCGAGTACTCGCTGCTCTCCCGGGCCATCGAGGACGAGATCCTGCCGACGGCGCGCGAGCTCGGCACGGCCATCACCGCGTACGGCGTCCTCGCCCGCGGCCTGCTGTCGGGCCGCTGGAACCACCAGCGGGCCACCGCCAAGGACGACGGCCGCAGCAACTTCCCGCGCTTCAGCGGCGAGAACCTCGACCGCAACCTCCAGCTCGTCGCCGCCCTCGGCAAGGTCGCCGAGGCCAAGGGCGTCACCACCTCGCAGCTCGCGATCGGCTGGGCGATGGCCCAGGGCGTCGACATCGTCCCGGTCGTCGGCTCGCGCCGCCGCGACCAGCTCACCGAGGCGCTCGGCGCGCTGTCGCTGGAGCTGACCGCCGAGGACGTCGCCGAGATCGAGCGCGCCGTCCCGGCCGAGGAGGTCGCGGGCACCCGCTTCGACGCCGAGGGCATGGCCATGCTCGACAGCGAGAAGAAGTCGGGCACCTCCGGGCGCGGGCAGGCGGGCTGAGCATGGCCGACAACGTCAGCATCGGCAGCCCCGCCCAGTGGCAGGCCGACCGGCTCGACGTCCAGGCCTACCTCGACCGCCTGGGCATCACCGGGCCCCTGGAGCCGACCGCGGAGACCCTGCGCAGGCTGCACCGGGCGCACGCCCTGACCATTCCGTTCGAGAACCTCGACATCCTGCTGGGGCGGGGCATCGACCTCGACGTGGACGCCATGCAGGACAAGCTGCTGCGCCGGCGGCGCGGCGGCTACTGCTACGAGCACAACATGCTCTTCGCGGTCCTGCTGGAGCGGCTCGGGTACGAGGTGACCCGCCTGTACGCCCGCCCGCTGCTGAACGCGCCCAAGCCGCTGCCGCGGACCCACCTCGTGCTGAGCGTGGCCGTCGGCGACGAGACGTACCTCGCCGACGTCGGCTTCGGCGACGACGGCCCGCTGGAGCCGCTCCTGGTCGCCGACGGCACGGTCTGCGACCAGGGCGGCTGGGTCTACCGGCTGGCCCGGGTGCAGGGCTCGGACAAGGAGTGGGTGCTCTCGCTGCGGCGCGAGGACGACTGGTTCCCGCTGTACTGGTACGCCACCGAGCCCCACCACCACATCGACTGCGTGGTGGCGAACTGGTTCATCTCGACGCACTCCCACTCGCCGTTCACCGGCAGGGTCTTCCTGGAGCACATCGCCGAGGACCGGCGGCTCAACCTCAACCACCGCAAGCTCACGCTGACCCGGGCCGACGGCACCACCGAGGTCCGGTACGTGGCGGACGAGGAGGTCCGCGGGCTGCTGGACCGGGAGTTCGAGATCGAGCTGACCGAGGACGAGGCCAAGGTGGTCGTGGCGGCCCTCCCCGAGCCCGGCGGGGACGCCGGGGCCTGACCGCCCGCAGGGGCCCGTGGCACACACCGGACCGGTGCGCGCCACGGGCCCTTTCGTTTCGCGTGGGCCGCGTACGAGGCCGGCAGCCCGGCAGCGCAGAAGCGGGCGGCCCCGTCGGAAAAGCCGTACGGGCCCGGCGGGGGGATCGCCGGGCCCGTACGGGGGCCTCACAGGGGGAAGGGAAGGCCGCAGGAGAGGTGGTGCGGTCAGCGGGGCTGGACGGCGATGCGGGTGGCCTTGCCGGTGGAGGCGCCGGAGGTGACGTACGAGCCGTCCAGGTTGTTGATGGTGAAGGCGAAGTCGAAGTTGGCGGTGTTCTTGCCGGTCACCGTGATGTTGGCCTTGAAGGTGATGGTCGAGGCGGCCTTGCCGTCGGTGCCGATCAGGAAGGCGACGTCGGTGTCGGAGTAGGTGCCGCAGCCGGTCTGGCGCCACTCGCCGTGGGAGGCGGTCGTGGTGTTGTTCGGCGAGGTGAAGTTGACGACGCCGGAGGTGGCGGTGGCGCTGCCGTAGTAGCTGCCGAGGAAGGTCTCGTGGGTGTTGTCGTCGACGACCTTCCAGCTGCCCGGCAGGGTGTAGCAGGTGCTGCCGCCCTCGACGGCGGCGTTCGCGGAGCCCGTGACCGCCGTGGCGGTGGCCAGCGCGGCGACACCGGCGAGGACGCCGACCTTGATACGGGTGCTCTTGCGCATCTGAATTCTCCCAGGAAATCGTCAATGGGGGTGGATTGCCGGGGCCGGCGTATCGCACGGCGGCTTCGATTCCATGATGGCCGCGTGAATTCCCCCGCGGTACGGACCGGCTTTCGATTCGTCAGGTCGGCCGGATTTCTATTCGGCGGCCTGAAAAAGCCCCCGTTCCGCACCGGAATGCGTGCAGAACGGGGGCCCGTAGGAAAAGGGGCGAACGGGAAATCAGTCGATCTGCATGATGATGCGGACCGCCGGATCCACCTCCGGCTGCTTCGGCATGACGCCGGGCTCGAGCACGATCCCGAAGTGCTCCTCGTACGCGGCGCGCAGGGCCGCGTCGTCCGCCAGCTCCACCGTCCGCGTGCCGCCGGCGTCGGTGAGGACCAGCTCCCGGCCGTTGACGGTGGCCCGGCCGGACTCCTTCTGCATCGAGGCGATCAGGTTGTGCAGGAACACCGAGTCCGGCGCGGTGCGGTACCACCACAGGGTCGGGTAGAAGTCCTCGATCCGCACCGGCCGCTCGTCCAGCCGGTACTGGATGCCGCCGTCGAGCACGACCTGGATCCCGCCCTCCTCGGGCGTCACCACCTCGAACTCGCCGTGCGGGTCCTTCTGCACCCCTTGCGCCCCGATCTCCAGCGGGAAGCGGCTGCCCTTGCCGAAGCCGACGTCGACCAGCCAGTCCTTGCCGTCCGCGTGGACGCGCAGCGCCAGGTGGCACAGCGGGGCGCCGAACTCGCCGCCGAGGAAGACCTGCCCGGCGAGGATCTCCACCGAGTAGCCGAGGGCCTCCAGCAGGTGCCCGAAGGACGGGTTCAGCTCGTAGCAGCCGCCGCCGCGGCGCCGGCGCACGATCTTGTCGTGGAGGAAGTCGCGCTCCAGGCTCAGCTCGGCGCCCTCCACGTGGTAGTCGATGTTCTCGAAGGGCACCGAGAGCACGTGCCGCTCCTGGAGGTGCCGCAGCCCGTGGAGGTCGGCCTTCTCCGGCCGCCGGGCGCCGATGCGCTCCAGGTACGCGTCCACCATCGCATCGCTGAGCATGTTCTCCGCCGTCTCCTCACTCGTCCTGCTGGTCATGACTTCCACCCGCTCGGCGGGATGTTGTGGTTCACCCGGAACACGTTCTGCGGGTCGTAGGCGTCCTTGACGGCCACGAGCCGGGCGTACGTCTCCTCGTCGTACGCCGACCGCAGGTACTCGGGGGTGCTCTCCAGGGCGCTGATGAAGCTCAGGAACGGGCCGCCGATGCGCCAGGGCTGCATCGTCTCCATCAGCCGCTCCTGGAACTCCCTTACGTCCTGGACGTGTTCGGGCCACACCGGCGCCCCCGCGAACAGCGTGTACGCGGTCTCCCGGTACGGCAGCGCGTTGGGGTGCTCGGGCTGCCGGCCCAGCGCGCCGCCGAGGTGGCGCAGCTCGATGCCGGGGCGGACCCCCTCCGCACCCTCCTTGATCAGCGGCAGCAGGCTGTCGATCGCCGCGTCGTCGAGCTCCCGGATGCGGGCGGAGCGCTCGAAGTACACCGCCGGGACGGTCGGGTCCATGTTGATGTCGGCGACGTTCGTGTACGGCATGTCCGCGACGGTGTCGAGGACGGCCGGCGCGATCGCGCGCAGCGGGCGCAGGAGCTCCTCGCCCTCCTCGTTCGAGCCGTTGAACGCGATCCGGATGTGCGCGAGGAAGCGGCCGCGGACCGGCTCGGGCAGCACGTCGATGTCGGGGAAGCGCATCACGGCGATCGAGGACTGCATGGCGTCCGGGACGGTGCGCGTCCAGTCCCGCCAGGTCCGCAGGATCTCCTCGATGTGCTCGCCGGGCAGGAACAGGCCGCCGCCGTAGAGCCGGGAGACCGGGAAGAGGCCGATCTCGATCGAGGTCACCACGCCGAAGTTGCCCTTGCCGCCGCGCAGCGCCCAGAACAGGTCCGGGTGGTCCTCGGGGGAGACGTGGCGCAGCTCGCCGTCGGCGGTGACGACGTCGGCGTTCTTGACGTGGTCGGCGGAGTAGCCGTACGAGCGGCCCAGCGGGCCGAGGCCGCCGCCGAGGGTGTACGAGACGACGCCGACGCCCGGGGAGGCGCCGTTGAGCGGGGCCAGGCCGAACGCGGCGGCCTCCTGGATGACCCGGCTCCACTGGACGCCGGGCTCGACGCGGGCGGTGCGGCTGCGCGGGTCGACGCGCACGCCGGTGAGGTTGCGGGTGTTGATCAGGATCGCGCCGTCGGCGAGCCGGGCGACGCCGTGCCCGGTCGCCTGGACCGCGACCGGCAGGCCCGCCCGGGCGGCGAAGCGCACGGTGGCGATGACGTCGGCGGTGCCGTCGGCGAGGACGACGGCCGCCGGCCGGGATTCGGACAGGATCCGGTTGAACCCGAGGGTCTCCTCCTTGTACGCGTCGGTGCCGGGCAGCAGGAGCGGCCCGCGCAGCTCGGCGCCGAGCGCGGACAGGTCGGTGGGGGACACGGACGTTCCTTCCTGTAACGGGTGGCTCACGGGGCTGCCTTGGCGGGGGTGCGCAGGCTCGGGAGGGTGGCGGCGGTCAGCAGGACCACGGCGCCGCCGATCCAGGCGACGGTGGTCAGCTCGATGTTGTCGACGATGAGACCGCCGACGAGCGCGCCGAGGGCGATGGAGAGGTTGAAGACGGACACCCACAGCGCGGAGGCGGCCTCCATGGCGTCGGGCGCGTACTTCAGCATCCAGGTCTGGAGGCTGACCGAGACCCCGCCGAAGGCCAGGCCCCACAGGACCAACAGCGCGATGCCGCCGGCCTGGCTCTTGCCGAGCAGCGGGAACAGCAGCATCGCGGCGGCCAGCGCGAGGATGATGACGGTCATGGTGCGGCCCAGGTTCTTCGCGACGGCCGCCCCGGCGACGAAGTTGCCGACGATGCCGGCGACGCCGAAGCCCAGCAGCAGCACGCTGATCAGGTCCTCGTCGATGCCGGAGACCTGCTGGAGCATGGGGCTGACGTAGGTGTACGCGGCCAGGTGCCCGGTGACGATCAGGGCGGTGGCGATGATGCCGGCGCGCACGCCGCGGTTGCCGAACTGGCCCAGCAGCTCGCGGACGCTGACGGGCTTGGTGGCGGGCAGCGGCGGCAGCAGCACCAGCAGGGCGACGAGGACCACGAAGGCGAGGACGCCGAGGGTGGCGAACGCGGTGCGCCAGCCGGCGAGGCCGCCGATCAGGGTGCCGGTGGGCACGCCGAGGACGTTGGCGGCGGCGACACCGCCGAAGATCAGCGCGGTGGCCCGCGGGATCGCCGCCGGCTGGACCAGGCGGAAGGCGAGGCCGCCCGCGATGGCCCAGAAGCCGCCGATGGTGATGCCGACCAGGATGCGGGAGGCGAGCAGGACGCCGAAGTTGGGCGCGAGCACGGTGATGGCGTTGGCGACGGCCATCACGGTCATCAGCGCGACCAGCAGGAAGCGGCGGTCCATGCGGCCGACGAGCACCGGGATCAGCGGGGCGGACACCGCGGCGACCAGGCCGGGCACCGTCACCATGAGGCCGGCGGTGCCCTCGGAGACGTCCAGGGCGGAGCCGACGGAGGTGAGCAGGCCAATGGGCAGCTGCTCTGCGGTGACCAGGGTGAAGATGCCGACGGCGACGGAGACGACCGCGAGCCAGCTCTTGAGGGAGGTGGGCTCGGCGGCCTCGGCGCCGGCCTGCGGCGGGGCGCCGGTCTCGGCGGGCGTTTCGAGTGTTGTCATGGCAGGAACCTCATTCGTGTCGGACGGGGGCGGGGCAGGCCGCGGCGGGCCGGCAGCTCAGGGGCGGGGGACCCAGCCGGACTCGTCCCAGAACCGCAGCTGCCGCGCCTTCGAGGTCGGCGCGATCTGCGCGATCCGCTCGCCGCCGAGGACCAGCGTGCTGGGGCGCTCCGGGTCGAAGACCGGCCACTCGGGGACCGCCGGCGCGGCGGGGGCGCCGCCGCGCGCGAACGCGGCCACGAGGTCCATGAAGGTCTCGGAGACGGCGCGCTCGGCCGGCCCGTCGTGGAACAGCGGCGTGGACTGCGGCACGGGGTAGGTGGCGGCGATGGCCGCGGTGTCGGCGTACGTGCCGAACAGGAACGGCGAGGTCGCCTCGTGCGGGGTGCCGTGGTGCGGGGCGCGCACCGGGTGCGCGAACTCCATCACGTACTGCGGGGTGCGGCCCTCGCGGGCGTGCCGTTCCGACAGCCGCACGATCTGGTAGCGGAACAGGGCGTCGCCCCAGACCTCCGTCCACAGCGACAGCGGGTCCTGCGGCAGTCCCTCGGCCTCGGCGGCCTCGCGGTAGGCCGCCAGGCAGGCGTCGACCAGCTCGTCGGTGACCTTGGCCGAGCCCTTGTCCAGGACGCCGCGCACGGCCTCGCGCAGTTCCGCCGCGTCGGTGGGCGGCGGGGTCGGGGTCGGCTGCGGGGGGCAGGGGCCGGTGTAGAAGGAGCCCTCGGTCCGGGTGTGGATCGCCATGATCGGCACGTCGGGGGTGGGCAGCTGCCAGTCGAAGGCGGGCACGTGGCGGCCGTCGACCACCGGGCCGCGGAACTCGCGGCCGCTGCCGATCTCGCGCTCGCCGGGCAGGCCGCCGAACAGCTCTTCCCAGGCCTGCATCAGCGTGGCCGCCGGCACCTCGCGCAGCCCCGCCACCGTCGTGCCGAGGCGGACCGCGATGCTCTCGTACGCGCGGCGCGCGTCGGCCGGGGTCAGCGAGGTGGACGGGTCCCACACGTGGCAGGCGCTGATCGGGACGATCCGGCGGATGATCGGCCGCAGTTCGGGCTGCAGGGCGAGCTGCCAGGTGCTGGCGCCGCCCGCGGAGGTGCCGGCGACGGTGATGTTGCCCGGGTCGCCGCCGAAGGCGGCCGCGTTGGCGTGGACCCAGCGCAGCAGCGCCGCCTGGTCCTGCAGGCCCCAGTCGGCGAAGTCGCCGGTCTCGGGATCGGCGTACTCCTCGTGGAGGCCGAACCCCAGCGCGCCGAGGCGGTAGTTGAAGGTGACGACGACCAGGTCGCCCCGGTCGGCGAGGCGTGCGCCGTCGTAGACGGGCAGGCTGCCGCCGCCGACCATCCAGCCGCCGCCGTGGATGTAGACGAGGACCGGGCGCAGGGTCTCCGGGGCGGTGCCGGGCGTCCACACGTTGGCGTACAGGGAGTCCTCGGAGCTGCCGGGGATGATCGGCTGGAGCGACTCGGGGGCGAAGGCCTTGGCCTCGCGGACCCCCTCCCAGGGGGCGGGCGGGCGCGGCGAGGCGAAGCGCAGGTCGCCGACCGGCGGGGCGGCGTACGGGATGCCGCGGAAGACCGACAGCCGGCCGGCGCGCTCGCCGGAGATCACGCCGGCGGTCGTGCGGGCCAGGACGTCGTCCCCGGGCTCCGGCGAAGGGCTGTGGTCGGAAGATGGGGCCAGCACGTCGAATTCTCCGTCGTCATCGGCGGGCGGTCAGTCACACCGACTTTTCTGATGCGCAGCGTCGGATGACTCTGGACCATCCGATGCTGGTAACCGCGCAAGAGGGCGGCAAGCCGTGCCGGGGCACTGTGTCAGGTGCCGGATTATCCGTCAGATCGGAGATCGGGCAAGGGGTGGCCGTGTATTTTTTTTGCGGCGTATGCTGCCGGGTTCGAATGCCCGGGTGCCCGCACGCGGGAATGGGCGAACGGTAATGGCTGCAAGGTCAAGGAGAATGCGATGCTGGACGACGCGCAAGTGGCCGGATATCTCGACCGGATCGGCGCGCAGAGGCCTGCGGTCCCCGGCCTCGAAGGGCTGCGCCACCTCCAGGAGCGGCACGTGCTGTCCGTTCCCTTCGAGAACATCGACTACCACCTGGGGCGGGACATCCACCTCGGCGCGCAGGCCTTCGACAAGATCGTGCGGCAGCGCCGGGGCGGCGGCTGCTACGAGGTCAACTCGGCCTTCGGGGTCCTGCTGGCCTCCCTCGGCTACGCGGTCGAGGTGCTGCCGGGGCGGGTCCACCGCCCCGAGGGCCTGGGACCGGCCATGTGCCACCTGGCGCTGCGGGTGATGCTGGACGGCGAGGCGTGGCTGGTCGACGCCGGCTTCGGCCGCAACAGCCGCCACCCGCTCCGGCTGAACAGCCCTGACCTGCAGGAAGACCCGCACGGAGGCTACCTGGTCGCGCAGGCGCAGGACGGGGTCGGCGGGTTCGACGTGTCCCTCGACGGCCGGCCGCTGTACCGGATCGACGACCGGCCCTGCCGCCTGGAGGACTTCGGGCCCACGCTGTGGTGGTGGCGCACCGCCCCCGACTCGCCCTTCCTCCAGGAGCTGTTCTGCTCGCTCCCGCTCGCCGACGGCGGCCGGGTCACGCTGAAGGACAGGCGCCTGGTCAGGATCGAGGGCGGCACGCGCACGATCGAGAAGCCCGAGACGGACGCGGACCTGCTCGCCGCGTACCGCACCCATTTCGGCATGGACCTCGACGAACTCCCGACGGGCGAGGGCGCGGGCCGCACGCTCGGGATCAGGCTGACCTGACAGGGGCAGTTGACGGATCGCGGGCAGTTGACGGACTCATCCGAATTACGTGGACCGGCTCCGCCGGCCCGGCGCACGATGCGAAGAGTACGGCGTAACTCCGTACCCGGAAGGAGCATTGTGTCCACCGTTGATCCCTTGCTGGAATTTCCACTCGACACCCAGCCGGACCCCGATGAATTCCTGCGCGCCGCCCTGCGGTGGCATTTCTCCCCGGAAACGGGTTCGCCGTTCTGGCTGGAGCGCGCGGAAAAGCTCGGATTCGACCCGCTGACCGACATCGGCGGATTCGAGGACCTGCGCCGGTTCCCGAACCTCGCGAACGAACTGCGAGACGTCCGGGCCGAGGACCTCATACCCCGCGGCTACGGCGACCGGCCGGACGTCGTGGGCGTCTACGAGAGCGGCGGCACCACCGGCGCTCCCAAGCGCATCGTCCTGCTCCAGGAGTGGCTGGACCGCCTGCTGGCCTGGAGCAGCGCCCAGCTGGACCGCCACGGCGTCCCGCAGGGCGTCAACTGGCTGGTCGTGGCCCCGACCGGCCCGCACATGGTCGGCGACGTGATCAAGCGGCAGACGGCCTTCCGCGGCGGTCTGGCCTTCACCGTCGACCTCGACCCGCGCTGGGTCAAGAAGCTCATCGCCGACGGCAAGACCGCCGAGGCCGGCGCCTACGCCGAGCACATCGTCGACCAGGTCGCCTTCCTGCTCCAGACCCAGGACATCGGCGTCCTCATGTGCACCCCGCCGGTCCTGGAGCGCCTCGCCCGCCGCGAGGACCTGGCCAAGCTCATCGACGAGAAGGTCAAGGCGATCAACTGGGTCGGCACCCAGATGGACGCCGACACCCGCTACCTGTACCGCACCGAGGTCTTCCCCAAGGCCCACCTGTACAGCGGCTACGGCTCGACGATGATCCTCGGCAACGCCAGCGAGCGCCCCGGCCTGACCGACGACGACCCGTGCATCTACGACCCGTTCGCCCCGCACATGGTCTTCGACGTCGTCGACCCCGAGACCCGCGAGACCGTCGCCTACGGCGAGCGCGGCCAGGTCGTCATGCACCACGTCAGCAAGGCGCTGTTCATGCCGAACAACCTCGAGCGCGACCACGCGACGCGCGTGCCGGGCCCCGAGGGCGGGTGGCAGATCGGCGACTCCGTCGCGGACATCGCCCCGGTCCAGGAGTTCGACAACGAGAAGGTCATCGAGGGGGTGTACTGATGGGCGACGGCCTGATCACGCTGGACGCGCTCGGGCCCGCCGGACCGTTCCGCGCGCGCAAGCGCACGACGGTGGCCGATGTGACGGGCGCGCCCGTCGCCGAACTCAGCCTGGTGCCCAAGCTGTTCGTCACCCGCGCGATGGACGCCCTGCGCAAGGCGCGCACCATGCCGGCCGCCGAGCGCACCGAGGCCCTGGCCCGGGCCGGGCGCATCTTCGCCGAGGAGACCATCGACGGCCTGACCTTCGCCGAGTACGAGCGCACCGTCGCCCGCGTCTCGGGCGTGCCGATCGGCGTCGTGCAGGCGGCGACCGCCGCCATCATCGAGGCCACCGAGGTCGCCCCGGTGGCCGCGTACCAGGCCCGCCCGGTCGGCGCGGTGGCCGACTGGCGCGAGGACGGCACCCGCGGCGGCAGCGCCGTGTGGACCCGCAGGGGCGACGTCTTCGCGGTGCACGCCGCCGGCAACCACCCCGGGCCGCACTCCCTGTGGGTCGAGGCGCTCGCCATGGGCTACCGGGTCGCCGTACGGCCCTCGCGCCGCGAGCCGTTCACCCCGCACCGCCTGATCTCCGCGCTGCGCGCGGCCGGATTCGGCAACGACCAGGTCGTCCTGCTGCCCACCGACTACGAGGCCGCGGACGAGATCCTGCGCAGCGCCGACTACGGGCTCGTGTACGGCGGCGACGAGGTCGTCCGCAAGTACGCCGGCACCCGCGTGCTGCCGCAGGGACCCGGCCGTTCGAAGATCCTCGTCCCGGCGGACGCCGACTGGCGCGACCACCTCGACACCATCGTCGACTCCATCAGCCACCAGGGCGGGGTGGCCTGCATCAACGCCACCACCGTGCTGGTCGACGGGGACCCGGCGCCGCTGGCCGACGCCATCGCCGAGCGGCTCGCGACCATCCCGAGCCTGCCGCCGCAGGACGAGAAGGCCGTGCTCGCGGTCCAGCCGGTGGAGGGCGCGCGCAAGCTGGAGAAGTTCCTGCTCGCCCGGGCCGAGGGCACCGTGGCCCACCTGGGCGGCGAGGGCATCGTGGAGGAGCTCGGCGACGGCAGCGCCGTACTGCGCCCGGCGGTGCACCGCCTGGAGCGGCCGGACGCCGAGCAGGCCGGCATCGAACTGCCCTTCCCCTGCGTGTGGGTGGCCCCCTGGACCCCCGCCGACGGGATCGGGCCGCTGCGCAACTCGCTGGTGCTCACGGCGTTCACGGACGACGAGGAGCTCATCGAGGAGCTCCTCCAGGAGCCCACGATCAGCAACGTCTACCTGGGCGACCACCCGACGTACTGGATCCGGCCGGGCGTCCCGCACGACAGCTACCTCGGCGAGTTCCTGATGCGGACCAAGACCGTCATCCGCGACTGAGACCGCCGTACCCCTGCGGGCCGCGGCCGCCGACGCCCGCCGCGGCCCGCAGCGGCGTACCCACGCGCCGCCCCACCCACCGACCTCCCGAGAAGGGCACACCTGCCATGCCTGCCACGCCCACGCACGAGACCGGAATCGGAATCGGAGGATCCGGCCCCAGACCGGGGAAGCTCCCCAGACTCGACTCCCTGACCGGCCTGCGCTTCCCCGCGGCCCTCCTGGTCTTCCTCTTCCACGCCTCCCTCGGCGTCCCGTGGATCCGGCTCTTCGAGTCCGACACGGCCAACGACCAGTTCGCCAAGTACGTCTCCCAGGCCGGCGCCCTCGGCGTCACCTTCTTCTTCGTCCTCAGCGGCTTCGTCCTGACCTGGTCGGCCCGCGAGAAGGACACCTTCCGCGCCTTCTGGCGCCGCCGCTTCGTGAAGATCTACCCCAACTACGTGATCACCTGGGCGCTGGCCCTCGCCACGTTCGCCGCCGTCATGACCAAGCCCTGGCAGGCCGTGGTCAACCTGCTGATGGTCCAGGTGTGGGTGCCCGACTTCGCGACCAACTTCAGCGTGGACCCGCCCAGCTGGTCCCTCGGCGCCGAAGCGATCTTCTACCTCTCCTTCCCGCTGCTCTACCTGCTCATCAAGAAGATCGATCCGGCGAAGCTGAAGTACTGGATCGCCGGCACCATCGCCGCCGTGTTCCTCACGCCGACCCTGACCTACGCGGTCATCCCGGGCGGCGGCATGCAGATGCCCGGCGCCGACGGCACCTCGACCGTGCAGTACTGGTTCGCGTACGTCCTGCCGCCCGTGCGGCTCCTGGACTTCGCCCTCGGCATCCTCGTGGCGCGCGCCGTGATGACCGGCCGCTGGCGCAACATCGGCATGACCTGGTCGGCGCTGCTGCTGGCCGTCAGCTACGCGGTCGCCATGAACGTGGAGCACCTCTACGGGCAGCGCGCCGTCACCCTCGTCCCGATCGTCCTGCTGATCGCGGCCGTCGCCTCGCGCGACGCGGAGGCCAAGCCGACGCCGTTCAACAACCGCTTCATGATCTGGCTCGGCGAGGTCTCCTTCGCCTTCTACCTGCTGCACTACATCGTCCTGGCCTACTCCCGGGACCTCCTGGGCGACCGGCTCTTCTCGACCCCGGTCGGCGTGGCCCTGATCGCCGCCCAGGCGGTCGTCTCGGTCCTGCTGTCCTGGGCCCTGTACGCCTGGGTGGAAGCCCCCCTGACCCGCCGCTTCTCCACGTCCCGCAAGGCAAAGGCCGCACGGGCCGCAGCCGCGGCGGCTGCCGCCCCCTCCACCGCGGAGGACAGCAAGGTCGCCGAAAGGGTCTGACCCGCTCCTGCCCGGTTCCGCGAGGCCCCCGTCCCCCGGGACGGGGGCCTCGCCCCGTCCGCGCCCGGCCCGCGCCCGGCCGGTCAGGCCGGGGCGGTGAGGAGCCGGTGGGCCGCGGGCGGGAGGGGGCGGCCCAGGAACGGGTGGAGATCGGGGTAGGCGCGGGCGTCGCCGACCAGGATGCCGCCCAGGAGGGTGTGCGCGGGGGAGAGGACCAGCTTGGCGTAGGTGCCCGAGGCGTCGTCCAGGCGGGTCAGGGTCATGGAGCCCGGCGTGGCGGCGTGGGCGTCGCCGAAGCTGGCCACCTCCACGCCCAGGAGCTTCAGGCTGGTCGACAGGTCGGGGTCGGCGAACGGTTCGGCCGGGCAGTCCGTCAGCTGGCGGGCCACCGATTCCGCCATGCGGTAGCCGGGGGCGGCCAGACCGTAGGTGCGGCCGGAGACCGCTGCGCATTCGCCGATCGCCCAGATGCGGTCGTCGGGGGTGCGGCACAGGGGGTCGGTGAGGAAACCGCCCCGTTCGCCCGTGGGCAGGCCGGCCGGGCCGGCCAGTTCGTCGCGGGGGCGGACGCCCGCCGAGAAGACCACCACCGCCGCCTCCAGGGCGGTGCCGTCGGCCAGGACCACCGCCGAGGCCCGGCCGTCCGGGCCCGCCTCGATCGAAGCCGTGGCGGCGCCGCAGTGGACGCGCAGCCCGTGGTCCTCCACGCGCCGGCCGAGGACCGCGCCGCCGGCCGCGTCGACCTGTACCGGCATCAGCCGCGGCGCGAGCTCCACCACGTGCGGCTCCATGCCGAGCAGGCGCAGCGCGTTCGCCGCCTCCAGGCCGAGCAGGCCGCCGCCGATGACCACACCGGGGCGGCCCGGTACGGCCGCCTCGCGGATCGCGTCGAGGTCGGTGAGGGAGCGGTACGCGAAGCAGCCCGGCAGGCCGTGGCCGGGCACGGGCGGGACGAACGGCTTCGAGCCGGTGGCCAGGACGAGGGCGTCGTAGCCGATCGCCTCCCCGGTCGCGGTGGTCACGGTGCGGGCCCCCCGGTCCACGGCCGTCACCCGCGTGTCCAGGCGCAGGTCGACCAGGGGGTCGGTGTCCGGCGACGGGCCGGGCAGGGCCAGGTCGGCGGCGCTGCGGCCGTCCAGGTACGAGGAGAGCCCGACCCGGTCGTACGCGGCGTGCGGCTCCTCCGCGAGGACCACCACCCGCCAGGAGCCGGCCGTGTCGAGGGCGCGGAGCTCCGAAACCAGGCGGTGGCCGGCCATCCCGTGGCCGGCGACGGCGAGCGTCTTCACGACGGCGTGCTCCCTTCGGTCCGGGCGGGGACGCCGCACAGGGCGCGGACGGCGCCCGTGCAGCCGCCGCAGCCGGTGGTGGCGCGGGTGGCCGCGGCGACGGCGGCCACGTCGGCGGCGCCGCTGCGGCAGGCCTCGGTGACGGCGTGCTTGGTGACGTTGTTGCACCGGCAGACGACGGCGTCGTCGGGCAGCTCCCCGGCGCCCGGCGCGGCCGGTGCGATGCCGAGCAGGAACTCCAGCCGCCCGGCGGGCACCGGGAGGTCGCGCTCGTGGAGCCGGGTCGCGGCGGCGATCGCCTTCGGCATGCCCAGCAGGACCGCGTCGGTGATGCGCTGCCCGTGCAGGGTCAGCCGGGCGTACCGGCCGCCCGCGGGGTCGCAGAAGGTGACCACCTCGCCGCCCGGCCGGGCGGAGGCTCCGGTGCCGCCGAGGCGGACCAGGTCGATGCCGGGCACCCGCAGCCGGATCACCCGGCGGCTCCCGCGGTGCTCCCCGCCGGCCCCGGTGAGCTGCCGGGCCAGGGACTCCGCCTGCTCCCAGGCGGGTTCGAGGTGCCCGGCCGCGTCGCCGGGGTGCTCGGCGCAGTCGCCGAGGGCGTGGACGCGCGGGTCGGAGGTGCGCAGGGCCCCGTCGACGAGGACGCCGGTGCGGACGGCCAGCCCGGCCCGCCGGGCCAGGTCCGTCTCGGGCACGGCCCCGGTGCACAGCAGCAGCGTGTCGGCGGCGAGCACGGCGCCGTCGTCCAGGGTGAGCTTGCCGGAGCAGTACCCGGCCGCCTCGCGGTCCGCGTGGACCTCGATGCCCAGGCCGGTCAGGCTCCGGGCCAGCAGCTCCCCCGCGGCCGCGTCCAGGTGCCGGCGCAGCGGGTGCGGCCCGCGGTGGACGAGGGCCACCTCGTGCCCGGCGCGGCGCAGGGCGGCGGCCGCCTCCACCCCGAGCAGCCCGCCGCCCAGCACGACGGTGCGGCGCGCGTCGGGCGCGGCCCGGCGCAGGTGCCCGGCGTCGGCGAGGGTGCGCAGGGCCACCACCCCGTCGGCGGGGCCGAGCCCGGCGAGCCCGGGGAGGGGCGGCAGGGCCGCGCGGGAGCCGGTGGCCAGGACGAGGGTGTCGTAGCGGTGCGCGGAGCCGTCGGCGGTGTGGGCGAGGCGCCGGGCGCGGTCGATGCGGGTGACGGCGGTGCCGGTGTGCAGGCGGACGCCGGCCGGGAGCTCGGGCAGGGCGAGGGCGCCGGCCGGCAGGGTGCCGTCCAGGACGGAGGTCAGCAGCGTGCGGTGGTACGGGGCCTGCGGCTCGGCGGCGAGCAGGGTGATCCCGCCCCGGTGGCCGTGGTGGTGCAGCCGCTCCGCGAACCGGTGCGCCGCGGCGCCGCCGCCGACCACCAGCACCTCGCCCGCGGTCACCGCCCGGCTCCCTCGGACGCCGCGGCCGGGCCGGTGGCGGGGCCGGCGGCTTCGGCAGCCGCGTCGACCGGTTCCACCCGTACCGCACACACCTTGAACTCCGGCATCCGGCTGCGCGGGTCCAGCGCCGCCGAGGTGATCAGGTTGGCCCGCCCGGCCCCGGCGAAGTGGAAGGGCAGGAACACCGTGTCCGTCCGCAGCGAGTCGACGAGCCGGACCCGCGCGACCGTGCTGCCGCGGGCCGAGGTCACCCGGGCGGCGGCGCCCTCGGCCAGCCCCAGCCGGCCGGCGGTGTCGGGGTGGACCTCCAGGTGCGCCTCGGGCGCGGCCGCGGCCAGCTCGGGGACGCGCCGGGTCTGGGCGCCGGACTGGTACTGGGCCAGCACCCGGCCCGTGGTGGCGTACAGCGGGAACCGCGCGTCCGGGGTCTCGGCGGCGTCGCGGTGCTCGACCTCGGCGAAGCGGGCGAGCCCGTCGGGGTGCGCGAAGGCGTCGAGGAAGAGCCGCGGCGTGCCCGGGTGCGGGGCGGCTCCGTCGGGGGTCGCGGGGCAGGGCCAGTGCAGGGCCTCGCCGGAGTCGAGGCGCTCGTAGCTGATGCCGGAGTAGTCGGCGCGCCCGCCGCGCGAGGCCCGGCGCAGCTCCTCGAAGACCTCGCGGGGCGCGGCGGGGAAGCGGGCGGGGTCCTGGCCGAGGCGGACCGCGAGGCCGCGGAGCACCTCCAGGTCGCTGCGGGCCGCGCCGGGCGGGGCCAGCAGCGGGCGGCGGCGCAGCACCCGGCCCTCCAGGTTGGTCATGGTGCCCTCCTCCTCCGCCCACTGGGTGACGGGCAGGACGACGTCGGCGAGTTCGGCGGTCTCGGACGGCACGAAGTCGGCGACGACCAGCAGGTCCAGCGAGGCCAGCCGGGCGCCGATCCGGTCGGCCCGCGGGGCGGAGACCACCGGGTTGGAGCCGAAGACGAGCAGGGCGCGGGGCCCGCCGTCCGTACCGAGGGCGTCGAGCAGCTCGTACGCGCTGCGGCCGG
The DNA here is from genome assembly GCF_040704625.1 of Streptomyces sp. NPDC046866. Taxonomy (NCBI): domain Bacteria; kingdom Bacillati; phylum Actinomycetota; class Actinomycetes; order Kitasatosporales; family Streptomycetaceae; genus Streptomyces; species Streptomyces sp. NPDC046866. The sequence goes on from NZ_JBEYXN010000001.1 coordinate 355,467, forward strand.
GGCCGGGCAGGGAGTCGGGCTCCACGCCCCACACGGCGGCGACGTGTGCGCGGGCGGCGGGGTCGGTGAGCATCCGGTAGCCGGGCAGCTGGTCGGCCTTCTGGCCGTGCTCGCGGCCGCCCTGGCCGTTGCCCTGGCCGGTGAGGCAGCCGTAGCCGCTGCCCTCGCGGCCGGGCAGGCCGAGGGCGAGGGCGAGGTTGATGAACGCGGCGACGGTGTCGGTGCCCTTGCTGTGCTGTTCGGCGCCGCGCCCGGTCAGGACGTACGCCCGCCGGGCGCCGGCCAGCAGCGCCACGGCCTCGCGCATGTCGGCGACGGGGACGCCGGTGACCCGCTCGACGCGCTCGGGCCACCAGGCGGCGGCGCGCCGCCAGGCGGCGTCGAAGCCGGTGGTGCGCTGCTCGACGTACTCCCGGTCGGTGTGGCCCTCGGTGACGGCGAGGTGCAGCAGGCCGAGGGCGAGGGCCAGGTCGGTGCCGGGGGTGGGCTGCAGGTGCAGGGCGGCGGTCTCGGCGGTGGGGGTGCGGCGCGGGTCGATGACGATCAGGGCGGGGGAGGCGAGGTGGCGCATCAGCGGCGGCATCGTCTCGGCCGGGTTGGCGCCGGCGAGGAGGACGACGTCGGCGCCGGCGAGGTCGGTGACGGGGAAGGGCAGGCCGCGGTCGAGGCCGAAGGCGGCGGAGCCGGCGGCGGCCGCCGAGGACATGCAGAACCGGCCGTTGTAGTCGATCTGGCTGGTGCCGAGGGCGACGCGGGCGAACTTGCCGAGCTGGTAGGCCTTTTCGTTGGTGAGGCCGCCGCCGCCGAACACGCCGACCGCGTCCGGGCCGTGCTCGGCGCGGATCCGCTGCAGCCGGTCGGCGATCAGGTCGAGGGCCGCGTCCCAGGTGGCCGGGGCGAGCCGGCCGTCGGCGCCGCGGACCAGGGGCCGGGTGAGGCGGCCGGGGGTGTCGAGGAGGGCGGGGGCCGTCCAGCCCTTCTGGCACAGGCCGCCCCGGTTCGCCGGGAACTGCGTGGGGGCGACGGTGGTACGGCCTTCGGCGTGGGTGAGGCGGGTGCCGCACTGGAGGGCGCAGTAGGGGCAGTGGGTGGTGGCCTCGGCTGTTGCGGCTGCGGGGGCGGCCGCGGCGGTTGCGGTGGGGGCCTCAGACACGGGAGGCCTCGGTACGGGATGCAGCGGCGCCGGCGGCCGGGGCGGCTGCCTCCGGTGCCGGGCGGCGCCGGAGGTAGACCGCCCAGGTGACCAGCACGCACACCACGTAGAAGCCGAGGAAGGCGAGGAAGGCGGGCTCGCCGGACTTCGCCGGCCCGCTGTAGGCGCTGCGGAAGACCAGGTTGATGCCGACCCCCCCGAGGGCGCCGACCGCGCCGGCGATGCCGATGACCGCGCCGGAGAGCCGGCGGGCCCGGGCGAAGGCCTCCTCGGCGTCGTGCCCGGAGGTGACCGCGTCCTGGGCCTGCCGGGCGAAGACCGCCGGGATCATCTTGTACGTCGAGCCGTTGCCTATGCCGGTCAGTACGAACAGGGCGGTGAAGCCGCCGATGAAGAGCCCGTAGGAGCCCTGCGCCGAGGCCAGCAGCAGCACACCGGTTCCGGCGGCCATGGCGCAGAAGGCGGCGAGGGTGACGCGGGCGCCGCCCCACCGGTCGGAGAGCAGCCCGCCCACCGGCCGGAACAGCGAGCCGAGCAGCGGACCGAGGAAGGTGTACGAGGCGGACTCGAGCGGGGTGGCGCCGAACTGGCTCTGCAGGACCAGCCCGAAGGCGAAGCCGTAGCCGATGAACGAGCCGAACGTGCCGACGTAGAGCAGGGAGATGACCCAGGTGTGCGGGTTGCGGGCGGCCTCGCGCTGTGCGCCGGGTGCACTGCGCACGGCGGCGAAGTTGTCCATCTTCCAGGCGGCGAGGAGCGCGGCCAGCACGATCAGCGGGAGGTAGGCGCCGACGACGTACGCGGGATGGGTGCTGCCGGCGGTGGCGATGACGAGCAGGCCGACCAGCTGGATCGCGGCGACGCCGAGGTTGCCGCCGCCGGCGTTGATGCCGAGGGCCCAGCCCTGCAGGCGCTGCGGGAACAGGGCGGTGATGTTGGTCATCGACGAGGCGAAGTTGCCGCCGCCGACTCCGCCGAGCGCTCCGATCAGCAGGAACACCCAGAGCTCGGTGCCCGGTTGCTGCACGAACCAGAAGGCGGCGAGGGCGGGCAGGAGCAGGACGGCCGAGGCGAACACCGTCCAATTGCGGCCGCCGAAGCGGGTCACCGCGTAGCTGTAGGGCAGGCGCAGGGCCGCGCCGACGAGCGTGGGGACGACGACGAGGAGGAACTTCTCGGCGGGGGTGAACCCCAGGCCGATCGCCGGCGACATGAAGAGCACCAGGACGGACCACATGCTCCACACCGAGAAGCCGATGTGCTCGGAGAGGACCGAGAGGATCAGGTTGCGGCGGGCGATCCGCCTGCCGGTCCGCTGCCAGAACTCCTCGTCCTCGGGGTCCCAGTCCTCGATCCAGCGTCCGGTTGCGGGACGTGCGGGCGACGTCATGGCTCCTCGGCTTTCTGTTCGACGGGCTCAACTGACTTGAACTATACAGTTCAGTTCAGTTGCACTCAAGGGCTCAGTGCCGCCGGGCCAGCGCGCCGTCCACGAGCGGCCCCGCGCCCCCGGTGTACGTGCCGGGATCGCACAGCTCTGCGAGCTCCTGCGTGCTCCAGCGTCCGTCAAGTCCGGGGTGTTCCGCCAGGAGTTCGGGCAGCGGCCTGCCGCTCGCCTCGGCTTCGGCCGAGACCTCGGTCAGCAGCTGCTTCGCGCGCACCTTGCCCAACTCCGGTGCCAGCACGGCCGCGATCCGCTCCGATACGACCTGGCTGCCGGTCAGCAGCAGGTTCTCCCGCATCCGTTCGGGCCGGGGGGTGAGTCCCTCCGCGAGCTCCACCGCCGTGTGGGCGGCGCCGCCGACCAGGCGCAGGGCCTCGCGCAGCAGCTGCCATTCGGCGTGCCAGGCGCCGGCCGAGCGCTCGTCCTCCGAGACCAGGCACTGCACCAGCCCGGTGGCCAGCACCGGCACCTGCAGCGCGGCGCTGCGCAGCAGCGTGCTCAGGACCGGGTTGCGCTTGTGGGGCATCGCCGAGGAGCTGCCGCGGCCGGCCGCGGCCGGTTCGGCCACCTCGCCGACCTCGGTGCGCGACAGGTTCTGCACGTCGACGGCGATCTTCCCGAGGGCGCCGGCGGTGAAGGCGAGGGCCGCGGCCAGATCGGCGATCGGGGTGCGCAGCGCGTGCCAGGGCAGGACGGGGCGGGCGAGCCCGGTCTCGGCGGCGAAGGCGCCGACCAGCCGGTCGAGGTAGGCGCCGGGATCGCGCGGGCCGTCCTGCTGCCCGCCGTCCGCAGGGCCCGCGCCGTCCGCGCCGTCGATCCGTGCGTACTCCAGGTACCCCGCCAGGGTCCCGGCCGCACCGCCGAGTGCCACCGGGAGGCCGCCGTCCGCGACGCGGGCCAGCCGCTCGTCCGCGTCGAGCAGCAGCTGCCGCCAACCCGCCGCCTTCAGGCCGAAGGTGGTGGGAACGGCCTGGAGGGCGAGGGTCCGTCCCGCCATCGCCGTGTCCCGGTGCTCCCCGGCCAGGCGGCCCAGGGCGGCGGCGGTGCGCGCCAGGTCGGCGCGGATCAGGCGCAGCGTGCGGGCGGCCACCAGCATGGCCCCGGTGTCCAGGATGTCCTGGCTGGTGGAGCCCCGGTGCACGTACTCGGCGGCCTGCGCGTCCTCGGCCGCGACCACCCGGGTCAGCGCCTGGACCAGGCCCACCACCGGGTTCGCGGTCTCCCGGGCGGCCAGCGCCAGCTGCCTCAGGTCCAGGTTCTCGGCCCGGGCCAGCCGGGTGATGGTCGCGGCGGCCGCCGCGGGGAGGGTGCCGAGCCCGGCCTGCGCGCGGGCCAGGGCGGCCTCGGCGTCGAGCATCGCCTGCAGCCAGGCCAGGTCCGAGACGGCCTCCTCGGCGGGGGTGCCGGCCCGTACCGGCGAGAGCAGCCCGGCGTCGGTGAGCGGCCCGTGGCCCTGGTGCGCCCCGTACCCCGCGGTGTCGGCGGGGCTCATACCAGCACTCCCGTCAGGTCGGTCTCGGCCGGCAGCGGCGCGACACCGGTGGGCGCCACCGAGGCGGGCCGCAGGGCCAGGACGGAGCGGGCGATGGCGTCGGAGTCGCCGAGGGTGACCGAGTCGACGCCCGGGCGGATGCCGGCCGCGGTGACCCAGTGCACGGACTCGGTGGGCACCCCGTACGCGAACCGGCGCGGGTGGGCCCGGCCGCGCGCGTCGAGCAGCCGGTACGGGCGCTCGGTGACCGCCAGGCCGCCGGACTCGTACGAGGTGCCGCCGGGGCCGGAGATCCGGTACGTGGTGCACTGCTCGGTGTCGAGGAGGTGGCGCAGCAGCGGGTCGTCGGTGCGCCGCAGGTCGGGCTCGGGCAGCCGGGCCTCGATCAGCACGGTGGCGCGGACCGCGGGGCCGGGCACCGTGCGGGACTGGGCGATGAAGGTGGCCCCGTCGCCGGCGGCGGTGTCGACGCGGATCTCGGTCCCCGGGCCGGTCAGGACGAGCACCCCGGCCTCGATCAGGGCGATCATCTCCTCGATGCGGGAGGCCGGCGGGCCGATGGACAGGAAGGCGTTGAGCGGCGTGTACCAGCCCTCGAGGTCGTCGCGGTGCGAGTCGCCGTGGAGGCCGCCGTGGTCGACGGCGAGGCGGATCTCGTTGCGCAGGTCGCGCATGACGTCCAGGGCCGCCTTGAGCGGGCCGCTGAGGTTGCCGGCCCTGGCCTCCTTGACGTCCTGCTCCAGGTAGCCGACCAGCCAGGCCTGGAAGTCCTCGCGGTCGGCGAAGACGCGGTCGCCGTACGGGCGGGAGAGCTGCTGCCAGTCCCAGCGCAGCTCCTCGCCGATGCCGTAGGCGTCCAGCAGGGCGAGCCGGTCGGCCTCGTGCTCCCGGGCGAGGTAGCCGGTGGTGAACTCCTCGCGCTCGTCGCCGCGGCCGAGGGTCTGCAGGAGGGTGCCGTAGTAGACGCTCTCGGTCTCGCGGGAGATCAGCGGCCACAGGTCCTCGTTGAAGCTGATGCCCTCGCCGCCCCGGGAGCGCTCGCGCATCCCGGCGATGGCCTCGGGCGTGAGCAGGCGCGGCAGGTAGCGTCCGTAGGCGCCCTTCTCGTTCTCGCCGCGGGCGTGGTACGGGATGCCGCGGCGCGAGCTGGCGTACAGCTTCGGCTCGTTGCCGGAGGGCCGGTAGACGAGGCGGCCGTCCTCGCGGCGGTCGAAGGTGCCGCCGCGGCCGGCGGTGAAGAGCGCCATGTGGTCGAAGAAGTTCAGGCCGAGGCCGCGCAGCAGCACGTTCTCGCCGGGCTTGACCGCGTTCAGGTCGAGGTCGGCGGGGTTGGCCGGGGTGACGTAGGTGAGGTGGTGGATCCGGGCGATGCTCGCGGTCTTCGCCTCGCGGGGCGTGAGCCGCGCCGGGACGTGGCCCTGGGCCATGACGATGGCGTCCAAGGCGTTCAGGCGGGTGCCGTCCTCCAGGCGGATGCCCTGCCGGCCGCCCGGGGTGCCCTCGGTGTCGGCCATGGCCACGGCGCGGGAGCGGTGGACCTCGACGGTGACGTGGGCGGGGGCGTTGGCGACGACGTGCTCGAAGGTGGCGCGCAGGTAGCTGCCGTAGAAGGCCCGGGTCGGGTAGGTGTTCGGGCCGAGCCGGCGGGCCTCGGCGGTGGTGGCCTCGTCCGCGGCGCCCAGGGCTGCCACCTCCCGGGCCCACTCGTACAGGCTCGGGCCGGGCTCGATGGGGCCCTCGGTGCGGACGCTGTCGTCGGTGAAGACGGTGATCTGGGAGGCGACCGTGTTCATCAGCAGGTGCTGGGACTGGTCGGAGCGCCAGACCTGGCCGGCGCCCGGCGCCGAGGGGTCGACCACGTGGACGGTGACCGAGGCGTGGGAGGGGTTGTGGCGCTCGTTGGCGCACAGCCGCTCCAGGACGGAGAGGCCGCGGGGGCCGGCGCCGATGATGGCGACCTGGAGGGTCGAGGAGGCGGCGTTCATCACTTCACTCCGTTCTGGGCGGTGGTGGCGGTGGCGGTGGCGGTGGCGGTGGCAAGGGGGGCTGCCTGGTCGGGGCCCGCGGTGCGGTGGCCGTGCATCCAGGCGACGTAGTCGTGGAGTTCGTCGCGGGAGAAGCCCTTGAGGACGGCGTTGCGGTCCGAGGCCGCGGTGCCGGAGGTGTGCCAGAGCTTGATGGACTCGCGGGCCAGGAGCTGGATCCGCCCGGTGCGCTCGCGCCGCTCGGCGCTGAACTTCTCGAAGCGCTGCGGCAGTTCGTCGGAGCCGCAGTCGAGCAGGTCGCCGAGGACGAGCGCGTCCTCCAGGCCCTGGCAGGCCCCCTGGGCGACGTAGTGGAGCATCGGGTGGGCGGCGTCGCCGAGCAGGGCGACCCGGCCGTCGGTCCAGGTGTCGACCGGGTCGCGGTCGACCAGCACCCAGGACTTCCAGCCCTCGCCGAGTGCCAGCAGCCGCTGCGCGTCCTCGCCGAGCGAGGCGAACTCGCGGCGGATGTCACCCTCGGTGGCGGGGACGCCGGCGATCGCCTCGGTGGGCTTGTTGTCGCTGGAGGCGGCGAGGTTGAGGTACTTGCCGCCGGCGATCGGGTAGTGCACGAAGTGGCAGCCGGGGCCGGTCCACCAGGTGACCGAGGTCAGGTGGCGCAGCTCCTCGGGGACCCGGTCCATCGGGATCAGGGCCCGGTAGACGGTGATCCCGGAGTTGCGGGGCGCGCCGTCGCCGACGAGCTGGGCGCGGATGGCGGAGTGGATGCCGTCGGCGCCGATGAGGGCGTCGCCGGTGATCCGCTCGCCGTCCTCCAGCAGGACCGTGGCACCGGCCGCGTCCTGCTCGTAGCCGACGGCGGTGGCGGCGCTGCGCAGTTCGATGGTGTCGACGGCCCGGCAGGCCTCCAGCAGCTCGGTGTGGAGCTCGGCGCGGTGGACGACGGCGTAGGGGTTGCCGAAGCGCTCGCGGTAGTGCTCGGTCAGGTCGAGGCTGACGACGTGCTCGCCGGTGACCCCGTCCATGAAGCGCAGCTCGTCCATCTGCACGGCGGTGGAGCGGACGGCCTCGCCGAGGCCGAGGCGGTCGAGGGCGTGCAGGCCGTTGGGGGCGAGCTGGATGCCCGCGCCGATCTCGGCGAACTCGGGGGCGCGCTCGAGGACGAGGACCTCGTGGCCCTGCCGGGCGGTGGCCAGGGCGGTGGCCAGGCCGCCGATCCCGCCGCCGACGATGATGAGCTTCGACATCAGACCTTCTCCTCGGTGAGCTGCGAGCCGGCGCCGGCGCCGGAGGCGATCAGACGGGCGAGTTCGAGACGCTTGATCTTGGTGGTGGCCGTCTGCGGCAGGTCGGACTGGCGCCACTGGACGGGGTCGGCCATCGGGGGCAGGCCGGCGGTGGCGGCCTTCCAGGCGGCGGGGTCCAGGGGCCGGTCGTCCTTGGTGCAGACGACGGGGACGGCGCGGCCGGTCTCGTCGGGGATGATGATGACCTCGGCCAGCTCCTCGAGCCGGGTGAAGAGGGTGTCCTCGGCGGCGAGGGTGGAGCCGAAGCCCTCGATGAGGTCGACCTCGCGGTCCAGCAGGTGCACGCAGCCCCACTTGGTGCGGTAGCCGACGTCGCCCATGCGCCACCAGCCGTCGTTGACCTGCTTGTCGTAACGTTCCTGCTCGCCGAGGTAGGTGACGATCCGGCCGTCGCTCCTGACCTCGATGAAGCCGGGGTTGGTCTCGGAGACCGGCAGGCCGTTGCGGCTGACGACGCGGACGTCGGTCATGCCGGGGAAGGGCATGCCCACGCAGCGGCCGTCGGCGTCGAGCCCGCGGCGCTTGGAGAAGGACCGGGCCACGGCCGGGCCGATCTCGCTCTGCCCGTACAGCTGGCCGAAGATCGGGGCGGTGCGCTCGGTGGCGGCCAGGAGCCGCTGCACGGTGCGCGGGTGGATGGCGTCGAAGGTGCTGCTGAACAGCTTGACGTTGGCCAGCGGCTTGCGCGGGTCGTCGGCGAGTTCCTCCCACTCCATGAAGGAGTTGGGGTGGGCCTCCAGGATGCCGGGCCGCAGCTGCGCGAAGAGGTCGGCGGCCTTCTTGGGGTCGGAGTCGGCGAGCACGGCGATCGGGTAGCCGCGGAAGAGGGAGATCGCGAGGGCGGTGATCAGGCGGGAGTGCACGAAGGAGACGTGCATCGCGATGGTCTCGCGGCCCGGGAGCAGCGGCTTGGTGATCGCGGCCTGCGGGCGGTAGCGGGCCTGGAGGGTGGCGCCGGTGTGGACGGCGAGCTTGGGGGTGCCGGTGGTGCCGGAGGTGTGCGTGATCAGGGTCGGGTGCTCGGGCGGCATGGTCACGGCCGGCACGCGGGGGGAGCCCGCGAGCGAGGCGAGCTCGGTGGCGTTGCGGTAGCTGCCGGAGGTCAGCAGGACCTGCTCGGCCTCCTCGAAGACGGAGGCGGGCAGTTCGGTCTCGAGCTTGTCCTGGTCGGTGAGCAGGTAGGGCTGGTCGGTGCGGCGCACCAGCTCGGCGACGGTCTCGCCGTCGAGCTTCGGCGACAGCAGGACCGGTACGGCGCCGATGCGGACCACCGCGCAGGCCAGCAGGGTGATGTCGAAACCGTCGGACTTGTAGACCACCACGCGGCGGCTGGGGCGGACGTTCGCGGCCCAGAGCCGGGCGGCCATGTCGTCGATCAGGTCCGCGACCTCGGCCACGGTGGCCCGGCGGCCGAGGCCCGGGGCTATGTCCAGGTCGTGGTCGAGGATCACGACGTTCGCCGGGTGCTTCTTCGCGGCCCGCTCGAAGAGCGTTCCGAGGCGTATGCCCTTGTTGCCGATGCGCTGAAGAATCATCGCCTTGCCTTTCTCACGTCACGGGGTGGTGGGGCCGGTGGTCGGTGGTCCGGCGCGGGTGGGCGTGGTGCGGGGTCCCTCCGGGGCCTGCGGGGCCTGCGGGGCCTGCGGGTCCTGCGGGGCCTGCGGGTCCTGCGGGTCCTGCGGGTCCTGCGGGTCCTGCGGGTCCTGCGGGTCCTGCGGGTCCTGCGGGGCCTCCGGGTCCTGCGGCGTCCTACTGCTCGTCGCGGACGAGGTCCTTCTCGATGACGGCCTTGATGCGGCCGAGGGTCTCGGCGAGGTCGCCGGCGACCTTGTCGCCCCACTCGGCGAAGAACTGCTGCTTCTGCGCGTCGTCCATCTCGGCGGTGATGCCGCGGATGCCCTCGGTGGGGGTGCCCATCCGGAAGTGGTGGACCAGCAGGCTGCCGTCGCCGTCGGCCTCGATGGTGAAGCCCCAGACGCTGTCCTGCTTCTCGCCCGAGCTGTTGTGCATGGCCCACTGGAAGGTCTCGCCGGGGACCGCCGCGACGACCTCCGCGTACGTCGTCCAGCGGCCGCGGACCACCGGCGCCCAGGCGACGACGTTCTCGCTGCGCTCGTTCTCGCCGCGGAACACCGAGCCGACCGCGCCGGGGGCGCCGGTGGTCCACTCCCCGCCGAGGCACTCCGGGCTCCACTCGCCGCTGCGGGCGAGGTCGCTGACGACGGCGTAGACCTCGGCCGGCGTGGCGTCGACGTGGATCTGGGCCCGGGACCGGAAGAGGGGGGTCTGGGTGCCGCTCATGGGATGTCCTCCTGCGCTGCTGCTGCTGGCTTCCGGCTGCTGCCGGCTGCTGCTGCGGATGTGAAAGGGCTTCAACTACCGCTTCCGGGGCCTTGCTTCGCGGCCCGGCTAGATGAACCATACAGTTCAGTTCAATTGAACGCAACGGTACAGTTCAGTTGGGTTCTAGACTGGGCCCGCAGCCGAGGAAGTAGGGATCGATCGCCATGACCGCACGGACCAGCCCCGCCGAAACCCAGCCCGTCCCCACGGGCGCACGCGCCGCGCGCAAGCGGCAGGCCATCCTCGCCGCGGCCCGGACGGTCTTCCTGCGCGAGGGCTTCGGCGCCGGCGTCGACCAGCTCGCCGCCGAGGCGGGCGTCTCCAAGGTCACCGTCTACAACCACTTCGGCAGCAAGGAGAACCTGTTCAACGCCGTCATCGGGCAGACCCTCGACGAGGCGCTGGAGGTGGCCCAGTCCGTCATCCAGGCCAAGCTCGCCGAGTCCGACGACGTCCGCGCCGACCTGCTGGAGGCCTGCCGCACCTGGGTCGCCGGCCTGACCACCCCCGACGTCCTCGCGCTGCGCAACGTCATCGCCGGCGAACGCCACCGCATGCCCGAACTCGGCCACACGTGGCAGGAGGAGGGCCCGGGCCGCCAGCACGCCGCCCTGGCCGCCGCCCTGGGCCGCCTGGACGAGCGCGGCCTGCTGCGCATCCCGGACATGGAACTGGCCGTCCTCCAGCTCTCGGGGCTGGTCCTCTCCCCCCACCTGGTCTACGGCGTGTACGGCACGACCCTGGACGAGGACCTCCGTGAACGCCTCCTCCAGGGCGGCGTGGACATGTTCCTGAACCAGTACGGCGTCAACCCGTAGGCCGCCGGGCGTCATCCGCAGCGCGCGGCCCGCAGGCCGTGGCCCGCATCGCGTGGCCCGCTCCGCCCGGCGTGCGCCGCTCTCCCGCCGCCGACTCGGCGCGGCGGGGGCGCGTCCGGGCGGGGCGGGAGGTCCCGCGCCCGGCCGGGGCCCCGCCGGGCCGGTCCGTCGGCGCCGCCGCGGCGCTGCGTGCGGGCCGTCGGGCCCCGCCCGGCCGCGGGCACGCCGACCGCCCCGCGCCGTGGTGCACGGGGCGCGGGGCTGGGCGGTGGCAGGGGTGCGGGGGCGGGTCAGTCCTCGTAGCGGCCGAGGCGGTCCGCCGCGTAGTCGTCGAAGGCCTGCTCGATCTCCTCGGCGGTGTTCATCACGAACGGGCCGCTGCGGACGACCGGTTCGCCGATCGGCTCGCCGCTCAGGAAGAGGAAGTCCGCGCCGATCGGGCCGCCGGTCAGCGTGACCGTGTCCCCGTCGTCGGCGAGGACGGCCAGCTCGCCGTCGGTCACCTCGGCCGAGCCGACGCCGCCGCTGCCCGACAGGACGTACACGGCCGCGTTGCGCCCGGCCGGGGCAGGCAGTTCGGCGCTCTCGCCCGGCGCGACGGAGGCGTGGACGACGGTCACCGGGACCTGCGTCTCGAAGGGGCCGGTGGCGCCGTGCGCCGTGCCCGCGATGACCTTGAACCAGGAGCCGTCGGGCTTGCGGACCACCGGGATCTGTTCCGCGGTCGCGTTCTGCGTGCGCGGGCGCAGCCCCTTGAGCGCCGCCGGGAGGTTCACCCAGATCTGCAGGTTGTGCTGGAGGCCGCCGCGGGCCCGGAAGGCGTCGGTGGGCTGGGCGGAGTGGACCACGCCCGCACCGGCCGTCAGCCACTGGACGGCTCCCGGCGGCACGACGCCGCGGCTGCCGGTGGAGTCGGCGTACTCGATGTCGCCCTCCAGGACGTACGCGATGGTCTCGAAGCCGCGGTGCGGGTGGTCCGGGGCGCCCTTGGGCTCGCCCGGGCCGAGGTCCACCGGCCCGACCTGGTCGACCATCAGGAAGGGGTCCAGCTGCGGGATCTGCGGCGTCGGGAAGGGGCGGCGCACGGGGAAGCCCTCGCCCTCGAGGGTGTGCAGCGGCTGGAGGACGTCGACCACCGAGCGGGCCGCCGCGGGGGAGGGCGCGGCGGTGGCGGGGCGGCCGCCGGGGGCGGCGATGGCAGGGCCGAGCGTGGTCATGATGCTGCCTTCTCTCGTCGTGCGGAGCGGGTCGTGTCCCGTCGATGACATGAACTATACAGTTCAGTTCAGGTGAAGGGGAAGGGGGTCCGGCCACATCCCGCGCACGGTCCCGTGCCCAACTCCCGCCGACAGATGACAGATACCGCCTCGCGCGGTTGTAGGCGCATCCCCGGCCCGGCCAGACTCCTGGTCATCCACTGACGCCACCTCGCAGCCCCTGCGGAAGGACCGTCCATGTCTCAGCTCAAGATCCTCGCCATCTCCGGCAGCCTCCGCGAGGGCTCGTACAACACCGCCCTCGTGCGCGCCGCGCAGAAGTTCGCCCCCGGTGACCTCGACATCGAGATCTACGAGGGCCTGCGCGACATCCCGCCCTACGACACCGACCACGACGTCGACCCCGCCCCCGTCGCCGTGGCCGACCTGCGCCGCCGCATCATCGAGGCCGACGGCCTCTTCATCGCCACCCCCGAGTACAACTACGGCGTCCCCGGCGTCCTGAAGAACGCCCTCGACTGGGCGAGCCGTCCGGCGCTGAACTCCTCGCTGACCGGCAAGCCGATCGCGATCGCCGGCGCCGCGCCGACCAACTTCGGCACCGTCCGCGCCCAGCTGTCCCTGCGCCAGTCCTTCCTGTGGACGGACTCCAAGGTCGTCGGCAAGCCCGAGCTGTGCATCTTCCGCGCCAACGAGCGCTTCGACGAGGCCGGCAACCTGACGGACGAGACCACCATCGAGATCCTGCACCAGCTGCTCGCCACGCTGGGCCAGAAGATCCGCGAGAACCGCGCGATCGCCAACGGCACCGTCTGATCCACCGCGCCACTGCGCCACCGCGCCACCGCGCCACCGGGGCGCCGCGCCTCCGCGCCACCGGGCCACTGGACCGCCGGACCGCCCCCACCGGCCGGAGTCGCCAGCTCCTGTTGTTCCCCCCTCTCCGAAGGGCCGCTCACACCCCCGTAGCGGCCCTTCGGCATGTCCGGACCCCTCGACCGGCTCCCCCCCCGCCGCCGAAGGTGACGAAGCCTGCCGCGGGCGCTGCCGGCCCGGCCCGGGCCCTTGCGAGGATCGGGCCATGCGTGCAGCCTTCATCGAAGAACTGGGCCCCGCCGAGAACATCCGGTACGGCGACGTGGTCCCCCCGATCCCCGGCCCCACCGACGTCCTGGTCGACGTCGAGGCCGTGTCCGTGAACCCCGTCGACACCTTCGTGCGGTCCGGGCTCTTCCGCACCCCGGTCGAGTTCCCCTTCGTCGTCTCCCGCGACCTCGTCGGCACGGTCGTCTCCGCCGGTCCCGGCGCGCCCGGCTTCGCCGTCGGCGACCGCGTCTGGTGCAACAGCCTCGGCCACGGCGGCCGCCAGGGAGCCGCCGCCGAGCAGGCCGTGGTCCCGGCCGACCGGCTCTACCACCTGCCGCCCGGCGTGGACGCGGCCGAGGCCGTCGCCGTCGTGCACCCCGCCGGCACCGCCTACCTCGCGCTGTTCACCCACGGCCGGGTGCGGCCCGGCGAGACCGTCCTCGTCGCCGGCGCCGCCGGGAACGTGGGCAGCGCGCTGATCACCATGGCCGTCGAGGCCGGCGCCCGGGTCGTCGCCACCGCGAGCGCCCGCGACGCCGCGCACTGCCGCGCCCTCGGCGCCGACGAGGTCCTCGACTACAAGGACCCCGAACTCGCCGCCCGCATACGGGAGGCCAGCCCGCACGGCATCGACGTCCACATCGACACCTCCGGCACCAACGACCTGTCCACCGCCGTCGAGGTGCTCGCCCACCGCGGCCGCATCGTCCTCCTCGCCGGCGCCCGCTCCCGGCCCGTGCTGCCCGCCGGGCCGCTCTACATGAAGGACGGCGCCGTCGCCGGCTTCGTCATCTCGCACGCCACCACGGCCGAACTCGCCGAGGCGGCCGTCGCCATCAACCGCCTGCTCGCGAACGGCCGGCTGCGGGCCCGCTCCATCGAGCGCGTCCCCCTCTCGCAGGCCGCTCGGACGCACCGGCGCATCGAGGACGGCGAACTCCACGGCAGCCGCGTCGTCCTGCTGCCCAAGGAGTCGTAGGCCACCGGCCCGCCCCGGCCGCCCCACGACCCCGAGGCCGCCGGCCCCGGCGGCGGGGGCGCGCGGACCGCACGCACCGCGCCCCCGCCGGGCCCGCCCGGCCGCCGACCCCCTGCGCCGCTGCCCCCGGCCCCTGCACCCCCGTCACCGCCGAACCTGACGGACTGACAGGAGCCCTCCTCCGCCTCCTGTCAGCGGCTGCCAGACTTCGCGGCATGGACGACTTCCCGCAGACCGCGGCCCCTGTGGAGACCGAACCGTCCGGCACGGGGGTGCGCTTCGCGCTCCTCGGCGCCGTGCAGCTGCTGCTGAACGCCTCGGTGTCGGTGACCTTCGCCGCCGGCCCGGCCATGCAGCGGGAACTCGGCCTCAGCCGCATCGACCTCATCCTCGACAGCGCCGCGTACGGCCTCGCCTTCAGCGGGCTCCTGCTGCTCGGCGGCCGGCTCACCGACCGCGTCGGACAGCGCCGCCTGTTCTCCCGCGGAACCGCCCTGTTCGCCCTGGCCTCGCTGGCCGCGGCCCTGGCGCCCAGCTCGCCCTTCGTCCTCGCCGCCCGCTTCCTGCAGGGGTGCGGCGCGGCGCTCGCCGCCCCGGCCGCCATGGCCCTGCTGCGGGTCGTCTTCCCCGGCGGCCGCGCCCGCGCCACCGCCCTGGCCCGCTGGGGGCTGCTGGCCAGCCTCGGCGCCGCCGTCGGCATCGTGCTCAGCGGGGTGCTGGTGGCCTGGCTGAACTGGCGGTGGAGCTTCGGCGTCCTCGCCGCCGTCGCCGCGGCCGTCCTGGTGCTCTCCCCCCGGGCCCTGCCGGCCGGCCCCGCGCCCGTCCGGGTCCCGGTCGACGTCCTCGGCGCCGTCCTGGGCACCCTCGCGCTGTCCACCCTCGGCTACGGGCTCGTGATGGTCGGCCCGCACGGCTGGGCCGCCCCGGAGGTCCTCGCCCCGCTCGCGCTCGGCGGCATCCTGCTCGCCGTCTTCGCCGCCGCCCAGCGCCGGGTGCGCGCACCGCTGCTGCCGCCCGGCTTCCTCGGCTCCCGCTACCGGGCCACCGCCCTGGTCTGCGCGCTGCTCGGCCCGGCGATCGGGGCGAGCACCGCCTTCCTGCTCGCCCTGTACGTCCAGCAGGAGCGCGGCTACTCGGCGCTGGAGAACGCCCTCGCCTTCGTCCCGTACAGCGCGGTGCTGCTGGGCGTCGGCTTCGTCGCCGGGCGGATCGTCGCCCGCATGGGCGTGCGCGCCGTCGCGGTGGGCGGGCTGGCGGTCATCGCCGCCGGGCTGTTCCTCATCGGCGCGGTGGGTCTGCGCACCGGCTCGATGCCCGCCGTCCTCACCGGGCTGATCGTGCTGTCCGCCGGGATCGGCACGCTGATGTCCGCGGCCGTCGTCGGCGCCGTCGCCGGGGTCCCGGAGGAGCAGTCCGCCCTCGCCGGCGCCGTGGTCAACACCGCGATCCTGGCCGGGCCGACCATCAGCCTCGCCCTGATCACCTCGGCCGCCGACGCGCGCACCGCCTCGCTGCTCGCCGCCGGCGACCCGGCCGCGGCCACCGGCGGGTACGCCTTCGCCTTCGAGGCCGCCTGCGGGGTGTTCGTGCTCGCCATCGGCCTGGCGCTGTACGGGCTCGCCCCGGCCCGGCGGGGCGCGGCCGCGGTGGCCGCCGTGTCCGCGGCCGCCACCGCCGCCCGGCCGGCGCAGCGCTCCTCCACTCCGGCCTGACCAAGGGGGGCAGGCCGGGGTGGAGGCACCGGGCCGGGCCCGGACCCTCCCCCGGACGTCGTCCGGGGCCCCCGCGCGCGCCGGCGGGGCCGGACGAGCCGGCACGGTCCCGGCCGCCCCCGTACGACCCTCCGCGCGACGGCGCGACCGTGCCCACCCCCTTGACGCCCGGCCGTACCAGGTGGACGCTCCCGCGGTCTCGATCCAAACGGGTGCAGCTGGGGGGCCGCCATGCCGGAGCAGTCTGTCGAGCCGATCCAAACCGCAGGGGAACTGCGCGCGCAGCTCGCGCAGCGGGGGGCGCGCTGGACGGTGCTCGAGCACCTCGCCGACGACGAGCCCGTACCCCGCCCCCCGCTCGGCATGGAGCCGGGGGCGAACCTGACGCCGGCGCACGAGGCCGCCCCTCTCGATCTGCGCGCGCTCCTCGGCCACCCGAGCGGCAATCCGCACCTGACCCGCCGCCGGGCCGCGCACGGCCTGCTGCCCGGCACCGCGGGCCCGGCCGCCGCCACGCGCACCGCCACGGCCCGGCCCGCCGCCGTGGACTGGCGGGTCCGCTGGGGCCGGCCGTGGATCACGAAGGTCAAGGACCAGAACCCCTGCGGCTCCTGCTGGGCGTTCGGCGCCACCGCCCTGGTGGAGTCCATGGCCCGGATCGAGCACGGCGTGTGGGCCGAGCGCTCCGAGGGCGACGTCCACGACGGGCTGCGCTTCACCTGCGGCCAGGGCTCCAACCCGGAGACCGCCCTGGACTGGATCAAGGCCAACGGGGGCCTCGCCGACCCGGACTGCTGGCCGTACTCCCCGCCCCCGCCCTCCGTCCCCGCCGACCGCCGCGACGGCTGGCGCGCCGAGTACACCCCCAGCTGGGACCGCTCCGGGCGCACCGTCCGCATCGCCGACTACGTCCGGCTCGGCGACGTGGAGCAGCAGAAGGTGTGGCTCGACACCGTCGGCCCGCTCACCGCCTGCTTCGACGTGTACGACGACTTCTTCGGTCTCGGCTCGGGCGTCTACCACCGCACCAGCGACCGCCTCGCGGGCGGCCACTGCGTGCTGATCACCGGCTACGACGACGCGGCCGGCTGCTGGCTGTTCAAGAACTCCTGGGGGACCGGCTACCACGTCGGCGGCCACGGCCGGATCGCCTACGGCGAGGTCAACATCGACTACTGGGCCAAGTGCGGCCTGCGCGGCACCAACGTCGACCCGTGGAGCAAGCGCCGCCTGCACACGGGCAACGTCTACGAGAGCGGCAACGGCCGCGCCCACCGCAACTTCGAGCTGCTCGCCACCACCGCCGGCGGCCGCCTCCAGCACTGGTGGCGCGAGGGAGACGCCCCCTTCGCGTGGACGCGCGCCGCGGTCTTCGCCGGCGACGCCTGCGGCCAGCCCGCCTTCACCGGCACCACCTACAACCGCAACATGGAGTCCCTGCACGTGACGACCGGCGGCCGGCTGCGCCACTGGTACTACGAGCAGTCCGCCGGCACCTGGCGCGACGGCGGCGCCTTCGGCCCCGGCGACGCGGCACCCGGCTCGACCCCCGCCTTCATCCAGAGCGACTACGGCAAGCCGGGCAACTTCGAGGTGGTCGTGCGCACCGCCGACGGCCGCCTGAACCACTGGTGGCGCATCAACGGCGCACCCTGGACCTGGAACGACGGCGGCCGCTTCGCCTCGGGCATCGCCCACTTCGGGCCCGCCCTCGTCCAGACCCGCAGCCGCCACCTCGACCTGGTCGCCACCCGTACGGACGGCCGGATGCAGCTGTGGTGGCGCGACGACCCGAACGGCTTCGCCTGGCGGCCCGGGGAGGTCTTCGGCAGCGGCGCCACCTCCGCGCCCTGCCTGATCGAGGCCCAGTACGGGGCCGCGGACGAGGACACCGCCGGGAACTACGAGCTGTGCGTGGCGGTGTCCGGCGGGCGGGTCGAGCACTGGTGGCGGGGCAACGCCTCGGGCGCGGGGTGGAGCCGCAGCGCGGTCTTCGGGCACGACGTGCTCGCCGTCACCGGGATGCTGCAGGGCAGCTTCGGGTTCAACCTGGAGGTCGTCGTGCTGCGCACCGACCGCATGCTGCAGCACTACTGGCGCGACGGCGCGGGCTGGCACGAGGGGGCCGTGATCGGGCCCGCCTGAGCCGGGAAGGAGCCGCAGCGGGTGGAGGAGCGCAGGGTGGTCCTCGCCGCCGGCGCGTCGTACGAGGTGCGGCTCGCCGGGCGCGGCGCGCTCGGCTACGTGTGGACCTGGCAGGTCACCGGCGACACGGCCGCGGTGGCGGTCGCCCCGGGGCCGGGGCCGGGCCCGGTCCCGGGGCCGTCCGCGGCGGGTCCGCCCGGGCCGCCGCAGCTGCCCGGCGCACCGCTGGAGCGGACGTACGTGGTCACGGGCCGCCGCCCGGGCGGGCGGGCCCGGATCCGCTTCGCGCAGGTCCGCCCGCCCTACCCGCAGGAGGCCCCGTACGACGAGCTCGTCCTGGAGGTGGAGGTCACCGCCGGTCCGCCCGCCCCGCCCGCCCCGCCCGCGCCGTGAGCGCCCGGTGCTGCACGGCCTCCAGCGGTCCCCGCGCGTATCGGCGCAGCCACAGCCGGGACCCGGCGGCCAGGGCGAGCGAGACCGCCGCCCACAGCCCCATCACCCACCAGGGGCCGCTCCCTGCGAACCGGTCGGCGAGGCCCAGCCCGATCCCGTAGCAGAGCAGCATGCACAGCAGGTTCTGGCCCACGTAGGAGGAGAGGGCGGTGCGGCCGATGCGGCCGAGGGCGGCGGCCCCGGGGAGGGCCGGGCAGCGGTCGAGGAGGCAGCCGATCAGGCCGATGTAGCCGAGGGCGATCAGCGGGGCCAGACCGTAGCGGCCCAGCACGAAGAGGTCCGGCCCGCCGAGCGCGGCGGCGGCCCCCAGCGGCAGGCCCAGGCCCAGCCCCCAGGCGGCCATCCGGACCCGGATGCGGTGGCCGGCGGCGGTCGGGGCGAAGGCGCCGGCCCGGTACAGCCGCACGCCGAGCAGGAACAGGAACACGAGCAGGCCGAAGGAGAAGACGGGCTCGATGCGCAGGGCGAGGGCGTGCTCGAGGCGGAAGCGGATCTGGTCGGGGTAGCCGCCGTGGGCGTAGAGCGCGACGGCAGCCGCGTCGGGCGCCTCGGGGCCGGCGTCGGGTCCGGCCAGGTCCGCCACGGTGACCAGCCCGACGAGGGCCAGGTGGAGGCTGCCCGCGGTCCACATCGCCACCCGCCGCACCCGCTCGGAGCGGGCCAGCAGCCAGGCCGTGAGCAGCGCGGTGACCGCGTACCCCATCAGCACGTCCCAGGCGAAGACGAGGACGAAGTGGACGGTCCCCTCCAGGAGGAGGAACGCGGCCCGCCGCGGGTAGCGGCCGGGCCAGGGCTCGCCGCGGCGCGCGGCGGAGTCGTACTGGATGGCCAGCCCCACCCCGAACAGGATCGTCAGGAGGGAGAGGAACTTGCCGTCGGCGAGGAAGCGGAAGACGGCCTCGGCCACGGTGGCCGGGGACGGGTCGGAGAGCGGGTCGGGCAGGGCCAGGCCGCCGCGGAGCACGCTCGCCTCGGAACCGGGCGAGGCGAAGATCCAGACGTTGGTCATGAGCGTGCCGAGGATGGCGGCGCCGCGCAGGACGTCCAGGAGCGGGATCCGGTCGGCGGCCGCCGGCCGGGCGGCCGGGCCCGTACCGCTGCTGCCGGGAAGGGTGGTGTGGGCCATTCATCCAGCGTCCCGGCGCACCGCGGCGGTTGCGTCCTGCGGCCGGACGAGGCCGCGGTACATCCTTGGATGCAGCGGCCGGGGTCCGGGGTCCGCATCCTGGACCCGGGAACGTGTGCATCCCTCATGTATCTATGCTGTGCGCATGTCCGCCCCGCCCCTCGCCGCGCTTCGTGCGGCCCCCGCCGCCGCTGCCGCCCCGACCGCCGCCGACCGCGTCTACCGGCACGTCAAACAGGGCGTCCTGGAGCGCCGCTACGAGGGCGGCGCCCTCCTCACCGAGGGCGGGCTCGCCGAGGCCGTCGGGGTCTCCCGCACGCCGGTGCGCGAGGCGCTGCTGCGCCTGGAGACCGAGGGGCTGCTGAAGCTGTACCCGAAGAAGGGCGCGCTGGTCCTGCCGGTCTCCGTGCAGGAGATCGCCGACGTCGTCGAAACCCGGCTGCTGGTCGAGGAGTTCACCGTCCGCAGGGCCGTGCCCGCCTCGCCCGCCCTGCTGGAGCGGCTCGCCCACCTGCTGGAGGAGCAGCGCCGGCACGCCGATGAGGGGGACCTCGCCGCGATGACCACCGCCGACCGCTGCTTCCACGCCGAGATCGTGCGCACCGCCGGCAACCAGATCCTGGCCCGCCTGTACGACCAGCTCCGCGACCGGCAGCTGCGCATGGGCGTGGCCCTGCTGCACGCCCACCCCGAGCGGATCGAGCGGACCCTCGCCGAACACGCCGAGATCCTGGACGCGCTGCGCGCCGGCGACGCCGAGGCGGCGGCCGCGGCCGTACGGGGCCACGTGGGCCGGGTCGGCGAACTGGTGCGGGGGCCGGTCCGATGACGGGCCCGGCGACCGGGCCCGCCACCGAGGACCCGCCGGGCGGCCGGCGGGCGGTCGCCGTCTGGTGCATCGGCGTCGCCGTCTACTTCGTCGCGGTCATCTTCCGTACGAGCCTGGGCGTGGCCGGACTCGAGGCCGCGGACCGCTTCCACGTCAACGCCTCCGCCCTGTCCACGTTCTCCCTGCTCCAACTGCTCGTCTACGCCGGCATGCAGGTCCCCGTCGGCCTGATGGTGGACCGGCTCGGCACCAAGCGGGTGCTGACGCTCGGCGCGGTGCTGTTCACCGCCGGACAGGTCGGCTTCGCGCTCTCGCCGACGTACGGGACGGCGCTCGCCGCCCGCGCCCTCCTCGGCTGCGGCGACGCGATGACCTTCATCTCCGTCCTGCGATTGGGCACCCGCTGGTTCCCGGCCCGGCGCGGGCCGCTGATGGCCCAGCTCGCGGGCCTGGTCGGCATGGCCGGCAACCTGGTCTCCACCCTCGTCCTCGCGCCCGTCCTGCACGGCTTCGGCTGGGTCCCCGCCTTCGCGGGCAGTGCGGCGGCCGGGCTGCTGGTGCTCGTCCCGCTGGTGCTGTTCCTGCGCGACCACCCGGAGGGCCACGAGCCGGCCCCGGCGGCGCCGGCCGCCGGCGGGGCGGGCTTCGTCCGCAGCCGGATACGGGACTCCTGGCGCGAACCCGGCACCCGGCTCGGGCTGTGGGTGCACTTCACGACCCAGTTCCCGGCGATGGTGTTCCTGTTGCTGTGGGGCATGCCCTTCCTGGTCGAGGCGCAGGGGCTGCAGCGGACCACCGCGGCCGGGCTGCTGACCCTCGTCGTCGCCTCGAACATGGGCTTCGGCCTGGTCTACGGCCAGATCATCGGCCGCCGCCAGGCCGCCCGGATCCCGCTGGCCCTCGGCACCGTCGGGCTGACCGCCGCGCTGTGGGGGTCGGTCCTGGCCTACCCGGGCCAGCGGGCGCCGATGTGGCTGCTGGCCGCGCTGTGCGTGGTGCTGGGCACCTGCGGGCCCGCCTCGATGATCGGCTTCGACTTCGCGCGCCCCGCGAACCCGCCCGAACGGCAGGGCACCGCCTCCGGCATCACCAACATGGGCGGCTTCCTCGCCTCGATGACCACGCTGCTGGCGGTCGGCGTCCTGCTGGACGCCACCGGCGACGACTACCGGATCGCCTTCTCGTCCGTCTTCGCCGTCGAACTCCTCGGCCTCGCCCAGATCCTGCGGCTGCGCGGGGCCGCGCTCGGCCGGGAGCGCGAGCGGGAGCACCACCGCGCGCGGGGCGCCGCCGCCGACGGCGGACCGGCGGCCGCCCGGGCCGCCGCGGCCTGCGCGCAGGGCCGCCCTACGGGGTGACCGCGAAGTGCGCCAGGATCGCCTCCGCCAGCTCCCGGTCGCCCTCCACCTTCACCCGGTCGGCCACCGCGTGCGGCCGGACCCGGCCCGCCGCCAGCCGGACGTACGTCTCCCAGTCCATCGCCAGCGTCACGGCCGGTCCGAGCGAGGGCGTGGCGTCGATCGAGCCCTGCCCGTCGCCATCGACCCGTACCGTCCGCAGGAACTCCACCGGCCCGTGCACGTCGATGACGACCGTCGAGTGGGCGGGCGCCCCCGCCAGCTTGGCGACCACCTTCGGCAGGCCCGACAACAGCACGTCCCGCGCCACGTACGCCCCGGGTGAGTCCCAGTTGCCCGGCACGCCGAGCGCCGCCCGCAGGTCCTGCTCGTGGATCCACACGTCGAACGCGCGCAGCCGCGTCGCGAGTTCCAGGGTGATCTGGTCGCCGAGCGGGCCGCGCACCAGCGTGGCCGGGTCCCGCTTCTCGTTGCGCAGCTGGCGCGACCGCCGGATGACCGTGTACTCCAGCTCGGAGGTCATCTCCGGCGCCGTGTGGTGGCGCCGGACGTCGACCTGGACCTCCATGTACCGGGTGAACTCGTCCACCACGTGCCGCAGATCCCGCGGCAGCGTGTGGATCGGCCGCGGATCGCCGAGCATCTCGGTCTCTATGCCGATGACGTGTGACACGACATCGCGCACCGACCAGCCGGGGCACGGCGTCGCCCGGTTCCACTCGCCCTCCGTCAGGGGGAGGACCAGCTCGGATATCGCCTCGATGGAATGCGTCCACGCTTCGGCATAGGGCTGGAGGCTGGGATGCGGATGGACGGTCAACGGGACCCCTCGCGTGCTGTTCAGTGGCGCGTTTTCACGGAAGCGTGTGGACTGATTCCCAAACTACGCTGCCGGTGAGTACCCCGGCAGTGCTTTCGGGTGACGATCGTAGGCCGAGTTGACGGCTTCAATGCCAGAACGGTGGTAGTGTGCGCGCCTCACTGATCCAAATCGCGGTGACGGACGGGGAGTCGGTGTCCCACCGGCGGTCCCGGGTGGCCGATCTCGTACGGGAGCAGGCGGGCGCGGACCTCGTCGTGCTGCCCGAACTGTGGACCGTGGGCGCCTTCGCCTACGAGCAGTTCGAGACCGAGGCCGAACCGCTGGACGGACCCACCTTCGATGCGATGTCCAAGGCGGCGAGCGACGCCGGGGTCTGGCTGCACGCCGGCTCGATCGTCGAGCGCGCCGGCGACGGCTCCCTCTACAACACCGCCCTCACCCTCTCCCCGGCCGGCGAGCTGGCCGCCACGTACCGCAAGATCCACCGCTTCGGCTTCGACCAGGGCGAGGCCGTGCTGATGTCCGCCGGCGACACCCTGACCACCGTGGCGCTGCCCGAGCAGACCCTCGGCATCGCCACCTGCTACGACCTGCGCTTCCCCGAGCTGTTCCGCGGCCTGGTCGACGCGGGGGCCACCACGCTGGTCGTGGCCGCCGGCTGGCCCGCCCGGCGCCGGGCCCACTGGACCCTGCTCAACCGGGCGCGCGCCGTCGAGGACCAGGCGTACGTCCTGGCCTGCGCCCTGGCCGGCACCCACGCGGGCGTCGAACAGGCCGGCCACAGCCTGGTGGTCGACCCCTGGGGCGAGGTCCTCGCCGAGGCGGGCCCCGGCGAGGACGTCCTCACCGTCGAGCTCGATCCCGCCAGGGTCGCCGAGACCCGCGAGCAGTTCCCGGCCCTGAAGGACCGCCGCCTGTAGCCGCCGCCCGGAGCCGGCGCCCCGTCCGGCGACTCGGGCGGGGCGACCCGGGCGGGGCGACCCGGGCGGGTCGCCGGACGGGTGGGACGGGAGGGGGCGGAGGGAGGTCGGGGACGCCTCCGGGAGCCGCCCCGGGAACGACCTCGGGGGATACCTTCCTCCCATGGCCCTGCTCTACGTGACCGACCTGGCGTACCCGGCGCGCGGCCGCCGGTACGGCGACGAGGACACCTTCCTCACCTCCCGGCTGCGCGACCGCTTCCCGCTGGCCCTGTGCCACCCGCTCGACGCGGCCGGCCTGATGGGCGCCTTCGAGGCCGTCGTCGTCCGCAACAGCGGCCCCGTCCTGCACTACCAGGACGCGTACGACCGCTTCCGCGCCGCCGCCCTCGCCGCCGGGACCCGCGTCTACAACCCCCTGACCGGCCGCGGGGACATGGCGGGCAAGCAGTACCTCCTCGACCTGACCGCCGCCGGCCTGCCGGTCATCCCGACCGTCGACGACCCGGCGCACCTC
The DNA here is from genome assembly GCF_040704625.1 of Streptomyces sp. NPDC046866. Lineage (NCBI taxonomy): Bacteria > Bacillati > Actinomycetota > Actinomycetes > Kitasatosporales > Streptomycetaceae > Streptomyces > Streptomyces sp. NPDC046866. The sequence continues at coordinate 379,174 of NZ_JBEYXN010000001.1, forward strand.
GACCGGCTCCCGCAGGTCCCGCTGTACGCGGTGAAGCCCAAGCAGGGGGCGGACTCCATAGGCCTGGAGTTCACCGCCGAGCCCGCCGGCCCGGCCGGCGCGGTCCTGATCCAGCCGAAGATCGACTTCGCGTACGAGGTGTCCTTCTACTTCGTCGACGACGCCTTCCAGTACGCCCTGTACGCCCCCGACCCGGCCCGCCGCTGGGAGCTGCGCCCGTACGAGCCGACCGCGGCCGACCTGGACTTCGCGCGCTCCTTCATCGCCTGGAACACCCTCGACCACGGCATCCAGCGGGTCGACGCCTGCCGGGCCCCGTCCGGGGAGCTCCTCCTGGTCGAGCTGGAGGACCTGAACCCGTACCTGTCCCTGGACCTCCTCCCGCCCGACACCCGCGACGCCTTCGTCACGGCCCTGACCCGGTCCCTCGCCTCTTTCCTGGCGGCCTGATGTCAGAGGCGGGTGCGAGGCTCGCCGCATGGACAAGCAGACGTTCTGGAAGCTGATCGAGTCGGCCCGCGCCGACGCCGGGCCGGACGGGGTCGCGGAGCGCGCGGCCCGCCTGCTGGCCCTGCGGCCCGCGGCCGAGATCGCCGCCGCCCAGCAGGTGCTGTGGGACCTGCTGGCCGAGTCGTACCGCAGCCCGCTGTGGGCCGCGGCGTACGTGATCAACGGCGGCTGCTCGGACGACGGCTTCGACTACTTCCGCGGCTGGCTGCTGACCCAGGGAGAGGAGGCCTTCACCCGGGCCCTGGCCGACCCGGACTCCCTGGCCGACCACCCCGCGGTCCGCGAGGCGGCGGCCGACGGCCTGGAGCTGTGGGACGAGCAGGCCCTGTCGATCGCCTGGACCGCGTACACCGAGGCCACGGGCCGCGAACTCCCGGCGGACTCCTTCACCATCGGCTACCCGCCCCTGGATCCGGCCTGGTCCTTCGACTTCGACGACACCACGGAAACCGCGGCCCGCCTCCCCCGCCTGACCGCCCTGTTCGACCAGAGCCCGCCGGTGTACCCGAGCCGCCCGGGCCCGGAGAGCTGTTGATCCGCCGTTCATACGTGAATGGCAAGCTTGAAGGATGAACGATGCTGCCCCGGCGCCCACCCCCGCGCCCGCGCCCCGCCGTGCCCGTCTCCGTGCCCCCGAGCTGATCGGCAAGGGGGGCTGGCTGAACACCGGAGGCAAGGAACTCACCCTCGCCGACCTGCGAGGAAAGTGCGTAATCGTTGATTTTTGGACGTTTTGTTGCATTAACTGCCTGCACGTCCTCGACGAGCTGCGCGAGCTGGAGGAGAAGCACCGGGACACCGTGGTGGTCGTCGGCGTGCACTCGCCGAAGTTCGTGCACGAGGCCGAGCATGCGGCCGTCGTCGACGCCGTCGAGCGGTACGAGGTGCACCACCCGGTGCTGGACGACCCCGAGCTGGCCACCTGGAAGCAGTACGCCGTCCGGGCCTGGCCCACGCTCGTCGTGATCGACCCCGAGGGGTACATCGTCGCCCAGCACGCCGGCGAGGGGCATGCGCACGCCATCGAGCGCCTGGTCGAGGAGCTGGAGGCCGAGCACGAGGCCAAGGGCACCCTGCGCCGCGGCGACGGCCCGTACGTGGCGCCCGAGCCGGTCGCCGGGGCGCTGCGGTTCCCCGGGAAGGCGGTCGTCCTGCCGAACGGGAACCTGCTGGTCTCCGACTCGTCGCGGCACCAGCTCGTGGAGCTGGACGCCGACGGCGAGACCGTCGTGCGCCGCATCGGCAGCGGCGAGCGCGGCTTCGGGCCCGACGCCTTCAGCGAGCCGCAGGGGCTGGCGCTGCTGCCCGACGGGCGGGTCGTCGTGGCCGACACCGTCAACCACGCCCTGCGGGTCTTCGACCCCGCCACCGGCGCCGTCGAGACCGTCGCCGGCACCGGCCGCCAGTGGTGGCAGGGCTCGCCCACCTCCGGGCCGGCCCTCGACGTGGACCTGTCCTCGCCGTGGGACGTGGCCTGGTGGCGGGGCAAGGTGTGGATCGCCATGGCCGGTGTCCACCAGCTGTGGACCTGGGACCCCGCGACCGGGACCGTCGCCGTCAGCGCCGGCACCACCAGCGAGGGGCTCCACGACGGCCCCGCCACGGAGGCCTGGCTCGCGCAGCCGTCGGGCCTCGCCGCCGCCGGCGACCGGCTGTGGATCGCGGACTCCGAGAACAGCGCCCTGCGGTACGTCGAGCCCGACGGGGACGGGTACGCCCTGCGCACCGCCGTCGGGACCGGGCTGTTCGACTTCGGCCACCGGGACGGGGACGCCGCCCAGGCGCTGCTCCAGCACCCGCTCGGGGTGACCGCCCTGCCCGACGGCTCGGTCGCGCTGTGCGACACGTACAACCACGCCCTGCGTCGCTACGACCCCGCGACCGGCCAGGTCACCACGCTGGCCACCGATCTGCGCGAGCCCAGCGACGCGGTGCTGGCCGGCGAGGACATCGTGGTCGTGGAGTCCGCCCGGCACCGGCTGACCCGGCTGCGGCTGCCGGAGGAGGCCGTACGGGTCGACGCCGTCGCCCACCGCACGCAGCGCGCCGCGACCGAGGTCGCCCCGGGCACGCTCCGGCTGGACGTGGTCTTCCAGGCGCCGGGCGGGCAGAAGCTCGACACCCGGTACGGGCCGTCCACGCGGCTGCTGGTGTCCTCGACCCCGCCGGAGCTGCTGCTGTCGGGGGAGGGGAGCGGCACGGACCTGTTCCGCGAGCTGGAGCTGAACCCCGAGGTCACCGAGGGCGTGCTGCACGTGTCGGCGATGGCGGCGTCCTGCGACGACGACCCGGCGAACGAATACCCCGCCTGCCACGTGCACCAGCAGGACTGGGGTGTTCCGGTGGCGGTCACCGCGGGGGGTGCGAACCGGCTCCCGCTGGTCCTCGCCGGCCTCGACGCGTAGGCGGGAGCGGTTCGTTGACGGGGCCCGGCGCCGGGTGCGTTCCGCCGGCGCCGGGCCCCTGCCGGGAGCCCGGGCGGGTCAGCCGCCGAGGGCCTCGCCGACTTCCTCTCCCTTGCGCAGTCCGGGTCCGGCCTCTCGGGGCTCGCCGGGCTGCGCGGGGGCGGCCGGCTTCGCGGGGGCGGCCGGCTGTTGGGCTTCGGCCGGCTTGACGGGCGCGGCGGGCTGCTGGGGCTTCCCCGGCTGTGCCGCTTCGCCCGGCTGTGCCGCCTCGGCCGGCTCTTGCGCGGCGTCCTCGCCCTTTTCGATGTCCGCGGTCAGCAGGTCGGGCTTCTTCACCTCCGCCACGAAGGACGCGGAGGTCACGTACGCCTTCTGGCCCCGGACGCCCACGGCCGTCGGGCCGGCCAGGCCGTCCTTCGCCGACAGCACGGTGGTGTGCGTGCCCTCGGGCCGTACGAGCACGACCTCGTTCGGGCCGTGCAGGGCGGCGAGCACCGTCTCGTCGTGCCCGGGGAACGTGAAGTCGTCGATCCCGTCGAGCCCCAGGGCCCGGGTCTCGATCGCAGCGGCCGTCCCGTCGTCCTGGATCGGGATGCGCAGCAGGGTGCCGGCGTCGGTGTTGGAGGCCCACACGGCGTTGCGGTGCACCTTGATGCCGTTGGCGCCGGCGAACGAGGTCGGCCGGAGGGCGGGGCCGCCGGCCCAGGGGATCACCGTGCCGTCGTGCGTGGAGATCCGCCAGACCGTGCCGAGGGCGGAGTCGGCCGCGTAGAGGAAGCCGAGGCGGCGGTCGAACGCGAGGCCGTTGGGGAAGGCGTCCGCGGGGAGGTCGGCGAACTTGGAGACCGCGCCGTCCGCCGTGATCCGGTAGACGCCGTTGGCCTCCGTTCCGGTGGCGTAGTTGACGTAGAGGGTGCCGTCGTAGGTGCGCACGATGCCGGTGGCGAGCGGCCCGCCGAGCGGTGTGGCCGCATCGGCCACCTCGGGGAGCGTGGCGAGGTCGTGGGCGGTGCCGTCCTTGGCGATCCGGACGACCTTGTGGGCGAGGGCGAAGGTCACGAGGGCGGAGCCGTCGGGCTCCAGGGCGATGTTCTCGGCCGTCTCGCCCTTGTCGTAGTCGAACTGCGCGAGGGTCCGCGGGTTCGTCAGGTGCAACCAGTCCCCTGTTGCCGGAGTGGCGTCCGAGGGCACGGGGGAGGGCAGCGGGGACGGCGGCGGTGTGTCCAGGGCCGCGGCGGGGGACGCCGCTAGCAGGGCGACGGCGAGGGCCAGGGCGGCCGTGCCCGCGCCGCGGCGCGGCGTGCGGGACGCGCGTGGCGTGCGGGGTTCGCCGGAACTATGGGAATCGGTGGTGCGGCGGGCGCGGGCGTGGGGGGTGCGCAGCACGGGACTCTCCTTCTCGGCCGGGCGAGCAGCCGGGCGTGACGGGAGAGTCCAGAACAGCATGACGCGGTGTCACCATCGTTTCATCACACCGCAGACCGGGCGGAGATCCCCCGCCCGGCCGACGCCGCGCGCCCGCACCCGGCGCCGCAGGCCTCGGCGCCGCGCGCCCGCACTCAGCCCTCGAGGAAGGCGAGCAGCGCGTTCGCGAGGTGGTACGGGTCCTCCGCGCCGCACAGCTCGCGCGCACTGTGCATGGAGAGGATCGCGACGCCGATGTCCACCGTCTGGATGCCGTGCCGGGCCGCGGTGATCGGGCCGATCGTCGTGCCGCAGGGCATCGAGTTGTTCGAGACGAAGGTCTGCCACGGCACCCCGGCCCGCTCGCAGGCCGCCGCGAAGACCGCGCGGCCGCTGCCGTCGGTCGCGTAGCGCTGGTTGACGTTGACCTTCAGGATGGGGCCGCCGTTGGCCCGCGGGTGGTGCGTGGGGTCGTGCCGCTCGGCGTAGTTGGGGTGCACGGCGTGGCCGGTGTCGGAGGACAGGCAGATGCTGCCCGCGAAGGCCCGCGCGCGGTCCTCGTACGAGCCGCCGCGCGCGAAGACGGAACGTTCCAGCACGTTCCCCAGCAGCGGGCCGTCCGCCCCGGTGTCGGACTGGGAGCCGTTCTCCTCGTGGTCGAAGGCGGCCAGCACCGGGATGTGGTCGAGCCGCTCCGAGGCCGAGGCGGCGGCCAGCGCGGCGACGCCCGCGTGCACCGAGATCAGGTTGTCCATGCGCGGCCCGGCGACGAGCTCGCGGTCGCGGCCGAGGTACGCGGACGGCTCGATCGAGTGGACCATCAGGTCCCAGCCGGCCACCGACCCCTGCGCAAGGCCCTCTTCCTCCTCCAGGAAGGCGATGAGGTCGCCCTCCTGGACCTCGCCCAGGCCCCAGATCGGCTGCATGTGGCGCTGCTTGTCGAGCTTGAGGCCGTCGCTGTTGACCGACCGGTCCAGGTGGACGGCCAGCTGCGGGACGCGCATCAGGGCGCGGTCCACGTTGACCAGCTGCTCGCTGCCGTCGCGCAGCGTCAGCCGCCCGGCCAGGCCCAGGTCGCGGTCCAGCCAGGTGTTGAGCAGGGTGCCGCCGTAGATCTCGACGGCGATCTGGCGCCAGCCGGCCGCGCCGGTGTCGGGCAGCGGCTTGACCCGCAGGTTGGGCGAGTCGGTGTGCGCGCCGATGATCCGGAAGGGCATGTGCGCGGCGGCGCCCTCCGGCACGAACCAGGCGATCAGCGCGCCGCCGCGGAGCACGTACCGGCCCCCGCTGCCCGCGTCCCAGGCGTCCGTTTCCGACACCTGCCTGAACCCTGCCTTCTCCAGCCGCTCGGCCGCATTGGCCACGGCGTGGTACGGCGACGGACTGGCCGTCAAAAAGGTCATCAGATCGTCGGTGTGGCCGCGGTCGAAGCGGGCTGGAGAGCTCATGTGGTTCACCTTAACGACGGTCGTGTTCGCCTTGGCCGGGCTGCGGCGGATGGCCGAAACGCCGGTCCGGCGGGCTGTGTGGTCCGCGGGTCCGGCGGCTTCTCAGCCCGGCGGCCGCTCGAATCGGCGCTGCAGCTGCCTGCGCTCGCCCCGGCGGATGCGCGGGAGCATCTCCGGGGTCGTCGCGGAGCGCTGCGCGCGTCTCTTGCGTCCGGCGCAGAAGATACAGGCCTCGCCGGGTGGCGCGTCCGGATCGATCGGGGCGCCGGGGTGCTCGGAGCAGCCGGTGGCATTGCGCGGCCGGGACAGCTCGCGGGCCACGATGAAGGCCTGGTGCAGATCGTCCGCGATCCGCACGAAGTCGTCCGCGGGGGAGGAGAAGCCCAGGTGGAAGCGGCGCTCCTCCACGTTGCGCAGGTGCTGGCGCAGGGCCTGGAGGGTGTACGGCGGGCCGGGCACCGGGTAGCCCAGGCGGCGCTGCTCCCCGGTCGGCGGGGCCGCGGGCGCGGGCACCCCGCGCCGGCCGCGGTCGCGCAGGCCCAGGCGGCGCCGGTTGTTGCAGAGCAGGCAGCGGCCCCAGCCGTCGGGCGCCTCGGGGTCGAGGGCGCCGTTGGGGTGCTCGGGGCAGCCCGTGTAGCTCTTGGCGGGGGCCAGCCCGGCCGCGGTCTGGAACGCGGCGTAGAGGGCGTCGGCCACGGCCTCGTACTCCGCGGGGTGCGCGCCGTCGTACAGCTCCCGCAGGTGGTCGCCCAGGCTGCCCAGGGCAGCCTGCAGCTCCTTGAGGGCGTACGGCCGCCCCGTCGGGACGGAGTACCCCCTGCTGTTGCCGTGCTGCTCCTGTGGACTCATGCCTACGAGCGTCCCATGAACGACTGACAAGGAAGGAATCGCGAGGTCAGGACGGCGGTAGTCGGCGCGCGGCGGCGGCCGGGGCCGCCTGCGCCTGCCCCTGCGCCTGCGCCGGCCCGCCCGGCCGCGGGGGCCGCGTACACCGGCGGCCGGATCCCCGGGCGGGGGATCCGGCCGCTGTCGTGCACCGCGTACGGGTGGTACCGGGTGGTACCGGGTGGTCCGCTTAGAAGGCGGCCTCGTCGAGCTCCATCAGGGAGTTGTCGACGGCCTCGGCGAGCTGGCGCGCGACCGAGACGCCCGGGAGGATCTGGGACGCGAAGAACTTCGCGGCCGCGATCTTGCCCTGGTAGAAGGGGACGTCCTTGCCGGAGGCGGTCGCCAGCTTCTCGGCGGCCACGGCCGCGCCCTTGAGCAGCAGGTAGCCGACGACGACGTCACCGGAGGCCATGAGCAGGCGGGTGGTGTTCTGGCCGACCTTGTAGATGTTCTTGACGTCCTCGCCGGTGGCGGTGAGGTCGACGATCATCTGGCCGACGATGCCCTCGAGGTCGACCGCGGCCTTGGCCAGCGCGTCGCGGGCGCCGGCCAGCTCCTCGCCGCCCTCGGCGCCGGCCAGGAACTTCTTGATCTCCTCGGAGAGGAGGTTCAGGGAGGCGCCCTGGTCGCGGACGATCTTCCGGAAGAAGAAGTCCTGGCCCTGGATGGCGGTGGTGCCCTCGTACAGGGTGTCGATCTTCGCGTCGCGGATGTACTGCTCGATCGGGTACTCCTGCAGGAAGCCGGAGCCGCCGAAGGTCTGGAGCGACTGGGCGAGCTGCTCGTAGCCCTTCTCGGAGCCGTAGCCCTTGACGATCGGGAGCAGCAGGTCGTTCAGGCCGTGCAGCGCCTTGGCGTCCTCGCCGGCCGCCTCCTTGACCGCGATCTCGTCCTGCACGGAGGCCGTGTAGAGGACGAGGGAGCGCATGCCCTCGGCGTACGCCTTCTGCGTCATCAGCGAGCGGCGGACGTCCGGGTGGTGCGTGATGGTGACCTTGGGCGCGGTCTTGTCCATGAAGTTGGCCAGGTCCTGGCCCTGCACGCGCTCCTTGGCGTACTCCAGGGCGTTCAGGTAGCCCGTGGAGAGGGTGGAGATCGCCTTCGTGCCGACCATCATGCGGGCGAACTCGATGATCATGAACATCTGGCGGATGCCGTCGTGCTTGTCGCCGATCAGCCAGCCCTTGGCGGGGTGCTTGTCGCCGAAGGTCATCTCGCACGTGTTGGAGGCCTTCAGGCCCATCTTGTGCTCGACGTTGGTGGCGTAGACGCCGTTGCGCTCGCCCAGCTCGCCGGTCTCCCAGTCGAAGTGGAACTTCGGGACGAGGAAGAGGGACAGGCCCTTGGTGCCCGGGCCGTGGCCCTCGGGGCGGGCGAGGACGTAGTGGAGGATGTTCTCCTCCATGTCGTGCTCACCGGACGTGATGAAGCGCTTGACGCCCTCGATGTGCCAGGAGCCGTCCTCCTGCTGGATGGCCTTGGTGCGGCCGGCGCCGACGTCCGAGCCCGCGTCCGGCTCGGTGAGGACCATGGTGGAGCCCCAGCGCTTCTCGACGGCGATCTGGGCGATGCGCTTCTGCGCCTCGTTGCCCTCCTCGTACAGGACGCCGGCGAAGGCCGGGCCGGAGGAGTACATCCAGACGGCCGGGTTCGAGCCGAGCAGCAGCTCCGCGTAGGCCCAGATCAGGGAGCGGGGCGAGGTGGTGCCGCCGATCTCCTCGGGCAGGCCGAGCCGCCAGTACTCCGACTCCATGAAGGCGTTGTAGCTCTTCTTGAAGGAGGCCGGGACCGGGGCGGTGTTGGTGGCCGGGTCGAAGACCGGCGGGTTGCGGTCGGCGTCCGCGAAGGACTCCGCCAGCTCGTTCTCGGCGAGGCGGGCGATCTCGGACAGGATGCTCTTGGCGGTCTCGGTGTCCATCTCGCCGAACGGGCCGGTGCCGTACAGCTTGTCGCGGCCGAGCACCTCGAAGAGGTTGAACTCGATGTCGCGGAGATTCGACTTGTAGTGCCCCATGGCGACGGCTCCGTTAAGGCTCGGGAAGACGGGTTCCTCGTACATACCAATCGGTAACGTCATGATGCTACCCGCCGGTAATAAGACGCAACCCTTGCCCGACCACTGTGACCAGCGTCAAGCGGCGGGAGCCTGGCGGGAATGCGTGTCCACGGGGCACGGGGCGATCGGTAGGCTTCGGTCCATGTACGGCTACGACCAGAACGTGAGCGCAGGGCAGCAGTACGCCGCCCCGCAGCAGATGGCCGGCGGGTACGGCGAACAGCCGCTGTACCCCGAGCCCTCGCCGCCGTCGCTCGCCGACGCCGTGCGGGCCTTCACGACCGGGTCGCTGTCCGCCGAGGACTTCCAGCAGATCTTCGCCACCTCGAAGGTCTACTGCCCGCGCGGCGACACCCCGGGCTTCCTGGCGCTGCACAACACGCAGCAGCCGGTCATCCCGATGTTCAGCACCCTCAAGGAGCTCCGCCGGTACGCCGGCAAGGAGTCCAAGTACTTCGTGATCACCGGCGCCGAGGTGATCGACCTGCTGCCCACCGGGTACGGCTTCGTCCTCGACATGGAGGGCGACCACCGCATGGTCTTCGACGCGAAGGCGGTCGAGCAGATGGTCGACTTCGCGATGCGCCGCATGTACGGCTAGCCGGGGCCCGGGCGGGGCCCGGGATCCGCTGCCCACCGCCCCCGCCGCTGGAACCGGCCCCCGCCACCGCCCAACGCTCCGCCGGTTTCCGGCCACCGGCGCATCCGGATCTGCCCGAACGGCCGCCCGCGCCGCCCGCGGTTCGACAACCCGCCGCTCGCCGAGCCGCTCCGGTGCTCCGCCCCAGCCCCTGCGCCTCAAGCGCCGGCGCGGCTGGATGGTCGGGCTCTCGTTCCAGGTGCGGGCGGTTCCGCCCGGGCTTCCGGGGCGCTGCCCCGGACCCCGCGCCTCAAGCGCCGGCGGGGCTGGTGGTGCCGGAGCCGCGGGTTCGGCACATCCAGCCCGCGCGGCGTTTGAGCGCACCGGGCGCGGAGCGCCCGGAACGGTGCCGGGCGAAGCCCGGGCACCCGGCGGGGGCCGGGGCCGCAGGCCCCGGTTTCGGGAAGGGGCGGGGCGGGGAACGGCTCCGCGCAGCGGCCCCCGGCCCCCGTGCCAGTCCCCTGCGCCCAGCCCGCCGCCTCCGCTCCAGCCCCCGCGCCCGGCCCGCGGCTCCCGCGCCAGGCCCCCCGCCCCTGCCCGCGCCGGCTTCGCCGCAAGGCCCCCGGCCCGCCCGCGCCCGGCCTCCGCGTCAGGCCGAGCCGCTCTGCCGGGCGGCCGGGCCCGGGTGGGCGGCTCGGGGCGCTCCTTCGGGGGGACGCCGTACCGCCAGGTCGGGCCGCACGGGGCCCGGGGGAATGCCCCCGGTGCCCCCGCCGTTCTGTACGGGTGGCAGGAAGTTCGAGTTTCAACTAAACTCGAGGCAGAAGGAGGTCCCGACCATGCCTGCAGTGACTGTGGAGAACCCGTTGACGCTCCCCCGCGTCGCGGAGCCCGCCCCGGAGACCGCCGCCCGCAAGGTGCTGGCCGTCGCCACCGCCCCGGGCGGCTTCGAGGGCGAGGGATTCCCGGTGCGCCGTGCGTTCGCCGGGATCAACTACCAGTACCTGGACCCGTTCATCATGATGGACCAGATGGGCGAGGTGGAGTACGCGCCGGGCGAGCCCAAGGGCACCCCCTGGCACCCCCACCGCGGCTTCGAGACCGTCACGTACCTGATCGACGGAACCTTCGTCCACCAGGACAGCCACGGCGGCGGCGGTGTCATCAACGGCGGCGACACGCAGTGGATGACCGCCGGCTCGGGCCTGCTGCACATCGAGGCCCCGCCGGAGTCCCTCGTCGTGTCCGGCGGCCTCTTCCACGGCCTCCAGCTGTGGGTGAACCTCCCGGCCTCCGACAAGATGATGCCCCCGCGCTACCAGGACATCGGCGGCGGCAAGGTCAAGCTGCTGACCACCCCGGACGGCGGCGCCCTGCTCCGCGTGATCGCGGGTGAGCTCGACGGCCACGCCGGCCCGGGCATCACCCACACCCCGATCACGATGATCCACGCGACCCTCACCCCGGGCGCGCAGCTCACCCTGCCGTGGCGCGAGGACTTCAACGCCCTCGCGTACGTCCTGGCGGGCCGCGGCAGCGTCGGCACCGACCGGCGGCCGATCCACACGGGGCAGACCGCGGTCTTCGGCGACGGCGGCTCGATCACGCTGCGGGCCGACGCCTCCCAGGACTCCCACACCCCGGACCTGGAGGTCGTCCTGCTCGGCGGCCGCCCGATCCGGGAGCCCATGGCGCACTACGGGCCGTTCGTCATGAACAGCCGCCAGGAGCTGCAGCAGGCGTTCGACGACTTCCAGGCGGGCCGCCTGGGGGTCATCCCCACCACCGCCCGCACGGGCCTGGGCCACCGCGGCACCGGCTCCGCGGAGGACTGACCGCACGGCCCGCGGCCGGCCACGGCCGGCCCCGGGCCGGATCACGAGGCGCGCCCCCGGTGCGAGCTCCGCGCTCGCCGGGGGCGCGCCTCGTTCCGTCGCCCCGTCAGCCGCGGGGCGCGGCCTGCCGGGCGGCGGGCCGGGCGGCGTCAAGGGCGGCGTGCATCAGCCGGCCTGCGCGGGCCGCGGCCGTGCCGTCCCCGAGGAGCTGGATCTCCTGGTTGGCGGCCATGGCGATGCCCGCCAGGATGGAGACGAGGTCGTCGGCGTCACGGTGCGCGGCGATGTCCCCGGCGGCCTGGGCGGCGGTGACCTCCTCGCGCAGGAAGCGCCGCCAGCGCGCCACCGCATCGCGGATCAGGTCGCGCAACTCGCCCGGCTGCCCGTCGAGTTCGCAGGACACGGCCGTCACGAAGCAGCCGTGGGGGAACGGGCCGTGGGCCAGGTAGCCGCACCAGGCGTCGACCACCGCGGTCAGGCGGGGCAGGCCCGGATCCTCGGCGCGGGCCGGGACCACCACGGCCTGCGTGAACATCTCCACCGCCCGGGTGAGAGCGGCCCGTTGCAGGCCGGCCCGGGAACCGAAGGGGCCGACCACGCCCGCCTTGCTCATGTCGAGCGCCTCGGCGAGCGAGCCGATGGTCAGTCCGGTCAGCCCCTGTCCGGACGCCTGCGTCACCGCGGCGCCGATGATGCGGTCGCGGGTGCGCTGCGCCTCTTCGGCCGACTTCCTCATGGGTCCATCTTAGCGAACGGTCGTCTGCTATTTTGGCGAACGATCGTACGCTAAAGCGCTCCACCGAAACGAGAGGACAGCCGCATGCGGATCCGCTGGCTGGGATGGGCCGGAGTGGAACTGGAGGCACGGGGGGAGAGCCTGGTCATCGACCTGCTCGGGCGGCCCGAAGGGGTCCTGGAGGGCACCCCGCTCTCGGCACCCCTGCCCGCCGTCACCCCGCCGCGTTCGCAGGGCCACGTACTCGCCGGGCTCTGCACCCACCTGCACCGCGACCACGCCGACGCCGGCGCCCTGGCCGAGGCGCTGCGCCCGGGCGCCCCGGTCCTGCACCCCGAGTCCTTCGGCGGCGACGACCACGAGAACCTGTGGACCCTCAAGGCCGAGGCCGAGCTCACCGCCCACGCCCTGCCCCGACGGGCCATGGGGCTGTGGGAGACCACGCGGATCGGCCCGTTCACCATCGCCGCCGTCCCCGCGGTCGACACCCTCGGGGACCCGCAGGTCTCCTGGGCGGTCGAGGCCGACGGCAAGCGGGTGCTCCACCTGGGCGACAGCATGTTCCACGGCTACTGGTGGCGCGCCGCCCACCGCCACGGCCCCTTCGACGCGGTGCTGACCCCCATCAACGGGCCGACGGTCTGCTTCCCGCACTGCCAGCCGCCCAGCCCCTTCCCCGCCGCGCTCGACGCCCGGCATGCGGCCGTGGCGGCGCGCCTGCTCGGGGCGAGGACCGCGATACCGATCCACTACGACGGCTTCCACCTCGACGGCTTCTACGCCACCGAGCCCGGCGAACTCGCCCGCTTCCTGGACGCGGCCGCCGACGAGCCCTACACCGTCCTCACCCCGGGGCTGGGCGAGGCCGTCGACCTCTGACCCGGCCACCGGCCATCGGCGCAGGGCTTCGGCGGCCTGGGTGCGGGAGGCCCCCGGGATCCCGGTGACCAGGCCGCCACCGCGCCCTGCGCGGCGGATTCCGCCAGAACCGCGCGGTGACGTGCCGCCCGCGCGCCCCGAGCGCCCGTCGCCGGCCGCGATGCCGGTCACGGTGAACGGGGGGCGCCGATGAACACCGCCGGGCGGCTCTCCGGCGTGGTGCTGCCGAGCCGGGACGCCGTCGCCGCGCCGGGCACCGCGACCTGCTCGGCGCGCCCGTCGTGGAAGGCGTCGTACGCCCGCGGGTGAGGGCCGCCCGCCGGTGCCGGCGGCCGGACACCGGGTCGGCAGCGTCCGGCGCCGGCTCGGACCGCCGGCGCGGCCGGCACCCGATCGGGCCCGGCGTCCGCCGCCCCGCTGCGCGGCCGCCGCCCCCGGCTCGCCCACACAGCGCGGGCCCCGGCCCGGACGGTAACCTTGTGAGGGTTGAATCCACCCTGGTATCGCGAAGAACTGGATGACTGATGCATCGGTACAGGTCCCACACCTGCGGCGAGCTCCGCGCCTCTGACGTCAACACCGACGTCCGGCTGAGCGGCTGGCTGCACAATCGTCGAGACCTGGGCGGCATCCTCTTCATCGATCTGCGCGACCACTACGGCATCACGCAGCTCGTCGCCCGGCCCGGCACCGCCGCTGCCGAGGCCCTGGACAAGCTCTCCAAGGAGACGGTCATCCGCGTCGACGGCAAGGTCGTCTCCCGCGGTGCCGAGAACGTCAACCCCGACCTGCCGACCGGCGAGATCGAGATCGAGGCCGCCGAGGTCGAGGTGCTCGGCGCGGCCGGCCCGCTGCCCTTCACGATCAACACCGACGACGGTGTGAACGAGGAGCGCCGCCTGGAGTACCGCTTCCTCGACCTGCGCCGCGAGCGCATGCACCGCAACATCATGCTGCGCTCCGCGGTGATCGCCGCGATGCGCCAGAAGATGACCGCCCTCGGCTTCAACGAGATGGCGACCCCGATCCTGACCGCGACCTCCCCCGAGGGCGCGCGCGACTTCGTGGTGCCCTCCCGCCTGAACCCGGGCAAGTTCTACGCCCTGCCGCAGGCCCCGCAGCAGTTCAAGCAGCTGCTGATGATCTCCGGCTTCGACCGGTACTTCCAGATCGCGCCCTGCTTCCGCGACGAGGACGCCCGCGCCGACCGCTCGCCGGGCGAGTTCTACCAGCTCGACGTGGAGATGTCCTTCGTCGAGCAGGAGGACGTCTTCCAGCCGATCGAGAAGCTGATGACCGAGCTCTTCACCGAGTTCGGCGGCGGCCGCGAGGTCACCTCGCCGTTCCCGCGGATCCCGTTCCGCGAGTCGATGCTGAAGTACGGCAACGACAAGCCCGACCTGCGCGCCAAGCTGGAGCTCGTCGACATCACCGACGTCTTCGAGAACTCCGAGTTCAAGGCGTTCGCCGGCAAGCACGTCCGCGCCCTGCCGGTCCCGGACACCGCCGGCCAGCCGCGCAAGTTCTTCGACGGCCTCGGCGACTACGCCGTGTCGCTGGGCGCCAAGGGCCTGGCCTGGGTGCGCGTCGGCGAGGACGGCACGCTGACCGGCCCGATCGCGAAGTTCCTCACCGAGGAGAACGTCAAGGTCCTCACCGAGCGCCTCGGCCTGGCCGCCGGCCACGCCGTGTTCTTCGGCGCGGGCGAGTTCGACGAGGTCTCCAAGATCATGGGCCCCGTCCGGGTGGAGGCCGCCAAGCGCGCCGGCCACTTCGAGGAGAACGTCTTCCGGTTCTGCTGGATCGTCGACTTCCCGATGTACGAGAAGGACGAGGAGACGGGCAAGATCGACTTCTCCCACAACCCGTTCTCCATGCCGCAGGGCGGCATGAAGGACCTGGAGGAGAAGGACCCGCTCGACATCCTGGCCTGGCAGTACGACATCGTCTGCAACGGCATCGAGCTGTCCTCCGGCGCCATCCGCAACCACGAGCCCGAGGTCATGCTGAAGGCCTTCGAGATCGCGGGCTACGACGCGGAGACCGTCGAGCGCGAGTTCGCCGGCATGCTGCGCGCCTTCCGCCTCGGCGCCCCGCCGCACGGCGGCATCGCCCCGGGCGTGGACCGCATCGTCATGCTGCTCGCGGACGAGCCGAACATCCGCGAGACCATCGCGTTCCCGCTCAACGGCAACGCGCAGGACCTGATGATGGGCGCGCCCACCGTCCTGGAGGAGTCCCGCCTGCGCGAGCTGAACATCGCGCTGCGCAAGCCGGTGGAGACGAAGACCTCCGAGCCGGTCGAGAAGTCGGTCAAGCCGCACCAGTAGTCGCCCGCTCCGGCCGCGGCCCCTCGGCCGCGGCCGGAACGGCAAGGCGCCCCCGCCCGGGATCCCGGGCGGGGGCGCCTTCGGTTGGGGCGCTTCGGTCGGAGCGCCTTCGGTGGGGGCGGCCGCGTCAGAACCGCTCGAGGAGGCCCTTGAGGAGGGCGGCGGAGGTCAGCTCGCGGGGCGCCGGGCCGGCGTGGAAGAAGCCGGCGTTCTCGGCGTCCAGCTTGCGCAGGAAGTCGAAGGCCTTGGCGTCGTGGTCGCCGAACGCGACGAACTGCCAGTGCACGCCGGGCGCGGAGGCGGCGGCGTCGGCGAGCGCCTGCTTGGCGGGCCGGACGCTGTCGGGGGCGCCGTCGGTCTGGAACACGACGAGGGCCGGGCCCTCGCCGCCGTCCTTCTGGTACCGCTCGACGACGGCCTCCACGGCCACGTGGTAGCTGGTGCGGCCCATGCGGCCGAGCTCGGCGTGGCGGGCCTCGACCCAGGTGGCGTCGTGGGCGTCGAGGGTCAGGTCGGCGGTGCCGTCCAGGTCCGTGGAGAAGAACACCGTGTGCACGGTGGCCTCCTCGTCGAGGTGTGCGGCGAGGGCGAGGGCGTGGTCGGCGAGGTGCTGGGCGCTGCCGTCCTTGTAGAACGGGCGCATCGACCCGGACCGGTCCAGGACCAGGTACACCTTGGCCCGTGCGCCGGTCCGGCCCCTGGCGCGCAGCACCTGCCCGGCCGCCTTGTACGCCGCGGCCACCCCCGGGGCCCGCTTGCGCACGGCGGCGGCCGCGTGCGCGGGCCCGGCCTCGGCGGCGACGGGCTCGGCCTCGGCGGCGACGGGCTCGGCCTCGGCGGCGACGGGCTCGGCCTCGGCAGCGACGGGCTCCGCCTCGGCCTCGGCAGCCTCGGGCTCGGCTGCGTCGGCCTCGGCAGCCTCGGGCTCGGCCACGGCCTCCCCGGCGTTGGGTGCCGGCTCGTCCTCGGCGGCGGATGCGGCCACGGGTTCGGCCGCGGCTTCCTCGGTGACGGCCTCGGCCTCGGCAGCGGCCGCCACCGGCTCCGCCACGGGGGCGGCAGCGGCCTCGGCCTCGGTGGCCGCTTCCTCGGTGGAGGGCTCCGCAGCGACGGGCTCCGCAGCGGCGGCCACGGCAGTGGTGTCCTCGTCGGCGGCGGGCGCGACCGGCTCCTCGGCCACGACCGGCTCCTCGGCGGCGACCGGCTCGACGGGCCCGGCCTCCGCGGCCGGGGCGGCCTCGGGCGCCGGCTCGGCCTCGGCGGCCGCTTCCTCGACGGCGGTGTCCTCGGCGGCGGTCGGCGCGGCTTCCGGCCCAGCGGCGGTGGCCGCCGCGGCAGCCGGTGCGGCCGTCTCGGCCGGGGCTTCCTCTGCAACGGGCTCCGCCGCAGCCGGTTCGGCCGACACGGCCTCGGCAGCAGGCTCTTCAGGAGCGGCAGCCGCGGCGGCGGCCGGCTCCTCGGCCGCGACGGGCTCCGCCTGGGCCGCGGCGGACGTCGGGCCGGCGGTGCCGTCGGCCGCGGTGTCCTCGGCGGCCGCGGGCTCTGCTGCGGCCGGCTCGGACGCGGCGGGCGCGGGCTCGGCATCGGGCGCCGCCGGCTCGGGGATCTTGTGGTCCGCGGCCGGCGAAGAGGGCGGTTGCGGGCGGCGGGCCTCCGGGACCGTGGGGTCCGGGAGCGTGGCCGTGAGGAGGGCGCCGGCCTCGCGGTCCCGGGGCGCGGACTGCGGCGGGACGGTCGGGTTGTCGAAGGACGCCGCCACCAGCTCGGCCGCCGCGTCCAGCGGCGTCCGTTCGGCCTGGTTCGGCACGGCTGCCCCGGTGGCCTCACTCGTCTCCGGAACCGGCTCGGCGGACCGTCCGAAAACCTTGCGCAACAAGCTCCGAATACCCATGGGCCAGGCCTTTCGCATGAGTGCGTGCGTCATTTGTCCGTGCTGCGCGGTTGATCCCTGCCCAGAGTGGACACGTAAGGTTATCGACCCCTCGGCTGGAACGTCGGCAGGGGCGCTCCCGTTGCGCCAGGCCCTTTCCGGCCTCCCCTCCCGGCCGGTCCGCCCCGGCCGCCGGACAGTGCCACCGGAACCGCGTAGTCCGGAACCGTATCCCGTCCTTCTCCCACCCCGGCACCGCCCCCTGCCCGTAGCCGAACCGCCCAAGTACGCCCCTCGATGGGGGATTTGCGTCTCACGCCACCCCGCGCACGGCTCCCCGCTGCTCCCCGGCGCCCCGCCCGTAGCCCGCAGGGACGCGAACTCCCGCCCCGACGTGACCGGTTCACCGGCCGTTCATCCCTCCGCCGCCGGTTCGGCGTCGCCCGCCCCTACCGTCGCGGCTGGATTCGGCCGCACCCGGCCGGCGCCCGTGCATCTACGGAGGACACTCGTGCGCAAGCTCCTGCCCCTCATAGGCAACCCGCATGGGGGCGGCCGTTCCGCCCTCACCTGCCGCTACCGCTGTGGCGACGCCTGCTTCCACGAGGTGCCGAACACCAGCGACAACGAGTACGTCGGCGACGTCATCGCCCGCGCCTACTCCCGCCGCGCGATGCTCCGCTCCGCCGCCGTCGTCACCGTCGCCACCGCCGCCGGTACGGCCGTCACCCTCGGCGGCAGCGGTACCCCGGCCACCGCCGCCCCCGCCGCCGACGCCCAGGGCGCGGCCGACGCCGCTGCCAACGCCCAGGGCGCCCGGGGCCTGCGCTTCACGCCGGTCGCGCCGAACACCGACGACCGCGTCACCGTCCCCGAGGGCTACGAGCAGAACGTGGTCATCCGCTGGGGCGACCCCATCGTCAAGGGTGCTCCCGCCTTCAACGCCGACCAGCAGACCGCCGCCGCCCAGGCCGGCCAGTTCGGCTACAACAACGACTTCCTCGCGCTGCTCCCGCTCGGCAGCGGTTACGAGCGCCAGCAGCTCCTCGTCGCGAACCACGAGTACACCGACGAAAACCTGATGTTCAAGGGCTACGACCCGGCGAACCCGACGCGCGAGCAGGTCGAGGTCGCCTGGGCCGCGCACGGCCTGGGCGTGGTCGTCGTCCAGGAGGACCACCGCAGCGGCAAGCTGACCGCCGTGGCCCGCCACCAGCTCAACCGCCGTCTCACCGCGACCAGCGAGTTCCGCCTCTCCGGCCCGGTCGCCGGCAGCGCCCTGGTCAAGACCTCCGCCGACCCCACCGGCACCAAGGTCCTCGGCACGCTCAACAACTGCTCCGGCGGCACCACCCCGTGGGGCACGACCCTGCACGGCGAGGAGAACTTCAACCAGTACTTCGCCAACGCCGGCCAGGTCACCGACCCGGTCCAGGCGGCACGCCTCAAGCGCTACGGCGTCTCCGCCGGCGCCACGGAGCGCAAGTGGGAGCGGTTCGACAAGCGCTTCGACACCGTCCAGGAGCCCAACGAGCCGAACCGCTTCGGCTACGTCGTCGAGCTCGACCCGTACGACCCGGCCTCCACCCCGCGCAAGCGCACCGCGCTCGGCCGCTTCAAGCACGAGGGCGCGCAGCCCCGCCTCACCGAGGACGGCCGCCCGGTCGTCTACATGGGTGACGACGAGCGCTTCGACTACTTCTACAAGTTCGTCTCGTCGAAGCAGATGAAGAAGGGCAGCTCCCGCGCGGTCAAGGAGCACAACCTGACCCTTCTGGACGAGGGCACCCTGTACGTCGCCAAGCTGACCGGCGACTCCCCGGCCGCCGAGGTCGACGGCTCCGGCAAGCTCCCCTCCGACGGCCAGTTCGACGGCTCCGGTGCCTGGATCAAGCTCGCCACCGCCTCGCCCGCCGGCAACGTCTCGCACGTCGAGGGCATGAGCGCCGAGGAGGTGTTCGTCTTCACCCGCCAGGCCGCCGACAAGGTGGGCGCCACCAAGATGGACCGCCCCGAGGACATCGAGCCGTCGCCGCGCACCGGCCGGGTCTACGTGGTCCTGACCAACAACGCCGACCGCGGCAAGCCGGGCAAGGCGGGCGCGGACGAGGCCAACCCGCGCAACCTCAACAAGCACGGCCAGATCCTGGAGCTCGCCGAGGACTTCGACGACCCGGCGGGCGACGGCTTCGCCTGGCGCCTCTTCCTCGTCGCCGGCGACCCGAAGGACCCGGCGACCTTCTTCGCCGGCTTCCCGAAGGACAAGGTCAGCCCGATCTCCTGCCCGGACAACGTGACCTTCGACCCGCACGGCAACCTGTGGATCTCCACGGACGGCAACCAGCTCGGCTCGCACGACGGCCTGTTCGGCGTCGCGACCGCCGGTGAGCGCCGCGGTGAGCTGAAGCAGTTCCTGACCGTCCCGCGCGGCGCCGAGACCTGCGGCCCGCTGGTCCAGGACAAGCGGGTCCTGGTCGCGGTCCAGCACCCGGGTGAGATCGACGGCGCGACCGTCGAGAAGCCCGAGTCGGTGTGGCCCGACGGCCCCGGCAGGATCACCCGCCCGGCGGTGGTGTCCGTCTGGCGCAAGGACGGCAGGAACATCGGCGTCTGAGCCGGACGGAGCCCCCCCGAAGCGGGCGGTGTTGCACGTGGTTTCACGTGGAACACCGCCCGCTTCCTCCTACTCGCGATCGTCCACCAGCCGCCCCACCGGCAGCCGGAGCGTCGTGACCGCCCCGCCGTCGGGGGCGTTGGCGAAGGTGAGGGTGATGCCCAGGACGGCCGCCTGGCCCGCCGCGATGGTCAGGCCCAGCCCGTGGCTGCGTCCCCGGCCCGGCTCGCCGGTGCGGAAGCGCTGCGGACCCTGGGCGATCAGGTCCTCGGGGTAGCCGGGCCCGTGGTCGCGGACCGTCACCACCGGGCCCTCGACCCGGACCTCGATCGGCGGGCTCCCGTGCTTGTCGGCATTGACCAGCAGGTTCGCCAGGATGCGGTCCAGGCGCCGCCGGTCGGTGAGCACCACCAGGTCCCGGACCACCTCCACCGTGACGGGGAGGCGGGTGGCGGCGGCCGCCCGGCGCACCGCCCCGCCGAGCTCGACCCGGGCGAGGTCGGCGCGCTCGACCCCGGCGTCCAGCCGGGAGATCTCCAGCAGGTCCTCGGTGAGCCGGTGCAGTGCGCCCAGCCGGTCGTTGATCATCTCCTTGGGGCGTCCCTCCGGCAGCAGCGCGGCCGCGGCGAGCGAGCCGGTGAGCGGGGTGCGCAGCTCGTGCGCCACGTCGGCGGTGAACCGCTTCTCCGCCTCCAGCCGCTCCTGGAGCGACCTGGCCATGGAGTTCAGGGCCTGGGCCACGTCCCGCACCTCGTCGCGGTAGCCGCCGCCGTCGGCGGCCTCCGGCTGCTCCGGCGTGGGGAAGTCGACGCGGGCGTCGAGGTCGCCGGCGCTGATCCGGCGGGCCACGGCGGCGGTGGTGGCCAGGCGGCGGCTGATCCGGTCGGCGAGGAACACGCCGGCCAGTGCGACGACTCCGGCGGCGAGCGCGGAGGAGGCGAGGATCGCGGTGTCGAGATCGCGCAGCCGGGCGCGGGTGCTCTCGTACGGGACCCAGGCGGCGAGGGCGTGGTGGTCGGCGGGTCCGGCGGCCCACATGACGGGTTTGCCGTCGCGCTCGCCGACCATGCTGCCGGTCATCCCGCGGGCGACGAGCCGGCGCAGCGGCCCGGGCAGCCCGGCCGGGTCCAGGGCGGTGTTCACGTGGCCGTGCGCGGTGCCGTACTGGTATTCGCCGAGGGCGTGTTCCAGGTCGCGCTGCACGTCCTTGCGGACCTCGCCGACGACCTGCCGGGCGACCACGTTGTGGACGAGGATGCCGAGCGCTGCGGCGACGGCGCAGCACACGGCCGTGGTGGTCAGGGCGATCTTCCAGCGCAGACTGCTCGTCACCCGCATGGCGGCCGCGTCCCCTTCAGTCCCGCGTCGCCGTGCACGCGGTGGAGCCGGTCTTCGGGGTGGGGCATTCGTCGAGGCTCAGCTCGGACAGGTTCATGATCCCCGCCTCGGGGTCCCACACGTAGTCGGAGACGGAGACCTTCTTCGGGTTCGAGCTCGGCTCGCGCACCGCCAGGTGCTCGCCGGCCACCTCCACGCCCTCCAGCACCCCCCGCCGGGACAGGATCCGGGTGATCGACCCGTCGTCGCGGACGGTGTAGACGCGCAGTTCGCTGACGCGGCCGTCGACGTCGAGGGCGGTGATCAGCTCCTCGCGGCCGTTGCCCGTCACGTCGTGCAGGACCGGCGGCCGGACCGGGCACTTCGGACCGCCGTCCACAGACTGTGTACAGAGCGCGAGCCGCTGCACGGCGCGCGGGTCGACGAGGCGTCCCGTCCCGCCGTCCTCCCGGGCGGCGGCGGTGATGTCGGCCCGTACGACCTCCAGCGCGTTCACCCCCCGCATGCCCGGCCCCGGCGCCTTGGGCAGGCCGGGGACCACGGCCGCAGTGCCGGGCTGCTGGCCGGGGCCGGGCGGCTGCGGATGGAGGTCCTTCCACAGGGTCTGCGGGGCATGCGCGGTGCCGAGGTCGCCGTCGTTGCGCAGTCCCTCCACGTCGGCGCACCCGGCCGATGCCGCCAGAAGGGCCGCGAGGACCGCAGCGGCCGCGGCGCGGCGGTGCGGGCCGCGCGGGATGAGGGGCCTCATGCCCCGATGCTCCCCCGGCGGCCCCTCAGCGGCCCGGGCACAGGACCGTTCGGGGGAACCCGCCCGGGGCGCCCCGGTCAGTGCTCCGCGGCGATCCCCCGGGCGGCGGCCACCTCCTGGCGGACCGGGCCGAGTACGGAGGCCTCGTCCCCCGCCCGCACCGCCGCAGTCCCCAGCCGGTCGGGGCTCCGGGCGGTGCGCACGCACTCGGCCAGGCCCCGCAGGTCGGCGGTGAGCGCCGACACCTCCTCGGCCCGGGGCGGGGCCGCCCCGTGGTTGACGCGGACCCGGGCGGCGGTGGTGGCGTCCACGATCCGCTCGACGGCGACGACGAGCGGCCACCAGGCGGCGGCCCGCGCCCCGGTCGGCGGCGGCTCGGTCAGGGCCCGCTGGAACTCGCTGCGCACCCCCGACAGGTCCCGGTAGATGCGCCGCCGGGCCTGGAGCCGGGCGGTGCGCGCCGCCCCCGGCGCGGCGTCGGGGTCCGGGGCCGGGCCGAAGGCGCGCTCCACGTAGCGGGCCGCGTCGTCGACGGTGTCGGCGAGCCGGTCGCCGATGCGGCTGTGCCAGCTCTCGGGCCACAGCAGGTAGCCGAAGACCAGGGTGATCGCGCAGCCGATCAGGCTGTCGACCAGCCGGGGCCGGATCAGGTCGAAGCCCTGGTGGTTGAGGAGGTCCGACAACAGCAGGATGACCGGGGTGATCGCGGCCGTCTGGAAGGCGTAGCCCTTCGCGGAGAACGCCGGGATCAGCGCGGCGAGCACCGCCATCACGGGCACGTCCCACCAGCCGCGCGGCACCTCCGCGAGCACGGCGGCGGCGATGACCAGCCCGCCGGCGGTGCCCAGCGCGCGCAGCACGGCCCGGGAGAACACCGAGCCGAAGTCGGGCTTGAGGACGAAGGTGACGGTGAGCGGGACCCAGTACGAGCGCTCCAGCGGCACCAGCGAGACCAGCGCCTGGGCGAGCCCGATGCACAGCGCGAGCCGCAGCCCGTACCGCCAGGAGCCCCCCGACAGCATCATGTCCCGCACGGCGCGCCGGGCCCGCACGCCCAGGGCGGCCGGACGGCCGAGGCGGTCGTCGACGGTGCGGAGCTCCGGCTCGGCCAGGTGCACGACCGTCACCGCGTGCCGCAGGGCCGCGTCGAGGGCCCGTTCGGCGGGGGTGTGCGGTGCGGGCAGCTCCAGGGCGGGCGCCTGGGTGCGGCCCTCCTCGACGGCCTCGGCCAGATCCCGTACGGCCGCCGGGATCGCGGGCGGCAGCGGCCGTCCGCGCAGGTGCGCGGCGGGTGCGGCCTCGACCAGCGGGACCACCACGTTGAGCTGGGCCAGCATGCGCACCAGGGCGGGGCTGCGGCCGTGGACGCGGGCCCGCCGGCCCAGGATCAGGTCGTACGCCTGGTTCAGGCTCTGGGTGAGCGCGCGGCGGCGCTCGTCGTAGTCGGGCCCGCCGGCAGCGTCCAGGGCGTCGGCGAGGGCCCGGTAGGTGGCGGCGACCGCGGCGCGTTCGGGCTGCCGGCCGCGCAGCGGCCAGCCCAGCAGGGTCAGCAGCAGGACGAACAGCCCGCCCGCGGCGAGCAGCAGGGGCGCGGTCCACCAGGGCCGCGGCAGCGGCAGGCCCGCGCCGACGACGGCGTTGAGCAGCAACAGCAGACCGGAGACGGAGGCGACCGTGCCGATCGAGGAGATCATCCCGGAGACCAGTGCGATCAGGGTGAGCGCGCCGACGGCGAACCAGCCGTGCCCGAACACCAGGGTCCCCAGGGCGACTCCCACCGCACCGAACAACTGCGGCACGGCGATGTTGAGGATCCGCATCCGGTAGGCGTCGGCGGTGTCGCCGATGACCCCCGACAGGGCACCCATCGAGACGAGGGCCCCGTACTCCGGTTCGTCGAGGGCGAAGCCGACGGCGAGCGGGGCCGACAGGGCGATGCCCGCGCGCACGACGGCAGCCCAGGGGATGGGGGCGGAGGCCGGCCGCAGCCCCCTGAGCAGCCAGGCCGGAGGAGCCAGCGGATGCGGCCGGGCCCGCCCGGACGGTATGTGGTCGGTGCGTTCGGTGCTCATTGCCGCTTCCGTGCCGCCGCTCGAGAGTCGGTTCTTCGGTTCTTCTGTACGGTTCTGGGTTCTTGCGGGCTTCTGAGCCCTCTGAGCCGTTCTGCGCGCTTGGTACCTTCCGAGCTTATGGGGTGCGGCGCTCAGGGCGTGCGGCGCACCCGGCCTGTCACCCATGCGGCCAGTGCGGCCGCCAGCCCGATGGCCAGGACGACCCACGCGGTGGTGCGCAGGAAGGCGGTGAGCGCGTCGTACACCGCACCCGCGGCGGCGCGGTCGATGTCGGACGGCAGGTCGTCCAGGGTGAGCCGGCGGCAGACGACGACCGCGATCCACAGCAGGACCGCGCCGGCCGCGAGCCCGAGGCCGGTGGCGGCCACGGCCCGGCGGCGGTGGACCGCGACGGTGATCGCCGCCGCGGCCAGGACCACGGTCAGCACCGGCAGCCAGACGCCCGCGATCTCCAGCATGCGGAACTCCTTCCGGAGGACGCCGAGGTTGTCGTACTCCATGACCTTCACCTGGACGTGGGTCACCGGGATCCGCTCCGCGAACGGCGTGTCGTCGGCGACGAGCTCCGCCTTGATCTGCGCGATGACGGGCGCCAGGTCGATGGTGACGGCGTCGCCGTGGCCGGTGGTGAGCGCCTGGAAGAACGCGGCGTGCGCGGCCCGGTTCGCCGCGTCCCAGGCGGTGCGGTAGGCGGGGGTGCCGACGAAGGAGCGCAGCGCCTCCCCGAGCAGGGCGTCGATCGCCCCCTGGAAGGGACCGGCGTCGATCTGCCCGGACAGGGCCCGGGCGGCCTGCGTGACGACGACCTCCTGGACGGCCGGGTCGGAGGCCAGCGGGGACATGGCGGCGGTGTACCGGTCGGCGTCGCCCAGCTCCCGGTCGGCCCAGTACGCGACGGCGCTCGCGGGCACCAGGAGTGCCACGAGCACGATGAGGACCGCCGACAGCCAGGTGCGCACGTCACCAGGGGAATCCGCGGCGGCGGCCCGCGCGAGCGGGGTTGGTGCGGTCGGGTGGCGGAGCGGGCGCACGAAGCCTGCCGCGGGCCGGGCGGGGGCAGGCGGGGGCGCGCGCTGCCGGCCGCGGGCGCGCCGTGCCGACCGGGGGCCGACCGCGGGCGCGCCGTCGCCGGTTCGGCGATCCTGGACTTCCATGAGGATGAGCGAGGGCGTCGAGTGGGCGCTGCACAGCTGCATCAACCTGGCCTGGATCGGCCCCGAGCGCGCCGTTCCGGCGGCCCGGCTGGCCGCCTGGCACGAGCTCCCCGCCGCCTACCTGAACAAGCAGCTCCAGGCCCTGGCCCGGGCGGGCATCCTGGCTTCCACCTCCGGCCCGAAGGGCGGGTTCCGGCTGGCGCGCCCGCTCGCCGAGATCTCGCTCATGGACGTGGTCGTCGCCGTCGAGGGCACTGCGGGGGCCTTCCGGTGCGCCGAGATCCGCAGCCGGGGCCCGGGCGCCGTCCCGACCGCCGGCGACGGCCCCGCCTGCGTGATCGCGCAGGCCATGGGCCGGGCCGAACTGGCCTGGCGCCGGGCGCTCGCCGAGCAGAACCTCGAAGAGCTCCGCCAGCAGGCGGAACGCCGGACCCCGCAGGCCCCGGAGCGCCTGCGCACCTGGTTCCACGGGCCCTGACAGGGGCGCGCCGCACGCGCCGTCGGCGCCTGATCCACTTGCCGCCCGGGAGAGCCGGGTGTGCCCTGGTGGAGGGGAGAGAGGAGCCCGTCATGGCACATGCGGCACCTGCCGCCCACGGGCGGCACCACCGGCGGATGGCGGCCCCGCGGACCGGGGACACCACGGGCGCGCTGACGCGCGCGGTGCTCCTCGGCCTCGTCTACGGGGTCTGGGCGGCCTACATCAACCGCCAGCAGGGCCCCGTCGATGCGGGCAACGTGTTCTACGGGATCCTCTGCGGCGTGCTCTTCGCCGGGATCATGTACGGCCTCGCCCGCGTCGGCCCCCGCATGAAGCGGGAGGCCCGCGCCACGGCGTACGGCGCGTTCGGCGGGATCGCCGTCGGCTACCTCAACAGCCTCACCGACCACTCGGTTCTGCACTCGGGTTGGATCGGCCTCGTCACGGGCGTGGGCGTCGGCCTCGTGGCGTACTACCGGTACTACACCCGCGAGCCCTGAGCGGAGGGCAGGGGCGCCGCACCCCGCGACCGTCACCGACGGCCGCGGGCGCGGCGTCCGGCCCCTGCGCCTCTGCGAGTCAGCCCCGGCCGGGGCAGTCGCGGCCGGGGTCAGGCCTGGCCGGGGTCCTCCCCGCCGGCGTCAGTCCCCCCTGCGTCAGTCCTCGCTGCGTCAGTCCTCGGACGCGGCGCGGCGGACGGGGTGTCGCGGACCGCGGCCGCCCCGGGCTCGGCCGGCCGCGCGGAGAGGGCCTCCTGTACGGGGATCTCCGGCGCGGAGGGCTCCCGCGCCGGCCGCGGCGGCGGAGTGAAGCGGGCGGCCTCGGCGCGGAGCATGGCGTTCAGTGCGGCGAACGGGTCGATGGGCATGCCGGAACCTCACGGTGTTCGGGGGAGTGTGGGGGTGGGTGCTGCTGCTCGGACCGCTCAGCAGCGCAGCACCACGCTCCGCACCGGCTCCCCCGCCGGCACCGGCCCCTCCACCGCCCACGCGGCGGCGCCCGCCGCCGGACCGTGGGGATGTTTCACGTGGAACACCGGCCGCGGCAGCTCCCGGGCACCGGGCAGCCCCCGGACCACCGGCCGTACCGCGGCCCGTACTTCCGGCTCCCCGGCCGGGTCCGACTCCCGCTCGGCGGGAGCCTCCGGCTCGCCAGGAGCCCCGGAGGCGCAATGCCGCCCGGCATCCGCCTCCCACGCCGCGGACGCGGCGGCGGGACCGGCCGCGAACAGGCACAGCAGCGCGACGAAGGCCGCCGCGAGGGCCCTGGTCACCGCCGTCCGCGCATGCCGTGTCCCGCTCATGCGGGGGGTCTGCCCCGACACGTCGGCGGCCTCCCCGCCCCGGCGGCAGAAGCCCCCGACCGGGGGAGGAAGACACCCCCCACGGCTGACGCGCGCCGCGCTCAGTCGGAGCGGTGCCCGGCGTGGCGCCCGGTGCGGCGCTGCCCGGTCAGCCGGGCCAGGACGGTGGTCTCACCGCTGACCAGCCTGAGGTGGGAGCGCCCGGGCCGCTGCCCGTGGCCGGTCACCCCGTTCGGCGAGACCGCGTCCACGGTGAAGACGGCGGTACGGCCGTCGGCGCGCGCGATCTCGACGGTCAGCCCCCGCCGCAGTTCGGCGAGCCGCAGGTCCCCGGCGCTCACCACGGCCGTGCCCGCCGCACCGGGAGCCGGGCTGCCCGCCTCCCAGCAGGCCTCCCCGTCACCGGCGTCCGCCCCGCTCGGGCCGCCGGGCTCGCCGAACGGCAGCTCCGCGCCGAGCGCGGGGATGTGCAGCCGCAGCGGCCGCGCAGCCCGCAGCGGGGTGATGGCCGGGGCCCGGGCGGGACGCGACCCCTTCCCCGAGGCGTGCCGCCCCGCCTGCTCCAACTGCTCGACGAGCCGCCGGTGTCCGGACAGCCCCAGGGCCCGGGACGGCAGGGCGTCGGCGGCTCCGGCGGGCGCGGGGCGGGCGCCCTCGGTGCTCCGCAGCAGCCCTATCCCCGTGCCCAGCAGAACCGTCGTCAGCACGCCGACCATCCACTTGGCGCGGAGCATGGAATGTCCTCCCGGTCCGATGCACCGGCTCCGGCGGCCGGTCCTCCTCAGAGCAGTGGACTCCGTCCCGGCCCCTCGGCACCGGTGACAACGCCGGGGACTGACGTTGCGTCACACGCCCGACGGCGGCCGGGCCGTTTCAGACCACCACGAACGCCACCGCCGCCGCCCCCATGAGGGCGGCGGCGAGGTGGATGGCCGGGTGGCCGTAGTCGCCGTACCAGAGGTGGCGCACCAGGCCGCCGACCGCGGCCAGGGCCGCGATGATGCCGATCTGGGCCAGCAGCGTGACGGCGGTGAAGGGGGCCAGCAGCAGGACGACGGAGTTGAGCCAGAACGGGACCGCGCCGGTCCACCCGCGCCATCGGCAGAACGCCGTCCGGCAGAACGCCGTCTGCATGTATCACCGGCCCCTCACTGGTCAACTCGTCAGCTGAACAGCCTCCTTGGGGGCGGCGGCGGGTACAAGGGCCCGTTCGGCAAGAAAACCGAAGGCCAGGCCGAAAGTCGTCCACATCGCGGTCTGGATGCCCAGGGTCGCGAGGCGGAACTGCCAGACGAGGGTGGCCGGGAAGTCCTCGGGGACCTCGTTGACGGCCGGCAGGAACGCGTACGCGATCCCGACCGCCGCGACGAAGGCCAGCGAGGCGACCACCGAGGCGTTCCAGTTGCCCATCCCGGGCGCCAGCCGGCGGCCCAGGATCAGCGCGCCGGCGCCCAGCAGCACGCTCAGCGCGATCATCAGCACGAAGAGCGTGGTCCTGGTGACGACGGTGTCGGGGTCGCCGACGGCCGGCGGGTTGGACGGGTACTTGAGGAACGGCACCAGGTTGAGGGTGACGAACAGGCCGCCGGAGACCAGGGCCGCCGTGGCCCGCGGGCCGAAGCGGCCGATGCGGCCGAGGGCGTAGCAGAACACGAGGGCGGCGATGCCGCCGAACGCGACGCCGTACAGCAGCGTGCCGGTGCCGAGGCCGGCCGTGGCCTGCAGGGCCCGGCTGACCGGGCCCTCATCGGCGTGGTCGTGCCCGGCGGAGGCGGCTTCCTCGAGGGCGATGGCCGCGTCGACCTTGGACTCGCCCAGGACGTACGCGACGAGGAATGCGGCCACACCGGCGAACAGGCCGGCGAGCATGCCCCGCACCAGCAGGACGCGGGGGGAGATGGGGTTCATGGGCTTCCCTTGCGGATCGCGGGGACCGGCGGTCCTCCGGGGCGGCGGACCGCCGGATCGGTGGACCGGCGGATCAGTGGCAGGGGAACCCGAGCAGGTGGCGGCCGTCGTGCATCCACTCGTGGACGGTGTCGCCCTCGAAGAGGGCGGTGGCGCCCTGCTCGGCACCGACGAGGTAGAGCAGGACGAGCATCAGGATGCCGGCGAAGACGGCCCACGGGGCGAGCGCGGAGAGCGAGATCGGGGCAACGGCAGGGGCCGAAGCGGGCACGGCGGGGTTGGCCATGGCAGGTACCTCCAGAGGGAACACGCGTCCCGGTCAGTGGTGCTCGCAACGACGGTGGCGGGTCTGACTTCCCTCCCTCGCGGGCGGGTTCACAGTGGCGCGACCGTGCCGGATTTCCACCGGCTTCCGTCGTACCGTCGTCTTGTTTGGTTGTCGTCCGAGACGGTACCCCTCTTATGCTGCCTTTATGAAGAGCGGCGTCGTACGAGTTCAGTTCGTCACACCGCCGTTCGACGACTCCGTCCGGCAGGTGAGATTCGGCCACGGCCGCCCCTGCCCCGGGTACGAGGGGCTCCGCGGACAGGACACCGGCCGCTGGGCGGGCCGCACCCTGGACGACGTGGCCGCCGAGGATCCCGACGGCCTCCGGCGCTGGCTGACCGATCCCGCGTACGCCCCGCCCGGCGGGGAGTCCCTCGCCGCCCTGACCGCCCGCGTCGGCGCCGAACTGGCCGGCCTGGCCCCCGGCACGCACCGCGCGGTCGTCGAGCAGGCCGTCGTACGGGCCGCCGTGGTGCACGCCCTGGACCTGCCGGCCACGGCGTTCTGGCGGCTCGACGTCCGGCCCGGCCACGTCACCGTGCTCACCGGGCGGGCCGGGCGCTGGAACCTCCGCCTCGGCGAACCCGAGGCGGCCGGCCAGGCGGCGGCTAGGCCACGATCCAGTCGCTCGTCGCGATGACCGGCTGTACGCCGTCGCGGTGGACGGTGCCCTCGATGAGGCCGTACATGCGGTCCGCCGCGAAGTAGACCTCGTTGTCGTTCTTGAGGCCGAACGGCTCCAGGTCCACCAGGAAGTGGTGCTTGTTGGGGAGGTTCAGCCGCACCTCGTTGACCCGCGGGCAGTTGTCGAGCACCCGCTCGGCCATCTGGTTCAGGGTCTGCTGGAGCGAGTAGGAGTACGTCTCCGCGAAGGCCTCCAGCATGTGCTTGCGGACCTTCCTGTACGACCGGTCCCAGTCGAACGCGGCGTCGTCGGCGGCGAGCGCCGAGTGCGCCCAGCGCGCGGTGACCTTGGTCGCGAGGATGCGGTCGTACGCCTCCTTGAGCGTGGTGTACCGGTCCTTGATGTAGCCGTGGAACTCGGAGTCCGTCGAGTTCATCACGGTCAGGTCCTTCAGGCCCGAGATGACCTGGAGGCCGGTGGTCTCGCTGTACGTGATCTGCGCGGTGCGCACCTCCTGGCCCTTGCGCACGAAGGAGTGCTGCTCCTTGCGCGTGGGCACCGGGATCCGCTCCCAGGCGAACTCCTCGATGCGGATCTGCGCCTCGCGGATCGGCGCCTGCGAGGAGACGAAGTGCTTGGCCAGCAGGATGCCGAAGGCCTCGGGGGAGTCGATGCCGTGCTCCTTGCCGAAGGCGTACACCGTGTTCTTGGTGGTGTCGGTCGGCAGGCAGTTGGTGTTGTCGCCCGTGAGGTGGACGTCGCGGAACTCGCCGCGCAGCGCGACCGAGACGTTGAGGTCGCGGATCTCGTGCCAGGACCCGTCGCCGCCCTTGCGGGTGACCTTGACGATGCGGTTCTCGGCCTTGCCGTACTGGTTCTGGGCCAGGACGTGCTTGCTCATGCGCTGTCTTCCTTCGGGTACGCGGAGTCCGGCTGGCTGGATCCCGTACGCCCGGCGTCCGGCGGGCCCGCGGCCCGCCCCCCGCCGTTCAGTCCCCCGGGGACCGCCCCGGGACTGACGTGCATCCCGGTCCGTAGGTGCTCTGTCGGATTTCAGCACGTTCACGTGGTGTCCGTAAGGGCGCGGATCCTCCGAGAACGGGCACCCAAGGCTTGGGCGTCCCTCTGACGGTGCAGGTCAGACGGTGTGCGCATCGGCCACGGCGAGGGCCTCGCCGAGGACGGCCAGGCCCTTGGCCACGTCGTCGGCGGCGATGTTGCACGGCGGGGCGACGTGGATGCGGTTGCCCGCGGTGAGCGGCCACAGGCCGCCCTTCTTGCAGGCGGCGGCGAACTCGGCCATCGGCGCGTTGTCCGCGCCCGCGGCGTTGTAGGGCACGAGCGGCTCCCGCGTGGCCCGGTCCCGTACGAGCTCCAGCGCCCAGAAGGTGCCCAGGCCCCGGACCTCCCCGACCGAGGGGTGCCGCTCGGCGAGGGCGCGCAGGCCCGGACCCAGCAGCTCCGCGCCGGTGCGGGCGGACTGCTCGACGATGCCCTCCTCCTCCATCACGTTGATCGTCGCGACGGCGGCGGCGCAGGCCAGCACGTGTCCGGAGTACGTCAGGCCGCCGGGGTAGGGGCGCCGGGCGAAGGTCTCGGCGATGGCGCCGGAGATCGCCACGCCGCCGAGGGGCACGTAGCCGCTGTTGACGCCCTTGGCGAAGCAGAGCAGGTCGGGGATGACGTCCCAGTGCTCGGCGGCGAACCACGTCCCGGTCCGGCCGAAGCCGACCATGACCTCGTCCAGGACGAAGACGATCCCGTACCGGTCGCAGAGCTCGCGCACGCCCGCCAGGTAGCCCGCGGGGTGTACGAGCACGCCCGGGGCACCGCCGACGGTCTCCAGGATGACCGCGGCGATGGACTGCGGCCCCTCGAAGACGATGGTGTCCTCCAGGTGCGCCAGGGCGCGCTCGCACTCCTCGGCCTCGGAGGCGGAGTAGAAGGGCGAGCGGTAGGCGAACGGCCCCCAGAAGTGCACCACGCCGGCGGTCGCGCTGTCGTTGCCGAACCGGCGGGCGTCACCGGTCAGGTTGATCGCGGCGGAGGTGGCGCCGTGGTACGAGCGGTACGCGGACAGCACCTTGGGCCGGCCCGTGTGCAGGCGGGCCATCCGGACGGCGTTCTCGACGGCCTCGGCGCCGCCGTTGGTGAAGAAGATCTTGTCCAGGTCGCCGGGGGTGCGCCGCGCGATGAGGCGTGCCGCCTCGGAGCGGACGTCGACGGCGAAGCCGGGCGCGAGGGTGCACAGGCGGGCGGCCTGCTCCTGGATCGCGGCGACGACCTTGGGGTGCTGGTAGCCGATGTTGGTGTAGACGAGGGCGCTGGAGAAGTCGAGGTAGCGCCGGCCCTCGTAGTCCCAGAAGTACGAACCCTCGGCCCCGGCGACGGCGAGCGGGTCGATGAGCTCCTGCGCCGACCAGGAGTGGAAGACGTGCTTGCGGTCGGCGTCCTTGACGGCGGCGAGCGAGCCGGCGGCGCTTGCGTTCACGGCCTGAGCGTAGATGTCCATGATGCGGACTCCTGGGAGGGTCGAGGGCACCTGGGAGGCTGGCCAGTCTATCGCATATCGGAATGCTGTTTCCGCCTTGCGAAATTGCCGGGGGTGGTGAGGGGCACATGAGCGGCGGTGAGCCGGACGTGAGGCCGCGGTGAGCGCCCCCGCCGAAGGTGGGTCCACCGCCGGGGCGCCGCGACCCGAGCAGCGCGAGCGCACCGAACGAACCGAGCGCACCGAACGAACCGAACGCACACGCAACCGAGGGGTACGGACATGGGCGAGCAGCAGCTGACCGGCAGGACCGCACTGGTGACCGGCGGGTCGCGCGGCATAGGAAGGGCCGTCGCGCTGCGGCTGGCCGCCGAGGGCGCGCTGGTCGCGGTCCACTACGGCGGCAACGAGGCCGCCGCCCGGGAGACCGTCGCCCGGATCGCCGCGGCCGGCGGGCACGCCTTCGCCGTCCGGGCCCGCTTCGGGGAGGCCGGCGCGGTGGACCGGCTGTTCGAGGGGCTGGTCCGCGGACTGGAGGAACACGGCGCCGAGGGACTGGACGTCCTCGTCAACAACGCCGGCATCATCTCCGGCCACTCGATCGGCCAGGTCACCGAGGAGGAGTTCGCCCTGCTGATGGCCGTCAACGTGACCACGCCGTTCTTCGTCATCCAGCGGGCGCTGCCGCTGCTGAACGACGGCGGCCGCATCGTCAACATGGGCTCGACCGCCAGCCGCTTCGCCGTCTCCACCCAGATCGGCTACACGGTCAGCAAGGCTGCCCTGGAGGCCATGGGGCCCTCGCTCGCCAACGAGCTGGGCCGGCGCGGCATCACCGTGAACACGGTCGCGCCCGGCGCCGTGCGCACCGATCTGACCGCCGGCTACACCGCGATCCCGGAGGCCGTCGCGGGTCTGGAGGCGATCAGCGCGCTCGGCCGGATCGGCGAGCCGGAGGACGTCGCCGACGTGGTGGGCTTCCTGGCCGGCCCGCAGGGGCGGTGGGTGACCGGCCAGACCGTCGACGTGTCCGGCGGTACCTGGCTCGGACCGATCGCCGCCGGCTGAACTGCCGTCGTGCGACCGGAGATCCGGGCCGATCGGGCCGATCAAGTGGATCACCGGGTGGATAATCGCCCGCATGAGGTTCGGCATCCTCGGTGAGACGCAGGCACGGCACGACGACGGAACCGAGGTACCGCTCGGCGGACCCGCGCGGCGCGCCCTGCTGGCGCTGCTGCTGATCCGCCCCGGCGCGGTCGTCTCGGCCGAGCGGCTGGCCGAGGAGATCGAGCCGGGCGGGAACGTTTCCGCGCACGCGCTCCAGTCGCAGGTGTCCAGGCTGCGCACGGTCCTGGGGCACTCGGCCGCCATCGAGCGGGTCGGCGCGGGCTACCGGATCGTGGTCCCGGACGGGGCGGTGGACGCCGCGCGCTTCGAAGCGCTGGCCGCCGAGGGCCGCACCGCCCTCGCCGACGCAGACCCCGCACGGGCGGCCGCCGTACTGCGCCGGGCGCTGGAGCTGTGGCGCGGCCCCGCGCTCGACGGGCTCGACGGGAGCGAGACGGCCCGCGCCGCGGCGGGCCGGCTGGAGGAAGCCCGGCTCGCGGCCCTGGAGGACCGGATCGAGGCGGAGCTGCGGCTCGGGGAACACCGCGCCGCCGTACCGGAGTTGCGCGAGCTGGTCGGCCGGCACCCGCTGCGGGAGCGGCTGGCCGGGCTGCTGATGCGGGCCCTGTTCGCCCAGGGCGGCCAGGCCGAGGCGCTGCTGGTGTTCGAGGAAACCCGGCGCCACCTGGCCGAGGAGCTCGGCGCCGACCCGTCGGGCGAACTGCTGGCGCTCCACCGCGAGCTGCTGGAGCCGGCCCCGGCGCCCTCGCCCGCTGCGCCGCCCGCCCAGCTGACCTCTTTCGTGGGCCGGGAGGAGGAAGCGGCCGAGGCCGCAGCCCTGTTGCGGGCGGCCCGGCTGCTCACGCTGACCGGGCCCGGCGGTGTCGGCAAGACCCGGCTGGCGGTCGAGGTCGCGGGCACCGCCGTCGCCGACGACGACGTCTGCTTCGTGGAACTGGCGCCCCTGGGCTACGGAGGGCCTGCGGGGCCTGTGGGGCCTGTGGGGTCCGGTGTGCAGCCGATGCAGGCCGCGCAGGCCGTGCTGGGTGCGCTCGGACTGCGCGAGAACGGCCTCCAGATGGGGGACGGCCCCCCGCGCACGGCGGTCGACCGCCTGATCGCCGCGCTGTCCGACCGGGCGCTCCTGCTCGTCCTGGACAACTGCGAGCACCTCGTCGACGAGGCCGCCGCCCTCGCCGCCCGCCTGCTGGCGGCCTGCCCCCGGCTGCGCGTCCTGGCCACCAGCCGCGAACCGCTCGGCGTCATCGGCGAGCACGTCCATCAGGTCCGGCCGCTGGACGAGGCGGCCGCGGTACGGCTCTTCGCCGACCGCGCCCGGGCGGTACGCCGCGGCGGCGCCGGCGACCCCGAGGTCGTACGCCGGATCTGCACGGCCCTCGACGGCCTGCCCCTCGCGATCGAACTCGCGGCGGCGCGCCTGCGCACCCTGGACCCCGAGGACCTCGCCGGCCGGCTCGACGACCTCCTCGGCATCACCGCCCGCGGCAGCCGCACCTCCGCCGAACGGCACCGCACCATGCGCTCGGTGGTCGCCTGGAGCTGGGAGCTGCTGACGCAGGAGGAACAGCGCGCCGCCCGGCGGTTCACGGTCTTCGCGGGCGGTGCGACCGCGGCCGCCGTGCGGGAGGTGTGCGGCACGGACGCCGACACCCTGGAGTCGCTGGTGGACAAGTCCCTGGTGGAGGCGGTCGGGGCCGGGCGGCACCGGATGCTCGGGACGATCCGCGCGTACGGCGCCGAGCGGCTGGAGGCGGCGGGCGGGGCGGAGGCCGGGGCGACCCGGCGGGCCCACGCCCGGCACGTGCTGGAGCTGCACCGCGAGGCCGATCCGCACCTGCTGCGGGCCGAACAGCTGCAGTGGCTGCCGCGCGTCGCGGCCGTACACGACGACCTCCTGGCCGCACTGCGCTGGGCGATCGGCGCGGGCGAGGTGCACACCGGTATGGAACTGCTCGCCGCGGCCTCGACCTCCCTGTGGATCCGCGGTGCGTCCGCCGCGGTGGCTCCGGAGGCGACGGCCCTGCTGGAGGCGGCAGACGCCGCGGCCGGCGCCGGCGCCGGCGTCGGGCCGGGCGAGGAGTACGCCGCCTGTGTCCTGCTCGCGGCCTCGACCGCAGCCGGCCGGCCGGTCTGGCAGCGCCACCGCGCCGCGGCGCAGAAGGCGCTGGCCGCCGCATGGCCGGGCGACCGCCCGGGGCGCCACCCGGTGGTCCTGCTGCTCTGGATGATGCGCCACGCGGGCGAGACGGAGGCCCGGGACGCGCAGGAGGCCCTGGCCGCGTTCGAGCTGGTCTCCTCCCAGCGGGACTGCCCCGACCCGTGGGCGCGCGCGGCGGCCCGGTACGTGTCCGGCTACGCGGCGCTCGGCCGCCGCGACCCCGAGGGCGCCGAGCAGGCCTTCGAGGCGGCGTCCGAGCAGTTCCGCACGCTCGGCGACCGGTGGGGCACCGCGCTGGCCCTGGATGCCCTCGCCGGCCTCGCGGGCGCCCGCGGCGACGGGGCGCGGGCGCTCGCCCTGACCGACCGGGCCCTCACCCTCACCGAGGAGCTCGGAGCCGCCGAGGACTCCGCGGACCTCCTGGTCAACCGCGGCGACCACCGCCTTCCCGGCGACCCGGCGGCGGCCCGCGCGGACTACACCGCGGCCGCCGCCCTCGCCCGCGCCGGCGGCAGCCCCGCCGCCCTGGCCGCGGCCCTGCGCGGCCTCGGCGACCTCGCCCTGCGGGAGGGTTCGGCGCAGGAGGCGGAGCGGCTCTACGCCGACGCGCTCGACCGGATCGACCCGCACTGGGTCAAGAGCCTCGGCAACCGGGTCCGCTGCCTCGCCGGGCTCGGCCGGATCGCCGAGGCCCGCGGCGACCGGGGCGCGGCCCGGACGTACTACCGCCGGGCCGGCGCATGTGTGGCCGCCCTCGGACCCTCCGTGCCGGACACCCTGCGCCTGATGGGCCTGCCGGAGGAGCTCGTCACGGCGGTGAGCGGGCGGTGAGCGCCCCGTAAGCGCACCCCGGCACCCTCACCGCATGACGAACACGAAGCCGAACACGAAGCCGACGCCGAACCACACGAAGCCGAAGAACGGCCCGCACGCGCACCGCAACCTCCGCATCCTCATCTCCGGCGCCTCGGTCGCCGGCCCCGCGCTGGCCCACTGGCTCCACCGCTACGGCTTCACCACCACGATCGTGGAGCGCGCCCCCGCCCTGCGCGACGGCGGCTACGCGGTCGACTTCCGGGGCGGGGCGCACCTGTCGGTCCTGCGCCGCATGGGCCTCCTGGACGCCGTCGAGGCCGCCCGCACCGGCACCGGCTCGATGGCGTACGTCAACGAGCTCGGCAAACCGGTGGCGAAGCTGCCCGCCGACCTCTTCGCCGGGGACGTGGAGATCCTCCGCGGCGACCTGGCCCGCATCCTCCACGACGCGACCGCCGGGCACACCGAGTACGTCTTCGGCGACTCGGTCACCTCGCTGGAGGAGGACGCGGACGGCGTCCACG
This sequence comes from Streptomyces sp. NPDC046866, assembly GCF_040704625.1. Classification (NCBI taxonomy): domain Bacteria; kingdom Bacillati; phylum Actinomycetota; class Actinomycetes; order Kitasatosporales; family Streptomycetaceae; genus Streptomyces; species Streptomyces sp. NPDC046866. The sequence continues at coordinate 415,806 of NZ_JBEYXN010000001.1, forward strand.
TCACCTTCGAGCGCGGCGCACCCCGCCGCTTCGACCTGGTGATCGGCGCTGACGGCCTGCACTCCGCCACCCGCCGCCTGGCCTTCGGGCCCGAGGAGCGGTTCGTCCGGCACCTGGGCGTGTACTGCGCGATCTTCACCACCGGCAACCACCTCGGCCTGGACCGCACCGGCCACGCCTACCGCACCGCGAACCGCCTGGTGGCGATGTACAGCGCCCGCCACAACACCGAGGCCAAGGCCGTCTTCTACTTCGGCTCCCCGGAGCTCGGCCTCGACCGGCGCGACGTGGTGCGCCAGCAGGCCGTGCTCACCGAGCAGTTCACCGGCAACGGCTGGCAGAGCGACCGGCTGCTGCACGACATGCGGTACGCGCCGGACTTCTACTTCGACTCCGTCGCCCAGGTCGCCATGGACCACTGGACGCGCGGCCGCGTCGCGCTGGTCGGCGACGCCGCCCACTGCCCCTCGTCGCTCTCGGGCATGGGCACGGGCCTCGCCCTGGTCGGCGCGTACGTCCTCGCGGGCGAACTGGCCGCGGCGGGCGGCGACCACCGCCTCGCGTTCGCACGCTACGAGGAGGAGATGCGCGCGTACGCGGAGGGCTGCCGGAAGATGGGCGACGGCGTCGCCAGGCTCATGGTCCCCGGCAGCCGCTTCACGGCAGGCCTCCTCAACCGCTACTACAAGCTCATGCCGTACCTGCCGGGCAAGGACATGGCCGCGAAGATCGCCCGCAGGGCCGCCGAGAACATCACCCTCCGCGACTACACGGCGGCCGAGGTCCGCACGGCCCCCGCCGTCCGTGCGGGCCGCTGAGCGCGGCCGCGCCTCGGGGTCGTCCCCGGCCCCGGCCCGGCCCGGGCCCGGAGGCCGGTTGATCAGGCCCCCCCCCGACCCGTCACGACCTCCCCGGGGCTCCGCTCGTCCCCTGCGAACCCGCCGCGGGAGGCGTGAAGATCCGGTCCAGGTGGTGCCGCAGGACGGCGGTGGCCGACTCGGGACCCCGCTGGCCCACGAGGATGCTCGTACCCATCGCCGCCGCCATGGCCAGCAGGCCGATCGCCTCCGTGCGCGCGTCGGCCCCGGGGTCGGCCAGGCCCGCGCCCTGCGCCCGGCCGATCAGCCCGGCCAGGGCGTCCTCGGCGGCGTCGGGGTTGTCGATGAAGGGCTGGGCGGCCAGTGCCTCGTCGGTGACGGACAGGATCGCGTACGAGGTGTAGAGGAGGTGGAAGGTGCGGCTCTCCTCGTCGGTCGGGAGCGACGCGAGCAGCAGCGCCTCCGCCATCGCCCGCGGTCCCGGCCCCTCGCCCGGCTCCTGCCCCGGCTCGGGTCCGGCGGCGGCGAGGCGGGCGCCCACGCGGGCGGTGAACCGGTCCGTCAGGTGCTGGAGCCCGTACAGGAGCAGCTTCTCCTTGGTCTCGAAGTAGTACTGCACCAGCCGGAGCGACACCCCCGCCTCGGCGGCCACGTCGCGCATGCCGACGGCGTGCAGCCCGCGCCGCCCGGCGACCCGCACGAGCGCGGCGGCGATCTGGGCCCGCCGCTCCTCGTGGTCCACGCGCTTCGGCATGCCGCGCCCCTCTCGGCCGATACGGAAAGGAAAGAAGGCAATGGTACGCCCGTACCATCAACGTGATACGGTCGTACCACAAAGAGAGCGATCTCCAGGAGGTGCCCCGTGCCCCACCCCACCGCCCAGGCCCCCGTGCGCCGGGACGTAGGCCGCTACGTCAACGACACCTTGCGCGACCGGTACTTCGCGGCCTGCGACGCCCTCTACGCCCTGGGCGCGCCCGCCCGCTCCGAGACGGACGTGGAGACGAGCTTCGGCACCACCCACGTCTACCGCTACGGCCCGGCCGACCCGGCCGCCGAGTCCCGTACGCCGGTGGTCCTCCTCCACGGCGCCGGCTACTGCTCCGCGATGTGGTACCCCAACACCCCGGCCCTCAGCGCCGAACGCCCCGTCTACGCCCTCGACACCCCGGGCGACGCCGGCCGCAGCGTCCACCGCGAGCCCATGTGGCAGCCCGAGCGCGCCGCCCAGTGGCTCGACGAGGCCCTCGACGCCCTCGGCCTCGACCGCGTCCACCTCGTCGGCGCCTCCTACGGCGGCTGGCTGGCGCTCAACCAGGCCCACCGCCGCCCCGGCCGCCTCGCCTCGGTCACCCTGCTCGACCCGGGCGGCCTGGAGAAGGTCGGCCTGCGCTTCTTCGCCTGGGTCTTCGTCAGCCTCTTCGCCAGCTTCGCCCCCCAGGCCCTGCGCCCGCGCCTGGCCAAGTGGCTCGAGCAGCCGGTCCTGGTCGTCCCCGAGTTGCGCGCCATGGTCCACGCGGGCGCCCGTGCCTTCCGCATCCGCCGCCCGGCCCCGCGCCCCCTCTCCGAGGACGCGCTGCGTTCGATCACCACCCCGCTCTACCTGGTCATGGGCAAGCGCAGCCTCCTCGTGCACCCGCAGCGCCAGCGCGAACGCGTCCCCCGCCTGATCCCGACGGCCCGGGCCGACATCCTGACCCGCACGGGCCACGGCCCCCAGATCGACCACGCCCCTGTGGTCAACGCCCGCATCCTGGCCTTCATGGACCGGTCCGAGGCGTAACGCCTCCCGTGGACGGGCGTCTCGGCGTCCGGCAGCGGCCGCACCCGCGCCGGTGCTGCTGTGGGCTCGCACGGCCGGGGCGCGCGGGGCGGTGCGGGTCGCCGGCGAGTGGTCGGCCGCGGGGTTCATGGCGGTGTCGCGCCGGAAGAGCGGAGGGCTCTGGGAATGTGGGCATGAGCGCAAGACCGAGACCGCGTACCGCCTTCGTCGACCGGGAGAGAAGCATGACCATCAGGGACATCGGGCCGGAACCCCAGAGCTTCGACCTCGAAAAGGCGGTGCTCGACAACACGGACTACCGCGCCGTCGCCTGGTCGGGGAAGTACCTCCAGCTGACGCTCATGTCGATCCCGGTGGGGGAGGACATCGGCTTGGAGGCGCACCCGGAGACCGACCAGTTCCTGCGGCTCGACGCAGGCCGGGGCCGCGTCCAGATGGGCCGCACGAAGGACGGCCTCGACTTCGACCGGGAGGTCGGGGACGGCTGGGCCGTCTTCGTACCGGCCGGCACGTGGCACAACATCACCAACATCGGCGACGAGCCCCTGCAGCTCTACGCCGTGTACGCGCCGACCCACCACGCGGCGGGCAAGATCCACGCGACGGCCGCCGACGCGGAGCGGGACGAGGAATCAGGCGGCGACGAGCCGGCGGCCTGGTCGGTCCAGCCTCCCCGCCACCGCCCGGACCAGCACGCCTGACCGCCGACCCCGGGCACGGTGTGCTTGCGGAGATGCCGACACGTCCTTCATCCGGTCGCCGGGCCGGACTCCTTCCGGGCTGCCTCCCCCGTGCCGGCGGGCGCGGTTCCGCGCCGGAGGTGGCCGGGGGTGGTGCCCAGGCGCCGGCGCAGCAGGGTGGTGAGGGTGGAGGCGTTCTCGTAACCGACGCGGCGGGCGACGGCCTCGGTGGGGAGGTCCGTGGTGCGCAGCAGGTGGGCGGCCTGTTCGAGCCGGATGTTCTGGGCGAACCGCAGGGGCGAGACGCCCAGGACCTTGTCCACGGCCCGCTGGAGGGTCCGCTCGCTCGCCCCGACCGCCCGCGCCGCATCGACCAGCCGCAGGGGCTGGTCCATGTGCGCACGCACCCAGCGCTCGAAGGCGCTGACGGTGGGATCGGTACGGGCGAGGTGACTCGTGATGGCGTAACCGGCCTGGGTGGGGCGGTGGTCGACCACCAGGTAGCGGGCCGTGAGGTCCGCGAGCGCCGGGCTGGCCTGCCGTACCACGGAGAGGGCGAGATCGAGGTGTGCCATGGCGGCCCCCGCGGTGGTCACCCCTTCGGCATGGACCAGCATGTGGCTCTCGTCCAGGGCGACGTGGGGGTACGCCTGCCGGAAGGCCGGGGCCAGCCACCAGCTGGTGGTGGCGGCGAGCCCGTCCAGTACCCCCGCCTCGGCGAGGAGGAACGTACTCGTGCAGGCCGCGGCCAGGGGAACGCCCTCGGCCCGGGCCCGCCGGAGCGCCTCGCGTTCGGGTGCGCGTCCCGGGGCGGCCACCCAGTCCAGCAGGGGTGCGGGCTGCTTGGGGCCGGCCCCGGGCACGACGAGGAGATCGGGCCGCGGTGCGTCCCCGGTGGTCCGGGCCTCGACCACGTGCCCGGAAGCCGTCCGGACGGCCCCTCGCGCGCCGACGCGGGTCAGCTCCCAGCGCGGCGGGGGGTGGGGCAGTTCCTCCCGCAGCTCGTTGGCCATCTGCAGGACGTCGAGGACCGTGGCCAGTCCGGAGTCGAAGAGGTCATCCAAGACCAGTACGGAGATCCTCATGTCGGAAACGGTAAAGCATCAGGCGGATCCGCCACTGACTTCGGCCCAGCGCTCGCTCATACGGTGATCACATCGCACGGCGGCGCGACACCCCACCGGGTCGCGCCGCACCAACCACCCACCGAGGAGCGCTCCATGGCCACCACCCTTGTCCCCGACACCACCCGCGTCGGCCTGCTCGCCCGCATCGAGGCCAAGCCGGAGTACGTCCGCGAGGTCGAGGAACTGCTCACCGGCGCCCTCGCCCTGGCCAGGGAGGAGGCCGGCACGACCCTCTGGTTCGCGCTGCGCCTGGGCCCCACCGCCTTCGGCATCTTCGACACCTTCGGCACGGACGCGGACCGCACCGCCCACCTCCAGGGCCGGATCGCGGCGGCGCTCATGGAGAACGCCCCCAAGCTGCTCGCCGAGGCTCCCGAGATCCTGCCCGTCGAGGTCCTGGCCGCGAAGCTCTCCTGACCCGCCGACCGGTGCCGGCACGGGGCGCACTCGCCTCAGGCCTGCTCCGGGGGTGTGCCGGATTCGGCGGCGCGGCGGTACTCGGCGTTGATGCGCTGGGCCTCCTCGAGCTGGTCCTCGAGGATGATGATGCGGCAGGCGGCCTCGATCGGGGTCCCCTGGTCGACGAGTTCGCGGGCACGGGCGGCGATGCGGAGCTGGTAGCGGGAGTAGCGCCGGTGGCCGCCCGCGGAACGCAGCGGAGTGATCAGGCGGGCCTCGCCGATGGCACGGAGGAAGCCCTGCGTGGTGCCGAGCATCTCGGCGGCTCGGCCCATGGTGTAGGCGGGGTAGTCGTCGTCGTCGAGACGGTCGTACGAGTCGCCTGCTGTCATTTGCACCTCTCCGTGGAACGCATGGAGGGCCCTGGTGCCAGTACCGGCACCAGGGCCCTGAAGGAACTACTACACCACCTGCCGGCCCTGACGAAGCGCCGGCTTTCTGTGTCCGCCCACCCGGCCTGACCGCTGCCGGGGGCGCGGGGATCGAAGTTGTTTGACCGAAGACCACCTCGCTTGGGTCGATGTCCTGCGGTTCTCGTTGCTCAACCTCTTGCCCTGCGGATACTGCGTACTGCTGGTGATGCGTACTGCTGTGATGCGTACTGCTCAGCGGCCCGGGGGAGCGCCGCTGCTACCGCGCCCCGGTGCGTGCGCCCGCAGCCCGACGCCTTCACCAGGGGTACTGCCTACTGCTCTGCTTGCCGGCAGTTCGTCTCTGCCAGGCCTTGCCGTCTCTTCTGGTTACGCCAGAAAACATAGCCCTCCCACTTCCAAATGTCTACTGCGGCGAACATAGATTTTCGTGGGCGGGCTCGGAAGGCACCCCGCAGTACGGTCTGTGAACGGGGCGGGGCGACCCGTAGGATCGGCTGTCATGTCGAAGATGGACGAGCTGCTCGTTGACGTCGCCAGGTTGGTGGAGTCCGGGCAAAGCAACCAGATGTCCCTGACCGTCGTCACCGGAGGCTCTGTCATCACAGGTCGGCTGGCACCCGAAGCGGTGTGGCGGCAGCGGGTCTCGGAGGTCTTGGCGGACTCCGACCGGCTGGCCGAGTTCGCCGCAGTCTTCGCCCCCGAGGCGGTGAAGGAGGGGCCGCCCACCCACCTGCACTTCCACCTGGCGCGGATCCTTCAGGGCACGGTGGGGATCCCGGAGACAGGTGGGATGTACCGCGTCTCGATCGCGGACATCAGCGCCTGGACCATGGGCGACGTCAGCTACTCCGATCACTGACCCGTCTGCGCACGGGATCCACCCGTCGATACACGAGGGGCCCCGACCGGCGAGTGCCGGTCGGGGCCCCTCGGCTGCCCGGATGCCAGCTCATGCCTGCCCCCGGACGGCGGCCGGCGAGGGCCGGCGCGGGGGCGCCCGGGGCGTGGCCCTGGCCGCCCACGACGGACGGGGCGTCGCCCCTGCCCGGCTGGGAGGCCTGTCCGGTGCGGGCCGCAGCCTTTCTCGATACGGCACGTACCGAGAATTTCCGACAGCGGTGATCGGTGTCGGTGCTTACGGGAACGGGTCGAATGGATGCGAGAGCCGGCCGGCTCGGGCCGGGGCGCAGAATTATCGTGCGGAAAGGCGGTTGAAAGGGGCGGCGGGGATCGGAGTGCGCGTGGAAGCCTGCGAGAGAATGCAGCTGGGGCCCGCACCCCGAAGGATGCGGGCCCCAGCTGCGTATGACGCGTCAGAGTCAGGCGGCAACGATGTTCTCGGCCGTCGGCCCCTTCTGCCCCTGTGCGATGTCGAAGGAGACCTTCTGTCCCTCACGGAGCTCGCGGAAGCCCTGGCTGGCGATGTTCGAGTAGTGGGCGAACACGTCAGGGCCGCCACCCTCCTGCTCGATGAAGCCGAAGCCCTTTTCCGCGTTGAACCACTTCACGGTGCCAGCGGCCATGTCATGTCTCCTTCGGCAGTGCAGCGGAATCCGCACTTTACGGACGCCGTGTCGCCGCGATGATGCCCTGCCCGGAAAATGACCGGAATGCAAAACGCTTCCGTACGGCATGCGGCCGGCGGGGCGCCTGAAATTTTCGGGTACCAAAATTGCGGCTGATCGGACCGTAGCATGCCCACGCAGTCCGTGCGCGTTCCCGTTTTACTCCTGCGCGTGGCCGATAAAAATTCTCCCTGCGGTGACGGCCAAAACCTCTGCCCGCGAAGGCAGATCCGCGCATTCGGGAACGCCGTCGGGAGCGAGCAGCCCCGGAGAACGACGACTCGGTCGGTGGGGTCCCCTGCGGCAGAGTTGTGGGATGGTGGAGGGGATGGACCGTTCTGGTTCCGTCGCTTGAGGCTCCGCCGTCCTGTGCGGACGGGCAGCGGCATGTGTGCGGTGCTGTGGTGGCTTTGATCGCCGGACATGAACACGCCCCGCCCATGGGGCTGTGTTCCGCGCAGCCGCAGCACAGCTGCCTCCATTGCTTCCAGGGCTGGTACCCCGTGAGGGGGAGCCCGCTATGCAGTCCTACACGGTTCAGGTACACCTCTACGGATCCGTGGCGGTGGTGACGCTGTGCGCGACCCTGGACCCCGTCGGCCATGCCGGCTGTGCGGAGGTTTTCGTGCGGGCGTTGGACGGGCTCGGCGTCGGCGTTGCCTCGGTGGTCCTGGACCTCGACTGCGCCCCGGATCCGGCTCCCGCCCAGGTCTTGGACGCCGTCGACGCGTGGGCGGCCGAGCGGGAGGCCGCGGTGGTCGTCCTCGCCTCCACCCTCAGCGCACGCTTCGCCCGCGGCGGAGGGCGCCGGCCCGGCGTCCCGGTGCTGCGTATGGGCCTCGCCGGCGGCACCCCGTCCGGAGCGGCCGGGGAGGCAGCCGTGGTGCGGGGTCTTCGCCGGGCTGTTGCCGGGCGCGCGCTGGCCTCTCAGGCGGTCGGGATCCGGCGGGCCCGAAACCGGGCGCACCCTTGTTCCTGACGGCCCTTGGCGTGGGGTGTCGCGGCGTGCCGGGCGGGTAGCGGCTGGGTGAGAATGGAAAGCCGGGGCGGCCGGGTGGGAGGTGAGGTGCCCGTGGATTCTGCGTTCCCGGAGGATGCGGGTGCCCCGTTCGGTGCCGAGGACCTCAAACGGCTCTCGCGGGTGCTGGCGGATTCCCTGGCGGGCACCGCCGGCATCGACGCCCCGGCTGTCCTGTGCAGGGCCTGCGTGGACCTCCTCGACGTCACAGGCGCCTCGGTGTCTCTGAGCGGCGACAACGATGCCCAGACGCTGTGGTGGTCCAGTGACCCGGTGGCAGGGCGGCTCGCCGAAGCCCAGTACACCCTCGGCGACGGCCCCTGCCGGAGCGCCCTGGTCCTGGCGGCACCGGTCCTCGCGGCGGACCTGACCGGCGGCACCGATGCCCGGCGCTGGCCGGTCTTCGCCCAGCAGGCCGTCGCGCTCGGCGTCCGGGCGGTGTTCTCGATCCCCCTGGCTGCGGCCGGTCTGGCGGTGGGCACCCTCGATCTCTACCGCGACCGCCCCGGCCCCCTCTCGGAGCGGGACCGCTCCTTCGCGTTCCCCGCCGCCGACGCGATCACCACCGCGCTGCTCGCCCTGGAGGCCCAGGCGCTGCCCGGTGGTGAGGCCGCCTGGCTGGACGCGGCCGAGAGCGACCACGAGGAGGTCCACCAGGCCACCGGCATGATCATGGTGCTGCTCGACCTGAACCCGCAGCAGGCTCTGTCCCGGCTGCGGGCCCACGCCTTCACCCAAGGGCAGAGCGTCAGCGAGGCGGCGCGCGAGGTCCTGGCCGGAAGGGTCAGGTTCGATGACTAGGCACACCCCGGACGGGCGGGCCGGAGCAGAGAAGACGGTGACGACGCACATGAACCGCGAACAGGCGATCACCGAGGCCTTCGTCAGCCTCACCGATACCGTCGCCGACGACGTGGACCCCCTCACCCTCCTGCGCCGTCTGGTCGACCACTGCGTCGGCCTGACCCCCATGGACGCGGCCGGCGTCATGCTCGCCAACGCCCGCGGCCGGCTGCAGTCGGCGGCCGTCACCGAGGAGCGGGTCGAGATCACCGAGATGTTCCAGGCCCAGGCCGACGAAGGCCCCTGCATCGACGCCTACACCACGAGCGAGCCGGTGTACGCCGACGACCTGGCCGCGAGCGAGGGCCGCTGGCCCGTCTTCGCGCCCTTGGCCCGGGCCGCCGGCTTCGAGGCCGCACACAGCTTCCCCCTGCGGCTGCGCGGCGAGACGATCGGCGCCCTGAACCTCCTCGCCCGCACCCCCACCTCCATCCCGCCGCACGACGCGGGCCTCATGAAGGCGCTGGCCCGGGTGGCCGCGACCTCCGTGCTGACGTGGAACCGGGAGCCGCTGCGCCCGTATGACATCGTCACCCGCACCCAGGCGGCCCTCTCCTCGAAGGGCGTACTGGACATCGCCACCGGCATGCTCGCCGCCACCGCCGCCATCAGCCCGGCCGAAGCCGGAGCGCGGCTGCGCTCCTACGCCGCCGTCCACCGTCAGCGGCCCGCCGACATCGCCGACGCCCTCGTACGCAGGACCCTCACCCCTCAGGAGGTCCTCACGCCGGCACCCTGACCGGCGCGGCACCCGCCGGTCGCCCCCGAGAAGACCGCGCCCACGGCGGAGCCGGGCGGTGGGCGCGGCAGGGCGTCTTACACGCGGGGCCGCAGGCGCCCGGGCCCGGCGCAGCCGGCTCCCGGCCCGGTCCGGGGCTCGCAGGCGGCCTTGGCCGCTCCGGCCGTGCGGGCGGCGGCGGCGAAGTCCTGCAGCCGACGCAGCAGCCGGGTGGGCCTCTGGGCCCGCGGGTACTGCCGGTCGACCAGGTCCAGGAGCTCGCGCGGCTGGGGCTGCCAGTTGTAGACGAAGAACGCGATTCCGCGCGCGTTCAGCCGGCGTGCGAAGCCGATCAGCGCGTCCAGGCCCGTGACGTCCATGAGGGTCAGCTCCTGCATGTCGCAGGCCACCACGTCCACGCCCTCGAGGCCGGCCGTCGCCTTCTCGAGCACCGCTCCGGTGGTCTCGTCGAGCTGGCCGACCGGGGCGAGGTGCACGGTGGGCCCGTAGCGGCGGTGCTTCACCCACAGGACAGGGGGGCGGACGGTGAGCACCCGCTCCACCCCGGACAGGTGCAGCAGGCGGGCCACCGGCGGGCTGAGCGCGGTCAGGACGAGCGTCTTGCCGGCCTGCACGGCCAGCTCGTTCAGTTCCAGCAGGACGTGCAGTCCCGTGCTGTCGCAGAAGGTGACGGCCGCGAGGTCGACGTCGAGTCCGGTGTGGCCGGCTTCCAGGGCTGCGGTGAGTTCCTCGCGCAGGCCGACGGCTTCGTCCATGTCGATCTCGCCGCTCACCCGGGCCAGGACCCTGTGGGGGCCTGATTCGCAGACCACGGCGACGCGTTCGGGTTGAGACGTCATGGCCTTGCTCCCTTCGCGACCCGAAGTCGGGTAATGCCTTTCGGGACAGAGGCGGCGCGCGGTCCGCGGGTCAGCCGCTCCGGGCGCGCGTGCCGGCCTTCGAGGTCAGGTCGGCCAGGAGGTGCAGAAGGTCCGCGACCTCGTGGCCGCCCTCGGCAGGGTGGCGGAAGAGGGTCCCGGGCGTGACCTTGTAGAGGTTCCGGCGGCCGTTGCGCACCCGTGTGAGGTACCCGGCGCTCTCCAGGTCCGTCACGATGGCTTGGGCCGCCCGCTCGGTGATCCGGCACGTCTCGGCCATGTCCCGCAGCCGCATGTCCGGAGCCCTGAGGATCATGGCGAGGATCCGGGCGTGGTGCGTGACGAACGTCCAGCTGGTCCGAGGCCCCAGCGGTTCCATGCCCCAATCATACGATTTGCGATTCAGGTCACACCAGACCGGAACCCGAAAGCCTGTACGCGGCCGGGCGGGGCATCCGTGTGAAGCCGGGAGGTACGTGCTTCTTGTTCGGCGCGGTGCCATGCTCGATTTGTGACGGAGGAAGCTGCTGGCCGGCCTTCCAGCGACGAGCTCCGGACCATGGCGAGGGTCGTGGCCGGGTTGCGGAGCGAGTTGGCACGGGTACAGGCCGGGGTCGCGGATGGGGCGGCCATCGAGCAGGCCAAGGGCGTGCTGATGGCCCGTGACGGCCTGAGCCCGGAAGCTGCCGGTGAGGAACTCGCCGCGCTCGCCCGGGCCGACGGCCTGCCACGGGCCGACGAGGCACGGCGCATCCTCGACCGCATGGTCAGCCGGCCGCGCGCACAAGCGTCTGGCCCGAGTCGCGGGGCGCGGGAGCCCTCGGCCTCCTCCTTCTCCTCCGCCCGGTATCTCGGCGAACCCGTGCCCACGGTCGCCTCCTCGCCCACAGAGGCGGCCCTGCGGGCCCCTACCCGGCAGGGGGCCCGCCGGACACGAGGCCGGCGCGCTCTTGCCAGGGAGCAGGAACTCGTGCAGCGGTTGCCGGGCTCCGTGGTCGTCTTGACCCCGGTCCGCGGCCCCGCCGGGGAAGTGGAGGACTACCGCATCGACAGCGCCTCTCCCGGCGCGCGGGACGTCGTGGGCCGCGCGGGAAGGGACCTCATCGGGCTGCACGTCCTGGAGGCCTATCCGATGGTGCTGGGCACCGCCTTGTGGGAGGGCTACGGCCGGGCGCTGGAGAGCGGCGAGGTATGGGTGGGCGAGCCGTTCGAGTACGAAGAGGTCGTATCCGGCATCCCCCGCCTCTCCCGCTTCCACGTCCAAGTGCAACCATGGCGCGGCCGACTGGTGGTTTCCTGGGTGCGCCTGGACGCCGGGGAGCGCGAGGAGCGCCGCCTGGCCGTGATGCAAAGGATCGGGAACCTCGGCTGGGCCGACTGGGACCTGATCACCCACACCATCACCTGGTCCGAGCAGGTGTACACGATCTTCGGCCGCGACAGGCGGAACGGGCCGATGACCCTGGACGAGCTTCCCCGCCACGTGCCCGCCGAAGACCTGCCGGCCCTTGGCCACAGCGTTGAGCGGCTGCTCGGCGAGGGCCGTCCCATCGACCACTCCTTCCGGATCGCCACCCCGGCCGGCCTGATCCGTCACGTGCGGCTCGTCGCTGAAGCCGATTGCGACGCCGAGGGAACGCCGCTCGGGGTCCACGGCTTCTTCCAGGACGTCACCGAGACGAAGGAGTTCGAGCGCGAACTTCTCGAGCGCCGGATCGCCGCCATCGTGCAAGACAGCCAGTTGGAGGCCGAGCGCGGGCTCGCGGACCGGCTGCGGCAGGCCCTTCTGCCCCTGCCGCAGCAATCCATGGACATGGACGGGCTTCATGTCGAGATCGCCTACGAGCCGGCGCAACAGGGGCTCAACGTAGGCGGCGACTGGTACAGCGCCATCGAGCTCCCCGACCACAGTGTCCTGCTCGTGGTCGGGGACGTCGCGGGGCACGGCATGGAATCGGTGGGCACCATGGCGCAGCTCCGGTTCACCGCCAAGGGCATGGCCGTCACCGGCACCCCCCTCACGCACATCCTCGCCCGGCTCAACGTGCTGCTCCTGCACAGCGACGCGGGCCACGTCGTCACCGCCACCGTGATCATGGCCCGCTACCACGCGAAGTCCCGCCGCCTGACCTGGGCCCGGGCCGGCCACTGCCCGCCCCTGCTCATCCGGCAAGGCGAGGCCTGCTACCTGGACAGCCCAGAGGGCATCCTGCTGGGCGCGACACACGATGCCCAGTACGCAGAAGCCACCGTCCTCCTGGACGCGGGCGACCAGCTCCTGCTGTACACGGACGGCGTGGTCGAAGAACCGGGAGAGGACATCCAAGACGGCCTGAACCGTCTTGCCGACTTGGCGACAGCACATGCCGCCGACGGCCGGGTCCTTCTGGACACCGTCCTGGCCGCCCTACCCGACCGCAGCAGACGCCGTGACGACGTCTGCCTCGTGCACGTCACCGCCCGCTAACGGCTGAGTGGGCACATGACGGGCATGCCTCGACAGGCGGAGACGACGTCTTCCTGCGCTTCCAGCACGAGCTGGAACGCTCCTTCGCTGCCACCCGTGCCGCCGCCGATTACGCCGCCCGGGTCGGCTACTCGCCGCGCACGCTCAACCGCGCCTGCTTGGCGGCGACCGGCCGCACGGCGAAGTCCCTGATCGACGCGCGAGTCGCGCTCGAGGCCAAGCGTCTCCTGGCCCACACCGACCTGCCCGTCGCGGCCATCGGCCGCCGCCTCGGCTTCACCGAACCCACCAACTTCGGCACGTTCTTCTCCCGGGAGACCGGTACCTCACCGGGCACGTTCCGCTCTCACCAGCGCCCCCGGGCACGTGGCTCGCGGGCTCCGACAGGCTCGGGACAACGAACAAGCCCCAGGTCGCTGACCTGGGGCTTTGTCATGGAGCGGATGACGGGAATCGAACCCGCGCTATAAGCTTGGGAAGCTCATGTTCTACCATTAAACTACATCCGCAAAGCGGTCCAGTTTCCTGGATCCGTATCGTTGCATACTGTACCCCATGATCGACCCCCGGTGAATCCACCGCGGGGTCGTTGTTGTGTGTGGGGTGCACCGGGGGTCGTGGGCACGGGAGTTGGGGCGTAACGTACGGGTGCGGAGTGCCGCTGGAGTGGCGGCTGGAGCGGGTTCCGTACATCCCCTAATGTGGCGATTCGTCGCAGTCGCAGTACGGCAGGTTGGGGAAAGGGACTCGATGGAGAACACCGTCGTCCGTTGTGCCGAAGGGCATGTTTTCAGTACCGCTTCGTTCCCGCTGCAGCACCTCGGTGCCGGTCGGATCGGGCCCGGGCGGCTCCTGCGGTGTCCGCGGTGCGCACGGCTGAGGCACGCCGTGCCCGTGGGGGACGCCGCCAAGCGCTAGCGCGGGCGCGGCGTCGGCCGGGGAGGCGCGCGGGGCGCCCGCTCTCGATTGGGGGTGGCTCGCGCGCCTGCGTATCCTCGGGGCGTGCTTCTCTCTGACAAAGACATCCGGGCCGAGATCGACAGCGGACGGGTACGCATCGACCCGTTCGACGAGTCGATGGTGCAGCCCTCCAGCATCGACGTGCGTCTCGACCGGTACTTCCGGGTGTTCGAGAACCACCGCTACGCCCACATCGACCCCGCCATCGAGCAGCCCGACCTGACCCGCATGGTCGAGCCCGAGGGCGACGAGGCGTTCATCCTCCACCCGGGCGAGTTCGTGCTCGCCTCGACGTACGAGGTCATCTCGCTGCCCGACGACATCGCCTCCAGGCTGGAGGGGAAGTCCAGCCTGGGCCGCCTGGGGCTGGTGACGCACTCGACCGCCGGGTTCATCGACCCCGGCTTCTCGGGCCACGTCACGCTCGAGCTGTCGAACCTCGCCACCCTTCCGATCAAGCTCTGGCCCGGCATGAAGATCGGGCAGCTGTGCATGTTCCGGCTCAGCTCGCCCGCGGAGTTCCCGTACGGGAGCGAGCGGTACGGGTCGCGGTACCAGGGCCAGCGCGGCCCGACGGCCTCGCGCTCCTTCCAGAACTTCCACCGCACCCAGGTGAGGCACGAGGCATGAGTGTTGTACGCGAGAACCTGAGCTACGAGGGCTTCGGCCGCGCCGTGCGCGAGCTGGCCAAGACCATCGCCGACGACGGCTACGAGCCCGACATCATCCTGAGCATCGCCCGCGGCGGCGTCTTCGTGGCGGGCGGCCTGGCCTACGCGCTGGACTGCAAGAACATCCACCTGGTGAACGTGGAGTTCTACACGGGTGTGGGCACCACCCTGGAGATGCCGGTCATGCTGGCGCCGGTCCCGGACGCGATCGACTTCTCCGACAAGAAGGTCCTGATCGCGGACGACGTCGCCGACACCGGCAAGACGCTGAAGCTGGTCCACGACTTCTGCGTGGGCACCGTGGCCGACGTCCGCTCCGCCGTGATCTACGAGAAGTCCCACTCGCTCGTGAAGTGCGAGTACGTGTGGAAGCGGACCGACGACTGGATCGAGTTCCCGTGGTCGGTCGAGCCGCCCGTCGTCAAGCGGGAGGGGCAGGTCCTCGACGCCTGAGGGCCCGCCCGGGAGGTCTGGTGGCCCCGTGTGAAGCGGCCCCGGTGCACGTGCGTGCGCCGGGGCCGCTTCGTGTCGTCTGCCGCCGTTACAGCGTGCCCAGCTTGATGATCGACAGCAGGGCGATCAGCTGGATCGCGGACGCGCCCAGCGCCTTCGGCCACGGCAGGTCGTGCGACTTGCTCACCAGTGACGTGAACAGGGCGCCCGCCACGAGCCAGGTGGCCCAGCCCAGCACCTGTACGAACATGTTGTCGCCGCCCAGGAACACCGCGACGAGCAGCCGCGGCGCGTCCGTGATGGACATGACCAGCATGGACAGGCCCACGGTCGGCTGCCACGCGCCTTCGCCGCCCATCTGGCGGGCCAGCGTGTGCGTGACGGCCCCGAGCAGCAGGCCGCAGATGACGAAGGCCACGCCGGCGCTCAGGACGATCGGGACGGCGTTGGCGAGGGTGGCGTTGATGACGTCCTTGCGGGCGTCGTCGAAGCCGAAGACCGCGAGCAGCCCGTACAGGAACGTCACGATCAGCGCCGGGCCCCAGACGGGGTAGTCCCGCATCTGCAGGAACGTCGGCCCCGGGCGCATCACGATGCCCTTGAGCAGCTCCTTCCACGGCAGGCGCGGGCCGACCGGCGCCACGGCGCCCGCGCCCCCGCCGCCCGCCTGGTACGTCGCGCCGCCCTGGTAGCCCCCGGCCGCGGCCTGGCCGTACGGGTCCTCGCCGAACGCGAAGACCTGGGTGTGCCCCGGGTTGTCGTTCGCGTACGAGCCGCCGCCGCCTCCTGCGTGCCCGTACGGGGGCTGCTGCGCCGCGTGCGGCGGTTGCTGCTGCTGTCCGTACGGGTCGAAGTACTCCGGCTCGCCATGGCCTCCGGAGCCGGCCTGCTGCTGCGGCCACTGCTGCTGGGGAGGGTAGGGCTGCTGGCCGTACGGCGCCTGCTGCGGTTGCTGCTGACCGTACGGCTGCTGCCGCGGGGGTTGTTGCGGCGCGCGGTTGTCGTCCCGTCCGCGTCCGATCCTGAATCCAGCCACGTGATCGAACGTACCTGGTCCGGCGGGCGGTGGTGGTCGGGGTGCCGGAATGGGGGGGCTTTGCGGCCGACCTGTGACATCCCCTAGGGGAACCCCTGGGGGATGGGAGGGGGGAAGGAGGGAGTCCGGTTTGGGGGGCGGGGCGAGTGCTGGGGGCTGCGCCCCCCGGCCCCCGGAACGCGGAACGGCCGGTCCCCCGTGCGGGGGACCGGCCGTTCCGGCTCGTGGGTTACTTGGCGTTCTCGCCCAGCGGCTCGGCAGCCGCCGGCTTCGCCTCGGCTTCGCCACCCTCGGGCTCGGCTTCCGCCGTGGCCTCGGGCTCGGCGTTGGCCTCGGCTTCCGCCTTGGCCTCGGGCTCGGCGTTGGCCTGCGCCTTCGGCTCCGCCTCGGCTTCCGTCTCCGCCTCGGGCTCGACCTTGGTCTCGGTCTTCGGTTCCGCCTCGGGCTCCGCCTTGGTTTCCGGCGTCGGGTCGGCCTCCGGCTTGGCCTCCGTGGGCTCCGCCTCGGGCTTCTCCTGGGCGGCGGCGGCAGCTTCCGCTTCGGCTTCGGTCTCCGCCTTGGCCTTGGCCTTCGCCTCGGCTTCGGCGTCTGCCTTGGCCTTGGCCTCCGCCTCGGCCTTGGCCTTTGCCTCGGCGTCCGCCTTGGCCTTGGCCTTGGCTTCCGCTTCCGCCTTGGCCTTTGCCTCGGCCTCCGCGGCCGCCTTCGCCTCTGCCTCTGCCGCCGCGGCCAGTTCGGCCTCCGTCGGGCCCGGGGTCTTCACCGACTCCAGGAGCAGCTGGGCCACGTCCACGACCTGGACGGACTCCTTGGCCTGGCCCTCGTTCTTCTTGCCGTTGACCGAGTCGGTCAGCATCACCAGGCAGAACGGGCACGCCGTGGAGACGATGTCCGGGTTGAGGGAGAGGGCCTCGTCGACGCGCTCGTTGTTGATGCGCTTGCCGATCCGCTCCTCCATCCACATCCGCGCGCCGCCGGCGCCGCAGCAGAAGCCGCGCTCCTTGTGGCGGTGCATCTCCTGCTGGCGCAGGCCGGGGACCGCGCTCATGATCTCGCGCGGCGGCGTGTAGACCTTGTTGTGCCGGCCCAGGTAGCAGGGGTCGTGGTACGTGATCAGGCCGTCGACCGGGGTCACCGGCAGCAGCTTGCCCTCGTCGATCAGGTGCTGGAGCAGCTGCGTGTGGTGGATGACCTCGTACTCGCCGCCGAGCTGCGGGTACTCGTTCGCGATGGTGTTGAAGCAGTGCGGGCAGGTCGAGACGATCTTCTTCGCCGACTTCGGCTTCTTCGTCGACTCGTCCTCGTCGTCCTCGCCGAAGGCCATGTTCAGCATGGCCACGTTCTCCTGGCCCAGCTGCTGGAACAGCGGCTCGTTGCCCAGGCGGCGCGGCGAGTCACCGGTGCACTTCTCCTCGCCGCCCATGATGGCGAACTTGACGCCCGCCATGTGCAGCAGCTCGGCGAAGGCCTTGGTGGTCTTCTTCGCGCGGTCCTCCAGGGCGCCGGCGCAGCCGACCCAGTACAGGTAGTCGACCTCCGTCAGGTCCTCGACGTCCTTGCCGACGATCGGGACCTCGAAGTCGACCTCCTTGGTCCACTCGACGCGCTGCTTCTTGGCCAGGCCCCAGGGGTTGCCCTTCTTCTCCAGGTTCTTGAGCATCGTGCCCGCCTCCGACGGGAACGCGCTCTCGATCATCACCTGGTAGCGGCGCATGTCGACGATGTGGTCGATGTGCTCGATGTCGACCGGGCACTGCTCCACGCACGCACCGCAGGTGGTGCAGGACCACAGCACGTCCGGGTCGATGACGCCGTTCTCCTCGACCGTGCCGATCAGCGGGCGCTCCGCCTCGGCGAGGGCCGCGGCGGGGACGCCGGCGAGCTGGGCCTCGGTGGCCTTCTCCTCGCCCTCCATGGTCTTGCCGCCGCCGGCCAGCAGGTACGGGGCCTTGGCGTGCGCGTGGTCGCGCAGCGACATGATCAGCAGCTTCGGCGACAGGGGCTTGCCCGTGTTCCACGCGGGGCACTGCGACTGGCAGCGGCCGCACTCGGTGCAGGTGGAGAAGTCGAGGATGCCCTTCCAGGAGAACTGCTCGACCTGGGAGACGCCGAAGACGTCGTCCTCGCCCGGGTCCTCGAAGTCGATCTCCTTGCCGCCGCTGGTCATCGGCTGGAGCGCGCCGAGCGCGCTGGCGCCGTCGGCGTTGCGCTTGAACCAGATGTTCGGGAAGCCGAGGAAGCGGTGCCAGGCGACACCCATGTTGGTGTTCAGCGAGACCGTGATCATCCAGATCAGCGAGGTGCCGATCTTGATCATCGCGGTGAAGTAGATGGCGTTCTGCAGGGCGGCCGTCGACATGCCCTTGAAGGCCAGGACCAGCGGGTACGACACGAAGTACGCCGGCTCGTACGAGTCGACGTGGTGGATCGCGCCTTCGAGGCCGCGCAGGGCCAGGATCGCCAGGCCGATGGTGAGGATCACGTACTCGACGAAGTACGCCTGCCAGGCCTTGGAGCCCGCGAAGCGCGACTTGCGGCCGGCCCGCGAGGGCAGCGACATCAGGCGGATGGCCATCAGCACGACGATGCCGAGGACCGTCATCAGGCCGATGAACTCGATGTACAGCTCGAACGGCAGGAACCCGCCGATGATCGGCAGGGTCCAGTCGGCCTGGAACAGCTGGCCGTACGCCTGTGCCAGCGTGGGCGGCAGCGTCAGGAAGCCGATCGCGACGAACCAGTGCGCGAAGCCGACGATGCCCCATCGGTTCATCCGGCTGTGGCCCAGGAACTCGCGGACCAGGGTGAGCGTTCGGGCCTTCGGGTCGTCCGTGCGGCTGCCCGCCGGCACGGGCTGTCCGAGCTTCACGAACCGGTAGATCTGCGCCACGGCTCGGGCGAGCAGCGCGACGCCGACCACGGTCAGGACCAGCGACACGATGATCGCGGCGAGTTGCATGGGAGGGCTCCTCGGGCGGGACTTACTAAGCAGTAACTTATTGAGTCAAGGCTTGAGGTTACCCATTCTCCGCGCCGCAATGTAGGTGAGCGTGCGGTGATCTGTGTCGCTCAGGCATGCCTGTGTGTACGGGCCGCCCGAGGGGTCTGCGCCAGGATTGCGAGATCCATCCCCAGCCAATGGCTCTCCACATAGTGCCGGTCCACGAGCGCCATCTCCTCCCAGGGGAGGTCGGAGCGTGCGCCGACCTGCCACAAGCCGGTCATTCCGGGCCGTACGAAGAGCCGGTCGGGCCGGTCCGTGCGGTTCTCGGGCCGCGGCCCGACCAGGGACATCTCCCCGCGGACCACGTTCAGCAGCTGCGGCAGCGCGTCCAGGGCCCAGCGGCGCACGGCCCGCCCCGTCCGGCACGCCGGGTCCGCGTGCAGCCGCCAGGTGCGGAACGGGCGCCCGCCCAGCCCGGCCGCCGGTGCGCGGTCGAGGACCCGGCCGCCCTGGGCCGCGTACAGCAGGCCGGCCAGCGCGAGCAGCGGCAGCAGGAACGCGCCGAGCAGCACCACGGCCCCGACGAGGTCCACCACCCGCTTGGCCGAGCAGTCGGGCAGGCATGGCCGCCGCGGGAGCCGGGGGAGGGGCAGGGGCTGCGGGAGGCGCGGGAGGCGCGGGAGTCGCGGGAGCTCGCGCATTCGCGGGAGGTGCGGGAGGTGCGGGAGTCCCCGCGGGCGGCGGGCCGGCCTGCGTGCGGGGCGCCGGACCGGCGGACGGGTGGGCGGCGGCAGCGGCATGCAGGCACCGTGCCCTGCGACCGCAGCGCTTCCGGGGCCGCCACGCGCGGCGCGCCGACGCAGCATCCCCCACTCGGCCCCGCCGCGGCCCGTCGCGATCCGCCCCCTGCTCCGACAGCCCCCGCCCCCGGGACCCCGCCACCACCGCTCAAGATCGGCTCGCGTGAGCGTAAGGGCGCGATAAAAGTTGAGTCGACTCCACTCAGCTCTGTTGACGCGGTCCTGGGCGTCGGGCATCCTTGAGTCTGTTCCACTCAAGTCACCTGGAGGCATCGAAATGGCACGTGCGGTCGGCATCGACCTGGGCACCACTAACTCCGTCGTCAGCGTTCTCGAAGGCGGCGAGCCCACCGTCATCACCAACGCCGAGGGCGCCAGGACCACGCCGTCCGTCGTCGCCTTCGCCAAGAACGGCGAGGTCCTCGTCGGCGAGGTCGCCAAGCGCCAGGCGGTCACGAACGTGGACCGCACCATCCGCTCGGTGAAGCGCCACATGGGCACCGACTGGAAGATCAACCTGGACGGCAAGGACTTCAACCCGCAGCAGATGAGCGCCTTCATCCTGCAGAAGCTGAAGCGCGACGCCGAGGCCTACCTGGGTGAGAAGGTCACCGACGCGGTCATCACCGTCCCGGCGTACTTCAACGACTCCGAGCGCCAGGCCACCAAGGAGGCCGGCGAGATCGCGGGCCTGAACGTCCTGCGCATCGTCAACGAGCCGACCGCGGCCGCCCTGGCCTACGGCCTGGACAAGGACGACCAGACGATCCTCGTCTTCGACCTCGGTGGCGGCACCTTCGACGTGTCCCTCCTGGAGATCGGCGACGGCGTCGTCGAGGTCAAGGCCACCAACGGTGACAACCACCTCGGTGGTGACGACTGGGACCAGCGCGTCGTCGACTACCTGGTGAAGCAGTTCCAGAACGGCCACGGCGTCGACCTGTCCAAGGACAAGATGGCCCTGCAGCGTCTGCGCGAGGCCGCCGAGAAGGCGAAGATCGAGCTGTCCTCCTCCACGGAGACCACGATCAACCTGCCCTACATCACGGCGTCCGCCGAGGGCCCGCTGCACCTGGACGAGAAGCTCACCCGCGCGCAGTTCCAGCAGCTGACCGCGGACCTCCTGGAGCGCTGCAAGACCCCGTTCCACAACGTCATCAAGGACGCCGGCATCTCCCTGGGCGAGATCGACCACGTCGTCCTGGTCGGCGGCTCCACCCGCATGCCCGCCGTCGCCGAGCTCGTCAAGGAGCTGACCGGCGGCAAGGAGGCCAACAAGGGTGTGAACCCGGACGAGGTCGTCGCCATCGGCGCCACCCTCCAGGCCGGTGTCCTCAAGGGCGAGGTCAAGGACGTCCTGCTCCTCGACGTCACCCCGCTGTCCCTCGGCATCGAGACCAAGGGCGGCATCATGACCAAGCTCATCGAGCGCAACACCACGATCCCGACCAAGCGGTCCGAGATCTTCACCACGGCCGAGGACAACCAGCCGTCCGTGCAGATCCAGGTCTACCAGGGCGAGCGCGAGATCGCGGCCTACAACAAGAAGCTCGGCATGTTCGAGCTGACCGGCCTGCCGCCGGCCCCCCGCGGCGTCCCGCAGATCGAGGTCTCCTTCGACATCGACGCGAACGGCATCATGCACGTGACCGCCAAGGACCTGGGCACGGGCAAGGAGCAGAAGATGACCGTCACCGGCGGCTCCTCGCTCGGCAAGGACGAGGTCGACCGCATGCGCCAGGAGGCCGAGCAGTACGCGGAGGAGGACCAGCGCCGCCGCGAGGCCGCCGAGACCCGCAACCAGGCCGAGCAGCTCGTGTACCAGACGGAGAAGTTCGTCAAGGACAACGAGGACAAGGTCCCGGCCGAGGTCAAGACCGAGGTCGAGTCCGCCGTCGCCGAGCTGAAGGAGAAGCTCAAGGGCGAGGACACGGCCGAGATCCGCACCGCGACCGAGAAGGTCGCCGCGGTCAGCCAGAAGCTCGGCCAGGCGATCTACGCGGACGCCCAGGCCGCCCAGGCCGCCGGCGGTGCCGGTGACGCGGGCCAGGCCAAGGCGGACGACGACGTCGTCGACGCCGAGATCGTGGACGAGGACAAGCCGAAGGGCGCGCACTGATGCCGGAGGAGACCGCGGGTTTCGAGGAGAAGCCCGAAGTCCCCAACGGCGCCACCCCTGACGACGCCGCCGAGCCGAAGACCGCCGACTCCTCCTCCGAGGAGGCGGCGGCCCCGGCCGGGGACTCCGGAGCACAGTCCGCCCAGCCGTCCGACCGGGCGGACCGGGACGACCGGGATGCGGCCCTGCTGGCCCAGCTGGACCAGGCCCGCACGGCGCTCGCCGAGCGCACCGGCGACCTCCAGCGCCTCCAGGCGGAGTACCAGAACTACCGCCGCCGGGTGGAGCGGGACCGGGTCGCCGTCAAGGAGATCGCGGTCGCGAACCTCCTGACGGAGCTGCTCCCGACGCTGGACGACATCGGCCGGGCGCGGGACCACGGCGAACTGGTCGGCGGCTTCAAGTCGGTGGCCGAATCGCTGGAGACCGCCGCCGCCAAGATGGGGCTGCAGCAGTTCGGCAAGGAGGGCGAGCCCTTCGACCCGACGATCCACGAGGCCCTGATGCACTCGTACGCGCCGGACGTCACCGAGACGACCTGCGTGGCGATCCTGCAGCCGGGGTACCGGATCGGCGAGCGCACGATCCGCCCCGCTCGGGTCGCGGTGGCCGAGCCCCAGCCGGGCGCGGCCCCCAAGTCCTCCGGTTCCGACTCGGCGGTCGCGGAGGGCGACACGCCGTCGGACAAGGACGCGGATGCAGCCGACCAGGGCTGACGTCCGCAGGACCGGGTACGCAGGGGCACGGGAGGAGGGACACCGGGGATGAGCACGAAGGACTTCGTCGAGAAGGACTACTACAAGGTCCTCGGTGTCCCCAAGGACGCCACCGAGGCAGAGATCAAGAAGGCGTACCGGAAGCTCGCGCGCGAGTTCCACCCGGACGCCAACAAGGGCGACGCCTCGGCCGAGGCGCGCTTCAAGGAGATCTCCGAGGCGAACGACGTCCTCGGCGACGCCAAGAAGCGCAAGGAGTACGACGACGCCCGCGCGCTGTTCGGGAACGGCGGCTTCCGCCCCGGTCCCGGCGCGGGCGGCTCGTTCAACTTCGACCTGGGCGACCTCTTCGGGGGCGCCCAGGGCGGCGGCCCGGGCGGCGGCTTCGGAGGCGGCCTGGGCGACGTCTTCGGCGGCCTGTTCAACCGGGCCGGCGGCGGTGCGGGCACCCGCACCCAGCCGCGCCGCGGCCAGGACATCGAGTCGGAGGTCACCCTCTCCTTCACGGAGGCGGTGGACGGGGCCACGGTCCCGCTGCGGATGTCCTCCCAGGCGCCCTGCAAGGCCTGTTCGGGCACCGGCGACAAGAACGGCACGCCCCGCGTGTGCCCGACCTGCGTGGGCACCGGCCAGGTCTCGCGCGGCAGCGGCGGCGGCTTCTCGCTGACCGACCCCTGCGCGGACTGCAAGGGCCGCGGGCTGATCGCGGAGAACCCCTGCGAGGTCTGCAAGGGCAGCGGGCGCGCCAAGTCCTCCCGCACCATGCAGGTCCGGATCCCGGCGGGCGTCTCCGACGGCCAGCGGATCCGGCTGCGCGGCAAGGGGGCGCCGGGCGAGCGCGGCGGCCCCGCGGGCGACCTGTACGTGGTGGTCCACGTGGGCAGCCACCCGGTCTTCGGCCGCAGGGACGACAACCTGACGGTGACCGTCCCCGTGACGATCGCCGAGGCGGCTCTCGGCGCCGACATCAAGGTCCCCACCCTGGGCGGGCCGCCGGTGACGCTGAAGCTGCCCCCGGGCACCCCCACGGGCCGCACCATGCGGGCCCGCGGCAAGGGCGCGGTCCGCAAGGACGGCACCCGCGGCGACCTGCTGGTGACGGTCGAGGTCGCGGTCCCGGCCCCGTCCGAGCTGACGGACAAGGCCCGCGAGGCACTGGAGATGTACCGCGACGCGACGGAGTCGGACGACCCGCGCGCCGCGCTGTTCGAGTCCGCGAAGGGAGCATGACATGGACGGCCGCCGACGACAGTCCCGGTTCGGGGGCGCAGGATACGAGCTCACCGACGAGACTCCGGTCTACGTGATCTCGGTGGCCGCCCAGCTCTCGGGCCTGCACCCGCAGACCCTGCGCCAGTACGACCGCCTCGGGCTGGTCTCCCCGGACCGCACGGCCGGGCGCGGCCGGCGCTATTCGGCCCGGGACATCGAACTGCTCCGCACGGTGCAGGCGCTGTCCCAGGACGAGGGCATCAACCTGGCCGGGATCAAACGGATCATCGAGCTGCAGAACCAGGTCGAGGCGCTCCAGCAGCGCGTCGCCGAGCTCTCGGCGGCGGTGGACGGCGCGGCGGCGGTGCTCCAGCAGCGCGAGGCCCAGGTGCACGCCTCGTACCGGCGGGACCTGGTGAAGTACCAGCCGCCGGTGCAGGGCAACGCCCTGGTCGTCTGGCGGCCCGCTCCCAAGCGCCAGAGCGACTAGTTCCGGCCAGACGCGGAGCGCGCGCAGAACGCCGTGAAGGCCCCGCCCGGGAACCCGGGCGGGGCCTTCACGCGTTCCCGTAGGCGGGGCGGCCGCGTCGGCGGTGCCGGCCCGCGGGCGGCCTCAGCCGGCCGCCGCGTCGTCGTCCAGGATCCCCGAGCGGGCGATGAGGAAGCCGAGTTGGGCGCGGCTGCCGCTGCCCAGGGTGCTGGCGAGCTTGGCGATGTGCGCACGGCAGGTCCGTACGTTCATGCCCAGCCGGCGGGCTATGGCCTCGTCCACGTGCCCCTCCACCAGGAGTTGGGCGATGGAGCGCTGCACGCCCGAGATTCCGCCGCGGGTGGGCTGGTACGTGACCTCCTCCTGCAGCGGCACGGCGCGGTGCCACAGCTGCTCGAACACCTTGATGAGGTAGTCCACCAGCCCCGGGTGGCGCAGCTCCAGGGCGACCTGGCGGTCGTCGCTGGCCGGGATGAAGGCGACGGTGCGGTCGAAGATGATGAGCCGCTCGAACAGCTCCTCCAGCGTGCGGACTTCGACCTTGCCGGCCTTGAGGATGTCCACGTACGCGAGCGTGCCGCGGCTGTGGCGGACCGTGTGCTGGTAGAGGGTCCGGATCCGGACACCGCGGTCGGTCAGCGGCTGGTCGCGCTCCAGGGCTTCCGTAAGCTCCAGGCTGGGGCGGGCGCCGCCGGGCTGGATCGTGAGCATCTCGGTGTGGCACTCGGCGGTCGCGAGGTTGAGGGCCGCGTTGATGGGATCGAAGCCCTCCAGCACGGTGATGGCGTGGGTGCTGGCCGGAGTCTGTGCACTGATGGCGAGAAACGGCTCGAAGGCCTCGGACAGTTCGAGAGAATCGCGGTGCCGCTCGCGGATCTCGCGTTCGATCGGATGCAGCCGCTGTGCGAGCGCGACCGCCGGTGGAACCGGACGGAGTGAATTGACGTCATCAGGGTCCGGCTGCAACAGGGCCAGATCGAGCAGGCAAGGCGCCGTTTTCACGTCCCCACGTGCAATGCGACCGGTCCGCAGCGCGCTCGTGTAGAGCCGCGCCCCCTCACTGCACAGGTCGGTGACCGAGTGGGGATGTGTCGCTTTTGTTGTG
Organism: Streptomyces sp. NPDC046866; assembly: GCF_040704625.1. NCBI lineage: Bacteria > Bacillati > Actinomycetota > Actinomycetes > Kitasatosporales > Streptomycetaceae > Streptomyces > Streptomyces sp. NPDC046866. Next base: position 441,039 of record NZ_JBEYXN010000001.1, read on the forward strand.
TTTATGGTCAAATCTCCACCCCCCAGGGTCCTGAACATGCAAGAACATGATGCATCGTCCCTGTGGCAGCGACGTGCCTGAATGAGCCATCGTCTGACAGGCGGGGGAGAGGATTTCATCAAGTGAGGACGAAGCCGACCATGAACAAGAGAATGCTTCGCTCGGCGCTTGCCACCGTCATCTTCTCGGCTGTGGCCGGTCTGGGACTTGCCGGAGCCACTCTGGGGGGCGCCGGAGGGGGTGCCGCGGACAGCCGGACGGCGCCGCTGGACGACAGCGGCTGGCGTGCGGCCCCGCTGGAGGACAGCGGTTGGCGTGCCGAGCCGCTGGACGACAGCGGTTGGCGTGCGGCCCCGCTGGACAGCGGCTGGCGTTCCGCCCCCGTCGATGCCGAATCCGCCACCCCTGCTGCGGAGAGCGCGGCATGACCCCCGACGACCGCGGCTTCCGCCGCGAAATGGCTTCCGCTTACCGCTCCGGCTGGCAGTTCATCGACCTCGCCACGGCCATCCCCCAGGTCGGCGATTCGCTGATGGTCACCCTCTTCGGCCAGCCGATCGTCATCACGCGCGAGGAGGACGAGGACGTGCGGGCGTACCGCTGCCTGCGCCGCCCCCGCGGCGCGCCGCAGCCGGTCCGCTGCGAGGTGCGCTACGGCATGGTCTTCGTCAACCTCGATCAGCGCGACCACCAGCTCTTCGAACCCGATATCACCACCGCCACCCCCCGCAGTGCCTGAAGCGATTCCCCCGTCGTTGCAGATCGCTCCAGGTGCTTCCCCCACACAACGGCGCCATCGTGGACCTGACCACGATGGCGCCGTTGTGATGTCCGCGTCCAGTAGTCGAACCGGACAAAGGTGAAGGCTGAACGGTCCGCCGGGCCGAACGGTCCGCCCGGACGGTCCGCCCGGACGGTCCCCCGAACGTCCGCCGCTCAGGCGCGCCCCATCGCCCGGTCCAGTGCGATCTCGATGACCACCCGGTCCGGATTGGGCGAGGGCGTCCGCCCGTACCGCTCCGCATAGCGCGCCACCGCGTCGGCGACGGCGGCCTCGTCCGTGCGGATCACCGCGCGGCCCTCGAGGGTCGCCCAGCGCTTGCCCTCCATCTGGCACACCGCGACCCGCGCCGCGCCCGGAGCCGTCCCCTGGGCGGCGAGCACGTTGCGGACCTTCTTGCTGTGCTTGTTGCTGATCACCCGGGCGAGGCCGGCCTCCGGGTCGTACGTCACGCCCACGGGCACCACGTGCGGGGTGCCGTCCGGGCGCGGGGTGGTCAGGGTGCAGACGTGCCGCTCCCGCCAGAAGGCGAGGTACTCGGGCGTCGGGTGGAGTACGTCATGGGACATGCGCAGAGCGTACGACTCCGGCCTTGAGTGGAATAGACTCAACTTTGCGCACGTTGACCGTGTCAGAGTCATGGAGCCATCGGTATTCGGGCTGCACCCGAGAGGAGAAGTCGAACGTGGACGCCGAGCTGACCAACAAGAGCCGGGAAGCGCTGAACGCCGCCACCGGCCGCGCCGTCAAGGACGGCCACGCGGACCTGACCCCGGCCCACCTGCTGCTGGCCCTGCTCGCCGGCCAGGACAACGAGAACCTCACCGACCTCCTCGCCGCCACCGACGCCGACCAGGTCGCCGTCCGCGCCGGCGCGGAGAAGCTGCTCGCCGCCCTGCCCAGCGCCACCGGCTCCACGGTGGCGCCCCCGCAGGCCACCCGCGACCTGCTCGCCGTCCTCGCCGAGGCCGACCGGCAGGCCGCCGAGCTGGGCGACGAGTACCTCTCCACCGAACACCTCCTCATCGCCCTCGCCGCCAAGGGCGGCGCCGCCGGTGAGGTCCTTTCCGCCCAGGGCGCGACGGCGAAGAAGCTGCTGGACGCCTTCCAGAACGCACGAGGAGGACGGCGGGTGACCACCCCCGACCCGGAGGGCCAGTACAAGGCCCTGGAGAAGTTCGGCACCGACTTCACCGCTGCCGCGCGCGAGGGCCGGCTCGACCCGGTCATCGGCCGCGACCAGGAGATCCGCCGCGTGGTGCAGGTGCTCTCGCGCCGCACCAAGAACAACCCGGTCCTCATCGGCGAGCCCGGCGTCGGCAAGACCGCCGTCGTCGAGGGCCTGGCCCAGCGCATCGTCAAGGGCGACGTCCCGGAGTCCCTGAAGAACAAGCGCCTGGTCTCCCTCGACCTCGGCGCGATGGTCGCCGGCGCCAAGTACCGCGGCGAGTTCGAGGAGCGCCTCAAGGCCGTCCTCGGAGAGATCAAGTCCAGCGACGGCCAGATCATCACCTTCATCGACGAGCTGCACACCGTCGTCGGCGCGGGCGCCGGCGGCGACTCCGCCATGGACGCCGGCAACATGCTCAAGCCGATGCTGGCCCGCGGCGAGCTGCGCATGGTCGGCGCGACCACCCTCGACGAGTACCGCGAGCGGATCGAGAAGGACCCCGCCCTGGAGCGCCGCTTCCAGCAGGTCCTGGTCGCCGAGCCGACCGTCGAGGACACCATCGCCATCCTGCGCGGCCTCAAGGGCCGCTACGAGGCCCACCACAAGGTGCAGATCAACGACAGCGCCCTGGTGGCCGCGGCGACCCTCTCCGACCGCTACATCACCTCCCGCTTCCTGCCCGACAAGGCCATCGACCTCGTCGACGAGGCCGCGTCCCGGCTCCGCATGGAGATCGACTCCTCCCCGCTGGAGATCGACGAGCTGCAGCGCTCCGTCGACCGCCTGCGGATGGAGGAGCTGGCGCTGAAGAACGAGTCCGACCCGGCCTCGATCGAGCGCCTGGAGAAGATCCGCAAGGACCTCGCCGACAAGGAGGAGGACCTGCGCGGCCTGACGGCGCGCTGGGAGAAGGAGAAGCAGTCCCTCAACCGCGTCGGCGAGCTCAAGGAGCGCCTGGACGACCTGCGCGGCCAGGCCGAGCGCGCCCAGCGCGACGGCGACTTCGACACCGCCTCCCAGCTGCTCTACGGGGAGATCCCCGCCCTGGAGCGCGAGCTCGCCGAGGCCACCGAGGCCGAGGCCGCGGTCGAGGCGTCGAAGGACACCATGGTCAAGGAGGAGGTCGGCCCCGACGACATCGCCGACGTCGTCGGCGCCTGGACCGGCATCCCCGCCGGCCGGCTCCTGGAGGGCGAGACGCAGAAGCTGCTGCGCATGGAGGCCGAGCTGGGCCGCCGCCTCATCGGCCAGGGCGAGGCCGTCCGCGCCGTCTCCGACGCCGTGCGCCGCACCCGGGCCGGGATCGCCGACCCGGACCGGCCGACCGGCTCGTTCCTCTTCCTCGGCCCCACCGGCGTCGGCAAGACCGAGCTGGCCAAGGCCCTCGCGGACTTCCTCTTCGACGACGAGCGGGCCATGGTCCGCATCGACATGTCGGAGTACTCCGAGAAGCACAGCGTGGCCCGCCTGGTCGGCGCCCCGCCCGGGTACGTGGGCTACGAGGAGGGCGGCCAGCTCACCGAGGCCGTCCGCCGCCGCCCGTACTCCGTGGTGCTCCTGGACGAGGTCGAGAAGGCCCACCCCGAGGTCTTCGACATCCTGCTCCAGGTCCTCGACGACGGCCGCCTCACCGACGGCCAGGGCCGCACGGTCGACTTCCGCAACACGATCCTGATCCTCACCTCGAACCTGGGCAGCCAGTTCCTGATGGACCCCGCGGCCTCGGAGCAGGACAAGCGCGACCGCGTCCTGGACGTGGTCCGCGCCTCCTTCAAGCCGGAGTTCCTCAACCGGCTCGACGACCTGGTGGTCTTCTCCGCCCTGACGCAGGACGAGCTGGCCCGCATCGCCGAGCTCCAGGTGGGCCGCCTGGCCCAGCGCCTCGCCGAGCGCCGCCTGACCCTCGACGTCACCCCGGAGGCCCTGGCCTGGCTCGCCGACAAGGGCAACGACCCCGCGTACGGTGCGCGGCCGCTGCGCCGCCTGATCCAGACGGCCGTCGGCGACCGCCTCGCCAAGGAGATCCTGGCCGGCGAGGTCCGCGACGGCGACACCGTCCGGGTCGACGTGGCCGGCGACGACCTCCTGGTCGGCAAGGCCCTGTGATCCGGCCCCCGGCCCGGCCCCGCACGGCACGCGGTTGTCCGCCCGGAGCGGATCGCACGTGTGGGGCTGGACACGGGGTAGGAGCCATGGGGGAGGATGGCATCATCCGCACGAAGGGAAGAACACGGTGAGCATCGACCCGGCCTCGATTCCGAATTTCGGAGGGCAGCAGCCCGAACCGCAGGCCACAGGACCGGCGGGCCCCGTGGTCCCCGACCAGGATCTGGTCAAGCAGCTGCTGGAGCAGATGGAGCTCAAGTACGTCGTCGACGACGAGGGTGACCTCGCGGCGCCGTGGGAGGAGTTCCGCACGTACTTCATGTTCCGCGGCGAGGGCGAGCAGCAGGTCTTCTCGGTGCGGACGTTCTACGACCGCCCGCACCCGATCGAGGAGAAGCCGCAGCTCCTGGAGTCGATCGACGACTGGAACCGTCGCACCCTGTGGCCGAAGGTCTACAGCCACACCCACGACGACGGCTCCGTCCGCCTGATCGGCGAGGCGCAGATGCTGATCGGCACCGGCGTCAGCCTGGAGCACTTCGTGTCCTCCACGGTCAGCTGGGTCCGCGCCTCCATCGAGTTCGACAAGTGGCTCGTGGAGCAGCTCGGACTGGAGAAGGACCTCGACGCCTCCGACGGCGACGACAACGACAAGGACGGCGAGGGGGAGTAGTCCCCCTCGAAAGCCGTCGGCATCACGGTGGCATCCTGGCGATGACCATCAGGTACACCCCATAGCCGTACGAGAGCCCGGCCAGCACCGCGGTCACCGCGACCGCGGTGCGCGGCCGGGCTTTCGCCATGGCGGCGGCGAGCGGCAGCAGCAGGGGGAACGCCGGCAGCAGGAACCGCGGCTTGGACTCGAAGTACCCGGCCCCGCCCACCGTGATCACCAGCAGCACCGCGGTGTACACGAGCAGCGGCAGCGGCGGCCGGTCCAGCAGCAGCCGCCCCGCCAGCAGCAGCGCCGCGCCCAGCACGGCGGCCGACACGGTGGTGGCCAGCGGCACCGGCCCGCCGGTCAGTACCTCCGAGACGGTGAGCAGCGTGGCCCGGCCCCCGTCGAAGCGGGACCCCCAGTGCTGCTGCACGGTGAAGTACCCGCCCGGATGCCCCCTGCGCGCCCCGACGGCGGCGACGTACGCCAGCCATCCGGCCGGGGCCAGCAGCCCGGCCGCCCACACCGCGGGGGCCCGCGAACGCCGTACGAGCACGGCGTGCAGGGCGGTGGCGGACACGGCCGCGGCGACGGCGATCCCGGTCGGCCTGGTCAGCCCGGCCGCCACGGCCAGCCCCGCCGCCCACATCCACCGGCCGCGCAGCAGCGCGTACAGCGACCAGGCGGCCAGCGCCACCAGCAGCGGCTCGGTGTAGGCGAGGGACAGCACCACCGCGTGCGGCACCACCGCCCACAGCGCGACGAGCAGCACCCCGACGCGCCGCCCGGCCACCAGCTCGCCGACCCGGTACACCCCGACCGCGGCCACTGCGGCAGCCGTCCAGGCCACCGCCAGCGCGCCCCACTCGCCGCCGCCGGCCAGCCGCACCAGCACCGGGTACAGCGGGAAGAAGGCGTAGTCGCTCTGCACCAGGCCGGTGACGGGCCAGATCTGCGTCCGGCCGTAGCCGTGCCGGGCGACGGCCAGGTACCAGACGGAGTCCCACGAGTGCCCCAGCACCCGCACCGGGCTGCGCCCGGCCCACCACGCGGCGGCGGCGACGACCATCGCCCCGACCCCGCGCACGGCGGCGAACACCCCGAGCGCGACCGCGGCCGCGGGCACGCCGGCGGCCCGGAGGTCCTGCGGCCGCACGGAAACCGGCGTACTGTCCGTCGCCGTCATGGACCCCGTCTTTCGCGAAGCGGTAACCGGCTGGTGGGTGGGACCCCCCGATGATGGGAAGAACCTCGCCCCCGGACAAGACCGCGTGCGGCCGTCCGCAGGAAACCCGCACGGAAGCTTGGGTGAAGACGGGGCCGCGCGCCCGGCGCGCCCGCGGACCCGCCGCGCCTACCCCGCGAGCCGCCCGAGCCGGGCGACCGCCTCCTCCAGGACCTCCGTGCGCTTGCAGAAGGCCCAGCGGACCTGCGCGGCGCCGGCCTCCCGGTCGTCGTAGAAGACCTGGTTCGGGATGGCGACCACGCCGCAGCGCTCCGGCAGCGACCGGCAGAACGCGAGCCCGTCCTTCTCCCCCAGAGGGGTGATGTCGGTGGTGATGAAGTACGTGCCCTGCGGGCGGTACACCTCGAAGCCGGCCGCCGCGAGCCCGTCCGCCAGCAGGTCCCGCTTGGCGGCCAGGTCGGCGCGGAAGTCCGCGAAGTAGGCGTCGGGCAGGTCCAGGGCCTCGGCGATCGCGTACTGGAACGGGCCGGACGAGACGTATGTCAGGAACTGCTTCGCCGAGCGGACCGCCGCGACGAGCTCCGGCGCGGCCGTGATCCATCCGACCTTCCAGCCCGTGAACGAGAACGTCTTGCCGGCCGAGGAGATGGTGACGGTGCGCCCGCGCATGCCCGGCAGGGAGGCCAGCGGGGTGTGGACCCCGTCGAAGACCAGGTGCTCGTACACCTCGTCGGTCACGACCAGCAGGTCCCGCTCGACGGCCAGCTCGGCGACGGCCGCGAGCTCGGCCGGGCCGAGGACCGTCCCTGTCGGGTTGTGCGGGCTGTTCACCAGCAGCAGGCGGGTGCGCGGGGTGACCGCGGCGCGCAGCTCGTCTAGGTCGAGGGTGAAGGAGCCGGCGTGCGGGCGCAGCGTGACGGGGACGCGGGTCGCGCCGGCCATCGCGATGCAGGCCGCGTACGAGTCGTAGTACGGCTCCAGGGCGACGACCTCGTCGCCCGGCTCCAGCAGCGCCAGCAGCGCCGCGGCGATGGCCTCGGTGGCGCCGGCGGTGACCAGGACCTCGGTGTCGGGGTCGTGGTCCATGCCGTAGAACCGCCGCTGGTGGCGGGCGATCGCGGCGCGGAGCTCCGGGACGCCGGGCCCCGGCGGGTACTGGTTGCCCAGGCCGCCCAGGACGGCCCGGGAGGCGGCCTCGGCGATCTGCGCCGGGCCGTCGGTGTCGGGGAAGCCCTGGCCGAGGTTGATCGACCCGGTGCGGGCGGCCAGCGCCGACATCTCCGCGAAGATCGTCGTACCGAAGGACGCCAGGCGGCGGTTCAACAGGGGGCGGCGGCCGGCCGCGGGTGCGCTCATGGGCGCCATCCTGCGGCGAACCTCTGGACTTGCTCAAGTGCGCTTTGGCCGGTGTGGCGCGCGGGAATCCCCCCTGCACGCGGGACGAGGGGATCCCGCTCCTCGGGGGACCGAGGCCTAGTCAAGGGGGGGTCGAGGACCGTGTTCCTGGCCTTTGCCGTCGTGTTCGCCGTGTTCGCCGTTGTCGTTGCCGTCGCCGTGCGGCGCGCGGCCTCCCGCAAGCGGACCGCGAGGCGCGTCTCCCTGTCCAAGCCGCGGAACTCCCGTCGGCTCTCCGGGCGCAGCAGCTCCGGCAGCTGGTGGTCGGGCGGCGGCGGGGCCGGCTGCGGCTCCTCGTCCTCCTGCGGCTCCTCGTCCTCCTGCGGTTCCTCCTCGTCGTGCGGAGGGTCGTCCTGCGGAGGCGGGGGGTGCGGCGGTTCCAGCTGACACGGGGCAGCTGGCGCCGCGTACGCGGGGCGCCCGGCGGTGCTGCGCGCCGCCGGGCGCCCTCGCGTACGGGGGTCCCGGTGAACACCTGAACTGTTCAGCCCCCGCGGGGATGTAAACCCAACCAAGTTGGGTAAAAACGCTGTGAGTGCCGTGCCTTTCATGATTCCCTCGGTTGAGTAGACCAGTCCCCGGACCACCCGGGACTTCCTGTGGACCCGAGCCGGTGACCCCCCACCCGTTGAACCGACCGCTGGCGGGGTCCGGCCCCTCTTCCTCGCGCGTTTGCGGAGCCGACTCATGCTCACGACCCTCCAGACCACCTACACCGACACGCGTGCCGCCGACCTCGCCTGGGCCCTGGGTCGCGACCGCCTGCCCGCCCTGGCCGTCCTCAACCTCGAACTGGCGGGCGCCCGGGTGGAATTGCGCCTGCTCGGAGCCTCGCACCAGGTGCTCCTGGAGGAGGGCGCGGTGCTCTGCTCGGAGACGGTCGCCTGCATGCCCGGCAGCAGCACGCCGCTGCCGCTCGGCGTGGCCAAGCGGATGAGCGGCTGGGAGTACGAGTTCGCCGCCCGCGTCGAGACCCTGTCGCAGGGCTCCTTCGCCGGGCGCGCGCAGGAGCTGCTGGCGCTGGTCGCGGATCACCCGAACGGATTGGCCGGAACCTTCCCCGGCAGCCCGCACGCCTTCACCGCGATGCTGGCGCAGCGCCACGAGGGCCAGGTGCGGTGGCGGACCTGGCACGCGTACCCGCAGGAAGGCCAGTTGGTGGCCACTCGTACGAGGGTCGGTGTGCGCACGGGCGCACCCGCCGGCGCCCTGGAGCCCGCCCCGCTCTAGTGCCCGCAGCCGCAAGGCGGGCGGCCGTGCGCAGGGTGGGTGCAGGGTTCGCACGCGTTGCGCCAACCGGGTGGAGCGAAACGCCACTTGCACCCATGTGGGTGACCTGATGCAAGTGGGCGGTGACGTACGGTTCGCTGCATGATCGACCGTTCCGTCCCGCGCCGGGTGCTCCCGGCTCCGGAGCCGCGGGGCGCGGCGGCCGTCCCGCCCGCCCTTCCCGTACGGCCCGGGACCGGCCGACTCCTCGTCCTGGCCACCGTCTTCGTCTGCGCCGCCTGCGGACTCGTGTACGAGCTGGAGCTGCTCGCCCTCGGCTCCTACCTCATCGGGGACTCCGTCACCCAGGCGTCCGTTGTGCTGTCCGTCATGGTCTTCGCCATGGGCGTCGGCTCCCTGCTCGCCAAACGGCTGCGCAGCCGGCCCGCCTTCGGATTCGCCGCCATCGAGGCCGGACTCGCGCTGCTCGGCGGGCTCTCGGCGATGGCGCTGTACGCCAGCTTCGCCTGGCTGGGCGAGTCCCGGCCCGCGCTCGTCGCGTTCTCCCTGGTGATCGGCGTGCTGATCGGCGCGGAGATCCCGCTGCTCATGGTCCTCATCCAGCGGATCCGCCGGCAGGACGCGGGCGGCGCCGTCGCCGACCTCTTCGCCGCCGACTACGTGGGCGCCCTCGTCGGCGGGCTGGCCTTCCCCTTCCTGCTGCTGCCGGTCCTCGGCCAGCTCACCGGCGCCGTGCTGACCGGCACCGTCAACGCGGTCGTCGGGGCCGGCCTCGTGCTGTTCCTCTTCCGCCGCGACCTCAGCCGCCGCTCCCGCTGGCTGCTGATCACGGCGCACGCCACCGTGCTGGCCGTCCTCGCCTGCGCCACCGTCCTCGCCGACGACTTCGAGCAGGTCGCCCGGCGCGCCGTCTACGGGGGCGAGGTCCGCGTCGCCGAGCAGACCGGCATACAGGAGCTGGTGCTGACCGGCCCCGCCGCCGGCTCCCCCCGCTCCCTCGACCTCTTCCTCGACGGGCGGCTGCGCGTCAGCGGCTACGACGAGTACCGCTACCACGAGGCGCTGGTCCACCCCGCCATGACCGGCCCCCACCGCCGCGTCCTGGTCCTCGGCGGCGGCGACGGCCTCGCCGCCCGCGAGGTGCTGCGCTACCGCGACGTCGCCTCCGTCACCGTCGTGGACCTCGACCCCGGCGTCGTCCGCCTCGCCCGCACCGACCCGATGCTGTCCGCGCTCAACGGCCGCGCCTACGAGGACCCCCGCCTCGGCGTCGTCACCGCGGACGCCTTCCGCTGGCTGCGCGGCCCGGCCTCCCGGCGCCGCTTCGACGTGATCGTCTCCGACCTCCCCGACCCGGGCATCACCCCGAGCACGAAGCTGTACTCCCAGGAGTTCTACGGGCTCGCCGCGCGCGCCCTGGCCCCCGGCGGGCGGCTCGCCGTGCACGCCGGCTCCCCCGCCACCCGCCCCCGCACCTACTGGACCGTCGAAGCCACCCTGCGCGCCGCCGGCCTGCGCACCGCGCCCTACAGCGCGGGTGGCCGGCTCTCCGGCTTCGCCGCCGGGCCCGATCGCAGCCCCGGGGTGAGCGACGGGCCGCCGCAGGACTGGGGCTTCGTCCTGGCCGGCCGCGGGCGCGCCCCCGAGCTGCGCGTCGACCGCGACACGCCGGGGGCGCCGGGCCTGCGCTCGCTGTCCACGCAGTCCCTGCGGGACGCCGCGCGCGACGCCGAGCGGACCCGGATGGCGGGGCTCCCGCCGTCTACGCTGCCGCATCCGCGCTACTCCTGACCGAAGCCCCCGCATTCGGGTTGTGCCGGACCGGGTACGGGAGGGGGTCGCCTCGGTAGGCTCGAGCGCATGGAGCATCAGGTGTTCGTTCCGGTACCGGCCGACAGCCTCCGCGCCGTGCTGCGCGACCCCGCCCGGGTGGCCCGCTGCGTCCCCGGGCTCCAGCAGGACGCGGCCGCGGGTGCGGAGTCCGGGCCCGTCGCGGGCCGGCTGAAACTGCGCGTCGGCGGGAACACCGTCACCTACCGCGGCGGCCTCTCCGTCACCGAGCAGGACCCGGACCACTTCGCCGTCGCCGGCGAGGGCGCCGAGATCCGGGGCAGCGGGACGGTCACCCTGACGGTCGCACTGCGGCTGACCCCGGCCGAGGGCGGCACCACCCTCGACCTCACCGCCCGGGGCACCGCCGGCGGGCGCACCGCCGGCTTCGCCCCCGAGGCCGTGGAGGGCGCCGTACAGCGGCTGCTGGAACGGGCCGCGGGCCTGCTCGCCGCCCAGGCGGGCGGGCGGGCCGACGCCGGGGCGGGGGAGGACCGGCCGGCGACCGGCTCCGCGTCCGTGTTCGACACCGAGGTGCCGCCGTCCGCCCTGGAGCCCTCCCAAGACCCCTCCCAGGGCCGCTCCCCGAGCCCCTCCCAAGAGCCCGGCCCGTCCCCGGACCCGTCCCCGGAGCCGGCCGGGGAGCCCGACCTGGACCCCTTCCTCGACGGCGACTTCGGCGACATCTCCGACTTCACCGACCTCGGGGACCTGGACCGCCTGCGCGAGGTCGACGCCTTCACCTCCGGTGCCGCCCAGCCCCCCGCCGAGGCCGCCCACGCCCGCCGCACCATGATCGGCCGCAGTGCCGAGGAGGTCGACCACGCGCCCCCGCGCGGCCGCTACGCCCCCGTGCCCGCACCCGACACCGCCGCCGGAGGCGCCGGCCTGCGCTGGATCGCCCCGGCCGCCGCCTTCGCCCTGGCCTCGGCGGTCGTCCTCGGCCGAGCCCTGCGCCGACGGCGCTGACCCCTCGTTAGGCTCGACGCCATGAGTACCCAACTGAGCGCCGGCGGCGCCGAGGTGACCGTCGACCAGGACAACGGCTGCCGCATCAGCAGCCTGCGCATCGACGGGACGGAGCTGCTGCGCCAAGGCGCCCACTACGGGTGCTTCCCGATGGTGCCGTGGTGCGGGCGCACCGCGTACGGCGAGTTCCGCGACGGGGCCTCCGTCCACCGGCTGCCGGTCAACCAGCCGCCGCACGCCATCCACGGCTTCGGCCGCGACCACCCGTGGCGCCGGGCCCGCGCCACCGGCACCGAGGCGGCGTTCACCTACGACCTCGCCGAGCCGTGGCCGTACCCCGGCCGGGTCACCCAGACCGTCGAGCTGGGCGCGGACAGCCTGACGCTGACCATGGGAGTGGAGACGTACGGCGACTCCTTCCCCGCCCAGGCCGGCTGGCACCCCTGGTTCCTGCGCAACCTCGGCGCCGGCGGCGAGGACGTGCGCCTCGACTTCGACCCCGTCTGGCAGGAGGAGCGCGGCGACGACCACCTGCCCACCGGCAAGCGCATCGACCCGCAACCCGGCCCCTGGGACGACTGCTTCGGCATGCCGTACGGCGTCGAGGCGACCCTGACCTGGCCCGGCGAGCTGGAGCTGAAGGTCACCAGCCGGGCCGAGTGGCTCGTGGTCTACGACGAGCAGCCCGAGGCGGTGTGCGTGGAGCCGCAGTCCGGCCCGCCGAACGGGCTGAACACGCTGCCCCGGCTGGTCACGCCCGTGGACCCGCTGGAGGTGGCGATGACCTGGACGTGGCGCCGACTGGGGTGACGGGCCGGCGGAGCGACGGGCGGCGGCGGGGTGACGGGCGGCGGGTGCCGGGTGGCATGGCCGCCACCCCGGCGCAATTAAGCTCGGAGCATGACTGACGACGTACGCGATGCGCTTCTGCAGCAGATCAAGGACAAGGCCGTCGTGCACGGCAAGGTGACCCTCTCCTCCGGCAAGGAGGCCGACTACTACATCGACCTCCGCCGGATCACCCTCGACGGAGAGGCGGCCCCCCTGGTCGGCCAGGTCATGCTCGACCTCACCGCCGACCTCGACTACGACTGCGTCGGCGGCCTGACCCTGGGCGCCGACCCGGTCGCCACGTCGATGCTCCACGCCTCCGCCGCGCGCGGCAGCCGCCTGGACGCCTTCGTCGTCCGCAAGGCGCAGAAGGCCCACGGCATGCAGCGCCGCATCGAGGGCACCGACGTCAAGGGCAAGCGCTGCCTGGTCGTCGAGGACACCTCCACCACCGGCGGCTCCCCGCTGACCGCCGTCGAGGCCGTCCGCGAGGCGGGCGGCGAGGTCGTCGCCGTCGCCACCATCGTGGACCGCGGCGCCTCCGACGCCATCGCCGAGGCGGGCCTGCCGTACCTGACCGGCTACCGGCTGTCGGACCTCGGCCTGGCCTGACCCGGCGGCCCCCGGGCAGCCGCCCACCGGGCCCGTTCCGCATTCCGGAACGGGCCCGGGGTCGGGCGGCGGGGGTGCGGAACCCTTGAAACGACCTCTGACCTGCCGGTTCACTCTCCGGTGGCGCAGATTCCGGAATTCGTCCCTCCCGGCACGGGTCGAGGGTCGTGCGGAGTCTGGAAAGATAGGCGCGACGGTTACGTCGCCCCCAGGTCAGGGTTCAATCGCACACTCCCCGCACATCCAAGGAGCGGACAGATGCCCATCGCAACCCCCGAGGTCTACAACCAGATGCTCGACCGGGCGAAGGCAGGCAAGTTCGCCTACCCGGCCATCAACGTGACCTCGAGCCAGACCCTGCACGCTGCCCTGCGCGGCTTCGCGGAGGCCGAGAGCGACGGCATCATCCAGATCTCCACGGGTGGCGCCGAGTTCCTGGGCGGCCAGTACAGCAAGGACATGGTCACGGGCGCGGTCGCCCTGGCCGAGTTCGCGCACGTCGTCGCCGCGAAGTACGACATCACGGTCGCGCTGCACACCGACCACTGCCCCAAGGACAAGCTGGACGGCTACGTCCGCCCGCTGCTCGACATCTCCGCCGAGCGCGTGGCCAAGGGCCAGAACCCGCTGTTCCAGTCGCACATGTGGGACGGCTCCGCCGAGACCCTGGCCGACAACCTGGCCATCGGCCAGGAGCTCCTCGCCAAGGCCGCCGCCGCGAAGATCATCCTCGAGGTCGAGATCACCCCGACCGGCGGCGAGGAGGACGGTGTCAGCCACGAGATCAACGACGAGCTGTACACCACCGTCGAGGACGCCATCCGCACCGCCGAGGCCCTCGGCCTGGGCGAGAAGGGCCGCTACCTGCTGGCCGCCTCCTTCGGCAACGTGCACGGCGTGTACAAGCCGGGCAACGTCGTCCTGCGCCCGGAACTCCTCAAGGACCTCCAGCAGGGCGTCGGCGAGAAGTACGGCAAGACGAACCCGTTCGACTTCGTCTTCCACGGCGGCTCCGGCTCCACCGAGCAGGAGATCGCCACGGCGCTGGAGAACGGCGTCGTGAAGATGAACCTGGACACCGACACCCAGTACGCCTTCACGCGTCCGGTCGCGGACCACATGTTCCGCAACTACGACGGCGTCCTGAAGGTCGACGGCGAGGTGGGCAAGAAGTCCACCTACGACCCCCGCACCTGGGGCAAGCTGGCCGAGGCCAGCATGGCCCAGCGCGTGACGGAGGCCTGCGCCAACCTCCGCTCGACGGGCACGAAGCTGAAGTAACCACCCCGGCCGGGGGCACCGCCCCCGACCCCGAAAGGGCCCGGCACACCCCACGGTGCACCGGGCCCTTCCCCATACCCGCCGGCGTTTGAGGCGACTCCTCAGCCCCGCCGGCGTTTGAGGCGGACGGGGTCCGGGGCGGAGTCCCGGGATACGGAGAAAGGGCGGGGCGGGGAGAGGCTCCGCGCAGCGGTCACCGAGCCCCGGACAGCGACGCCGTGCCCACGTGGCTCCGGGGGACCCCACCCGCACCCCGCCGCGTGGCCAGCCGAGCCCTACCCCCCACCGGGGCGGCCACCGAGGCCGGAGCCGGAGCCGGAGCCGGCGCCAGGGCCGAGGCCGCGGCCGAGCCGGCGGCCGAACCCCAGAGAACCGAATCCCCACCCCCAAGGCACCGCACCGCATGCGCCACCGAAGCCAACGTCACATGCCGGTGCCACCCTGCCAGCGACCTCCCCGAGAAGTCCCGCAGCCCCACGTCCTGCCCACTCACCGCGGACGCCGCCGACACCCGCAACGCCGTCTTCGTCATCCGCACGAGCGTGCCGGGATCCGTCCGCACCATGTCGGTCACCCACAGCTGCGTCGGCAGCCGCCGAGCCGCCTCCCACTCCCCGAACAGCAGCACCTCGCGCCGCCGCCCCGGCGCCGGATCCGGCACCATCACCCGCACCGCCGCGACCAGCGAGGTCCGCCGCGCCCCCGGCACCGCAGGGTCGGGCCACTCGACCGGCATCCGCAGCCCCCGCACGTTCTGCAGGATGTCCCGCGCGGCCAGCGTCCCCGCACCGAAGCCGGGGAGCCGCGGGTCGGTCACCAGCAGCCGCGCCTCGGGGTTGATCCGCCCCACGACCGGCACCCGTGCCTCCGCGAACCGGTTCAGCGTGGCCCGGGTGGCGATGTCGCGGATGTCGAGGACCACCGGACGGGTGGGCATGCCGGCCTCCCGCACCGAGTTCAGCACGCCGGTGACCGCGCAGCCCTCGTACGACTCCTGCGCCGACTCCTCGTCGAGGAACAGCCGCCACCCCGCCGGCGTGACCACCGACGCGGAGGTGTACCAGACCCCGAACGCCTGCTGCCCGCGGAACATCTGCCCGCGGTGCGGGTCGAAGCGGTGGCCGGCGCCGACCGAGTGCTCGCCGCCCTTCGGTATCGCCATGGGCTGCGCCACCCACGCGTTCAGCGGCGCCGACTGGCCGAGGTACTGCGACAGGGCGGTCCGGATCGGCTGCCAGTCCCAGGTCGAGGCGGCGATGAAGTGGTGCAGGCTCTGCTCGACGGCGGCGGAGCCGCTGCCGTCTCCGCCGCTGAGGTGGTGGGCGATGTTGCGGATCGACTTGCGGCCCTCGGTGGCGAGCAGCCCGCGTACGTACTGGCGGCCGCGTTCGCGCTGGTCCTTGCGCCGCAGAGAGGTGAACACCGCCGAGCACAGCTCCTCGACCGCACCGTCGAGGTCGACGCCGACGCCGGAACCGATCCCGGCACCGAGGCGGGCACCGGCACCGGCACCGCCACCCGGCACGGTGGCGCCTGCGGTGGACCGGACGGCGCGGGCGGCACGGGCGGCGGCCGCGCCGGACAGGGCGGCGGCGGGTGCTGTGGCGGTGGCGGGTGCGGTGGCGGTGTTCACGACTTCCCCCTTCGTCGATGGCCCTTCTACGGTCCGCCGGAGCCCCCTGCCGGGGGGAGGTGTGCCGGGCACACGGCTGGGCCGCCCGGTGGTGGGGCGCCCACCACCCCCCGCCCACGACCGGGAGCGCGGTGGTGGGACCACCGCCGGACACCCGGTGGGGGCGGTGGGGGCGTACGCACACGACACCGGAGGCCGGAGCCGGAGCCACGGAGCCGGGCCACGGCCCCGGTGTCGCCACACCGCCGCGACACCGCGCCGGGAACCCGCGACACCGCCCCGCGACACCGCCCCCGCTGCGCCGCCCGATGCCCCAGACTTGATCCATGTCCATTCACCAGAACCTGCTCGGGGGCCCCGCCCCCACCCACCTGCCCGACGAGCCCGGCCGCGAGGCCATCGCCGCGGGCACGCCCGCCGTCGAGGTGGCCGCCGCCCACCCGACCTCGTCCCTCGCCTGGGCGGTCCTGTCCGACGAGGCGTTCGCCGCCGGCCGCCCGGTCGAGGCGTACGCCTACGCCCGTACGGGCTACCAC
This sequence comes from Streptomyces sp. NPDC046866, assembly GCF_040704625.1. Taxonomy (NCBI): domain Bacteria; kingdom Bacillati; phylum Actinomycetota; class Actinomycetes; order Kitasatosporales; family Streptomycetaceae; genus Streptomyces; species Streptomyces sp. NPDC046866. The sequence continues at coordinate 457,258 of NZ_JBEYXN010000001.1, forward strand.
CGCGGCCTCGACGCCCTGCGCCGCGCGGGCTGGAAGGGCCACGGCCCGGTGCCGTGGGAGCACGAGCCCAACCGCGGTTTCCTGCGCGCCCTGTACGCCCTGGCCCGGGCGGCCGAGGCGATCGGCGAGAAGGACGAGTACGAGCGCTGCACGACGTTCCTGCGCGACTCCTCGGAGACGGCGGCGCAGGCGCTGGGCGCCTGAGCAGGCCCCGACGGCCGGACCGGCACCGGAGGCCCGTGACCCGGCAGCTTGCCGGGCGCGGGCCTTTGCGGGCGCGGGCCTTTGCGGGCACCGGTCTCCGCGGGCAAGGGCCTCCGCGGGGCAGGGGCTCCCGCGACCCCATCGTGTCCGAAAAGTGTCTGTGAGCCCGGTCACGCATCATTGGAGGCGGCCCGGGAAGCAGTTTTATGATGCGGGCAGGGGACCGGGGCTCCACATACCCATTCGGAAGGAGCGGACCGCTACCCGGAAGCACGTGTCGAGGAGACAGCGATGTCTAACACCCTTGATGCCTCCGGAGCCGGTTCGGACACCCCGAACCTCGACTTCGACGGCACGACCCCGTACGAGGACTACGTCCAGGCGGACGTCCTCACCCACCTCCAGCACCCCCGCTCGGACGATCCCGGCGAGATGGTCTTCCTGGTGACGACCCAGGTCATGGAGCTGTGGTTCACCGTCATCGTCCACGAGTGGGAGACGGCCGCGAAGGCGCTCCGCGAGGACCGCATTCCCGTGGCGATGGACGCGCTGAAACGATCCCTCCGCGAGCTGGAGGCCCTCAACGCCTCCTGGCGCCCGCTCGCCCAGCTCACTCCGGGCCAGTTCAACTCGTACCGCGCCGCGCTCGGCGAGGGCTCCGGTTTCCAGTCGGCGATGTACCGCCGGATGGAGTTCCTGCTCGGCGAGAAGTCGGCCTCCATGCTGGTGCCGCACCGCGGTGCGCCGCGCGTCCACGCGGAGCTGGAGAAGGCCCTGCACGAGCCGAGCCTGTACGACGAGGTGCTGCGCCTGCTCGCGCGGCGCGGCCTGCCGGTGCCGCCGGCCGTCCTCGACCGGGACCTGTCCCAGCGGTACGAGGCCTCCGCCGAGGTCGAGGCCGTCTGGACCACCCTGTACGAGGACCCCGAGCTGCATCCCGACCTGCACCGGCTGGGCGAGGTGCTGACGGACGTGGCCGAACTGGTGTGGCGCTGGCGCAACGACCACCTCGTCGCCACGCGCCGCGCGATGGGCGCGAAGACGGGGACGGGCGGCTCGGCCGGGGTGACCTGGCTGGAGAAGCGGGCCGCGAAGAACGTGTTCCCGGAGCTGTGGACGGCGCGCAGCCATGTCTGACGTCTCCCTCGCTTCCGTTCGGGCGGACCTCGCCGCCCGCGCCGCCGAGCTCGACGCCGCCGACGACCTCGGCAAGCTCCGCGAGCGCTTCACCCTCCCCGACGGCGTCGTCTACCTCGACGGCAACTCCCTCGGCGCCCTCCCCGTCGGCGTGGCGGAACGCGTCGCCCAGGTCGTCACCCGGGAGTGGGGCACCGACCTGATCCGCTCGTGGAGCTCCGGCACCTGGTGGACCGCGCCCGAGCGGATCGGCGACCGGATCGCCCCGCTCGTCGGCGCGGCGCCGGGCCAGGTCGTCGTGGGCGACTCCACCAGCGTCAACCTGTTCAAGGCGCTGGTGGGGGCTGCTCGGCTGGCCGCTGGGTCCGCTGGGGTGGCTGAGTCGGCTGGGTCGGCTGACGGTGGTCGAACCGAGATGCTGGTCGACGCCTCCACCTTCCCGACCGACGGGTACATAGCCGAGTCCGCGGCCCGGATGACCGGTCTGACCGTGGTGCCGGTGGATCCGTCCGAGGCGCGTGCGGTGCTCGCCGCGCGGGGCGAGAGCGTCGCCGTGGTGCTGCTGAACCACGTCGACTACCGCACCGGCCGGCTGCACGACCTGCCCGGACTCACGCGGGCCGCGCACGCCGCGGGCGCCGTCGTGGTGTGGGACCTGTGCCACTCGGCCGGTGCCCTGCCCGTCGGCCTCGACGAGCACGGCGTCGACCTCGCGGTCGGCTGCACGTACAAGTACCTCAACGGCGGGCCCGGTTCGCCCGCGTACCTCTACATCGCCGAGCGGCACCAGGCGGCGTTCGACTCGCCGCTGCCCGGCTGGAACGGGCACGCGGAGCCGTTTGCCATGACCTCCGAGTACACGCCTTCGGTGCAGGGTGCCGTACGGGGCCGGGTCGGCACGCCGGACATCCTGTCCATGCTGGCGCTGGAGGCGGCGCTCGACGCGTGGGAGGGGGTCGACGTCGGAGCGGTGCGGGCCAAGTCCCTTGCGCTGACGGACTTCTTCCTGGAGTGCGTGGCCGCGTACGTGCCCGAGGGGAAGGTGGAGTCCGTCACCCCGGTGGAGCACGAGCGGCGGGGGAGCCAGGTCTCGCTGCGGTGCGAGAACGCCCGTGAGGTGATGGACGCGCTGATCGGTGTCGGCGTCATCGGGGACTTCCGGGCTCCGGACGTGCTCCGGTTCGGGTTCACGCCGCTGTACGTCGGCTTCGCCGATGCGGAGCGGGCGGCCCGGACGCTGGGTCACATCTTCGGGTGACGTTCGGGTGATGTTCGGGTGACTGCGGGTGGGGCCGTGGTGAAACGTCACGGCTAGGGGCGGGCAGGGTGTGATCCCTGCCCGCCGCCATCCGTTTCCATGCCTGGGGTTGTGGTGTGCAAGGGCCCCAAGGGACAGGCGGGTTCCGGCCTGATACGGTCCGGCTCTGCCGGATCACCAGAACACCGGATCACCGGAACACCAGTGCCCCACGTGCCGTGCGTTACCGAGAGGTTGAGCCGATGACGGACCCCGCAGTCGAACGGGACGCCGCCGAGGCGGCCTCGGCCTTCTCCCACCCGCCGGTCGCGCCGGATGCGACTGCTGCGTACGGGGATCACCCGGATCATGTGATCGATTTTTATGCGCCTCGGGGTGGGGACGCGGGTGCGGTCGGTTCCGCGCCGCTGGTGGTGCTGCTGCACGGGGGTGCGTGGCGGGCTCCGTACGACCGGCAGCACGTGTCGCCGTTGGCTGATTTTCTGGCTCGGTGTGGGTTTGCCGTGGCCAGTGTCGAGTATCGGCGGGGGAGTTCGGGGTCGGTGCCTCGTCAGGCCTCGGGTGAAGGCGGCCCGGTGGCGGGGCGGTGGCCCGAGACGTTCGATGATGTTGCCGCTGCGATGGATGCGTTGCCCGCGCTTGCCGCTGCCGCCGTTCCGGCCGCTGATCCCCGGCGTACGGTCATTACCGGGCACTCGGCCGGTGGTCACCTCGCTCTGTGGGCCGCCGCCCGGCACGTGCTGCCGGCTGGTGCCCCGGCCGGGTGGAAGCTGCCTTCCCCGCCGCTGCTGCGCGGCGTGGTGGCGCTGGCCCCCATCGCGGACTTCGAGGTGGCGGAGCGGCTCGGGGTGTGCGGCGGGGCCTCCGCGCAGCTGCTGGGCGGCGGGGCGCACTGGGCCGAGCGGGTGGCGTACGCGGATCCGGCGGCGCTGGTGCCGACGGGGATCGCCACGACCGTGGTGCACGGGCGGGAGGACATCGTCGTGCCGAGCGAGGTGGCCGAGTCGTACGTGGCTGCGGCAGCCAAGGCCGGGGAGACGGTCGGGCTGACGCTGCTGGACGGGGTCGGTCACTTCCCGCTGATCGATCCGGCCGCGGATGCGTGCGCGGTGGTGGCCGAGGAGATCTCGCAACTGGCTTGGTAGAGGCCGGCTGCGCGGTACAGCAGCAGCGCGTGCACGAACCGGTCTTCGGCGGTGGGCGGGCAACGCCAGGCCAGGGGCCAGGATCCTTCCAGGGCGGGGATCGGGAGGTAGGTCGTGCGACGGGGGCCTGAGGTGAGGCGCGTGAATCCGGGCGGCCAGACGCGGTAGGCGGCGCTGCCGACGGGGACGAGGAAGTAGACCGGGCGTCGGCCGTTGGCTTGGGTGATGATCGGACCGGGGTCACCGCCTGTGAGCGTCGCGAGGAGGTCGGCGAGCTTCCGTCCCATGTCACCGTCTACGCGTACGGCGTCAAATAGCACTCCTGCCTTGCGAATTCCGATGCCGGTGGAGGGAACCCAGCTCGGGGGGAGGGAGTTGGGGGTGCCGGTGGGAGTGCCGGTGGGGTGACTTTCTGTGTTCATGGGTCCAGGGTGGGGGGTGCGGTCTACGGTTTTCTAGGGCTCGGACTCAAGAGCCCGAAACGGTAGAAACTCGGCCTGCGCTGGTAGAGCCTGGTTGAGTCCGGTTGAGTGGGGGTGCACTCCATGGCCAAGGCCGCCAACAAGGAGACTGCGGGCGGTGTGATCCGCATCGTGTCCCACCTGGCGAGGGCGCTGCGCGAGCGGGAGAAGCTGACCCAGAAGGAACTGGGCAAGATGCTCGGGTACTCGGCGGCAGCCATCAGCGCGGTCGAAACGTGTGCGCAGCCTGCGAGTGACGAGATGCTGATCGGGCTCGAAGCGACCATCGGTGGTGGGCTGGGGGTGTTCGAGGTGGCGCGGGAGCTGGTGCCTCTGGAGCGCTATCCGGCGCAGTTTCAGGACTTCATCATGCTCGAACAGAAGGCCCTGAGTCTTTGTTCATTCGAACCGCAGGTGATCTATGGGCTCTTCCAGACCGAGGCCTATGCACGTGCGCTGATTGCCGGTGGCTACCCCGTGCTGTCGGAGCAGCGGGTCGAGGAACTGGTCGAGGCGCGCATGGCGCGCCGGGTCCTCTTTGACCGAAGGCCTGAAGCGCTCATCGAGTTCATCCTGGACGAGTCGGCTCTGCGGCGGGACATTGGAAGTAAGGGGCTTATGCGGGACCAGTGCCGCCATCTTGCGGAACTCGCGCGGCGCCGCAATGTGACAGTGCAAGTGCTCCCGCTGGATTGCGGACTGTCAGGCGAGCACGCAGGCGTCCGAGGGGGCGGCATGCACCTCATCGAGACCCCTCGACACGAGAGGTTGGTCTACATGGAGGTGCAGGACGAGAGCCTCCTTCTCAGTGCTCCGGCGAAGGTGAGCATGTACGCACAGCGATATGCGAAGATCCGCGCACAGGCCCTTGGTCCGCGTGAATCGTTGGGCCTCATCGAGCAGCTGGCGGGAGATCGGCGATGAACACCACGCTCCGGTGGAGAAAGTCCAGCCACAGCAGCGATGCGGGCGGTGCTTGCGTCGAGGTGGCGTACGAGTGGCGTAGGTCGAGCTACAGCGACCAGAGCGGTGGTGCGTGCGTCGAGGTAGCCGCCTGCCCGCACGCCGTGCACATCCGGGATTCCAAGGACCTCGGCGGCCCGACCTTCGCCGTGGCCCCCGCGGCCTGGGCGGACTTTGCCGCCTGGGCGGCGCGCTGAGCCGTAGACGCCGGTTCGGCAGCAGAGAAGTACCCCCCTCCCGCCGAGGGCCGGGCCCGGACGGTCCGTGGCGGGAGGGGGGAGGGACGGGCAGGGCGACGGACCGGCCGTGCCCACTGTCCGTACCTCCCTCGCCGTCCGTGCCCGCTCCCGGCGCGTCGGATCGCTACGTGCTTCCCTGGTCGGGCGTCTGCGGGTCAGGGGACGAAGATGCTGCGATTGCCGTTCGGGTGGTAGGTCTCGCCCGGGACGATCACCCATTCGACCTGGCCCGCGCAGTCGTAGTCGGACCAGACTGCGATGACGGAGTCGGTGTGGTTGGAGACCACGGGTGGGACGAAGTCGCCCAGGGGGTAGCAGCCGCTGGGCGAGTGGTGGGCTGCGCCGTCGATGATCAGGACGCCGTGGGCCGCGTAGGCGGAACTGGGGGTGGCGAGGGCCAGGGCCGCTGCCGTTGCGCAGACTGCGAGTGCCGTCTTCATGCGACGTACGGTAGGGGATTCGTCACGTCAGGTGCTGGAGGTCGCCGACTGCGGCCAGAAGTTGCAGGGGAAGCTCCTTGTCCCACTGGGCGATGGTGAGGCCGAGCCAGCGGCCGTCAGGGAGCGGCCAGGCCTGCAGGGTGGTGGCCTGCTGGCAGAGCTCGTCGAGCGGGGCGGGCGGCTCCTCGCCGTCGAAGCCGGCCTGGAGGTGGGCGAACAGGTCGATGGTGAGGTGGGCGCCCCAGCGGGTGGTGAGTGCTGTGGTCAGGGCCGCGAGGTGGGACTGCATGTCCGCTTCGGCTGCGAACCAGGCCTGGTAGTCCTCGACCTCCCAGAAGTCCTGGCTGGTGCGCAGGACGCGTATGGCCTCGTCGTCGGTCGGGGCGGCTTGAGCGAGCAGGGCCTCGATGGATGACAGGTGCTCCTGGAGGGGGTCGGTGGTCATGAGGGGAGGGTAGGGGCGATCGCCGACAAGAGACGCAGGTCACATTTTCGGGTGTCACATTCGGTGGGGCGGGGCCGTCATATGGGCGTAGCCATCGACTGGAGGAGCACACCATGAACGCTCGTCTGAACCTCTTCGGCAGCCCCGTGGCCGGCAAGGCCCTGAAGCACTTCGTGTCGGCGGGCAAGGCCATCTCGGACTCGGCGCTGCCTGCTTCGACGCAGGAGCTCGTGAAGATCCGTGCCAGCCAGATCAACGGCTGTGGGTTCTGCCTCGACATGCACACCAAGGACGCCGCTGCGGCCGGGGAGACCTCGGTGCGGCTCCACATGGTGGCGGCGTGGCGGGAGGCCACCGTCTTCACCGATGCGGAGCGCGCGGCGCTGGAGCTCGCGGAGCAGGGCACCCGCATTGCCGATGCGGCCGGCGGGGTGAGCGAGGAGGCGTGGGAGAACGCCGCCAAGCACTACGACGAGGAGCAGCTTGCCGCTCTCGTTTCGCTGATCGCCCTCATCAACGCCTTCAACCGGATCAACGTCCTGGTTCAGCAGCCCGCGGGCGACTACCAGCCCGGGCAGTTCGGCTGACGGGTGGTCGGGACGGCCTAGCGGGCCGCGCGACAGGCGCCGCCCGCTTCGTTCGCGGAGACGCCGGCCTGCTGGAGGCTCGCGACGCAGCTGGTCTGGTTGCCGATGGAGCCCTCGTAGCAGGCCTGGGCGGCGCCCGACACGGACTGCTTGCCGTGCGAGGCGAGGTACTGCTGGCAGTCCTGGACGCTGGCCGACGCGGCCGGGGCGGCGAAGGCGGCGAGGGCCAGGGCGGCGAGGACGCTGGGGACACGGGCCGACGGACGCATGCTGCACCTGCTCTCTCGGGCGGTCACGCGATCCGCAAGCGTGCCGAACCGCGGGCGGGGGGCGCGGAGCGGGCCTGACGGATATGACCGGCTCGACGCATCGGTCACCCCCGCCCTTCCGACGCTAGAACACCGCACCGACACCCGCACCACGGCCGTTCCCCTGCTCCTGGCGACTCCCGCCCGGGCCGGCCTCAACGGCTTCTTGCGGCCTGCTGTTCCGGGAGCTCGACCATGGGGCATGACCGGGAGGGGCGGGGCCGGGTTGCGGGCCGCCCGGGATCCCGCGCCTCCGCGTACCTCATGGCTGCGGGGGGCCGTCCAGGACGGCGTCGACCTCGATCTCGACGAGCCAGTCGGGGTCGATGAAGCGGGAGACCTCCACGAACGTGGTGGCCGGACGGACGGCTGCGAGCCGTTCGCCGTGGGCCTTGGCCGCTTCTCGCCAGCGGGTCACGTCGGTGAGCATGATGCGGGTCCGGACCACGTCCCGGAGCGAGGCACCCGCCTGGTGCAGGGCCTCTTCCGCGATGTCGAGGCAGCGGACGGTCTGGGCGTAGACGTCCCCCGGTGCTGTGGTGGTGCCGTCCGGGCCTATGGGGGCCGTACCGGCGACCGCGATGTGCTGCCCCTTGCGGACCGCTCGCGAGAAGCCGATCTGCGGCTCGAGCGGTGAGCCGGAGCTGACTGTTTTTCGGGCGTCTTCCATCGCGACATGCTCGCAGGTCGGCGGCCGCCGGGCCCGTCCCGGGTGTGCCGCGGGACGGGGCGCGGGGTCGGCGGTCAGACCAGGTCGGTCGTGGCTGCCAGGCGGGCGGCGAACTTGGCGAGGCGCTCACCCTGGTAGCGGGCCGCGGCCAGGGTCTCCTCGGTCACCTCGCCGCTGCTGCCCGGGTGCGAGGTGCCGTAGGGGTTGCCGCCCGCGGCGAAGATCGCCGGGTTGGTGAAGCCGGGGGCGACGATGACCGAGCCCCAGTGGTGGAAGGTGTGGTAGAGGGCGAGCAGCGTGGACTCGTTGCCGCCGTGGGCGTTGTGCGCGCTGGTGAAGCCGGTGGCCGGCTTGTCGGCGAGGGCGCCCTTCTGCCAGAGCCCGCCGGTGGTGTCGATGAACTGCTTCAGCTGGCCCGCGATGTTGCCGTAGCGGGTGGGCGAGCCGATCGCGTAGGCGTTGGCCCAGACCAGGTCGTCGAGCGTGGCGACCTCGACGTCCTTGGTGGCCTCGACGTGCTCGCGCCAGGCGGGGTTGGAGTCGATGGCGGCATCGGGGGCGAGCTCGGGCACCCGGCGCAGGCGGACCTCCGCGCCCGCCTTCTCGGCGCCCTCGGCGACCGCGCTGGCGAGCGCGTGGACGTTGCCGGTGGCGGAGTAGTAGATGACGGCGACCTTGGCGCTCATGGCGGACCCTCCGGTAAGTGGATTGCTATCCGGTTCGACGGGAGTGAGTTAACCGGATAGGAATCCGTTTTGCAAGGGTGTCCGGTAGCCTCGTTCCATGAGCCGCATCGAACTCCCCGTCGCGGGCCAGGCCCCGCCGGAGCGGGCCGACGCCGCGCGCAACCGGCGCAAGATCCTGGACGCGGCGGCGCAGCTGGTCGCCGAGCACGGGCCGGACGCCGTCAGCATGAACGCCGTCGCGCACGCCGCATGCATGGGCGTCGGCACGGTCTACCGGCGGTTCGGCACGGTCAGCCGACTGCTGTACGCGCTGCTCGACGAGGACGAGAAGAGGTTCCAGCAGGCCTTCCTGAGCGGGCCGCCGCCGCTCGGCCCCGAGGCGCCGCCGCGGGAGCGGCTGCGGGCGTTCCTGCACACCCAGGCCGAGCGGCTGGTCGAGCACCGCGCCGTGATGGCCGCCGCCGAGGCCGCCGCACCGGGCGCCCGCTACGCCAGCGGCGCGTACCTGACGATGCACACGCACGTCACGGTGCTGGTGCGGCAGATCTGGCCGCAGGCGGACGCTTCGGTCATGGCCCATCTGCTGCTCGCCCCCTTCGCCCCCAGCCTCTTCGAGCACCTCACCGTGGGCCGCGAGGTGTCGGTCGAGCGGATCAAGGGCGCCATCGACGCCCTGCTCGGCATGGAGTGAACGAAAAAGGGCGGTGCGCCGTGGCGCACCGCCCCCTTCGGGACGTTCCGGCTCGTTCTACAGGAACGAGTTGATCTCGATCGTCTCGTCGCGGCCCGGGCCGACGCCGATGGCGGAGATGGGGGCGCCCGACATCTCCTCGAGGGCCTTCACGTACGCCTGGGCGTTCTTCGGCAGGTCCGAGAACGACTTGGCCTTGGTGATGTCCTCGGACCAGCCGGGCAGGTTCTCGTAGATCGGCTTCGCGTGGTGGAAGTCCGACTGCGAGTACGGCAGCTCCTCGACGCGCTTGCCGTCGATCTCGTACGCGACGCAGACCGGGATCTGCTCCCAGCCGGTGAGCACGTCCAGCTTGGTCAGGAAGAAGTCCGTCAGGCCGTTCACGCGGGTCGCGTAGCGGGCGATCGGGGCGTCGAACCAGCCGCAGCGGCGGTCGCGGCCGGTGGTCACGCCGCGCTCGCCGCCGATGCGGCGCAGGTCCTCGCCGTCCTGGTCGAACAGCTCGGTCGGGAACGGGCCGGCGCCGACGCGGGTGGTGTAGGCCTTCAGGATGCCGATGACGCGGCTGATCTTGGTCGGGCCGACGCCGGTACCGGTGCAGGCGCCGCCCGCGGTCGGGTTCGACGAGGTCACGAACGGGTACGTGCCGTGGTCGACGTCGAGCAGGGTGCCCTGGCCGCCCTCGAACAGCACGACCTTGTCCTCGTCCAGCGCGTTGTTGAGGATCAGCGTGGTGTCGGCGACGTACGGCTTGATCTGCTCCGCGTACTGGAGCATCTCCTCGACGATCTGCGCGGCGTCGATCGCGCGGCGGTTGTACAGCTTCGCGAGCAGCTGGTTCTTGCCCTCGAGGGCCGCCTCGACCTTCTGGGTCAGGATCGACTCGTCGTACAGGTCCTGGACGCGGATGCCCACGCGGTTGATCTTGTCCGCGTACGTGGGGCCGATGCCGCGGCCGGTGGTGCCGATCTTGCGCTTGCCGAGGAAGCGCTCGCCGACCTTGTCGAGGGTGACGTTGTACGGGGTGATCAGGTGGGCGTTGCCGCTGATCAGCAGCTTGGAGGTGTCGATGCCGCGCTCGTTGAGCCCGCGCAGCTCGGAGAGGAGTACGGACGGGTCGACGACGACGCCGTTGCCGATGACCGGGGTGCATCCGGGGGAGAGGATGCCGGACGGGAGAAGGTGCAGCGCGTACTTCTGGTCGCCTACGACGACCGTGTGGCCGGCGTTGTTGCCGCCCTGGTAGCGCACCACGTAGTCAACGGATCCACCGAGCAGGTCGGTGGCCTTTCCCTTGCCCTCGTCACCCCACTGAGCTCCGAGCAGCACAAGAGCGGGCACAGGCGTACACCTCTTCCGGATGGGGCATGTCCTGGGTCAGGGGGCGTACGACGATGTACACCGCAGGCTGAGCCGTCGGACCGGTACCCCGGAATAGACGAAGGCCCTGGCGCAATAGCGCAAGGGCCTCTTGCACAAAGATGCTACCCGAGGAAGGACCGAGGTGTCGGCTCCAGAGCCCACCATGAGCCCCGCGGGCGCGCCGGTAGGCGGCCTGCTCGTGCTCGTCGACCCGGTCGCCCGCCGTCTTGACGGCGAGTCCGTGCGGATCGCGAAAGATGTCCTGTCGGCGGGGGCGGCGGCGAAAATCTGCCTCCCGGATTCGGCCGAGGAGTTTGCGCGGGCACTTGCCCGCCGGGGCCATCGGCGGCCGGTCATCGTGGGCGACGACCGGGCGCTGGTGCGGGCCGTCGGACTGCTGCACCGCGAGCGGGGGCTCTCCGAGGGGGCCGTCTCGCTGATCCCGGTGGGTCAGGCGGGTTCGCTGGGGCTCGCGCGGCTGCTGGGCGTTCCGCTGTCGGCGGTGGCCGCCGCCCGGGCGGCTCTGGACGGGGTCGTCGGCGTCCGCGACCTGCTCGTCGACGACAGCGACGGGGTCGTGCTCGGGAGCCTGCGGATTCCACCCGTTCGGCCGTCCGTGCCGCGGCCGGCCGGACCCTCGGTGCGCAGCGCCTACCGCTCGCTGGTGCGCACCCTGATCCGGCCGCCCGCGGCGGCGTCCGGCGGGGGCGGCGGGCACCGGCTGCGGGTCGAGGCCGACGGGGTGGTGCTGGCCGACGTGGACCGGGTGGTGCAGGACGTCTCGGTGGCGCCCGCGGACGGCGGGCTGGCCGAGGTGGCGGTCCGGGCGGACGGGAGCGTGGTGCGGGCGCGTGCCGGGGTGGTCACGGTGTCGGGGGCGGACTTCCGCTACCGGGCCGACGCCGCCGTCGCCGGTCCGGTCCGCAGACGGACCTGGACCCTGCGTCCGGCGGCGTGGGGGCTCGTCCTCCCGCGGTGATGCCTGCGGCCGGGGCCGCGCCGGTCCTCGCCGCCGCGCCCTCGCGCCGTACGAAGGGGCGGGAGGCGACGGTGACGAGGACCGACACCGCGGCCAGGGCGTTGATCGCGACCGCCGGTCCGGCCCACTGGGCGGTGGCGCCGGCGAGCGCGGCGCCCAGGCCCTGCCAGGTCATCCGGCCGGCCGACTCCACGCCCTGGACCTGGCCGCGGACCGGGTCGGGGGTGAGGGCGAGCAGCTGCTCCTGGAGCGGCAGCGTCGCCGCGAAGCCGGCCCCGGCGGCGCACACCGCGACCGCGGCGAGCGGCAGCGGCGGGTGGAAGGCGAACACCAGGTACGGCGCGGCCAGCAGCAGTCGCAGGCCGAAGGCGGCGCGGCGCCGGCCGTCGGCGGTGAGCAGCCGCCCGACGGCGAGGTCGCCGAGGAGCAGTCCGGCGGAGGCGGCGGCGAGGAGGGTCCCGGCATGGTCGGGGGCGTACGGGATGAACAGGGCCTCGCAGCCGACGACGAGCCCGTTGGGCACCCACAGGTTCAGCAGCAGAGCGCGCCGGCCCGGCCGGGCGAGGAGCTCGGCGTTGGCGGACAGGGTGGTGCGCAGCCCGGGGCGGCGGGTCGGCCGGATCGAGCGCTCGCGCACGGTCGCCGCGACGACGGCGAGTCCGAGCCCGGTCAGGGCCGCGGCGAGGGCGAAGACCCGGTAAGGGCCGAGGCGGTCCAGCAGCAGGGCTCCGGCGGCATAGCCGAGGACGGACATGCCGCCGGCGGTGATGTTCATGAGGGAGCGGGCGAGGGCGTACGAGGACTGCGGCAGGACCTCGGCGAGCAGGCCCATCCGGGTGCCGGTGCCCAGCGACTGGAAGAAGCCGGCCACCAGGAGCAGGCCGAACCGGGCGGCCAGCGGCAGCCCCGGCACCGCCTGGGCGGCGGCACCGGCGAGCGCGATGCACTGGAGGAGGACCAGGGTCCGGCGGGGCCGGCTGCCGTCGGCGACGGACATCAGGGTGAGCGCGCCCAGGACGGTGGCGAAGGTGGCCCCGTACATGCTGACGGCGGTCAGGAACGGAGAGTGGACGCGACGGTCGACGAGCGTGCCGAGCGCGAAGCCGGACAGGGTGCTCGCGGCCACGGTCAGGGTGAGGCTCGCGTACAGCCCGGCGAACTCGCGGTGGCGCAGCAGGGCGCGGTAGCCGGCGGGGGCGGTGGGCGTCGCGGGGCTTGCCGTGGAGCGTGCGGCGGGGCTTGCCGTTGGGGTGGAAGAGGCGTCGGAAGGCATGAAAAAAGCCTCCGAACGCTCCGCTGGGGGCGCCGAAGGCAGCGGATGCAGGTTAGCAGCCCGACGCGGGCCCCGGGAAGAACTCCCCCCGGGGCCGGGCGAGATGGCCGGGCGTCAGAACTCGACGAGCAGTTCGCGCAGGCCGCGGATGACGTAGCCCTCCTGCCACTGCGGCTCGCGCACGAGCTTCAGCGGCGGGACCCCCTCCGCCAGCAGCGCCCCGAAGGAGGCGGTCAGCTCGCGGCGCGCCAGGGGAGCGCCCAGGCAGTAGTGGATTCCGGCGCCGAAGCTCAGATGGGGGTTGTCCACCCGGTCGAGGTCCAGGGCGTCGGGGTTCTCGAAGCGCGCCGGGTCGCGGTTGGCGGACCCGAAGAGGAGCGCGACCTCGGCCCCGCGGGGGACGGTGGTGTCCCCGATCCGGATGTCCTCGAGCACCCAGCGCTCGAACATCTGCAGCGGCGTGTCGTAGCGCATCAGCTCGTCCACAGCTGTGGACAACTTTTCGGGACGGAGTGCGGCGAGCTGCTCGGGGTTGCGGAACAGCGACCACCAGCCGTTGACGGTGGTGTTCACCGTCGCCTCGTGCCCGGCGTTGAGCAGCAGGACGCAGGTGGAGATCATCTCCTGCTCGCTCAGCCGCCCCTCGTCGTCATCGTGGGCGGCGATCAGCGCGGAGATCAAATCCTCGCCCGGCGCCTTGCGGCGCTGCGCGATCAGCTCCCGCAGGTACGCGCTGAACTCCACGCTGGCCCGGACGGCCCGCCGCGCGGTCTCCTCGTCGGGATGCAGCTCGAACATCCCGCAGATCGCCGCCGACCAGGGCCGCAGCAGCCCCCGGTCCGCCTCCGGCACCCCCAGCAGCTCCGCGATCACCGCCACCGGCAGCGGCTCGGCGACCACCGTGAGCAGATCGCCGCCGCCCTCGGCCAGCAGCCGGCCCACCAGCTCCCCGGCCAGCCGGTCCACCGCGGGCGCCAGCCGCTCCACGGTCCGCGGCGTGAACGCCTTCGACACCAGGCGCCGGACCCGGCCGTGCGCCGGGTCCTCCAGGTCCAGCAGGCCGTTGTCGTTGAGCACGTGGAACGGCTCGTGCTCCGGCGGCGGCGCCTGCCGCCCGAACTCCTCGTGCGAGAAGCGGTGCAGGTAGGTCCGCCCCAGCCGCCGGTCGCGCAGCAGCGCGCTCACGTCGGCGTGGTGCGGCACCAGCCACTGCCCGGTTGCCTCGCACCAGACGGCCCGGCCCTGCTCCCGCAGCTCCCGGTAGGCGGGGTACGGATCGGCGACGAATGCGGCGTCCCACGGATCAAAGCCCATGGCCGCAGCCTAGGCGGTGGGGTGCGGATCCTGCCGGTGGACCGGGGCGTCCGCCGCAGGGTCCGCCGGGCGGGTGCGGAGCCGTCCGGCGGCCCGGAGCCGGGCCAGCCGCCGGTGTTCCCGGGCGGCCCAGCGCCGGACCCGGTCGGACTCCAGGGGGCTGCCGTGTCCCACGTGGAGCCTGGTGGCGCCCAGGTCGAGCATCCGCTGCAGGCTGGCCAGATTGCCCAGGGGGTCGTCGTGGAAGGGAGGGTTGGCCGGCCTGCCCGGGATGAGGCCCATGAAGGAATTGGCGATCAGGTCGCCCGCGACGAGCTCGCCCTCGTCGGTGAGGACCGAGACCGAGCCCGCGGTGTGCCCGGGCGTGGGCATGATGCGCCCCGCGATCCCGAAGCCGGACAGGTCGGTCTCGCCCCGGACCAGCACCTGCGGTTCGAGCGGCTCGGCGCGGACGTGCAGCTTCCCGTTGCGCGCCATGAGCCGGCCCATCGGCCCGGTGGGCAGGTACGGTTCGCGGACCCGGCCGGTGCGGTACGGCAGGAGGTCGGCGATGTGGCCGGCGACGGGCGCCCCGGTCAGGCGGGCGAGTTCCGCGGCGGAGCCGAAGTGGTCGATGTGGCCGTGGGTCAGGACGATCAGCGCCACGTCGGCCGGGTCCACGCCGTGCGCGGCGATCGCGTCGTGGATCCTGCGGCCGCTGCCGGGCGTTCCGGCGTCGACGACCACGGGGCGGCGGCCGAGCAGCAGGTAGGCGTTGATGCTGTGCCGGCCCATGACCGGGATCGGGATGATGCGGGTACGGGACACGGTGTGTTCTCCCTGGTGTGGGTGGGATGTGCCGGGCGTGCGGGCACGACCGTGTGCCGCCGGGCGGCGCGGGGCGCGGGGCGGTCACGGGACGGGCGGGGTCAGCGGAAGCGGCGCCGGTACTCGGCGGGGGTCGTCCCCAGGCGGCGCCGGAAGGAGCGGTGCAGGCTCTCGACGGAGCCGAGGCCGCTGCGGGCGGCGATCTCCGCGAGGCCGTGGTCGCTGTCCTGCAGCAGCCTGCGGGCGGCTTCGAGCCGGACGGACTCGACGTAGACGGCCGGCGTGGTGGCGGTGCGGCGGCGGAACAGCCGCGAGAAGTGGCGCACGCTGAGGTGCAGCCGCGCGGCCAGCGCCTCCGCGGACAGGTCCTCGGTGAGGTGCTCGCCGATCCATACGCGCAGCTCGTCGACCGGGTCGCCGGCGGCGCCGTCGGGCAGCGCGAGCGGAACACTGAACTGGCTCTGACCGCCGGCGCGTTTGACGTACATCACCATCATCCGGGCCACTGACAAGGCGAGTTCGGGCCCGTTGTCCTCGGCGACCATCGCCAGCGCCATGTCCATCCCGGAGGTGATGCCGGCGCAGGTCCACACGCGGCCCGCCCTGATGAAGATCGGATCCGGATCGACGGTGACGCGGGGGTGGTCGGCCGCCAGGCGGGCGGCCGTGAGCCAGTGGGTGGTGGCACTGAGCCCGTCCAGCAGCCCCGCCGCGGCGAGCAGGTGCGCACCCGCGCAGACCGAGCCCACCCGCTCGACCCGCGGCGCCGCCTGGCGCAGCCAGTCGACGACCACGTCGTCGAGCACCGGCTCGACGCCGCCCTCGCCGACCTCGACCGCACCCGACACCAGCAGGGTGTCCACGCGTCCGTCCACCTCGTCCAGCGCCAGGTCGGCCATCAGCCGCAGGCCGCCGGAGGTCACCACCGGAGCTCCGTCGGCCGTCGCGATCCGGACGGTGTAGCCGGGCCGGCCGGGGCCGGCGACCCGTGTGGCGACCGAGAACACCTCGGCCGGACCCGTGACGTCCAGCAGCTCGGCCCCCGGGAAGGCGACGATGACGATCCTGTGCGGTGGGAGCATGTCCCGATCATTTCGGCCCCGCCCGATGGCCGCAATGACCTGCTTCTGTCACATCCGGCCATCCCGGTGCCCCCGGTGCCGCCGGTGCCCCCGGTGCCGCCGGACGGGCTGGCTCCCTAGGCGGGCGTGACCAGGCGGGTCTCGTACGCGAACACCGCCGCCTGGGTCCGGTCGCGCAGGCCCAGCTTCACCAGGATCCGGCTCACATGCGTCTTGATCGTGGACTCGGCGACCACGAGCCGGTCCGCTATCTCCGCATTGGACAGCCCCTGTGCGATCAGCACCAGCACCTCCGTCTCCCGCTCCGTCAACTCCTCCACCGCCGCCGAGCCCGCGAGCTTCGGCGCGGCCGAGAGCCTGGAGAACTCCACGATGAGCCGCTTGGTGACGGTCGGGGCCAGCAGCGCCTCCCCGGAGGCGACCACCCGCACCCCCTCCGCCAGTTGCCGGGCCGAGGCGTCCTTGAGCAGGAACCCGGAGGCCCCGGCCCGCAGCGCCTGGTACACGTACTCGTCGAGGTCGAAGGTCGTCAGGACCAGCACCTTCGCGTCCGTGTCCGCGGCGACGATCTCCCGCGTGGCCTCCAGCCCGTTCATCACCGGCATCCGGATGTCCATCAGCACCACGTCCGGCCGGAGCGACGCCACCCGGTCGATGGCCTCCCGGCCGTCCACGGCCTCGCCGACCACCTCGATGCCCTCCATCGCGTTCAGCAGGACGGAGAAGCCCTCGCGGACCATCATCTGGTCGTCGACGATGAGCACCCTGATCGTCATGCCGTGGCCTGCGCCGTCTCCGCGGCCGGCTCCTGCCGCCCGCGCACCGGTATGAACACCGCCACCTCGTATCCTCCCGCGGCCGTCCGCCCGGCCGTCATCTCGCCTTCCAGCATGGCCACCCGCTCCCGCATCCCGGTGATCCCGTGCCCGGCGCCCGGCGACGGGCGCACGTCCTCCGTCGCCGCCCCGTTGACCACCCGTATCCCCAGGCCGCCCAGCACGTACGACACCTCGACCTCGGCCGCAGCCCCCGGCGCATGGCGCAGCGTGTTGCTCAGCGCCTCCTGGATAATCCGGTACGCCGACAGCTCCACGCCCGGCGGAAGCTCCCGCACCGCACCGGTCACCGTCTTGTCCACGCTCAGCCCGGCCTCGCGCACATTGGCCAGCAGCCCGTCCAGCGAGGCCAGCGTCGGCTGCGGCGCCTCCGGCGCCTCGTAGTCCGCGGAGCGGACCACGCCCAGCACCCGGCGCAGCTCCGTCAGCGCCGCCACCGCGTTCTCCCGGATGGTGGCGAACGCCGCCTCCAGCTCCGGCGGCGGATTCTTCACCCGGTACGGCGCGGCCTCCGCCTGGATCGCCACCACCGACATGTGGTGCGCCACCACGTCGTGCAGTTCCCGCGCGATGGTGGTGCGCTCCTCCAGCAGCGTGCGCCGGTCCCGCTCGGCGGCCGTCACCTCGGCCTGGGCACTGACCTCCTGCTCGGCCTGCCGGCGCGTGTGGCGGACGGTCACCGCCAGCAGCACCACCGCCAGCGTGAAGGCCATCGGCGCGACGTTCGCCAGACCGCCCCGCCCGAGGACGACCGGCGCCAGGATCCCGAACGCCACCGTGACCAGCCACATCCAGCCGGCAGCCCGGGGCCGGGTCCGCATCGCCACGATGCCCACCGTGACCAGGTACGAGGCGAAGGCGCCCGGCGACCACGGCCACGCCGGCTCGCTCGCCCCCGCAAGCCCCAGCACCACGGCGGCCACGAGGGCCACCCAGAACGCACCCACCGGCCTGACCAGGGTCATCAGCACCGGGGCGGCCGCTATCAGCCCGAGCACCAAGGACCCCGGCGGCCACACCAGCCCGCTCGACGTCGCCGCCAGCAGCAGCACGAACAGTGCGGCCCCGGCGACCGACGCATGCGGCAGATAGGCCGCCCGCGCCCGCATCCGATCCGGGAGCCGCCGCGTCAGCCGACCGTCCGTGCGCATCGGCGGCAGCGGCCGGTACGCGAAGGCATCCGTGATCAGCTCTCGGCGCAGGCTCTCCAGCAGGCCCGATGCCAGCCGGATCTCGGGTGTCCGGGGGGCCGCCCCGGAAGTCGTCTCGGTCATGTTCCCCACGGTAGGTGCGCGACTTCCTCGTCCGCGTCGCCGCCGAAGGGGATTTCCCCGCCTCCCTCTCAGGTACTACCCGGGGCCCTCAGTAGCCCGTCGGACGGACCAGACCCGTCTCGTACGCGAACACCGCCGCCTGCGTGCGGTCGCGCAGGCCCAGCTTCACCAGGATCCGGCCCACGTGCGTCTTCACCGTCTGCTCGGCCACGATCAGCCGCGCCGCGATCTCCGCGTTCGACAGGCCCTGCGCGATCAGCGCCAGCACCTCCGTCTCCCGCTCGGTCAGATCGGCGATCCGCGCCTTCGACGGCGCCCGCGGCGCCCCCAGCCGGGAGAACTCGGTGATCAGCCGCTTGGTGATGTTCGGCGAGAGCAGTGCCTCACCGGCCGCCACCACCCGCACCGCCTCCGCGAGCTGGTCGGCCGAGGCGTCCTTGAGCAGGAAGCCCGAGGCTCCGGCACGCAGCGCCTCGTACACGTACTCGTCGAGGTCGAAGGTGGTCAGGACGAGCACCTTCACCGCGCAGTCCGGGACGGCGGTGATGACGGAGGTCGCCTCGATGCCGCCCATCCCGGGCATGCGGATGTCCATCAGGACCACGTCCGGGGCGAGTTCGGCGGCCTTCGCCACCGCCTGCGCACCGTCCACGGCCTGGCCGACGACCTCGATGTCGGGCTCGGCGTTGAGGAGGACGGTGAATCCCTGCCGGACCATCATCTGGTCGTCGGCGATCATCACCCTGATCGGTGCGGCGGGAGCGCTCATGCGTCCTGTTCAGCCCTTCTTCGTCTCGGGATCCATGGGGAGCACGGCGCTCACCTCGTACCCACCGCCCGGGCGCGGGCCGGCGGCGAGTTCGCCCCCCAGCATGCCCGCCCGCTCGCGCATCCCCAGCAGCCCGTGCCCCGCACCGTGCGAGGGCGGTGCCGGGCGGGTCGGCGCCGAGTTGGCGATGCACAGGTGCAGTTCGCGCGGCCCGTACGCGATGCCCACCTCCACACGGGAACCGGGCGCGTGGCGCAGGCAGTTGCTCAGCGCCTCCTGCACGATCCGGTACGCCGTCAGCTCGACGCCCGGCGCGAGCGGCCGCCGTATACCGGCGACCTCGGTGGTGACGTCCAGGCCGGCGCTGCGCACGTTGTCGACGAGCCCCTCCAGTTCCGCCAGCGTGGGCTGCGGGTGGTGGGGGCCGGCGGGATCGTCGGGATGCTCGGAGCGCAGCACGCCCAGGACCCGCCGCAGCTCCGTGAGGGCCTCCAGCGCGTTCTCCCGGATGCCCGCCAGGTTCTCCTTGAGCTCCTCGGAGGGGTTCTCCACCAGGTGCGGGGCGACCTGCGCCTGGATGGAGATCACCGACATGTGGTGGGCGACGACGTCGTGCAGTTCGCGGGCGATCCGGCTGCGCTCCTCCAGCAGGGTGCGCCGGCTGCGCTCCTCCTCGGTGAGCGTCTCCTGCTCGACGAGCTTGTTGCGGGCCAGCCGGGTCGCGCGCAGCGCGTACCCGAGCACGCCGATGAAGCCGAACAGCAGCAGGTCGACGAGGGTCACGCTCTGGGCGCCGGGCGGCTTGAACAGCAGCTCGGCCAGACCGGTGAAGCCGACGGAGAGCCCGACGACCGCGGCGGTCACCCGGGGCGGCACCCGCAGGGCGACCAGCATCAGCACGATCCCGAACCCGATCACCCCGCCGGGCATCCACGGCCAGCTCTGGCCCTGTCCCACGTGTCCGTGGATCTGCACGGCCACCAGGGCGCCGGCCACCAGCGCCAGCCACCAGGCGGCGATGGGCCGGAACATGGCCAGGAGGATGGAGGTGCCCGTCGCCAGCGCCGCCAGCAGCGGATAGCCGCCGGTGACGTGGTAGTGGTCGCCCATCTGCTCGGTGGTCAGGAAGGTGAAGAGCACCGCGAGATAAGTGATGAACACATGAGGCAGCCAGGCCAGCCAGCGCGGCCGCGACAGCCGGGGGAGCGGGTTCCGCTCCAGGGTGAACAGGTCGGCGGCCAGGCCCCGCAGAAAGGCAGTCAGGTGCGGGGCTGACTGCGGGGCTGAGGGGTCGGCGGCCGGTGGCCTGCTCTGCTCGGTCATGCCGCCCAGCCTAGGCATGGATGATCACCTCTTCTCCGGCCGCCGAACGGCTGCGAGGCCGACCCTGCCCACCCGGTGCACGGCCGGGACCGGCGAGGCCGGCCGAGGCGAGGGAACCGGGGGAGCCGGCGGAACCGGCGGAACCGGGGGAACCGATGGGGCCGGGGGAGCCGGCGACCGCATGCGAGGGGGCGGGGCGCCGGCGCCTCACGCCCTGCTCGTACGCGCGGAAGGCGGCCCAGCAGACGGCCAGCGCGGCGGCGAAGACCGGCAGCCACAGCAGCCGGGCGGCCATCCACTGCGGGGAGTCCGGCACCGTGTGCAGTCCGGGCAGGTCGGCGGGCGCCTGCAGCCCGAGGGCGGTGACGGCCATCATGGCGGTCTGGTGCCACAGGAAGACCGTCATCGCGGACAGGTTGAGCAGGGCCACCGCGGCCCACGCACCGGGCCGGCGCATCGCCCGCGCCAGCGGCCCGCGCAGCAGCAGCGCCAGCCCGCACTGGGCCAGGCCGAAGGCGGCCGCGGCCAGCGTCGGCGGGTTCAGGTTCGATATCGGGGCCCCGGGGACGCCCACCATGGACGCCGGATACCCGCACCACAGGACCAGCGCCGCCGTGGCGGCCGCACCCCCGGCCAGCAGCAGGGCCGCCGGAGCGCGCCGGGCGAAGGCCCCGCGGGACCAGGCAGCGCCGAGGGTGTAGGGGACGAGCCAGCCGGCGGCCACATTGACCCAGCCGATCCATGCGGGACCGTCCAGCCCGAACCGCCACAGGTCCACGGCCGCCACCAGGCCCAGCGGCCACAGCGGGCTCATCCGGGCCACCAGCGGCGTCGCGGCCGTCAGGGCGGCGAAGACGAGGAGGAACCACAGCGGGGACAGCACCAGCCGCACCAGCGTGTGCACGGTGGCCGGTTCGGCCCCGCCCAGCAGCATCCCCGCCGCGGCGACGGCCCACACCGCGAGCACCGCCGCGACCGGCCGGAACAGCCGGGCGAGCCGCTGCCCGACCCACGCCCCGTACGACACTCCTCGCTCCCGCGCCGCCGCATACGACCGGGCACCGACCTGCCCGCCGACCAGGAAGAAGACGGCCAGCGTCTGGAGCACCCAGGACACCGGCGCCAGCCACGGCATGTGGGACAGCGGGCTGGTGGTGCTGAGGCCGCCGTCTGCGGTGGTGAGGGCGGTGACCAGCCAGTGCCCCAGCACCACGCCGAGGATGGCGAAGGCCCGCAGCGCATCCACCGCCCGGTCCCGGCCGGCCGGGGTGGCGGCCTCCACCCGCCGGGCGACGGCGGACCAGCGGGCGCGGAGCTTACGCATGGGGGACCTCCGCGGCGGCAGGGGCGTCGGTGCCGAGGACGATGCGGGCCAGGCTGTCCAGGGACTCGGTGCCCGGCTTGAGGTAGTCGCTGTGGCCGCCGGGCCCGGCCTTGAAGGGCCGGGCGCCGAAGGCGGGGGAGACCGGGTCGGTGCCGAAGCCGATCCCGCCGAGCCGGACGTGCGGAACGCCGGAGATCCAGTCGCCGGCGCCGCGGCCGGCCCAGACCCGGGCACCGGTCGGCAGTTCGGCGGCGGAGTCGGCGCCCGTGCCGGGGCTGCCGAACAGGGCGATGTCGCCGACCTTGGGGCCGGTCCCGGTGCGGGCGCAGACCACCGATCCGTAGGAGTGGCACAGCAGCGAGAGCCGGGCGTCGGGCGCGCCGGCCTGCTCCAGGCGCCGCAGGAACGGGGCCAGTTCGGCCGCTCCCTCGGCGGCCCGGTCGGCGGTCAGCACGGTCGCGCTGACCGTCGCGGGCGTCTCGTACCCGAGCCAGGCGACCACCGCGGAGCGGGGGTGCTCGGCCTTCAGGCGCTGCTGCAGGGCCAGTGCCCCGGATCGAAACCGCTGGTAGGTGTCGAGCGAGGTGTCGGAGCCGGGCACCAGGACCGCGATCCGGTCGGCGGTCTCCAACTCGCCGAACACCTCCACCGCCCGCCCCTTGCCCCGGCCGTCGAAGGCGAGGAACTGCGCCGTCCCGCCCGCCTCCATCGCCCGCAGCTTCCCGGCGCGGCCGGTCCGCCCGGCATGCTGCGCCATGCGGGCCGCCTCGGCGAGGTTGGCGCGGTTGGCGGCATACCTCGCCTGCGGCGCGTCCTGCTCCCCGAACGCCACCGGTATCGGCGCGGGCACGTCCGGCGAGGCGGCGGCGGAGACGGGGAGGGCGACGGCCGCGGCGACGAGGCCGGCGAGCAGGGTGCGGCGCAGACGCCCGTGCCGACGGCGGGCGTCGTCGCGGCATCCTTCGGGGCGGCCTTCGGGGCGTCCGTCGAGGTGCGTCATGGCGGTCCCTGCTCCTTCGCTGGTGCGGCGGCCTGGGCGGCCGGTGCGCTCGAAGCGCGTTCTCCGGTATCGAAGTTAGGAACCGCCACCCCTGGTCGGCGTCCCGCTGCGGAGCCGCCTTCGCGCATAGCTCCCAGGTATGACAGGGGCAACCTGCGAGCTACACCACGGCCTCCCCGAGGAGGACCGGCCCCTCCTGCGGGCCGCCTCGCGCACGGCCGACGCCCCCTCCCGACGCCCACTCCCGACGCCCCGCCGCACCTCCCCGCACGCCTCCGCCGCGCCACCCGCCCCGCAGGCATGCATGCATGGACAGATAGTCGCCGCAGAGATAATCTGTGCACAGAAGTTTTCGAGAGCCGAGACTTCCGATCCGGGGAGGCGCACATGTGGACCTATGAGCACAGCATCGAGACGGACGCCGCGCCCGAGGCCGTCTGGCGGCTCTGGGCCGACGTCGAGAACTGGGGCACCTGGAACGCCGACATCGAGCACATCGAGCTCGACGGACCGTTCGAGACCGGCACCGCCATCGTCATGACGCCCGCCGGCCAGGACCCGGTGCACCTGCGCATCGCCGAAGCGCAGCCCGGCGAACTGTTCGTGGACGAGGCCCGCTTCGACGGCCTGCTGCTGCGCACCGTGCACCGCCTCGACCGGGGCCAGGACCTCCGTACCCGCGTCGTGTACCGGATGGAGATCACCGGCGACGGCGCCGACGCGCTCGGCCCCGAGATCGGCCCGGCCGTCACCGCCGACTGGCCCGAGACGATGGCCGCGCTCGTCGCCCGGGCGGCCGGCTGATGGCCCTGACGCCCGGCGAGAGCCCCGGCTTCCTGCTCTGGCACGCCACCCTGCGCTGGCAGCGCGGCATCGCCGCCGCGCTCGCCCCGCTCGACCTCACGCACGTGCAGTTCGTGCTGCTGGCCTGTACGTGGTGGCTCAACGAGCAGGGCGAGCAGCCCAACCAGCTGGCCGTCGCCCGCCAGGCGGGCACCGACGTCAAGATGGCCTCGCAGGTCCTGCGCACCCTCGAGGCCAAGGGCCTGATCCGGCGCGAGGTCGACCCCGCCGACACCCGTGCCAAGCGGCTGCGGGTCACCGAGGCCGGCGCCGCGCTGGCGCCGCGCGCGATCGCCGCCGTCGAGGAGGCCGACGCCCGCTTCTTCGAGCCGGTCCCGGTGGCCGAGGCGATCGCCCTCCTGGGGCGGCTGGCGCGCCCCGAGTCCTGAAGGCCCGCCTCCCGGACCGGCTGCGAGCCGCCCGCCGGACCGGCTGCGAGCCGCCCGCCGGACCGGCTGCGGCCGCCTCCCGGACCGGCTGCGAGCCGCCCGCCGGACCGGCTTGTGGCCGCCCGCCCATCCGCCCACTGCGGGCCGCCCGCCGCCGCTACGTTGGGGTGATGATCAACGACAGCTGGCGCAACGACCGCATAGGCAGCGCGCACCGGGGCGAGAACCCCACCGTCCTGCGCCGCCTCGACCAGGGCTTCGCCGTGATGGGGGACCGGCAGTTCCTCCCCGGGTACTCGGTGCTGCTCACCGACGACCCGTCCGTGACGCGGCTCTTAGACCTGCCCCGGGCGCGCAGGGCCGCGTACCTCGGCGACATGGAGCGGCTCGCCGAGGCCGTCGAACGGGCCTGCCGCCGGCTCGACCCGGCCTTCCGCCGGGTGAACATCGAGATCCTCGGCAACACCGACCCGTACCTGCACGCCCACGTCTGGCCGCGCTACGACTGGGAGCCCGCCGACCTCGTCCGGCTGCCCGTCTGGTTGTACGAGGAGGAGTACTGGAGGGGGACCCGGTACGAGCTCGGCCCCCGCCACGACGGCCTGCGCACGGCCATCGGGGAGGAGCTGGACCGCCTGGGCGGCGGCGCCGGGGCCTGACGCGCCCCGGTCACGGGGTCGTGGCCACCCGGATCCCGAAGCCGATCAGGACCACCCCGGTCACCCGGTCCAGGGTCCGGCGCACCCGCGGCCGGGCGAAGAACCGCCGGGCCCGCGAGAGCAGGTACACGTACGTGCCCAGCCAGACCACGGTCAGCACGACGTGGACCAGCACCAGCAGCGCCATGCCCGCCGCCGGGCGCAGCCCCGGCGGGGCGAGCGCGGGCAGCAGGCCGGTGTAGAACACGGCGATCTTCGGGTTGAGCGCGTTGCTGACGAGCCCGGTGCGCCAGGCGCTGCCGCCGCCCTCGGGGGCGCCCGCTGCCGGCGGGTGCGGCTCGGCGCCCGGGCGGCGCAGCGCCTGCACGCCGAGGAAGCACAGGTACGCGGCGCCCGCGAGCTTCACCACGAGGTAGACCTCGGCCGAAGCGGCGAGCAGGGCCGCCAGCCCGGCGACCGTGAGCACGCCCCACAGCAGCAGGCCGGCGGTGATCCCGCCGACGGTGCGCAGCCCGTCGGCCCTCCCGCGGGCCACGGCGCGCCTGGTCACGACCGCCATGTCGGGCCCCGGCACGAGGGTCAGCAGGGCCAGGACGCCGGTCGCGGTGACGAGTGGGGTGAGCACGCGGCTCAGTCTGCCACCAGGGGCTCGGCCAGCGGCTCGACATAGCCCGCGCGCCAGCGGGGCGCCGGGTCCTGGCCGGGGCTGGTCCAGTACTCGCGGGCGCCGACGATCTCTCCGTCCTTGACGGTCCAGAGGGAGACGGCCCGGTAGACGACGTGGTCCTGGGGTATCTCCACCTCGGTGACGACGAGGTCCCCGTCGGCGAGGATCCGCAGCACCTCGACGGATCTCTCGTCGGCGTATGCATCGTCGCTGTTCACGGCGATGAAGTTGGCCCGGCCGACGATGCGCTCGCCGCTGACCGGCCATTCGATGACGGCGTCCTCGGCGATGAGGCGGGACACGCCGTGCCAGTCGCGTGCGTCGATTCGCTCCCACAGTTGTGCCACTACCTTCAACGGCTCCATGGGCGGCAGTCTGCGACGGCCGCCTCAGACGTAACAACCTTTGCTTGCAGGCTTATTGACTTCGACACAAAGCGCGGCGCGGCGGGTGGGCCGGGGTGCGCCCCGCGGACCCCCGCCCGCTCGGGCCCGTCCTGCCCGGACCCGCGCCGCGCCCGGCTCACGACAGAGTGCCGAGGGCCGGGTGCCGGGCCCATACAGTCCGCCGATATCCCTTCCCACCTGCGCACTTCTAGCGTGGCCGTATGACCCCTCATCTCCCCTTCGAGGCGGACGGCGCCGCCGTCAAGGCCGCTGACCGCGCCCACGTCTTCCACTCCTGGTCCGCCCAGGCCCTGATCGACCCGCTCGCCGTCGCCGGGGCCGAGGGCTCGTACTTCTGGGACTACGACGGCAAGCGCTACCTCGACTTCTCCTCCCAGCTGGTCAACACCAACATCGGCCACCAGCACCCCAAGGTCGTCGCCGCGATCCAGGAGCAGGCCGCCCGCCTGTGCACCCTCGCGCCCGGCTTCGCCGTCGACGTCCGCTCCGAGGCCGCACGCCTCATCGCGCGGCGCACCCCCGGCGACCTGGACAAGATCTTCTTCACCAACGGCGGCGCCGAGGCCGTCGAGAACGCCGTCCGGATGGCCCGCCTGCACACGGGCCGCCAGAAGGTCCTGTCGACGTACCGCTCCTACCACGGCGCCACCGCCGCCGCGATCAACCTGACCGGCGACCCCCGCCGCTGGCCGTCCGACACCGGGGCCGCCGGGGTCGTGCACTTCTGGGGCCCGTTCCTCTACCGGTCCCCCTTCCACGCCACCACCGAGGCCGAGGAGTGCGAGCGCGCCCTCGCCCACCTCGCCGACACCATCGCCTTCGAGGGCCCGGCCACCATCGCCGCGATCATCCTGGAGACGGTGCCCGGCACCGCCGGGATCATGGTGCCCCCGGCGGGCTACCTCGCCGGCGTCCGCGAGCTCTGCGACCGCCACGGCATCGTCTTCATCCTCGACGAGGTCATGGCCGGCTTCGGCCGGACCGGCGCGTGGTTCGCCGCCGAGCACTGGGACGTCACCCCCGACCTGATCACCTTCGCCAAGGGCGTCAACAGCGGCTACGTGCCCCTCGGCGGCGTCGCGATCTCCGCGGCCATCGCCGAGACCTTCGCCACGCGCCCCTACCCCGGCGGTCTGACGTACTCCGGACACCCCCTGGCCTGCGCGGCCGCCATCGCGACGCTCAACGTGATGGAGGAGGAGGGCATCGTCGAGCACGCCGCCCACCTCGGGCAGAACGTGATCGGGCCGGCCCTCGCGGAGATCGCCGAGCGGCACCCGTCGGTCGGCGAGGTACGGGGCCTGGGCACCTTCTGGGCCGTGGAGCTCGTGCGGGACAAGGAGACGCGCGCGCCGCTCGTCCCGTACAACGCCGCGGGCGCCGACAACGCGCCGATGGCCGAGTTCGCCGCCGCCTGCAAGGCGTCCGGCCTGTGGCCGTTCGTCAACATGAACCGCACCCACGTCGTTCCGGCCTGCAACATCACCGAGGCCGAGGCGAAGGAGGGCCTGGCCCTGCTCGACGAAGCGCTGACGGTCGCCGACCGGCACACCACCTCGGCCTGACCGCGGCCCCCGGTGGCGTCCGCCCGCAATCGGCCGCGCACCGATCGGTTTCGGCCGCGCTGCCTGGCCTAAGGTGTCCGAAGCTCACCTAAGGAGACGGACCCCTATGCCAGGCAGCGCCGCTGTCACCCGCAACACACTTCGTCAGCAGATCGCGGACGCGCTGCGCGACGAGGTGCTCGCGGGACGCCTGCCACCGGGCACCGAGTTCACGGTCAAGCAGATCGCCGAGCAGTACGAGGTCTCCGCGACCCCCGTCCGCGAAGCGCTGGTCGACCTCTCCGCCCAGGGGCTGCTGGAGTCGGTGCAGCACCGGGGCTTCCGCGTGCGCGTCTACACCCTGGACGACTTCCGGGGCATGATCGAGGCCCGTACGCTCGTCGTCGACGGGATCTTCCGGCGGCTCGTGGAGCGCGGCACCGCGCCCGGCTCGAGCGACCTGCTGGTGTCGGTGCGCCGTCGGGCCGAGGAGGCGGGCCGGGCTGCGCAGAGCGGCTCGCTCGAAGTGCTGATCGGCTACGACCTGCGCTTCTGGAGGGAGCTGAGCGGGCTGGTCGGCAACACGTACATCTCTGACTTCCTGCACCGGATCCGGGTGCAGTGCTGGGCCTTCACCGTGCCGTACCTGAAGGCGGCCGCGGACCTCCACGCGGCGCTGTGGTCGGGGCACGGCGAGCTGATCGACGCCGTGGCGCGGGCGGACGCCGACGAGGTGCGGCGCCTGGTGCTCGCGTACAACCAGCACGCGCTGGACTGGGCCGCGACCTTGAAGCCGGTCGCGGCGTGAGCGACGCGAGCGTGGACCGCCACGCCGCCGCCATCGCCACCGCCGCCTGGGCCGCGACCGCCTCCTGCGCACCCGCTGCCCAGCCCGCCGCCGTCCCCGCCTCCCGGGCCGGGGCCGAGGGCCCCGGGCTGTCCGTCGTCATCCCCGTGCGCGGGGAGCGGGACCGCATCGGGGCGACGGTCGCCGCCGTCCGCGAGCATCTGGAGGGCCGCCCCGGGGGCTGGGAACTGGTCCTCGTCGACGACGGCGGCGCCGAGGAAGGGGCCGAGGGCGGGGCCGAGCACGCCCCGGACTCCCGGGTCCGCACGGTCCGCCTCGACGGTCCCGCGGGCGAGGGCGCGGTGCTGCGCGCCGGAGTACGGGCGTGCGCCGGCCGCCGGATCCTGCTGCTGACCGACGCCGGGGCCGGCACGCCCCTGGACGAGCTCGCCCGCCTGGAGCAGGCCCTCGGCCGGGCCGAGGACGGTCGCCCCGGCGAGCCCGATGGGGCCGGCGGGCCCGATGGGGCCGGCGGGCCCGATGGGCCCGGCGAGCCCGATGGGGCCGACGGGGTCGGCGGGCTCGGCGGGCTCGGCGGGCTCGGCGAGCAGGGCACCGCCCGCCGGCCCGTCGCCGTGCTCGGGCGGAGCCGGAGCCGCCTCGGCCGCGCCCTCGGCATCCCCGGCGTGCCGGGCTTCCGCACCGGCACCTTCGGCTTCGCCCTCTTCGACGGGGACGCGGCGCGCGCCGCCTTCGCCGCCTCGGTCCTCGACGGCCCGGCCGTCGACGCCGAGGTCACCCGCCTGCTGCGGCGCGGCGGCGGCACGGTGGCCGAGGTGCCGGTACGCCGCACAGCCGGAGGCCGCGGGCCCGGCCCCGCCGCAGGCGCAGCCGGCCACGGCCGCGGGCGCGGCCGCAGGCGCGCCCTCGTCGAGCTGCTGCGCCTGAACGCGGGCGGCCTCGCCGTCGCCGCCGTCTTCCTCGCGCTCTCCTTCCACGTCTTCCACGGCCTGTGGGCGGACCTCGACGGCCGGTACCTCAACGACGCGCTCCAGGACCAGAACCAGTGGGAATGGTTCGTCGGCGTGGCCACCGACAACATCACCCACCTGCGCAATCCGCTCTTCACCATCGCCCAGGGCATGCCCGACGGCGTGAACCTGATGGCCAACGCGACGATGCTCGGCCTGACCGTGCCGCTCATCCCCGTCACGCTCGCCTTCGGCGAGACCGTCACCTTCGCCCTGGTCCTCACCCTCGGCATGGCCGCCAGCGCCTGGACCTGGTACTGGATGATCCGCCGCCGGTTCGTCGAGAGCCGCTGGGCGGCCGCCGCGGGCGGGGCGCTCGCCGCGTTCGCGCCGCCGATGGTCTCGCACGCCAACGGCCACCCGAACTTCGTCGTCCTGTTCATGATCCCGCTGATCGTCGACCGGGCCCTGCGGCTGTGCGAGGGGCGCAGCGTGGTGCGCGACGGGGTGCTGCTCGGGCTGTTCGCGACGTACCAGATCTTCCTCGGCGAGGAGCCGCTGCTCATCGCCGCGCTCGGCATGCTGGTCTTCTGCCTGGCCTACCTGCTGGTGGACCCCCGGCGCGCCCTCGCCGCCGTGCGGCCGCTCGGCCGGGGCCTGGCGGTGGCGGCGGCCGTCTGCCTGCCGCTGCTGGCCGTCCCGCTGTACTGGCAGTTCTTCGGGCCGCAGAGCTACCACTCGGTCCTGCACGGCGACAACGCCGGCAACAGCCCGCGCGCCCTCGTCGAGTACGCCGCCCGCTCCCTGTTCGGTGACCCCGAGACGGCGGGCCGGCTCGCGCTGAACACCACCGAGCAGAACGCCTTCTACGGCTGGCCCCTGCTGGCCTTCGGCGCGGCCGTGTGCGTGTGGCTGTGGCGGCGCCCGGCCGTGCGCGCGCTGGCCCTGACGGGGGCCGCGGCGCTGCTGCTGTCCCTGGGGCCGCGGGTGCCGGTGCCGCACAGCGGGATCGTGCTGCCCGGACCCTGGTGGGGGCTGGGGAAGCTGCCGCTGTTCGAGTCGGTGATCGAGGGGCGCGTGGCGATGGTGTGCGCCCCCGTTCTGGGCGTGCTGCTGGCGCTCGCGCTGGACCGGACCCTCCGGGTGCGGGCGCGCGAGCTGCGGACGCTCGGGCTGTTGGCGGCGGCCGCGGCGCTGCTGCCGGTGCTGCCGCTGCCGCTGACCGTGCGGGAGCGGGCGCCGGTGCCGGCGTTCATCACCTCCGGGGCCTGGAAGGGCTACGTCAACGAGGGCGAGGCACTCGTTCCGGTACCGCTGCCGGACCCCGGGCAGGCCGATGCCCTGCACTGGCAGGTCGAGGCGGACTTCGGCTTCCGGCTGGCCGGCGGCTACTTCAACGGGCCGTGGGGGCCCGACCGCATCGGGATCTACGGGGCGCCCCCGCGCCACCTGTCGAACCTGCTGCGGGACGTCCGCTACGGGCAGGAGCCGCCGGAGATCACCCCGCAGTGGCGGGAGCAGGCCCGGCAGGACCTGGAGTACTGGAAGGCGGGCGCGCTGGTGCTGCCGGACCAGGACCGGGCGGACGTGCTGCGGCAGCTGGTGAGCGGGCTGGTGGGCCGGCAGCCGGAGCGGGTGCGGGACGTGTGGGTGTGGAAGGTGGGGGCTCAGGGGTAGCCATCTGGGGCGCAGGAGGTTCTGCGCAGGCCTTCGCGGAGGGTGTCCGGAGCATTACGCTGGCGGGATCGGCGGCAACGAATGATCGGAGCCCGCGTGGCCTGTGACCTGTGGCTGGTCCCCCTTGTCGACGTGCTGTGCCACAGCCCCGACAACCCCTTCGCGGAAGAGATCGCCTCGTACGACAAGGCGCTGGGCGAGGCCGGACTGCCGTCCGTGCCGGTGTTCGCGTACATGCCGGGGCTGAGCGGGGACGTGGCCCCCGTCGCCGGCTTCGACTACGACGCCCTGCACTTCCTGCGGCGGGCGTACCTGCTGCAGATCTGCGGGCTGCCGGTGACGCCGGTGGACGAGCTGGGCGGCGACTACGAGCAGCTGCTCGAGATGTTCGAGTCGACGGCGCAGCAGTCGCACCTGGTGTGGCACTACGACCACGCCGGGGCGTACGTGCCGGTGGACTTCGCGGTGCCGCTGGCGAACGAGGAGCTGTTGGCCGGGGGCGGGCCGCTGGGGTCGGCACAGGGGCTGCTGCGGGAGCTGGTGCTCGTGGCGCCGTCGATCGGGATCGACCCGGGGAATCCGCCGGTGGCTCCGCCGGCGCCGGGGAGGCCGACGGCGCTGGAGGAGCCGGCGGGGCCGATCCCCTCCGGGGAGGCCGGCGGGCCGTTCGCGCGGGAGCGGCACGTGTGGCTGGGGCTGCATGCCGCTGCCACCCGGAGCCTGGGCCAGGGCTCGATGATCGTGTTCAGCTGAGCCGCGTCCCGTCCCGGTCGGTGTCGATCCCGCCCGGGAGGGGTGCGGCCGCTGCGCGGAGCCTTCTCCCCGCCCCGCCCTTTCTCCGTATCCCGGGGCTCCGCCCCGGCCCCCGTCCGCCTCAAACGC
Organism: Streptomyces sp. NPDC046866; assembly: GCF_040704625.1. Lineage (NCBI taxonomy): Bacteria > Bacillati > Actinomycetota > Actinomycetes > Kitasatosporales > Streptomycetaceae > Streptomyces > Streptomyces sp. NPDC046866. Next base: position 488,661 of record NZ_JBEYXN010000001.1, read on the forward strand.
CGGCGGGGCTCAAAAGATCGGGGCTCCGCCCCGGACCCCGCGCCTCAAACGCCGGCGGGGCTCAGCAGTCCGGCCGGGCTGAGAAGTCCGGCGGGGCTGAGAAGTCGCCTCGAAGGCCGGCGGTGCCGAGACGGGGAGTCGGTGGGTCAGCGGGGTTGTTCCGGGGGGCGTTGGCGGGGCATGTTCGGGCGGGTGCCCGGGGGGAGGGGGTAGCGGGGCGGAGGGGTGGAGCCCGGCTCGCCGGCGCGGGGGGAAGGGGTCGACAGGGACTGCATGACCACCGGGGCGGGCCCGGAGGCGAACTCGATCATCCACTCCGCGGTCTCCGACCGCACGAGCTCCGTCACGTCCTCAGAGAACCTCCGCAGCACCCCGAGGCACCGCTCCGCCGCCTCGCTCGCGGTCCCCTCCGTCGGCCCCAGCACCTCCCGCACGTTCTCGGAGGCCCAGTCGAACTGCAGGGTCTGCAGTCGGCGCTGCACGGCCTGGGCGGTCGCGACGTCCCGCATCCACCCCGACGTGAGCCCGAAGAACCGGTCGCACCCCACGCAGGCCGCCCCCAGCAGCAGGGCCAGGTATCCGTACGACGTGGCGCCCGGGGCGGAGCCGGTGAGCTCCAGCAGCGGCATCGAGGCGCCGATCACGGCTCCGGCGGCGGCCCCCGCCCGCAGGATCCGGGCCCCCAGCCGCTTGCGGGCCCGGTCGGACATGTACCACTCGGCGGTGCGCAGCGCATCCGCCTCGACCCGCCGGTAGAGCTCGTCCAGCCGCTCGGCGGGCTCGCCCCAGTCCCCGAGGGGGAACGGTCCGCCGGTCAGATCGCCCGCCGCCATCGGCCCGCTGCCCTCCTCCCGGGGATCCCGGGGTGGCCCCTCGGGCTGCATCTCCGGTTGGCTCACCCGGCACTCCCTCTGCCTGCGCTGACTGTGGTGGTGCGCGTGTGCGCAATGATGCGCATGCCCTTCCTACCTTCGAATGGCGGCGGATGGGCGTCGAATCCCCGGATTTCCGCCCGCAAGGAGGTCTCCATCAGGGACGCGCACGCCCCGCCTCTCACTCGAAAGAGTTGGTCCTCACGGCGTAGGGCGCTGCGCGCGGCGACCACGTAGGCTCGGATTGACCAAGCGTCCAGACGAAGCGTCCAGACGCGTTCCGACGGTACGGAGTGAATGACCTGTGTTTCCCGGTGGCGGTCAGCCCAACATGCAGCAGTTGCTCCAGCAGGCCCAGAAGATGCAGCAGGACCTCGCGGCGGCCCAGGAGGAGCTGGCGCGCACCGAGGTCGAGGGCCAGGCCGGCGGAGGCCTGGTGAAGGCCACCGTCACCGGCGCCGGTGAGCTGCGCGCGCTGGTGATCGACCCGAAGGCCGTGGACCCGGAGGACACCGAGACCCTGGCCGACCTGGTCGTCGCGGCCGTGCAGGCGGCCAACGAGAACGCCCAGGCGCTCCAGCAGGAGAAGCTGGGGCCCCTCGCCCAGGGCCTGGGCGGCGGCACCGGGATCCCCGGCCTGCCGTTCTAGCCCCCGGCGCCGCGGTACCTTCCGGTACCTTCCCCCATCCCCCTTCCCCTTCCGTTTTCCCCGAGAGTTAGGCAGTCCGTTGTACGAAGGCGTGGTCCAGGACCTGATCGACGAGCTGGGCAGGCTGCCCGGCGTCGGGCCCAAGAGCGCGCAGCGGATCGCCTTCCACATCCTCCAGGCGGAGCCCGCCGATGTCCGCCGCCTGGCGCACGCGCTGCTGGAGGTCAAGGAGAAGGTCCGGTTCTGCGCCGTGTGCGGGAACGTGGCGCAGGAGGAGCGGTGCGGCATCTGCCGCGACCCGCGGCGGGACGCCACTGTGATCTGTGTGGTGGAGGAGCCGAAGGACGTGGTCGCGATCGAGCGGACGCGCGAGTTCCGGGGCAAGTACCACGTCCTGGGCGGCGCGATCAGCCCGATCGAGGGCGTGGGTCCGGACGACCTGCGCATCCGCGAGCTGCTCGCGCGCCTCGCGGACGGCGAGGTGACCGAGCTGATCCTGGCCACCGACCCGAACCTGGAGGGCGAGGCGACGGCCACGTACCTCGCGCGCATGATCAAGCCCATGGGCCTGAAGGTCACCCGCCTGGCCAGCGGGCTCCCCGTCGGGGGAGACCTGGAGTACGCGGACGAGGTCACGCTGGGGCGGGCCTTTGAAGGAAGGCGACTTCTCGATGTCTGACGCAACGCTGAACATCCTGGGCCAGGATCCGGACGACTTCGCCGTCTCGATCGCGGACCAGATCGAGTCCTTCATCGTCGCGGTCACCGAGGTGGCCAGGGGCGAGGACCCGGACAGCGCGGTGCCCTTCCTCCTCCTGGAGTTCTCCCAGCTGCTGCTCGCGGGCGGCCGGCTGGGCGCCTACCAGGACGTCCTGCCCGACGAGCGCTACGAGCCGGACCTCGGCCCGGAGCCGGACGTGGACGAGCTGCGCGAGCGCTTCGCGTACCTGCTGGAGCCGGTCGACGTGTACTCCGAGGTCTTCGACCCCTACGAGCCGCGCAAGGCGCCGGTCGCGCACCGGATCTCCGACGACGTGGCCGACGTGGTGGCGGACCTGCGGCACGGCCTGGCGCACTACGGGGCGGGCCGGACGGCCGAGGCCCTGTGGTGGTGGCAGTTCTCGTACTTCTCCAACTGGGGCTCCACGGCCTCGGCCGCGCTGCGCGCCCTGCAGTCGCTCGTGGCGCACGTACGCCTGGACCAGCCGCTGGAGGCCCTGGACGGGCTGGACACCGACGAGGACCTGGCCGAGGACGACCTCGCCGAGCAGGCGGGCCGGGTCATGGCCGAGGAACTCGGCCCCCTCGGCCGCCGCCCGGCCCGTCGGCCGTAGTGACGTGTTGAGCGGTCCGCCGTCCGATGCGGCGGGCGGACCGTTCAGGTGAACTTCGGGCTCAGGAGCACGTCAGGTCGAACGTCGCCTGGTTGGACTTCATGAGGACGTTGGGCTTCAGGATTTCGACCTGCTCCCAGCCCGTCAGCTTGGTGCCGGCGGCGCCTGACCTGGTCCAGTCGTTGGTGACCGTCTTGGTTCCCGGGGCATCGAAGGTGACGACCTCGGACTGTCCGGCTGCGCCGTCGTCCCGGGTCCAGCGGTAGATGACCTGTCCCGCACTTGTGGACGTGATGGTTGCGCTGAAGTTGATCACTGTCACCGGGGTGCAGGGCACCGTGCCGGTGGCCGGGGTGGCCGTGGCGGTCACCGAGGTGACTTTCGCGGCCGAGGTGTTCGGCTCCTGCGGCTTCGTCCCGCAGAACGTCTTGAGGGCCTCCGCCGAGCCGTCGTTGTACCCCTTCTCGAAGTTGGGGTCGACCGCCGCCAGGCCGGGCGCCTTCGGCGGGGTCTCGCAGCTGGCCTTCGTCGCGTCGAATCCGGCCTTGCGGCCCGCGGCGTACTGCTCCTCGGGTGTCTTGGTCTTGTCGGTCTCTCCGGCCGGCTTCGCCGGCGAGGTGCACTTCACCGCAGCACCCTGGCCCGGGGTGGCGCTGTACTGGCCGTAGGGCAGGTTCTTGGCCCGGAAGTTCCCCGACTTCGACACGCCGACGGTCATGCTCTGGCCGGTGTCGGAAGTGATGGTGACCTTGCCGGCCCCGTTGAACCCGGAGCCCGTGAGCGTGTAGCGGGCGCTGCTGGCGGACTGGCCCCCGCTCTTTTGGAGGGCGCATTGACCGTCCGCGGGTGCGGCGGCCGTTCCCGCCGTGGTCCCCAGAGCGGCCGCGGCCGGGGCGAGGGCCATGGAGGAGGCCAGCAGGGTGGCCAGGAGCGTGATGCGACGCGTGCGGTTCATCGTTCTTTCCTCCTGTCGGAATGGGAACCGAGACAGGGTGGACGGGCAGGAGAACCTTGCGTGGCATGCCGCAGATCATTTTACGCCGGACGGGCCCCCCGGTCACGGGACGGCGGCCACGCCATGATCACGGGATGAACGGGATGTCTCATGATGCGGTACGCGTCGGCCGCATCGCGGGCGCTCGTTACACTGGCCCGCGACCGAGTACTGGATTGAGCGAGGAGCGCACGTGGGCCTTGTCGTGCAGAAGTACGGAGGCTCCTCCGTAGCCGATGCCGAGGGCATCAAGCGCGTCGCCAAGCGGATCGTGGATGCCAAGAAGAACGGCCACCAGGTGGTCGTCGTGGTTTCCGCGATGGGCGACACGACGGACGAGCTGATCGATCTCGCCGAGCAGGTATCGCCGATGCCTGCCGGGCGTGAATTCGACATGCTGCTGACCGCCGGAGAGCGGATCTCCATGGCCCTGCTGGCCATGGCGATCAAAAACCTGGGCCACGAGGCGCAGTCGTTCACCGGCAGCCAGGCAGGCGTCATCACCGACTCGGTCCACAACAAAGCGCGCATCATCGATGTCACGCCGGGCCGTATCCGCACCGCGCTGGACGAGGGCAACATCGCCATCGTCGCCGGGTTCCAGGGCGTGTCCGCCGACAGCAAGGACATCACCACCCTGGGCCGCGGCGGCTCGGACACGACCGCCGTCGCGCTCGCCGCGGCGCTGGACGCCGAGGTCTGCGAGATCTACACCGACGTCGACGGCGTCTTCACCGCCGACCCGCGCGTGGTGAAGAAGGCCCGGAAGATCGACTGGATCTCCTCCGAGGACATGCTGGAGCTCGCCGCCTCCGGCTCCAAGGTGCTGCTGCACCGCTGCGTGGAATACGCGCGCCGTTACAACATCCCGATCCACGTCCGTTCGTCCTTCTCCGGACTGCCGGGTACCTGGGTCAGCAACGAGAAGCCCGAGTCGCAAGGGGACGATCAGGTGGAGCACGCCATCATCTCCGGAGTCGCCCACGACGTCTCCGAAGCCAAGATCACTGTCGTCGGCGTCCCGGACAAGCCGGGCGAGGCCGCGGCGATCTTCCGCGCCGTCGCGGACGCCGAGATCAACATCGACATGATCGTGCAGAACGTGTCCGCCGCGGCCACCGGCCTGACGGACATCTCCTTCACCCTCCCCAAGACCGAGGGCCACAAGGCCATCGACGCCCTGGAGAAGGCGAAGGCGCAGATCGGTTTCGACTCCCTGCGCTACGACGACCAGATCGGCAAGATCTCCCTGGTCGGCGCGGGCATGAAGACCAACCCGGGCGTCACCGCCTCCTTCTTCCAGGCGCTGTCCGACGCGGGCGTCAACATCGAGCTGATCTCGACCTCCGAGATCCGCATCTCGGTGGTGACCCGCCAGGACGACGTCAACGCGGCCGTCGTCGCCGTCCACACGGCCTTCGGCCTCGACTCCGACAGCGACGAGGCGGTCGTCTACGGAGGCACCGGACGATGACGCCGGCCCGGTCGACCCCGGCTCCGGCGCTCGCCGTGGTCGGGGCGACCGGAGCGGTCGGATCCCTCCTGCTGCGGAACCTGTCCCGGCGGGCGGACGTCTGGGGCGACATACGCCTGATCGCCTCCGCGCGCTCCGCCGGCCGCATGCTGGCCGTGCGCGCGGAGGAGACCGAGGTGCTCGCCCTCAGCGAGGACGCCTTCGACGGGCTCGGTGCGGGCGACGTCGTGCTCTTCCTCACCCCGGCCGAGGTCTCGGCCCGCTGGGCGCCCGTCGCCACTGCCCGCGGCGCGGTCGTCGTCGACCAGTCCGCCGCCTTCCGCGAGGACCCCGAGGTGCCGCTCGTGGTGCCCGAGGTCAATGCGCCGGCCGTACGGAACCGGCCGCGCGGGATCGTCGCGAGCCCGGACTGCGTCACCGCCGCCATGAGCGCGGCGCTGGGCGCGCTGCACACCGAGTACGGGCTCGCCGACCTGACCGTGTCCTCGTACCAGGCGGCGAGCGCCGCCGGACGGGCCGGGTCCGAGGCGCTGCGCCGGCAGCTGTCGCTGGTCGCCGGGACCTCGCTGGGCGAGATGACCGGGGACGTGCGGCGCGCGGTCGGCGAGGACACCGGGCCCTTCGCGGGGCCGCTCGCGCTGAACGTGGTGCCGTGGTCGGGGGAGCTGCGCGAGGGCGGCTGGTCCTCGCACGAGCTGGCCGTACGGGCGCAGACGCGCCGGATCCTGCGGCTGGAGGCCCTGCCGGTGGCGGTGACCTGCGTGCAGGTGCCGGTGCTGACCGGGCACTCGCTGAGCGTGCGGGCCCGGTTCGAGGCCGCGGTGGACGCCGGGCGGGCGCGGGAGGTGCTGGAGGCGGCGCCGGGCGTGGTCGTCGTGGACGATCCCGCGGCGGGCGAGTTCCCGACCCCGGTCGACGCGGCGGGCACGGACCCCGCGTGGGTGGGGCGGCTGCGGGGCTCGCTGGACGATCCGCGGTCGCTGGAGTTCTTCGTGTGCGCCGACAACCTCCAGGGCGGGGCCGCCCTGAATGCCACTCAGATCGCGGAACTGATCGCTGGTGAATTCGCGTAATTCACTTTGTAGGATCAGTGTCTGATCCCTTGATCAAGGTGATGTCCTGACTGCCGCCGGCCGGACGGGGCCATCAGGAAGAGCGAGTACGCATGAGGGCAATGAAGACATTGCTGGTGAAGCCGCCTCGCGCGTACAACCCTGGCGGGGGGACGCGTGTCCAACTGGCGTGGCAGAGGCACTTCTCGAATACGCCGGCGTTCCGGTGCGCAGCACGATCGCTGTGCCGCGCCGGCCGTCCCGCACGCCCGGCGGCTTCCCGGTGATCGTCCCGGTTCCGCCGACCGTGCCTCCGGCCGCCCTGACCGCCGTGCCCACCCCGGGCGGCCGCGTGCCCGCGCCGCGCGGTAGCGCCGAGGCCTCCGGGAGCGCCGAGGCCTCCGGGAGCGGCGAGGCCTCCGCAGCCGGTGAGGAGGCGGCGGGCGCCGCCGGAGCCCCCGCCGACGCCGCCGACGGGGCGCGCGAGGTCGTCGCCGGCACGACCGTCGACCACCTCACCGAGACCTACCGGGCCCACTACCGCTCCCTGCTGGGCCTGGCCGCACTCCTCCTCGACGACACCGCCTCCTGCGAGGACGTGGTCCAGGAGGCGTTCATCCGCGTCCACTCGGCCCGCAACCGGGTCCGCGACCGCGACAAGACCCTGGCGTACCTGCGCCAGACCGTCGTCAACCTCTCGCGCTCCGCGCTGCGCCGCCGCATCCTCGGCCTCAAGCTGCTCTCCAAGCCGATGCCGGACATGGCCAGCGCCGAGGAGGGCGCGTACGACCAGCTGGAACGGGACGACCTCATCAAGGCCATGCGGGGGCTCCAGCGGCGGCAGCGCGAGGTGCTGGTGCTGCGGTACTTCGCGGACATGACCGAGGCCCAGGTCGCCGAGACCCTCGGCGTCTCCCTCGGCTCGGTCAAGGCGTACGGATCGCGGGGCATTGCCGCGCTGCGGGTGGCGATGGAGGCTGCGCAGTCATGATGGACGACCACACCGCGCCGGGCGGCACCGCCGAGGAGCAGCGGCTGCGGATCCTCTTCCACGGCGCGGTCGCGGGCCTGGAGCCCTCCGACGGCGCGCTGGAGCGGCTGCAGGCCGCGGTCCCCGCCCGCCGCACCCGCAGGCGGCGGGCCCTGGTCGGTGCGGCCGCGGCGGTCCTGCTCGCCGGCGGCGCCGTCCCGACCGCCCTGCACCTGCGCACCACCGGCGGCGAGGGCGGCGTGGAGCACTCCGCCATGGCGGGCCACGGCGAGGACCCCGCCGCCGCGGAGCCGGGCGACGGTCCGGCGCACCACCCGGGCCCCGGCGGGGGGCCCCACCCGCCCCAGGCGCCCGGCCACGGCATCGGCCCCGGAGGCACCGGCGACCGCCCGGACCCCACGGCCGGCGGCTCCCCCGAGGGGCGCGCGACCGGGGAGCCGACCGGGGGCGCCTCGGCCGGGCCCCGAACCGGCCTCGGCTCCGGGCCCATGCCGCCGGTGGCCGCGGCCGGGGTCCCGGCCTGCGGGGCGGAACAGCTCGGCGTGCAGGGCAGCGCCCGCGCCCCCGAGCCCGACGGCAAGGTCTACGGGAGCTTCAAGGTCACCAACGTCTCGGCGCGCGGCTGCGCCGTCGTCGGCCCGGACACCGTCACGGCGTCCTCCGTGAACGCCTCCGCACCCGGCAAGACCGCGGGCGTCACCGTGGTCGGCCACACCGCGGGAGACCCGGCGGCGGGGCTGCTGCCCGACCCGTCGGCGGAGGCCTCGGTGATGCTGCTCCAGCCGTACACGGCGTACGAGGTCCGCTTCGCCTGGGTGCCCTCGGACGGGTCCTGTCCGGCGGCCACGCCCGATCCGGCCGCGAAGACCCCCGCGGGCGACGCCCCCAAGGACGAGCAGCGCACCGGCGGCACCTCGGGCGCGTCGGGGACCACCGCCCGCACGGACGGGCCCGCCCCCGACCCGGCGGCCGGGGTGGCGGTGACCCACACCCCGAACACGGCCGTGCCCGGCGCCGCGCCGACCACGCAGGCCACCATCCCCGCGGCCTGCGGGGGCACCGTCTACCGCACGGGCGTCATTCCGCTGGAGACGCCGGCGCCGAAGCCGTGACCCGGGCCGGCTCCGCGGCCTCGGCCCCGGCCAGCAGCCCGGCCTCGGCGTCGCGCAGGGTCTCCACCTCGCGGCGGTACAGCCGGAACCACATGAACAGCACGAACGCGACGAAGACGAACCACTCGCCGGTGTAGCCGAGGTTCTGGAACGCCTTCAGGTCCAGCCCCGTGTCGGTCGGCGCCTGCGCGGGCACCGGAGTCATCCCGTCCGCCGGGGTCTGCACCGTCAGCCAGGCGTCGTACAGCTCGTACGGCACCAGGTTGACCAGCGAGGCCGCCCCGATCACCCCGAGCTGCCCGGCCGGCAGACCGCCCTGCGCGTGCACGCCCTTGCTGCTGGAGGTCTCCGAGGCCTGGAGTGCCCCGGTGACCTCGACCCGCCCGGCCGGCGCGGCCGGCGCCCGGCCCGCGTCCGGCGCGCCCGGCAGCCAGCCGCGCACCACCGGGACGGCCTTGCCGGAGTCGGTCTTCAGCAGGGTCAGGACGTAGAAGCCGGTCCTCCCGTCGAGCTGCCGCTGCGGGACGAGCAGCTGGTCGGCGTACCGGCCCGACACCGAGGCGAGCCGGCCGGAGGTCTTCTTGTCGACCGGGAGCAGCGACTCCAGCGGCGCGGCGGCCTCCCCGGCCGGGTGCCCCTCGGCCGCCTCCCGGTGCGTGGCGACGCGGTCCTCGAACCGGCCGAGCTGCCAGCTGCCCATGAACAGGCAGAAGGGAACGGCGAGCGCGACGAAGACGTTGATCCCCCACCAGCGCGGGGTCAGGAGAAACCGGTGCACCCCTCCACCGTACGGGGGGTGCACCGCGATCACCGTGGCGGGGTTCGGCGCGCTCTCAGCGCGGGAGGTGCTTCAGCGCGAACTCCAGCTCCATCCGGACCTGCTTGATCCGCTCCTCCACGACGAGCGAGCCGTGCCCGGCGTCGTAGCGGTACACCTCGTGCACCGCGCCGCGCGCCGCGAGCCGGTCGACGTAGTGGTCGATCTGCCGGATGGGGCAGCGCGGGTCGTTGACCCCCGCCGCGATGTGCACCGGCGCGGTGACCGCGTCCACGTACGTCAGCGGCGAGGACGCCTCGTAGCGCTCCGGGACCTCCTCCGGAGAGCCGCCGAAGAGCGTGCGGTCCAGCGCCTTCAGCGCCTCCATCTCGTCGTGGTACGCCGTCACGTAGTCGGCCACCGGCACCGCGGCCAGGCCCACCGCCCAGGCATCCGGCTGCACGCCCAGCCCCAGCAGCGTCAGGTACCCGCCCCAGGAGCCGCCCGAGAGCACCAGCCGGGCCGGGTCGGCCAGCCCCGAGGCCACCGCCCACTCCCGGACCGCCGTGATGTCCTCCAGCTCGATCAGCCCGACGCGGTGCTTGAGGGCGTCGGTCCACTCCCGGCCGTACCCCGTCGAGCCGCGGTAGTTCACCCGCACCACGGCGAAGCCGTGGTCCAGCCAGGCCGCCGGACCCGCGGCGAACGCGTCGCTGTCGTGCCAGGCCGGGCCGCCGTGCACCTCGAACACCGTCGGGAAGGGGCCCTCGCCGTGGCCCACCGGCCGCTGCGCCAGCGCGTGGATCCGGCCGCCCGGGCCCTCCACCCACACGTCCTCCACCGGCACCGAGGCGGGCGGCCGGAAGCCGGGCGGCTCCAGCACGACCCCGCCCGCCGTCGACCTGATGGCGGAGGGCTCGGCCGCCGAGGACCACTGGTACTCGACCGTCCCGTCGGGCCGGGCCGTCGCCCCCGAGACCGTCCCCAGCGGCGTGTCCACGCGCACCAAGTCCCGGCGGGCCAGGTCGTAGCGCCACAGCTCGCTGCGCGCCTCGAAGCTGTGCACGACCAGCAGCGCGGAGGCGTCCGGGTACCACTCGGCGCTCACGTCGCCCGGCAGGTCCAGTGCCAGGTCCTCCTGCGCGCCCGTGGCCACGTCCCACACCATCGGCTCCCAGCGGCCGCGCCGCTGGTGGCCGACGAGCAGCCGGGTGTCCCCGGCGACCGGGGCGAAGCCCAGGACCTCCAGGCCGAGTTCCTCCGTGCCCCCCTTGGAGTCGTCCAACTCGGCGACCGTGGCGCCGTCCAGGGTGAGCACGCGCAGGGAGGCGTGCATGGCGTCGCCGTGCTCGGTGTGCTCGATCGCCAGCAGCGTCCCGTCCCGGGACAGGTCGCCGACGCCCGCCGACTCGCGGTGCCGGTAGATCACCACCGGCTCGGCCCCGCCCGGGCGCACCACGTGGACCGTCGAGCCCTCCTCGTCGGTGGACCGGCCCACGACCGCCGTGCCGTCCCGGCCCAGCGCGAGGCCGGATGGGTACGAGGGCTCCAGTCCGGGCGTGGCCGGCTCGTCGGGGCCGCCCGCGAAGGGCTGGCGCACCCAGGTGCCGAACTCGTCGCCGTCGGTGTCCGAGAACCACCAGATCCACTCGCCGTCGGGGGAGAGCGTGCCGTCTGTGGTGCCGTTCGGCCGGTCGGTGGCCTGCCGCTGCGTGCCGGCGGCGCGGTCCCAGGCGTACAGCTCGTACGTCCCCGTCGCGTTCGACACGAACAGGGAGCGGTCCGGGGCGTCCTCGGCCCATTCGGGCAGTCCGACGCGCGGCGCCCTGAAGCGCTTCTCCCAGTCGGGCATGGCCGTGTTCTCAGTCATACCCCTATGTAACCCGATTGGCGCTGTCGGATGGTCGGGCCGGGCCGGAGGGAGGAGCGTGGGCACCGTCCCACCCAGCCGTATTCCCGTGAGGAGTGATCATGGCGAAGCAGCGCAAGGAACCCGCGCAGGACACCCGCCGAGCGTCGCAGTCCGGGTCCGGGCAACGGCAGCAGCCGGGGCGGCTGGTCGAGGACATCGGAGAGGCGCAGCGGCTGGCCATGGAGGAGGACCGGATGCGCGAGCAGCGCAGGAAGGGCGGTCGCGGCTGAACCGCGCCCCGGGCCCCGGCCGGCCGGCGGCCCGGGCCCGCACGCCCTGCGGATGCCGCCCGCGCCGAACGGGAGGACAGTGGAGGGACGTACGCCCTCCGGTGTGCCCCGAGGAGGAGTGACCATGGCCAAGAAGGACCGCGCCGGCACGGCACAGGCCGCCGAGCGCGAGCGCGAGCGGGCGAAGAACACCGCGGCCGAGGCCCGCGCCAAGTCCGCGGCGCGCGAGGCGTCCCTGTCGGCGAAGACGAGGGGGATGCAGCAGAAGGCCCAGGCCAGGCGCGGCTGAGCCGGCGTCCGCCCGGCCGGGTGCCCGGCCCGGTGGCGCCCGGCCCGGTGGCGCCGGGCCCGGTGGCGCCCGGCCCGACGGGCCCGCGGTCTCCCGCCGATTCCCGGGAAACCGCGGGCCCCGCCCGTAGGCTGGCCGCATGCGGATGATCGTTCGGGGGGCCCGCCTGCAGGCGGCCGACGGCCCTGTGCTGCGCACCGGCCTGTACGACGTGGAGGTCGCCGAGGACGGCCGGATCGCCCGGGTCCTCCCGTATGACGACCAGAAGGAGCCGCCGGCCACCGGTGTGCGCATCGAGGCGCACGGCGGACTGCTGACCGCGCCCTTCGTCGAGCCGCACATCCACCTCGACACCGCGCTCACCGCCGGGCAGCCCCGGCCGAACGCCTCCGGCACCCTCTGGGAGGGCATCGCCTGCTGGAGCGAGCGGAAGCGCACCCTGACCCGCGAGGACGTGGTCGCGCGCGCCACCGAGGTGCTGCGTTGGCAGGCCGCCCAGGGCGTGCTGCACGTGCGGACCCACTGCGACGTCACCGATCCCGCGCTGACCGCGTTGGACGCCCTGCTGGAGGTGCGCGACCGGGTCCGGGGCGTCATGACCCTCCAGATCGTCGCCTTCCCGCAGGAGGGCATCGTCTCCTTCCCCGGCGGGGAGGCCCTGCTGCGCGAGGCGGTGGTCCGCGGCGCGGACGTGGTCGGTGCGATCCCGCACTTCGAGGACACCCGTGAGGACGGCGTCGCCTCCCTGGGGATCGCGTTCGCCGTCGCTGAGGAGCACGGGCTGCGCGTGGACGCCCACTGCGACGAGATCGACGACGAGCAGTCCCGGTTCGTGGAGGTGCTGGCCGCGCACGCCCTGCGCACGGGGCTGCGGGAGCGGGCGACGGCCTCGCACACCACGGCCATGGGCTCCTACGGCGGCGCCTACAGCTTCAAACTCCGGCGGCTGCTCGCGCGCTCCGGCATCAACCTGGTCGCGAACCCCTTCGCCAACCTCAACCTCCAGGGCCGCTTCGACTCCTATCCCAGGAGGCGCGGCCTCACCCAGGTGAAGGAGATGCTGGCCGCGGGAGTGAACGTCGCCTTCGGGCACGACGACGTCATGGACCCGTGGAACGCGCTCGGCACGGGCAACCCGCTGCAGACCGCCCTCGTGGGCCTGTACGCCGCCCAGCTGACCGGCGCGGACGAGATCCCCGTGGCCTTCTCCATGGTGACCGACCGCGCCGCGCGCGTGCTGGGCCTGACGGAGACGGAGTACGGCATCACCGAGGGCGCGCCCGCCTCCTTCGTCCTGCTGCCGGCGCCCTCGGCGACCGAGGCGATCCGGCTGCAGGTGCGGCCCCGGTACGTCGTCTCCCGCGGGACGGTCATCGCCGAGACCCCGCCCGCGCCGGCCCGGCTGAGCTGGCCGGGCGAGCCGCCGGCGGAGGTCGGCTTCGGCGGGTCTCCTACCCTGAACCGTCATGAGCACCTGGATACGTGACACTGCATCGGGCCGCGCCGCCCTGGAGATCGCCTCGGAGTACGCGGACCCCGCGCTGCTGAACCACTCCGTCAGGTCGTACGCCTTCGGCGCCGAGTACGCGGCCCGGCACGGCCTCGACTACGACGAGGACCTCCTCTACGTCAGCGCGCTGGTCCACGACCTCGGCCTGACCGCGCCCTTCGACAGCCACACCCTGCCCTTCGAGGAGGCCGGCGGGCACGTCGCGCGCGTCCTGACCGCCGGACTGGGTTGGCCGGCCGAGCGGCGGGCCCGGGCCGCGGAGATCATCGTCCTGCACATGCGGGACGACGTCACCGCCGCCGAGGACGTCGAGAGCCACCTGCTCCAGGTCGGCACCAGCGCCGACGTCTCCGGGCTGCGGGTCGGGGAGTTCGACCCCGGCTTCGTACGGGCGCTGCTCGCGGAGCACCCGCGGCTCGGGTTCGGCAAGGCCTTCACCGCCCTGTTCGAGGAGCAGGCGGCGCGCAAGCCCGGGTGTGCGGCCGCGGGCTGGGTCGCGAGCGGCGGCGCCGGGCGCGCCGGGAGCAACCCGCTGGACCGCATCTAGCCGCGGCCGGCCCGCCGGCGGCCCGCGCGCTGCCGCGGGCTCCCGGGCACCCGCGCCCGGTGCCTGCCGGGCACCTGCGCCGGGTGCCCGGTGCGCGGCGCGCCCGAACGCCGCGCGGGCCGATCGCGCCGCACCTCCGCCGGACCTCCACCGCACCACCGGTCGCCCCCATGCTGTGCTCCGCACTCGGGGGATGAACAGGGGAACCGCACGCATGTTGCTCGCGCAGTCCACGGCGCCGACCGCGCCGCCGCCGGAGCGCGAGCGCTCCGCCACGCGCTGGGTGGTCTTCGGGGCGACCGTGGACTCGCTGGGCACCGGGCTCAGCACCGTCACGGTGCTGCTCTACTTCGTGACCGTCATCGGCTTCGACGCGGTCTCCGTGGCCGCCGCGATGTCGGTCGGCGCCGTCCTGGGGCTGCTCAGCCCCGTCCCCACCGGCTGGCTGGCCGACCGGGTCGGGCTGACCCGGATCTACTGCGGTGCGCTGATGCTGCGCGGCCTCGGCTTCCTCGCGTACACCGTGACCGGCACCTTCGGCTGGTTCTGCGCGGTCACCCTGGTGCTGATGACGCTGGAGACCACGACGACCTCGCTCCAGCAGACCCTGGTGGGGGCGATCTTCTCCGAGGAGACCCGGGTCCGCGCCATGTCCCGGATCAGCGCCGGCCGCAACGCCGCCCTCGGCGCGGGCACGCTGCTCGCGGGGCTCGCGCTCTCCACGGGGTCCAAGCCCCTGCTGGTCTCGCTCCTGGCCGCCAACGGGCTCTCCTTCTTCGTCTTCTCGCTGATCGTGCTGCGGCTGCGGCGGCAGATGCCCGAGGCGCCCGGGGAGGCGGCCGCCGCCGACGACGACGGTGCCGGTGCGGCGCCGTCCGTGCCGGTGTTGCGCAACGTCCGGTTCCTGGCGCTCTCGGCCTCCAACGGACTCCTGTTCCTGCACGACGCCGTCCTCTTCGAGCTCCTTCCCCTGTGGACGGTGACCCAGCTGCACGTGTCGGCGGGCGTGATGTCCGCCCTGCTGGTGCTGAACACCGTGCTGAGCATCGGCCTGCAGGTCCTCTTCGGGCGCATGGAGGCGATCACCCGCAATCCCCGCCCGGTGCTGGCGGTCGCCGTCGCGCTGCTGGCGGCCGCCTGTGCGGCCGGGGCGTGGACCGAGCAGGGGCTGCCCCGTTTCGCGGTGGTCGGCGGCTGCGTCCTCGTCGTCGTCCTGCTCACCGTTGGCGAGAACCTGCACTCGCTCGCGGGCTGGCAGGTCTCCTTCGACCTCTCGCCGGAGGACCGCCGCGGCGAGTACACGGCCGCGTTCAACATGAGCTACGGGCTCCAGCGCGCCATCGGACCGGTGCTGACGGTCGGACTCGTCCTGGGACACGGCATTCCCGGGTGGCTCGCCCTGTCCGCCGTCTTCGGGGCGGGATGCGCCGGATTCCTGGCATTCTCCCGGAGAGCCACCAGAGCGCCGCATCTGTAAAGTCCAAATTTCGCCATTGGGTAAATCTGGACGGAGCTGAGTGGCCGTCAATATGCTGGCCTGCACAGAACTTCAAGATGTCTGTACTGTGACTGACGTCGCATCAGTCGGACTGCCGCCGCGTTAACGATCATTGCTAGAGTCCAAAACTGGCCAGCCGTTATTTTCGGGTGTGCCGGAATTCGCCACGGAATCGGTGATCGCCTTTCCGTGGCACACCGCCCGCTCGAACACCGCGGCGGCGACCGAAGTGGAACCAGAGCGCGTGCCGCCCGACGACCTCGGGCGGGGCGGGCCGAGACGGGGAAGGGCCGTGCCTCATGACCTATGACACCTCCGGGGTAATCGCCGAGCTCAAGAGCCGCAACCTGCTGCCGGACGCGTACGAGACGGTCTTCGCGAGCGGCTCGCTGATCAGAGGCTGGGGCAACCCGACCAGCGACCTCGACGTCCACGTGGTCACCGAGGAGCCCTGGGCCAGCACGATCGACGAGACCAACCACGTGGCCCTGGAGCCCAACACGCTCCAGTACGAGGGCACGTTCGTCGACGGCCGCCGCTGGGACGTGGAGTACTGGACGTCCTCCCAGATCGAGCAGGTCCTCGCGAAGATCTCCACCGAGCAGTTCGCCGACGACCAGGGCGCCTGGCGCACCCTCAGCTACCACGAGATCGCCATGCTGGAGCGGCTGCCGTACGCGGCCGCGGCCGACGACGGCGCCTGGCTGGAGCGGACCCGCGAGCGCCTCGCCGCCTCCGCGCACCGCTCGGTGCTGATCGTCAACTCCCTCAAGCAGGCGGACAGCTACACCGAGGACGCGGCCGGCCAGATCGCCCGCGGCGACCTGCACAGCGCGGTCATCGCCACCCGCAACGCCTTCAGCCACGCCGTCGACGCGCTCACCGCGAGCCTGGGCCAGTTCGGCAGCCTGTGGCCCAAGTGGCGGGCCCGGCGGATGCAGATCCTCGACCCGGAGCTGCTGCCGTTCGACGCGTACTGGGCCATCGAGACGATGCGCTCCTTCGACCCGGACCACCCGCAGAAGTGGATCGAGGAGACCATCGCCGTCTGCCAGCGGATCTCCATGGAGGTGTCGGTCTGATGCCGGTCGACGACAACATCGCGGTGGGCCCGGACTCGGTCGCCTCGCTGCCGCTGAACGTGAAGATCCGGAACCACCGGGGCGTGATGGTGGTCGGCGGGTACGAGCACTTCTTCGAGCTGACCGGCCCCGCCGTCTCGATCTGGCGCGGGATCGACGGGAAGCGGACCGTGCTCGAGATCGCCGCACTGATCGCCGAGGAATACGACATCGACCGGGAAACGGTCGTGCCGGACATCGTGGAACTCTTCACGGAACTCGCCCGGCACGATGTCGTGAAAATCGCCTGAGGCGGTTCACCGGCGGTCCGGGCGTCAAGGGGTCACCCCCTCATGCTCCATTGCCCGTGAATTTGAAATATCGGGGGCATTACATGCTGGACGATCTCCAGTTCGATGTATTCGGTCCGCTCGCCGTTCGGCGGTCCGGAAAATCCATAGAAATTCCGCAGGCAAAACACCGGGTCCTCCTGGCGTCCCTGCTGCTGCGGGCGGGACGCACCCTCACGGCAGAGGAGCTCATCCAGCAGCTCTGGGGCGGTGAGCCCCCGCTGACCGCACGCAAGACCCTGCAGGGCTACATCGCCCGCCTGCGCAAGGTCCTGGGCGCCGACGTGCTCGTCAGCCGCGCCTCCGGCTACGCCATCGTGGCCGGGGGCGGGCAGCTGGACCTCGACCGCTTCAACACCCTGCTGCAGAAGGCCGAACAGTCGGCCGAACCGGTCGAGCGGGCCCGGCTTTTCCGCGAGGCCCTGGAGCAGACCAAGGGCACCCCGCTCGTCGACATCCCCTCGGAATACCTTCAGCAGGGGGACGGCGCCGCCCTTCTCGAACGCTGGTTGAACGCCACGGAAAACTGGGCCGACGCGGAAATGGCGGTCGGGCGGTACGCGGACGTGCTGCCCCGTCTCAGGGCCCTGGTATCCGAACACCCTTTCAGGGAAAGCGCATGGGCCCGGCTGATGACGGCCCTGTACCGGGCGGGGCGCCAGGGCGAGGCCCTCAGCACCTATCAGGAGGCCCGCCGGCTGCTGTCGGAGGAACTCGGCGTCGAACCCGGCGCAGAACTCCGCGACGCCCACCGCCTGATCCTCGCCGGACCCGCCGGGCCCGGCCCCGCCGCGGAAGCGGAACCCGCGCCGGCGGTGCCCGGGGCGCCCGCCCCGGCCGGCGGCCCCCGGCCCGCCGCCGCCCCGTACACCCTCCCGCCGCGCTTGGCGGAGTTCGCCCGGCCCGGCATCGAGGCCGACCTGATCCGGCGGCTGCGCGAGGTCTCCCGGGACGGCGCCGAGCGCACCGTGCCGCAGACGCTCAACCTGTACGGCGCCGTCGGCGTCGGCAAGACGACCATGGCGGTCCGCATCGCCCACGCCGTCAGCCCCCTCTTCCCCGACGGCCAGCTGTACGCGGAGCTGCAGAGCGGAGACCGCTTCCGCGAACCCGCGGACGTGCTCGGCGAGCTCCTGCGCGCCCTCGGCGTCGCACCCGAGGCCCTGCCCTCGGAGCTCGGCGAACTGGTGGCCCTGTACCGGGGGCTGCTCTCCCACCGGCGGCTGCTGATCGTGCTCGACGGCGCCCGCGACGAGGCCCAGGTACGGCCCCTGCTGCCGCCCGCGCCGACCTGCGCGGCCGTGGTGACCAGCCTGGAGATGCTCTCGACCCTCGGCGGCACCCGGCACGTGCGGCTCGGCCTGCTCTCGGAGGCCGAGTCCCTCGAGATCCTGGGCCGGATCGTCGGCCGGGAGCGCCTGGCCGCTGAGGAGGGGGCGGCGAAGGACCTCGTGCGGTACTGCGGCCGGCTGCCGCTGGCCATCCGGATCGTCGGCGCGCGGCTGCTGGAGCGCCCGCACTGGAGCCTGGAGCAGCTCGCGCGGCGCCTGGAGTCCGAGCGCCGCAGGCTCGACGAGCTGGTGGTCGGCGACCTCGGCGTCCGCGACAGCCTGGCCCTCGGCTACGCCGCCCTGACCGCCCCCGAGCAGCGGGCCTACCGCCTGCTGAGCCTGCTGGAGATGCCGTCGGTGTCGGTACGGGTCGCGGCGGCCGCGCTGGGGCTGCCCGAGGACCGCACCGAGGAGATCCTGGAGCGGCTCACCGACCGGCACCTGCTGGAGGCGGACTTCGTCAAGGGCAGCGGGGTGCGCTTCTCCTACCACGGGCTGGTCCGGCTCCACGCCCGCGAGCTCACCTTCAACGTGGACCCCGTGCACAGCAGGCACGGCGCCGTGCAGAACGCGCTCGCCGCCTGGTACGCGCGCCCCGCGGGGGCACTCGTACCGCTGCGGGCCACCCCGGCCGGACCGGCCCTGCGCCGGGCCGCGGCCCTGCCACCGGAGCTCGGCTTCACCGCCTGAGCCGTACCCCCCGCCCGCCTCCCACGTCCCTCCCATCCCCTCACCCCCACGTCCCGCCCCCGCCATACCGCCCGCGGCACCCCGCCCGCGGTCCGCGCGGGGGCAGAACCGAGGAGACCGCGACCGTGATCGAACGCTATTCCCGGCCCGAGATGGCCGCCCTGTGGACCGAGGAGCACAAGTACGCGACCTGGGCGCGGGTCGAGGTGCTCGCGACCACCGCCCAGGTCGAGCTCGGCGTCGTGGACGAGGCCAGCCTGGAGGACATCCGGCGCGCCCCCGTGCCCACGGTCGAGCGGATCCGCGAGCTGGAGCTCACCCGCGACCACGAGATCCTCGCCTTCCTCGCCGCGTACACCGAGACGATGCCGCCGGACTCCGCCCGCTGGGTGCACCACGGGATGACCAGCTACGACCTCGTCGACACCTCCCTCGGCCACCTCCTCGCCCGCTCCTGCGACCTGGTCCTGGACGCGGCCCGCGCCTTCGCGCTGCTGCTCGTCGAGCGCGCCCTCGAACACTGGGACACGGTCTGCATCGCCCGGACCCACGGCATCCACGCCGAGCCCACCACCTTCGGCCAGAAGCTCGCCGTCCACGCCTTCGCCCTGCACCGCAGCATCGAGCGGCTGACCGCCGCCCGCGCCGCCGTCGCCGTCGGCACCATCTCCGGGCCCGTCGGCACGTACGCGCACATCTCCCCGTACGTGGAGGAGTGGGTCTGCGGGCAGCTCGGCCTCGGCGTCGAAGCGATGCCGACCCAGGTCGTGGCCCGCGACCGGCACGCCGAGCTGCTCTCGGCGCTCGCCGTGGCGGGAGCCGTGGTCGAGCAGTTCGCGCTGGAGATGCGCATGCTCCAGCGCACCGAGGTCGGCGAGGTCGACGAGCCGCGCACCAGCGCCTACCAGGGCTCCAGCGCGATGCCGCACAAGCGCAACCCCACCACCAGCGAGCGGCTGTGCGGCCTCGCCCGGATCCTGCGCTCCAACGCGGGCGCCGCCTACGAGAGCGTCGCCCTGTGGCACGAGCGGGACCTCGCGCACTCCTCCGTGGAGCGGGTCATCCTGCCCGACAGCCTGACCGTGGCCCACTACCAGCTGGTGTCGGCCGCCGAACTGCTGCGCGGGCTGCGGGTCTTCCCCGAGCGGATGGCCCGCAACATCGACGCCACCCGGGGCCTGGTCTACAGCTCCGAAGTGTTCCTGGACCTGGTCGCCCAGGGCCGGGACCGCGAGGAGGCCTACCGGCTCGTGCAGGCCGCGGCCACCGAGGCGTGGGAGCAGGAGTCGGCCCTGTCCGACCGGCTCGCCGCCCGCGGCGTCGAGGTCACGGCCGAGCAGCTCGACCCGCGCCGCTTCCTCGGCAACCGTGACCACCTGAAGTCCCGACTGAACGAACTGAGCAAGGAGTTGCAGCGCCATGTGGAAGTGTGAGCCCGTCGTCGGTGCCAGCCTCGACGTCGCCGAGGTCATCGGCCTCTACCGAGCGTCCACCCTCGGCGAGCGCCGCCCGATCGAGGACGTGGAGCGGTTCACCCGCATGCTCGCGGGCGCCAACCTGGTGATCACCGCCCGCCTCGACGGCCGACTCATCGGCATCGCCCGCTCGGTCACCGACGGCTCGTACGTCACGTACCTGAGCGACATCGCCGTGGACGCGGAGTTCCAGCGCCAGGGCGTGGGCCGGGACCTGATCCGCGCCACGCGCGAGGCCGCACCGCAGGCCAAGCTCGTGCTGCTGTCGGCCCCGGCCGCCGTCGACTACTACCCGCACATCGGGTTCACCCGCCATGAGTCCGCATGGACCCTCGATGCCCTCGGCTGATCCCGGGACCCGCGGGACCGGGACCGCTCCCCGGTCCCGTCCCGCCGCCGAACGACGTTTTCGTAGGTGACGAAATGCTTCTGAAGACCCCCGGATTCGCTGCCCAGGTCACTGCGGCCGCCGCGCGGGCCCGCGCCTGCGCGCAGGCCGCCGACGCCATCCGCATAGCGGCCACCCTGGACGGGATGGTCCCCGAACAGGTCGGCAGAGCCGCCATGGGGCTCGGCGAGCGCGTGTACACGGAGCTCGCCGAGGCGCAGGCCGCCGGCTTCGACCCCGTCGCCGGCCCGGTGGACGGCCCGGCCGGCGACCCGGCCGCCGGTGCGGGCGGGGAAGCCGGCGAGGACGGCGCCGGGACGGGGGACCTGCTGATGCTGACCGAGACCGGCCGGCTGCGCGTCGTCCCGGCCGGGACCCGCCCGGCGGTCGGCGGGACGGCCGAGGCGGCCGAGCCGCTCGGCACGCTCAAGTGGCAGTCCCGGCCCCGCTCGCTGGGCCGGCTGTGGGCCCTGGCCCAGGACGTCCAGCGTCGCCAGTTCGAGGAGCTGCGCCGCTGGCTGGCCCAGCAGGACGAGGAGGCGGTCCGCCGGCGCATCGACGCCATCGGCCACGCCCTGGTCCACATGGCGCCCGTGCTGCTGTACGTCGGCGACCGCTTCTACAGCAACCTCGGCCGCTTCAGCAATCTGCCCGGCCGTTCCATGGCCCCCGGCGCAGAGGGCTCCCTGCTCACCGGCCTGGCCCGCACGCCGGCCGCGCAATGGGCCCCCGAGGACGCCACCTTCGTGGTGTGCATGCACGCCCTGATCAACTCCGGCTCCCCGGTCCGCGCCGAGGAGTTCAACGGCGTCCAGCTGGTCCCGGACGAGCTGGCCGACTTCCTGTGCGAGCGCATCGAGGCGTACGGCGACCCCGTCCCCGAGGTGGCCGGCGAGCCCACCGGCGCCGCGCTGGAGACCCTGGCCGCCGCCTGCGCCGGTGCGCGGGCCCGGCGGCTCGGCGAGGGCGCCGTGTTCTACCGCGAGATCAACGGGGCCTCCCTGCACAAGCGGGAGCGGATCATGTCCGAGCCGTTGGGCTGGGACGAGCTGCCCGCCGAGGTGGCCGGGCTGCTGTCGGGCGCCGCCGGGCGGCCCTTCCCCCCGGTGGACGGGCCCGGGACCGTGCGGGCGTACGCGGAGGAGGTCGTCGAGCGGGTCGTGCGCCTCGCCGCGCCGGCCGGCTTCAGCAGCCCGTACGAGGGGTTCCTGCACCGCTTCTTCGAGACCGCGGCCGGGGCCCTGGACTGCGACGTGGCCATGGGCCGCGGCCCCAAGAGCACCGCCGTGCTGCACAGCGACGTGCCCGCCGAGGACCGGATCGCCCTGGCCACCCGCGACTTCTACTGCTGCGTGGCGCCCAGCGGCGGCTTCGCCGCCCGGTTCGCCGAGGACCGGGCCGCCCTGGCCAAGACGCTGTCCGCGTACAGCGCGCGGATGCGCTACAACACCTGGCACTACCTGCCGCACAGCATGTCCTGGACCGAGCGGACCCCGACGCGCGACGACTGGTTCTTCGCGCCGATGACCGCCGACATCACCAACTGGTCCGACCAGCACCACACCGGCCACGTCACCTTCGGCGTCCGGCACGCCCTGCGCGTCCCGCTCGGCATCGTGCTGGAGGGGGAGTACCGGCCCGGCCTGTACGACCTGAGGCTGCTGCGCACCTCGGGCGAGGAGTTCGGGCTGGAGCACCTGCGGGCCGCCATGGTCACGGGCCGGATCCAGGCCCTGCTGCACCAGGCGGCCGCCGACCGGGGCCTGGTGGTCCGCGACTTCGACAACGGCTGGTTCCGGGACTTCCATGGCGCCTGACCCGCGGTTCGCCGACATCCGCACCCTGCGCGCGCTGTACGCGGACGGCAGCCTGCTCCCCTCGGAGCACGTGGCCGCCACCTTCGAACTGCTCGCGCAGTGGGAGCCGTACCTCGGGGCCTTCCTCACGCTCGCCCGCGAGCGGGCGGGCGCCGAGGCCGAGGCAGCCGACCGGCTGCTGCACCGCCTGGGCGCGGCCGCCTGGCGGGAGCGACCGCTGCTCGGCATGCCCGTCTCGGTCAAGGACCTCACGCCGACCGAGGGGCTGCGCACCACCCGCGGCTCCCTGCTGCACGCGGACACCGTGCCCGAGCGGGACGCCCCGGCCGTCGCCCGGCTGCGCGCCGCGGGGGCCGTGGTCATCGGCAAGACCAACACCACCGAGGGCGGCTGGAGCGCGGCCTCGGTGAACCGCCTCCAGGGACCCACCCGCAACCCGTGGGACCTCTCCCGCACCCCCGGCGGCTCCAGTGCGGGCGCGGCCGCATCGGTGGCCGTGGGCATCGGCGTCGGCGCCACCGGCACCGACGGCGCCGGGTCGATCCGCATCCCCGCGGCGTTCTGCGGGGTCGTCGGCTTCAAACCCTCCCTGGGGCGGATCCCGTACGTGCCGCAGAGCCCCGAGGAGCTGTCCCACCTGGGCCCGCTGACCCGGACCGTCGCGGACGCGGCCCTGCTCACGCAGGTGATGTCCGGCCACGACCCGGGCGACCCGCTCTCCTTCGGCCTGCCCGCGCACCTCGGCGCGGGTGCCGCCGGCGACCCCGCCGCCGACCTGGAGGCCGCGGCCGGACGGCTCACCGGCCTGCGGATCGGCTGGATCCCCTCGCTCGGCGCGCCCGCACCGGAGCCCGGCATCGCCGCCGCCGCCCGCCGGGCCGTGGAGGCGCTCGCCGCCCGCGGACACACCGTCGAGGAGATCGACCCGCCGTTCGAGGACCCGTACCCGGCGCTGGAGGTGATCCTGGCCGCCTGGGAGGCGGCCGCCCACGCCGACGACCTGGACGCGGTGGCGGACCGGCTCGACCCCGGCCGCCTGGAGGTCGTCCGGTACGGGCGCGGGCTGAGCGCCGCCCGCCTCGCGCAGGCGTACGAGGCCCGGAGCCGGCTCAGGGCCCGCGCCCAGGCCCTGATGGAGCGCTACGACCTGCTCGCCCTGCCCACCGTGGCCGTCGCCCCGTTCGCCGCCGAGCGCCACGGGCCGGCCGCCCCCGTCCGCAAGGGCGCCCTGAACTGGCTGGCGTGGGCCCCCGAGGCCTACACCTTCAACCTGACCGGCCAGCCGGCGGTGTCCGTCCCCGCGGGCCTCGCCCCCGACGGCCTGCCCGTCGGCCTGCAACTGGTCGGCGCCCGCCACGCCGACCCCACGGTCCTCGCCGCTGCCCGCCAGGTGGAGCAGGACCGCCCCTGGCACCACTGGTACCCGGCGCTCACGACGCCACGGCTGGAAGAGGACTGACCCATGACGACGACCGGATCCCCCCACGAGGCCGGCGCGCACCGCTACGCCCGCTTCGCCACCGGCAGCGTCGGCTTCGTCGCGCGGCACGGACTGTGGAACGAGGCCCAGCGGGCCGCGGCCGAGGCCCTGGAGGACACCCTGTCCTCCCTGGAGTTCGTGCGCGTCGGCTTCGGCGACCCGCACGGGCTGATGCGCTCCAAGACCCTGACCGTCGACGCCTTCCGCACCGCGCTGCGCAACGGCATCGACATGAGCCCCGGCCCGTTCGTCTTCGACACCGGCCACGCCGTCGGCGTCGACTTCTTCGCC
This sequence comes from Streptomyces sp. NPDC046866, assembly GCF_040704625.1. Classification (NCBI taxonomy): domain Bacteria; kingdom Bacillati; phylum Actinomycetota; class Actinomycetes; order Kitasatosporales; family Streptomycetaceae; genus Streptomyces; species Streptomyces sp. NPDC046866. The sequence continues at coordinate 512,765 of NZ_JBEYXN010000001.1, forward strand.
CCGGGCGGCGGCATCGGCATCCCCGAGCTGACCGGCGCGGGCGACTTCCTGATCGTCCCCGACCCGCTGACCTTCAAGGTGCTGCCGCACACGACCGAGGCGGCCACCGGCTGGGTCATCGCCGACGAGTACCTGCGCGACGGCAGCCCCCACCCGCTGTCCAGCCGCGCGGTCCTGCGCCGCCAGTGCGAGCGCGCCGCCGCCCGGGGCCTGGCGCCCGTGGTCGGGCTCGAGGTCGAGTGGTACGTGACCCGGCTGGCCGAGCCGGCGCCCGGCGCGGCCGCCGCGGCCGTCGGCGGCTTCGGCGTCCAGGGCGAGCCGCCCGCCGTCGAACCCGTCAACGGCGGCTACCAGTTCAACCTCGACACCCACACCGACGGCCTGATGCACCTCGTCGCCCCGCTGGCCCGGACCCTGCGCGAGCTCGGGCTGCCGCTGCGCACCGTCGAGCACGAGTCGGGCCCGGGGCAGCTGGAGTTCACCTTCAGCCCGATGGACGCCCTCGACGCCGCCGACGCCATGCTGCTCTTCCGCACCGTCGCCAAGCAGGTCTGCGCCCGGCACGCGCACCACGCCTCCTTCATGGCGCTGCCCCGCCTCGACCGCTTCGACCCCAGCGGCTGGCACCTGCACCAGTCCCTGTTCGACACCGCCGCCGACCGCAACGCCTTCGTGCCCGACGCGGGCGGTGACGGCCCCGGCGACGGCGCGCTGCTGTCCGAGGCGGGCCTCGGCTACGTCGCCGGGCTGCTCGAGCACGCCGCCGGGATCGCGCTGTTCTCCGTACCGACCGTCAACGGCTACCGCCGCCTCGACGAGCAGTTCTCCCTCTCCCCGGACCGGGTCGTGTGGAGCGCGGAGAACCGCGGCGCCCTGGTGCGCGTCCTCGGCGGCCCCGGTGAGGAGTCCACGCACGTGGAGAACCGCATCGGCGAGCCCTGCGCCAACCCCTACCTCTACCTCGGCGCGCAGCTCGCCGCCGGCCTGGACGGCATCGAGCGCGGGCTGCGGCCCGGCGACAGCGCCGAGGACCCGCACGCCGCCTCGGCTGCCCCGCTGCCGCGCGACCTCGCCGAGGCGGTGGCCGCGATGGAGGACAGCGCCCTGGCCCGCGACCTGCTCGGCAAGCAGCTCCACGACTGCCTCGTGCAGCTCAAGCGCAGCGAGGTGTCCCGGTTCCGGGAGTGGCTCGCCGAGGCCGGCCCGGCCGCCGGCCCCGGCGAGGTCACCGACTGGGAGCACCGCGAGTACTTCGCCGCCTACTGACCCGACCCGCAGTACCCGCATGAAGGGATTTCCAACAGTGATCGTCGCGATGGACGGACCCGACGGAGCCGGCAAGAGCACGCAGGTCAAGCGGCTGCGGTCATGGGCCGAGAGCCAGGGCCTGTCGTTCCGCGTGGTGGGCAAGTGGCAGGTCTTCGAGGAGGCGGAGGTGCCCGAGGCCCGCTTCCTGCGCGGCACCACCCTCGACGAGCTGCGCGTCTGCATCGCCGAGATGCCCAACCCGGCCCGGATGCTGTTCCTGGGCTGGCTCAACACCTTCGCCGCGGAGCGGGCCCGCGCCGCCGACGAGGACCTCGTCGTCCTCGACGGCTACTGGGTCAAGCACGCGGCGACCGAGCTGCTGGCGGGCTGCCCCAAGGAGCTGGTCGACGCGATCGTCGGCGCCATCGCCCCCGTGGACAACGTCGTCTTCTTCGACGTCACCCCCGAGGAGGCGCTGCGCCGCAAGAAGGGCGACATCACCCCGTACGAGTGCGGCCGCGACCCCGAGTGCCGCCCCGAGCGGTTCCTGGCCCACCAGGCGGCCACCCGCGACGTCATGCTGGAGTGGGCCGGGCAGCACGGCTGGGACGTCGTACGGGCCAACACGGCCGAGGCGGCGGCGCAGCAGCTGCGCAAGCTGCTCGCGCCGAAGCTGGGGGTGGAGGTCAACCCCCGTCCGGCGGCGGTCGACGCCCCGGCCGGACCGTGATGCCGCGCGAGGAGCGGAGCCTGCGGCGCGGCCTCGCGGCCGCGCTGTTCGTGCGCTACCTCGGAGCGGGCAGCTGGGCGCCCCTGCAGGTGCTGTTCTTCGTCCGCTCCGTGGGCCTGTCCACCGGCAACGTCGTCCTCGGACTGACGGCGGCCGGGCTGGCCGGGCTGGTCGCGGGCCCCGTCGTCGGGCGGCTCGCCGACCGGTTCGGGCCGCGCGAGGTGGGCATCGCCGGCCTGGTCGCCCAGGCCGGCGCGGCCGGGGCGCTGCTGACCGTGGACGGGATGGGCGGCTTCCTCGTGGTGATCACCCTGATCGCCCTGGGGCGCGGTGCCTTCCCCGCGATCAGCGGGGCGCTGGTCGCGTACGTCGGCGGCAAGGACCGGGTCGCGTACCGGGCGCGGATCTACTCCCTGCAGAACCTGGCGATGGTCTCCGGTTCGCTGCTGGGCGGCCTCGCCCTGCAGGCCGACACCCGTACCGCGTACGTGATCGCGATCTGCGCGGACGTGGTGTCGTACCTGGTGGCGGCGCTGCTGGTGGCCCGGCTGCCGCACCTGCCGCCCGTGCCCCGGGAGGGCGGCCCCGGCGGGCGGCGGTACGCGCTGTCCGACAGGCCGTTCCTCGCCGTGAGCATGCTCGCGGGGACCCTCGTGATGTTCGACGTCTTCATGACCGTGCTGATGCCGGTGTGGATCGCCGAGTACACGAAGGCCCCCCGCTGGACGGTCTCGCTGGTCTTCGCGCTCAGCTGCACCCTCGTGGTGCTGCTGCAGACCAAGGTGGCCCAGGGGGTCGAGACCCCGCGGCAGGGCGCGCTGACGATGCGGCGCAGCGGGCCGGTGATCGCGCTCGCGATGGGCCTGGTCTTCGCGGCGGCGCACGTGCCGACGTGGGCGGCGGTGGGGCTGGTCCTGCTCGGCACCGCGGCGCTGACCCTCGGCGAGATGCTGTTCACGGCCGGCGAGTACGCCCTCTCCTTCGGGCTGGCCCCCGAGCACGCCCAGGGCGAGTACCAGGGCGTCTTCGCCGTCGGGGTGGGCATCGGCGGGGCGGTCGCGCCGACCGTGCTCAACGCCCTGTGCCTGGGCGCGGGACCGCTGGGCTGGGCCGTGCTCCTGGCGGTCATGGTGGCGGCGGGCGCGGCGGTGCCGCCGGTGGCGGCCCTCGCCGAACGCGGCCGGGACCTGCGCGAGCGCACGCCCCGGCCGGCCGCCTGAGCGGCCGCCCGGGGCGGGGCCCGAGGTCGGGGGCCTCAGCCCCGGGCGGCCACCAGGCGGGCCACCTCCGACTCGATCCCCGGGTCGTGGGCGGCGAACTCCTCGCGCCGGGCCTTCTCCTCGGCGCGTACCCGGTCCAGCACCGGCCCGGACCAGGGGGCGTCGAGGACGACGCCCCACAGGGCCTGCATGCGGGCCCCGCGCGACATCTTCGCCCCGAAGGCGTCGCAGCTCAGGTCGATCCGCCGGTAGCCGTGCTCCGACGCGTACTTCACCGCCTCGTAGTAGGTCAGGTTGAAGTACAGCTTGGCCTCGCGGGCGATCGAGTCGTCCAGGCCGTGGGAGCGGGCGTACATGGTGTCGCCCCAGAAGAAGAACTGGGTGAAGCCCACCATCCGCTCGCCCTGGTACGCGGCCAGCACCCGGCAGTTGTCGTCGAACAGCGGGGCCTGCTGGGCGAAGCGCTCCGACTCGCTCTCGTCGGTGACGGGGTGGCCGTAGCGGATCAGCACCTGCGCGGAGAGCGGACCGAGCAGGTGGTGGCACTCGGAGAGCCGCTTGACCTCGGTGCGGCAGCCCGCCTCCGCGTAGCGGCGCATCTCCCGGCGGATGGAGGTGAACTGGTGGGAGGTGAAGAGCCCCCGGTACCCCTCGATCCCGCCCGGCAGGACGGGCAGCACGGCGGTGGCGTCCATCAGCACCACCCGGTCCCGCGGCCCCAGAAGCGGCAGCAGCCGCTCCACGGAGGCGTCGGTCAGGTAGAGCAGGGCGGTCAGGGCGCCGTCGGCCGCCCCCAGGGCGCGGAACCGGTCGAGCACGGCGGCCACCGCGGCCCCGGCGGCGGCTGCGGGCGCACCCGGGGCGACGAGGACCTCGCTGATGTAGCCGAGGCGGGTGCCGCCCAGCAGCAGCGGCCGCTCGGGCGTGGCGGGTTCGGCCGCGCCCGGGAAGAGGACGGCGGGGTCGTAGAAGTGCGGGACCTTGCCGGTGAAGCGGTGCGTGGGCAGGCCCGCGACGTACGCCCCGTCGACGGAGGCGACCAGGTGGCGGGAGGCGGAGTCGGCGAGCTCCTCGCCGTACTCCAGCCAGCGGTGGCTGGAGTAGAGGGCGGCGTCGCCGGCGAGGGCGTTCCACTCCGCCGGATCCGCCTCGCGTATCGAGGCGAACTCCAGGAGCTCGGGCCCGGATGCCGCCCCGTCCGCCCTGTCCGCCGTGCTGCCCGTCCCAGCCGCCACCGTGCACGTCCTTCCGGTTCGTTCGTGATCAACTTGCAGGCCACGCTAGGCCAGGTTCAGCCGTGCGCGCGGTCCAGTACGCGAAAGCCGGCCATCCCGTCGTCGATGCGCAGGTAGGCCAGGCGGGCGGCCGTCGCACCGCGGCGTGCGTACATGTCGGCCGCGGCCGCGGTGAGTTCGGCGGGGTCGGCCTGCGGGTCGGAGTCCAGGTGGTCGGAGACGGTGGTCTGCACGAGGTCGGAGTCGGCGTCCACGGCCAGCCGGTCGGTCAGGGTGACGGTGAGGCCGTAGCCGTGCCGGGCGGCCCAGTCGCGCAGCTCGCCGCCGGCGGCCAGGCCGTCGCCGGTCTGGAGCAGGAGGGCGGTGAGGTGCGCGGTGCCTCCGGGGGCCAGGTGGCGGGGGAGTCCGGCCAGGACGCGCCGGCCGACGCTGAAGCCGTCCTCGCCGCCCTCGTGGGCGGCCTCCTCGCCGCGGGCGGAGAGGGTCGGCAGGAAGGGGATGTTCGCCACGACGTGGCCGTACGGCTCCACGTCGGAGGGCAGCGGGTCGTACAGGTCGCCCACCAGGACCTCGATCCTGTCCGCCAGGCCGTTGACCTGCGCGTTCAGCCGGGCCACCCCGGCCGTCCCCGGAAGCAGCTCCACCAGGGTCGCCGTCAGGCCCCGCCGGGCGGCGACCAGCCCCTGGAAGCCCGGCCCGGAGCACAGGTCGAGGACTGGGGCGCCGTCCCGGTAGCCGGTCCGCCGGGCCAGCGCGATCGAGTCCCGGCCGAAGTAGTGCCGCACCGGGAAGGGGCTCGGCGGCTCCGCGAAGAGCCACACCCCCGACGAACGGAACAGGCTCACGTCGACGAGCTGGACCCCGTCCCCGCCGCGGGCGGCCACCCCGCCCTCGACCAGCGCCGGCACGGCCTCGGCCAGCGCCGGGGGCAGCAGGTCCTCCCGGACGGCTTCCCCCAGCAGGAGGAACCCGGCGACGGTGCGCAGGGGGCCGTCGAGGCCGCGCAGGCCCGCGGCCCACTGGAGGCGGTCGACCGAGTCCCCGGGGAAGTCGGCCAGGAACTCCGCCAGGCCTAATCGCTCCAGTTCGGCGACGAGCCGCCTCACCGGGCGGCCGCCGTTTCCGCGCCGGCGGAGCCCGGCAGCCCGATCCAGGTGCGCAACATCAGCCTGCCGCCGCCCCCGCCGCCGGCCGCCGCACCGTCCTGGAAGGCGGTCCTGCCGTGGACGATGGACCGGTTGTCGATGAAGATCATCTCGCCGGGCTCCAGGCGCGCGTGCGTCTGGAGGTCCCGCCGGTCCAGCAGCGAGTCGAGCAGGTCCAGCGCCTTGACCTGCTCGGGCGTCAGCGGCGGCACGTGCGGGTGGCGGTGGCCGATCTCGATGTAGTCCCGCAGGTAGTACATGCGCTCGCGGCCGCCCTCGTACGCGAACACCGGCCGCTCGGTGGTCAGCGGCACGCCCGGGGTGTCGTCACGGGTGTCGAAGTGGACCGGCAGCCGCAGCGCGGCCAGCTCCTGCGGGTGGTCCGCGAGGATCTCCAGCAGGTCGCTGACGTGCACCAGGACCAGGGATCCGCCGCTGACGGCCTGCCGGAAGCAGAACAGCGTGAAAATGTCCGGAAGCCGACCGGGCCGGTGCGCGGCATCGGTGTGCAGGCTGCCGCCCTGCCGGCTGTCGGAGTAGCGGCCGGTCGCCCCCTCGCCCAGCTTGACCCCGCGGTCGCGCACGTCGCGCAGCAGGGCCCCCGCGCCGTCCTGCGGCAGCAGCTCCCCGGCGAGCTTCGAGACGGCGACGGTGAACCGGCGGGCCTGCTCCTCGGTGAGGCCGCCGAGCCCCCCGAGGACGAAGTAGCCCGGACGGGCGTCCAGATGGCGCCGCACCAGGTCCTGGACGGTCGCCTCGAACTCCCGGAACCAGGGCTGCGCCGCCTCCTCGCCGGTGCTGTCGGCGACGGCGGCCGCCAGCTCGGGATCGAGGGTGTGGCGCACGGGCGCGAACGGATCGTTGCTGTTCATCTCAGACTCCCAAGGCCTGGCTGCCCGCACGCTCCGGGACGATCCCGGAGCCGCGCAGCCACACGGCTATCTCTTCCGCGCAGTGCGCGACCCCCGCTATCCCACTGCCCTCGACGGCCCGCAGCACCGCCCCGGCCGCCAACTCCCTGCTGTCACCGCAGGCCAGGACCTGGGTGACGATGTTGTCGAGCACCACCGGCCGGCTCGTGTCGAGCGCGCAGTTGTACGTCACCCCGGGCTCGGGCGGCAGCACCAGCGAGGTGATCCGGCCGGGCTCCCCGTCCGCGGCGGGGGTGATGAACAGCCGGGCCTCCAGGCAGTGCACGTCCCGGTCCGCCCGAATGCTGCCGGGGGCGAAGACCGCGCCCTGCGCCAGCTCCGTCTGGAGTGCGACCACGTCGCGGCCGGTCTGCGCCTCGCACATCCGGTAGGCCAGCGGCAGCCTCCCGTTGACCTCCAGGAAGTAGTGCCGGCCCGCGCCGACGATGAACTCGACGGTGGCCACGCCCCGCAGGCCCATCCCGGTCACCAGCTTCGCCGTGTCCGCCCGCATCCGCTCCAGCAGCTCGGCGGCCACCCCCTGGACGGGGGAGGCCTCCAGGAGCTTCATGCTGCCGTCGACCAGCAGGCTCTCGCGCTCGCCCAGCGGGTGCACGGTGCCCGCGGCGTCCACGGCGACGGTGACCCCGACCACGTGGCCGCGTTCCACGTACCGCTCGGCGTACCAGTCGGCGCCCGCGTCCGCGGCCATGAGGGAGAGCGCCTCCTCCGCCTCGGCCCCGGTGTGCACGATGCGCACCCCGAGGCCCCCGCAGCCGGTGACCGGCTTGAGGATCACGGGCAGCCCGATCTCCTTGACCAGCGCGGCGATCTGCTCGCTGCCGGTGGCGTGCGGGAGCACGGGCAGGCCGAGCCGGTCGGCCGTGGCGACGGCGTGGTCCTTGTCCTGCGCCGCCGCCAGCACTCCGGCCGTCGGCCCGATGAACGCGATGCCCGCCGCGGCCAGCTGCTCCGGCAGCGCGGGGTCCTCGGCCAGCGCCCCGTAGCCCGGGTACACGGCGTCGGCCCCGCAGGCCCGGGCCGCCTCGACGATCCGGCCGACGTGGTCGTACGTCTGCGCCAGGCCGGCGCCCTCCAGGTACTCGCAGCCGTCGGCGGCGAGCGTGTGGAGCCGCTGCGGGTCCGAGACGGCGGCGACGGCGGTCGGCGACCATCCCAGGGTGCGGAACGTCTCGATGGCCCGGGCCGCGATCGCACCACGGTTGGCGATCAGGACTCTTCTCATGGCCTTCTCTCAGTGGTCGGGGACGCCGCGCCGGCCGGTCAGGCGGCTAGCCCAGCGCCCTGTAGTGCGTGACGAGCCGCCGCGCGTCGTCGAGGACGTGGAACGCCAGCGCCGGGGCCAGCTCGTAGTCCACGGCCGGACGGCCCTCCAGGGGCAGCGGAACGGTGGAGGCCACGCCGGGCGCCACCAGCAGCGGCAGGCCCGCGAAGGTGGTGGCCGCGGCGACGTGCGCGTGCCCGCACAGCAGGGCCACGACCTGCGGGTGGCGGCCCAGCACCGCGGCGAGGCGGTCCTCGCCGAACTGGCGGACCCGGTCCACGTACGGCGTGTGCAGGTCGACCGGCGGGTGGTGGAAGCAGACGAAGACGGGCAGGTCGCCCGCCTGGTCGGCCAGCGTTTCGTCGAGCCAGCGCAGCGTGGCGTCGCTGAGCAGGCCCTCGTCGCTGCCCGGGACCGTCGAGTCGCACAGCACGAAGACGGCGCCGGGCACGGCGACGACCCGGTTCAGCTCGTCGTCCTCCGGCTTGCCGTCGAGCAGCCCGGTGCGGAAGGGCGCCCGCCGGTCGTGGTTGCCCGGCAGGACCAGGACCGGCCACGGCAGGTCGAGCAGCTCGCGCGCCTGCGCGTACTCCTCGTCCGTGGCGTGGTCGGCGATGTCGCCGGAGACCAGCACGGCGTCCACCGGGCCGGGGATCTCCCGCAGGTAGTCCATGACCGTGCGGGCGCGCGCGGTGGCGCGCTCGCCGAGGTCCAGGTGCAGGTCGCTGACGTGGGCGATGACGGTCAAGGGGCGTCCTTCCGGCTGTCGTTCGCCGCGGCCTGGAAGCGGGCCCGGACCTCGGCGTTGGTGTGCGCCGACGTTACCCGGGGCGGGGTGGCCCCGCCCTTGCCGATGTGCAGCGCCACCAGGTGCGGGCCCGGTCGGCCGTCGATCTCGGCCAGGTGGGCGTCGACCTCCTTGACGGTGCGGCAGATCCGGGCGGTGCGGTACCCGGCCGCGAGCGCCAGCTCGTCCCAGCGCAGGGCCGCATCGCGGGTGCGCTGGCCGCCGGTGGAGTCGTACGAGCCGTTGTCGAGGACGAAGTGGGTGAGGTTCTCGGGGCGCCGCTCGCCGACCAGCGCGAGCCCGCCGAGGTGCATCACCACGGCGCCGTCGCCGTCGATGACGACGACCCGCTCGTCGGGGCGGTTGAGCGCGGTGCCCAGGCCCAGGCCGATGGCGTGGCCCATGGAGCCCTGCATGTAGAAGTTGCGCGCCGTGTCGCTGACGCCGAACAGCTCGCGGCTGATCATGCCGGTGGTGCTGTAGACCAGCGCGCCGTCCAGGTGGGCGGCGATCGCGGCCACGGCCTGCTGCCGGTCCATCTGCGCGTCGGAGGCGGCGGCCGGCACCTGGCACGTGCCCACGGTCTTCGCGGGCACGAGGACCACGAACGAGCGCCGCTCCCGGCGGGCTTCCTCGGCCCGGTCGAGGAGGGCGCCGAAGCTCTCCTCGGTGGGCTCCAGGATGCCGTGGGCCACCCCGATGGCCTCCAGGACGCCGATGGTCCCGGCGCCCATGGCGGCGTGGTGCGGCTCGTCGTCCTCGGCGGACGGCCAGCCGCGCAGGCTCACGAAGAGCAGCAGCGGGATCTCGTACGCCATGGTGAGCGAGGTCAGCGGGTCGAGCAGGTTGCCCAGGCCGGAGTTCTGGGCCAGCACCACGGCCTTGGTGCCGGCCAGTTCGGCGCCGGCGGCCATGGACAGGGCGATGCCCTCGTTGGGTGCGGGGACGTAGCTGCTGCGCTGTTCGAGCAGGGCGAACGGGCCCTTGAGGTACGAGCACGGCACCCCGCTGAAGAACCCGAACCCGCGCCGGTCCAGCTCCGCGCAGAAGAACTCGGCGCTGATCATGCGCTCCACTCCTCCCACCGGCTGACCTGGGTCAGCCCGAACAGCTCCTTCATCGGGGCGATGCTGTCCTCGATGCCGCCGGTCCCGCCCTGGAGCCGGATCTCGCCCAGTACGTCGCGCATGGCCGAGACCGAGGCGCGCAGGGCGTGGTTGGCGTAGATGACCATGGAGACGCCCGCGGCCTGTGCCTCCGCGAGGTCCCAGTGCGGGTAGGTGGTCGGGACGACCACCACCGGCTTGCGGGACTGCCAGGCGGCCAGGAAGTCCACGATCTCGCCGGGCCCGGTCTGCTTGGAGTGGATCAGGACGGCGTCGGCGCCGGCGTCCGCGTACAGGTGGGCGCGGCGCAGGGCCTCGTCGAGTCCGGCGCCCGCGATGAGCGCCTCGACGCGGGCGACGACCTGGAAGTCCTCGCCGGTCTTGGCCCGTGCGGCGGCCTCGATGCGGCCGGCGAACTCGGTGGCGTCCTCCAGGTTCTGGCCGCCGCCGAGGAAGCTGTTCCGCTTCGGGAAGACCTTGTCCTCCAGGCAGATCCCGGCGATGCCGGCGGCCTCGAACTGGCGGACCGTGCGGACGACGTTGATGTTGCCGCCGAAGCCGGTGTCGCAGTCCGCCAGCAGCGGCAGCGAGGTCGCCTGGTTGACGTGGGAGGAGGCTTCGAGCAGCTCGGACATGGTCAGCAGGCCCAGGTCGGGCAGGGCCCGGGACGCCGAGATCTCGAAGCTCGACGCCCACACGCCGTCGAACCCGGCCTCCTCGACGAGCAGGGCGGTGAGCGCGTCGCGGGATCCGACGATCCGCGCTATCTCCTCGCGCTCCAGCAGCTCGCGCAGTCGCGCAGATTTCGACACTATTCCCCAGCCCTCTGCGCGAAGTGGCCGTGGCGGGTGCCGGCCACGTCCTGTCCGGGCAGCTCGAAGACGCAGTGCCAGTGGAAGGAGCCCGGCTTGGCGTGCTCGGCGTCGGTCGCGCTGAGCAGCCGGAAGCCCTCGTGCAGGCGCAGCAGGTCGGCGGCGTCGACGTACATGTGCGGGTGCACCTTGTCGTCGGTGGCCTCGGGCTGGCAGAAGGTGTTGGGGCTGACCTCGTTGCCGCGGCCGTACTCGCCGTTGCGCTTGGAGAGCATCGTGGACTGGTAGATGCCGCCCGGGCGCAGCACGCGTCGGACCTCGTCGAGCACCTTGGCCAGGCCGGCCTCGTCGTTGTGGTAGACGACGTTGAAGGCCAGGACGTAGTCGAAGCTGTCGTCCGCGTACGGAAGTTCGGTGAAGTCGCCGACCTCGAGGGCGAGCTCGACCCCGCGCCGGGCGCTCTCCTCGCGGGCCGCCGCCACGGCCGCCTCGCTGGCGTCCGTACCGGAGCTGGCGAATCCGGCCTCTGCGAACCACAGGGCGTGCCGGCCGACGCCGCAGCCGAGGTCCAGTACGTCCTTGGCGCCGAGCTTCTGCAGCCGGGCGGCCTCGTCCACGACCCACGGGTGCGGCCGCGACCAGTCCGTGCGCCCGCTGTCGGTGCGCCAGACCTCGTCCCAGTAGAGATGGGCTGTCATCGGGTTGACCTCACTCGTGTCTGCTTCCGTACATCCACATCCGGATGCCGAATCCAATGGGGGAACCACAGCTCCGGGGCGGTCAGAGCGTGGGTGCTACAGGTTCGGGGGCGGCTGCGGGGGCGGCTGCTGGGACGGCCTCCAGCAGGCCCGCCTCCAGCGACCCGTCCAGCAGCGGGCGCATCGCGGCGAGCTCGCAGCCCGCATCGGCCAGGGCCTGCGCCAGCGGGCGGCGGCCGTCGAAGCCGCGCAGCAGCCGCAGCCAGTCGGCGTGCGTGAGGTGGTCGATGACGAACCGGATGCTGCCGTCGACCACGACGTACGAGGTGTTCGCGCCCTGCACGTCGTCCAGGACGAGCACGCCCTCGGCCAGCCGGAAGACCGAGTCCTCCTCGATCCGGGCCTGCGGGAACAGCTCCTGCACCTCAGGCCCCTCGAAGTCGGTGACCCGCAGCTCGTAGGGGGCGGGGCCGTTCGGGGTCCGGCTGCCGGGGACGTCCACGGCCATCAGGTCCAGCAGGCCCAGGTTGACCACGCGCATCAGCAGCTCGACGTGGCCGGAGCTCTGGTCGCGCTCCAGCCGGCGCAGGGCGCGGTGGATGTTGGCGCGGTCGAGGTACTGGGCGGCGCGCGGCGAGGACAGGGCCTGCTCGACCAGCTCGTCGCCGTTCTGCGCGAGCATCCGGGTGAAGGTGCGGTGGGTGTGCCGCACGCCCTCGCCCTCGTAGAAGGCGAGCTTCGGCCGGCTGATCACCTCGGCGGGCAGGATGTCCCGTACGGCCTCGCGGATGACCTGCTTGTCCCAGAAGAGCCGCTTGCGGTAGGCGCGCGGCACGGTCGCCAGCAGCTCGATGATGCGGTGGTCCAGGAAGGGGACGCGGGCCTCGACCCCGTTGCCGGAGGCGGTGCGGTCCTCGACCCAGAAGTTGTACTGCTGCATGTCCCGGAACTTCCAGGACAGGTAGGAGCCGTACGGGTCGTCCACCGCGCCGGGTGCGTACGCCGCCACCGCGTCGTCGCTGAGCAGCGGCAGGTCGGTGCCCTCCCACCACACGGAGACCGAGGACTGCGAGCCGAGCGCCTTGCGGCGGGCCATCGTCCGCAGGTTGCCCTCGAAGTCCTCCCAGTCGCCGCCGCCCGACAGCGCGACGCTGTACCCGCCGCTGAACTCGTCCGCGCCGGAGCCCAGCAGGATCGCCTTGAGCTCGGGCCGCTCGGCGCGTGCGAAGCGGTACATCTCGCTCTTGTAGAACTGCTCGGGTCCGCACTGCGGCGTCTCCATCAGCCACAGCAGCAGCCGCCACTCGTCGGGCGAGGGGATGCGGTCCGCGCCGAACGCCACTTGGTGGTTGGGCAGGCCGAGCAGGTCCGCGGTCTGCCGGGCGTACTGCGCGTCGCGGTTGACGACGGTGCTGCCGGTCAGCGCGGAGAAGGTGTGCAGCCCGGTGTGGGCCGACAGCGCGGTGATCGCCGCGGAGTCCAGGCCGCCGCTGAGGAAGACCCCGATCTCGGCGTCGGCGATCAGGCACTCGCGGACGGAGGAGGCCAGCAGGTCGCCCATGCTCTGGACGAAGAAGCTCTCCGGCAGGCTCCCGGCCTCGGCGGGGGCGGGCAGCTCCCAGTACCGGTGGACGCGGGTGGCGCCGTCGCGCAGGCTGATGTTGACGATCGCGCCCGAGGGGACGTGGTCGACGTCCTTGAACCAGGTGACCGGCTCCTCGTCGGTCATCACCGGGGCGGAGCTGAGGCCTTGGTCGGCCAGGGCGCGCGACCAGTCGAGCTCGCGCGGGCAGGCGGGGTGCGCGAACAGCGCCTTGATCTCGGAGCCGAACAGGACCGTCTCGCGGCTGCGGTGCAGGAACAGCGGCTTGATGCCGAGGCGGTCGCGGGCGAGCAGCAGGCGCTGCTCGCGCAGGTCGATGACGGCGATGCCGAACATGCCGCGCACGTCGTCGAGGAAGTCCAGGCCCTTCTCCAGGTAGAGGTGCAGCAGCACCTCGCAGTCGGAGTCGCTGCGGAACGCCACCCGGCCCTCGAAGCCCTTGCGGAGCTCGCGGTAGTTGTAGACCTCGCCGTTCGCGGCGAGGATGACGTTGCCGTCCTCGCTGATGAAGGGCTGCCGGCCGCCTTCGGGGTCGATCAGCGCGAGCCGGGTGAAGGACATGCACGCCTGCTCGGTGTGGTGGAACTGCATGTCGTCCGGACCGCGGGGCCGCAGGGCGTGGGCCATGTCCCGGAGAATCCCGTCAGCGGACCCGTGAAGGGCGCTTCCGTCCGTGTGGGCGAATCCTGCAATTCCGCACATATGGCTTCCGATTCCCCTGGTGACTACTGGTGGTGGAGCGGACATGCCACGCCCCCCGGTACGGGAGGCGTGGCATGGGGGTCGCTACTAGCGGACAGCGGCGACGATGGTGCCCTGGTCGACCTTCTTGGCCTCCGGCTTGGTGTAAACCTTCATTGTTTTCACCTCCGTTCGGATGTCCTGTGGTCATCTACTGGTGAAGAGCTTCCGCCCACCCGGTGTTGCGCCGGTGGCGCGAGGGTGGCGCGCGGGTGTGCCGCACGAGGGGCAGGCGCTGCCGCACCGAACCGGACGGCCCGCACACGACGAACCGCCTCGTGATCCCCGCAGGCCGGGGGCAGGGCGGCCGCAGAAGATCACCACGCGGCCGGCCGGTACTCCGGCGAGGCGGTACCCGAGGAACCCGGAAAAAGATCCACACAGCGGTCCAGCCCGCACCCCGAGCTGCCACCCCGGCCGGTGATCTCCCCGCCCCCCAGCCCGACCGGGAGCCCCCCGGCTCACCCGAAAACAGAACAGCCACCTAGGAGATCTCCTAGGTGGCTCTGACCTGGTCTTACTGAGTCGGGGTGGCGGGGTTGAACCCAAAGACCTCTTCGTCCCGACCCAACTTGGGTGGGGCGCCGCCTTGGGCCGGTGCGGCTCTCACCTGTGTTAATGGTCCGCAGCTGTTCGCGCTCGTCCGCCTCCGTTCGTCGGCGTCGTCACGCAGTGAGACACTCACCGCCCCGCGCTTCCCCTTACTGCCGGACGGGGTCGCTCGCTTGCCTCACATCAGCTTGAGGTGTTCCACCAGCGGGATGATCGCCTCGGGTGCGTCGAGTGCTTTTCGCTGCCTCCACCGCATGATCCGCAGCGCGTCGGGCTGCCCTGGCCTGCAAATATGTCGCTGGAAGTACCAAGGCCGTAACTCCGGCTGCGACTGGGGCGGCTATCCCCCCAAGATGAGCGGCGAGGACGTCGACCGGGGCGACGGCCATGGACGAGATCTTTGGGGCCGCTCCGAACCCGTAGTCACTCAGTTAGTCACCCAGACGCAGAGAGAGCCGGTGCAGATTGCTCTGCACCGGCTCTCACCTGGTCTTACTCTGTCGGGGTGGCGGGATTTGAACCCACGACCTCTTCGTCCCGAACGAAGCGCGCTGCCAAGCTGCGCTACACCCCGATCGCCGCCGTTTCGGGCCTTCGCCCTGGCGACATCGATTACTTTAGCGGACCCTCGGCCGGAGACGAAATCCGGTTTTCGCGGGGCGGTGCCCCGGCCGGGTCAGGCCTTCGGTGCCAGGGTCAGCAGGGTCGCCTCCGGGGGGCAGGCGAAGCGGACCGGGGTGAAGCGGTTCGTGCCGCAGCCCGCCGAGACGTGGAGGTAGGCGCGGTGGCCGCCGGCCTCGTGGGTGGACAGGCCCTTCACCCGGTCGGTGTCCAGGTCGCAGTTGGTGACGAGCGCCCCGTAGAAGGGGATGCACAGCTGCCCGCCGTGCGTGTGGCCCGCGAGGATCAGCGGGTAGCCGTCCGCGGTGAAGGACTCCAGGGAGCGCAGGTACGGGGCGTGCACCACGGCGATCGAGAAGTCGGCGTCCGGCTGCGGGCCGCCGGCCACCCGCTCGTAGCGGTCCCGCTTGATGTGCGGGTCGTCGAGCCCGGTGAAGGCCAGCTCCAGGCCGTCCAGCTTCAGGCGGCCCCGGGTGTTGGTCAGGTTCACCCAGCCCGCCGCGTCGAAGGCGTCCCGCATGCCCTCCCAGGGGTTGTGCACGGCGCCGACGACCGGCTTGTTGCCGTTCAGGCCGTGCCGCCCCTGCACCTTCTCGATCAGGTACCGTCCGGGGTTGCGCAGCCGCGGCCCGTAGTAGTCGTTCGAGCCGAAGACGTACACGCCGGGGAAGTCCATCAGAGGCCCCAGCGCGTCGAGCAGCTCCGGCACGCCCTCGGTGTCGGAGAGGTTGTCGCCGGTGTTCACGACGAAGTCGGGGCGCAGCCCGGCCAGGGACTGCAGCCAGGCGCGCTTCTTGCGCTGCCCGCTCACCATGTGGATGTCGGACACCTGGAGCACGCGCAGCGGGCGCATCCCGGCGGGGAGCACCGGAACGGTGATCCGGCGAAGGCGGAAGGACCGCGCCTCGAAGCCGGCGGCATAGGCCACACCCGCGGCCCCCACCGCCGCGATTCCGGCGGTGACCTTCAGGGGTACTCCGTAACGCGCACGCATGGCCCCATGGTCTCAGACCCGGAAAACCGGCGGGCGCCACCGGGCCCGGACCTGGCAGACTCGGGACATGACCACGCTCAAGGCCAAGCTGCAGGATGACCTCACCACCGCGATCAAGGAGCGCAACGAACTCCACTCGTCCACGCTGCGACTGACCCTCGCCGCGATCACCAAGGAGGAGGTCGCGGGCAAGGAGGCGCGCACCCTCTCCGACGACGAAGTCCTCAAGGTGATCGCCAAGGAGGCGAAGAAGCGCCGCGAGGCCGCGGAGGCGTTCGCGCAGGGCGGCCGGGCCGAGCAGGCCGCGCGGGAGACGGCGGAGGGCGAGTTCCTCGACACCTACCTGCCCAAGCAGCTCTCCGACGACGAGCTCACCGCGATCGTCGCGCAGGCCGTCGAGGAGGCCCGGGCCGCGGGTGCCGAGGGGCCGCGGGCGATGGGCGCCGTCATGAAGATCGTGACGCCGAAGGTGGCCGGTCTGGCGGAGGGCGGCCGCGTGGCCGCCGCCGTGAAGAAGCACCTCTCCTGAGACGGGGGAAGGGCCCCGGTGCCGTCTTCGGCGCCGGGGCCCTTCCTGTTCTCCTCCCGCGGTGCCGCAGGGACCGCGGCCTTCCGCTACTGGGTGTCCGGGCCGCCGATCAGGCCCGGCTCCAGGGAGATCCCGGGGACCGGGACGTTCGGGGAGCCGCCCGTCGGGGAGCCCGTGGAGCCGGTCGAGCCCGTGGATCCGGTCGCGCCGCCGGGCTTGCCCGGCTTGCCGTTCCCGGGCTTGTTCGGCTTGCCGGGCTTCGGGCCCGCCGGGGGGTTGGCCCGGCCGCCGCCGACCGGCGCGCCGCCGTCGAGGCCGACGGTGGCGAAGTTGGGCGCCTCGCGGCCGGCCAGCGCGCCGGAGACCGCCTGCTTCCAGATCGGCCCCGGCAGCCCGCCGCCGTAGACCTTCTCGAAGTACTGGCCGCCGATGGTGATGTTCTCCATCGCCACCTGCTTGGCGCCGCCCGAGCCGACCCAGGTCGCGCCGGACATGTTCGGCGTGTACCCGACGAACCAGGCGTTGAAGCGGTGGTCGGTGGTGCCGGTCTTGCCCGCGTTCTGCCGGTCGGTCAGGCCCGCCTGCGTACCCGTACCGGAGTCGACCACGCCGAGCAGCAGGGTGTTGATGGTGTCGGCGGTCCGCTCCGACATCACCCGGTCGCACTTGGACTTCGGCACGGACAGGGCCTTGCCGTGCGCGTCCGTGATGGACTCGATGGAGACGGGCGTGCAGTAGGTGCCGCGGTTGGCGAAGGTCGCGTACGCGTTCGCCATCGTCAGCGGCGACATGCCCTCGGTGCCGAGGGCGATGGCCGGGACCTCGGGCAGCTTGCTGCCGTCGGCGGGGATCACCCCGAGCTTGGTGGTCATCTCGGTCACCGGGCACAGGCCGGTCTCCGCGATCATCTCGGCGAAGTACGTGTTGACCGACTTGGCCATCGCGTCCCTCAGGTTGTACGCGCCGAACTCCGACAGCGACTCGTTCGGCACCCGCTCGTGGTCGGTGTTCACCCACGGCTTGTCGCCGCAGGTCTCCACCGGGCCGGGGTACTCGATCTCCTGCGCCGTGGTGTACACCTTGCTCGCCGGCATGCCGTTCTCCAGGGCCGCGGCCGCGACGAACGGCTTGAACGTCGACCCGGTCGGGAAGCCGAAGTTGGAGCCGCCCATCCGCTTGTCGACGGAGAAGTTGATCTGCGTCTCGTTCTTGCCGAAGCCGTACGGCTTGGACTGGCCCATGGCGAGGACCCGGCCGGTGCCCGGCTGGACCAGGGTGACGGCCGTGGCGACCTTGTCGTCCTGGCTGACGTGGTCCTTGATCGACTCGTTGACGGAGTCCTGCGACTGCGGGTCGAGCGTCGTACGGATGGTCAGGCCGCCGAGGTTCCACAGCTTGGCCCGCTCCTCGCGGGTCTTGCCGAACACCGGGTCCGTCAGCACCGTGTTGCGCACGTAGTCGCAGAAGAAGCCCGCGCCCTTGACGGCGGTGATGCAGCCGTTCTTGGGCCGGGTCACCTTCAGCTGGACCGGCTTCTTCTTCGCCTCGTCGGCCTCCTCCTGCGTGATCTCCTTCAGCTCGGCCATCCGCTGGAGGACCACGTTGCGGCGCTTCATCGCCTCCTGGGAGTCGTTGACCGGGTCGTACCGGCTGGGCGACTGCACGAGGCCGGCGAGCAGCGCCGACTCGTCCAGGGTGAGGTCCTTGGCGGGCTTGCTGTAGTAGCGCTGGGAGGCGGACTCGATGCCGTACGCCTGCTGCCCGAAGTACGTGATGTTGAGGTAGTTCTCGAGGATCTTCTTCTTCCCGAGCTCCTCCTCGACCTGGATCGAGAACTTCAGCTCCCGGACCTTGCGCCCGAGGCTCTTCTCCTGGGCCTCGCGCACCTTCATCTCGTCGTCGCCGGCCTCCTCGACGAAGACGTTCTTCACGTACTGCTGCGTCAGCGTCGAGGCGCCCTGGGCGGCGCTGCCCTCCTGCGCGTTCTGGTTGACCGCGCGCAGGATGCCCTTGAGGTCGACCGCGCCGTGCTCGTAGAAGCGGGAGTCCTCGATGGCGACGATCGCCTTCTGCATGTACGGGGAGATGGCCGTGAGCGGGACCACCTGCCGGTCGCGCGAGTAGACCGTGGCGATCAGGCCGCCCTCGGCGTCCAGGATCGTCGTGCGCTGGCTCAGCGGGGGTGTCTTGAGATTGGCCGGGATCTCGTCGAACCCCTCGACCGTGCCCTTTGCGGCGAGTCCCAGGGCGCCGGCGCCCGGGATCGCGATACCGGCCAGTACGACGCCGGCGAGAACGGACACCCCGAGGAACTTTGCGGCCTGTTGCGGCCCCGTGAGCCCGGCGCCCGAGCGCTTCTTTCCCATGGAGGGCAGCCTACGTTCTCATTCACCGGACACGCGCGAATGCCTTGGCCTAAGCTGTCCCCAACTGTCACAGCAGTGTGGTGCGACATCAACCCCCCGGCTTGATTTTCACCCTTCCCGAATGGGGTGGACTCATGTCCGAATCCCGCTCTTCACTCTGACGGCCGCTCGTCCCGACTCCGCCGATTACACCCGAATCGCCGGAATGGTCGGGCATGTCGCCGGATCACTCCGTCGGGTGATCTGCCGCTTACCCATAGTCCGTTCGGACCATTCAAGATTGGGCCCGTCGGGGGTGTTGCACTGTGCTCGCCTTCCGTAACGTCCTCAACTGGCAGCGGTGAATATGCCGCTACCGCCGTGGGGGAGCCTCGATTCGGGAGAGGACGGCGCCGGGATGGGCTGGGTTACCGACTGGAGTGCGCAGGCAGCCTGCCGCACTACCGATCCGGATGAACTGTTCGTTCAAGGAGCGGCACAGAACAGGGCCAAGGCGGTGTGTACCGGGTGTCCGGTGCGGACCGAGTGCCTGGCCGACGCGCTCGACAATCGCGTCGAGTTCGGAGTATGGGGCGGAATGACCGAGCGGGAGCGACGCGCACTGCTGCGCCGGCGTCCCACCGTCACCTCGTGGCGACGGCTGCTCGAAACCGCCCGCACGGAGTACGAGCGCAGCACGGGCATCCTCACCGTGGATGTCGATGGGGAGATCGACGTTCCGTACGAGACCTACGCGGCGGCCGGGTAGCCGCCCGACCCGCTCCGCCCGCCCCCGGGCGAGCGGCCAGAGGTCCGCATTCCGTACGAACGCCTACGCTCCGGCCGGTACTCCGGCCGCGAGTCGTTCTCCGATGGCCCGAAGCCCGGCGAGGTCGTGCACATCGCCGGGCAGGGCGGCCACCTCCGTCACCGCGACCTCCGGGTGCAGCGAGGTGAACCGGTCGCGCGTGCGCTGCTCGCGCGCGATCACCTGCATGCGCTCGGCGTGCAGGCGCAGCAGCCCGGCCGTGATCAGGTCCACGTCGGCGTCCGAAGAGGCATCCGCGGAGGCATCCGCATCGGATCCCGGGCCGTCGGCAGTGGGGGAGCCGGTCCCGGGAGTCGGCGCGGAGTCGGAGCCCCCGGCGTCACGAAGTCCAGCTTTCCCGGACTCCTGATCGACAATGCCGCCTTCCTCAAGATTCTCTGCGGCGGCCAGCGCGCGCTCCGCCGACAGCTGCGCGGCACCGCTTCCGTGCACCCGGTTCAGGACGAGCCCGGCCAGCGGCATCCGCTCCGCGGCCAGCCGCTCCACGAAGTACGCCGCCTCCCGCAGGGCGTCCGGCTCGGGCGCCGCCACCACCAGGAAGGCCGTACCGGGAGCCTGCAGCAGCCGGAACGTCGCGTCCGCGCGCGTGCGGAAGCCGCCGAACATCGTGTCCATCGCCGCCACGAACGTCTGGACGTCCTTCAGCAGCGACGCCCCCATCAGCTTGCTGAGCGTGCCGGTCATCAGCGACATGCCGACGTTGAGGAACTTCATCCCCGCCCGGCCGCCCACCTTCGCCGGAGCCATCAGCACCCGGATGAACTTCCCGTCCAGGAACGACCCCAGCCGCTTCGGCGCGTCGAGGAAGTCCAGCGCGGACCGGCTCGGCGGGGTGTCCACCACGATCAGGTCCCAGTCGTCCCGGGCCCGGAGCTGCCCCAGCTTCTCCATCGCCATGTACTCCTGCGTGCCCGCGAAACCGGCCGACAGGGACTGGTAGAAGGGGTTGGCCAGGATCGCCCCGGCCCGCTCGCGGTCCGCGTGCGCCTCGACGATCTCGTCGAAGGTCCGCTTCATGTCCAGCATCATGGCGTGGAGTTCGCCACCGCCGTCGGCCACGCCCGCCACCCTGCGCGGCGTGTTGTCGAGGGAGTCGATCCCCATCGACTGGGCCAGCCGGCGCGCCGGGTCGATCGTGAGGACGACCACCTTCCGCCCGCGCTCCGCCGCCCGCAGTCCCAGGGCCGCCGCGGTGGTGGTCTTGCCGACGCCGCCCGCGCCGCAGCAGACGATGATCCGGGTCGAGGGGTCGTCCAGCAGGCGGTCCACCGCCAGCTCCGGCGGCGCGTCCGTGCCGGGGCCGCTCACGCCCGTACCCGTGGTGTGGTCCTCTGCCCCCGTCGCGCTCATTCCTCGCCCGCCTGCTTCCGCAGCTCCGAGGCCAGCTCGTACAGCCCGGCCAGATCCATCCCCGCGCCGAGCAGGGGCAGTTCGTACGTCGGCACCTTCAACTCCCGCAGTACGGTGCGCTGCGCGCGCTCCAGCTCCACCCGGCTCGCGTGCTCCGCGGCCTGCGTCAGCAGCGGCTCCACCAGCCGCTCCGCGAGGCCGCCGCGCCGCGAACCGCCCAGCCCCGCCCGGGACAGCGCCCGGGCCACGTCGGCCCGGCGCTCGCCGCCCGCGGCCCGCAGCGCGTCCTCGTCCAGGTGGTGCGGGCGGACCATGTTGACCACGACCCGCCCGAACGGCAGCCCCGCCTCCGCCAGCTCGGCGATCCCGTCGGCGGTCTCCTGGACGGGCATCTCCTCCAGCAGCGTCACCAGGTGGACCGCCGTCTCGGGGGACTTGAGCACCTTCATGACGGCCTGCGCCTGGTTATGGATCGGCCCGAACCGGGCCAGCCCCGCCACCTCGTCGTTGACGTTCAGGAAGCGGGTGATCCGCCCGGTCGGCGGCGCGTCCATGATCACGTGGTCGTAGACGTACCGGCCGGACCTGTCCTTGCGGCGCACCGCCTCGCACGCCTTGCCGGTCAGCAGCACGTCGCGCAGGCCGGGGGCGATGGTGGTGGCGAAGTCGATGGCCCCGAGCTTCTTGAGGGCGCGGCCGGCCGAGCCGAGCTTGTAGAACATCTGCAGGTAGTCCAGCAGCGCCTGCTCCGCGTCGATGGCGAGCGCGAAGACCTCCCCGCCGCCCGAGGCGACGGCGATCTTGCGCTCCTCGTACGGGAGCGCCTCCGTCCCGAAGAGCTGCGCGATGCCCTGCCTGCCCTCGACCTCCA
Source organism: Streptomyces sp. NPDC046866 (assembly GCF_040704625.1). Taxonomy (NCBI): domain Bacteria; kingdom Bacillati; phylum Actinomycetota; class Actinomycetes; order Kitasatosporales; family Streptomycetaceae; genus Streptomyces; species Streptomyces sp. NPDC046866. The sequence continues at coordinate 534,377 of NZ_JBEYXN010000001.1, forward strand.
CCAGAAGCGTCCGCCTGCCCTCGCGTGCGAGGGCGAGCGCGAGTGCCGCGGCGACCGTGGTCTTCCCGGTTCCGCCCTTGCCGCTGACCACCTGGAGCCTGCTCACAGGGCCTGAGCCTAACCACTCGCCCCTCGGGCCGCGCATGACCCTCCCCCACAGGCGATACGCTCGCCCCCATGACCAAGAAGTTCGAATACGCGACGGTCCCGCTGCTGGTCCACGCGACCAAGCAGATCCTGGACACCTGGGGCGAGGACGGCTGGGAGCTCGTCCAGGTCGTGCCCGGCCCGAACAACCCCGAGCAGCTCGTGGCCTACCTCAAGCGGGAGAAGGCATGAGCGGCGCCGTCGAAGCCAAGCTGGCCGAGCTCGGCCTGACCCTGCCGGAGGTGGCTGCGCCGCTGGCCGCGTACCAGCCGGCGGTGCGGTCGGGCGCGTACGTGTTCACCGCGGGCCAGCTCCCCATGGTCAAGGGCAGCCTGCCGGTCACCGGCAAGGTCGGCGCCGAGGTCTCCGCCGAGCAGGCGAAGGAGCTCGCCGCGACCTGCGCGCTGAACGCGCTGGCCGCCGTGAAGTCCGTCGTCGGCGACCTGGACCGGATCGCGCGGATCGTCAAGGTCGTGGGCTTCGTCGCCTCGGCGCCCGACTTCACCGGCCAGCCGGGTGTCCTGAACGGCGCCAGCGAGCTGCTCGGCGAGGTCCTCGGCGACAAGGGCGTCCACGCCCGCAGCGCGGTCGGCGTGGCGGTCCTCCCCCTGGACGCCCCGGTCGAGGTCGAACTCCAGGTGGAAGTCCTCCCCGACGCCTGACGGGCGGGCCGGGCCTTCTCGGCCCCCGCCGGCATGCGGGGCGCGGGTTCCCCGGGGCGGCGCCCCGGGGAACCCGGCTCCGCAGGGCCCCCGCTCGCAGTGGGGGCCTCGAACATCGGGGCGGATGGTCGTAGCATCCCGGCATGCCCAACGGTGAGCAGGGACAGCAGCAGACACACGGAGCCACCCCCGCCGGAGGGCAGTGGTATCCGCCGGAGTGGCCCGACCGGATCCGCGCCCTCGCGGACGGCAGCCTCGTGCCCGTGCAGCCCAGACGTGCGGCCACCGTCATGCTGCTGCGCGACACCCCCGCCGGCCCGGCCGTGCACATGCTGCGCCGCCGCGCCTCCATGGCCTTCGCGGGCGGTGCGTACGCCTACCCCGGCGGCGCCGTCGACCCCCGCGACGAGGACCGCCTCGTCGGCTGGGCCGGCCCCGGCCGGGCCGAGTGGGCGGCCCGCCTCGGCACGGACGCCCGTACCGCCCAGGCCATCGTCTGCGGCGCCGTCCGCGAGACCTTCGAGGAGGCCGGCGTCCTGCTCGCCGGCGAGACCCCCGACACCGTCGTCGGCGACACCACCGGAGACGACTGGGAGGCCGACCGCCAGGCCCTGGTGGCCCGCGAGCTGTCGTTCGCCGCGTTCCTCGACCGCCGCGGCCTGCACCTGCGCTCGGACCTGCTCGGCGCGTGGGCCCGCTGGATCACCCCGGAGTTCGAGCCGCGCCGTTACGACACCTGGTTCTTCGTCGCCGCCCTCCCCGAGGGCCAGCGCACCCGCAACGCCTCCACCGAGGCCGACCGGACCGTCTGGATCCGCCCGGCCGACGCCGCCGACGGCTACGACAAGGGCGAGCTGCTGATGATGCCGCCCACCATCTCCACCCTGCGCTCGCTGGAGCCGTACGCGACCGCCGCCGCGGCCCTCGCCGCGGCCCCCGGCCAGGACCTCGCGCCCGTCCTCGCGCAGGCCGCCTTGGAGAACGGCGAGGTGGTGCTCAGCTGGCCCGGCCACGACGAGTTCACCAAGCGCGTCAGCTTCGGAGGTACGGCATGACCGACGCCGCAGCCCTGCCGGGCCAGCCCCGCGGGGTGGTCGCCTCCGGCCCGGCGACGGCCCGGGCCGTCAACATCCTGGCCCCGAACCCCTCGGCCATGACCCTCGACGGCACCAACACCTGGCTGCTCTCGGAGCCCGACTCCGAGCTCGCCGTCGTCGTCGACCCCGGCCCGCTGGACGAAGGGCACCTGCGCGCGGTCGTCGACACCGCCGAGCGGGCGGGCAAGCGCATCGCCCTGACCCTCCTCACCCACGGCCACCCCGACCACGCCGCGGGCGCCGGCCGCTTCGCCGAGCTCACCGGGACCAAGGTCCGGGCCCTGGACCCGGCCCTGCGCCTCGGCGACGAGGGGCTGGCCGCGGGCAACGTCATCCGCACCGGAGGCCTGGAGCTGCACGTCGTGGCCACCCCCGGGCACACCGCCGACTCGCTCAGCTTCCACCTGCCCGCCGACCGCGCCGTGCTCACCGGCGACACGGTCCTCGGCCGCGGCACCACGGTCGTCGCCCACCCCGACGGGCGCCTCGGCGACTACCTGGACTCGCTGCGCCGGCTGCGCTCCCTGACGGTCGACGACGGCGTGCACACGGTGCTGCCCGGCCACGGCCCCGTCCTGGACGACGCCCAGGGGGCCGTCGAGTTCTACCTCGCCCACCGGGCGCACCGGCTCGCGCAGGTCGAGACCGCCGTGGAGAACGGATTCACCACCCCGGAGGAGGTCGTCGCCCACGTCTACGCCGACGTGGACCGGTCCCTGTGGCCGGCGGCGGAATGGTCCGTGCGGGCGCAGCTGGAGTACCTTCAAGATCACGGATTGATCCCGGGGGGACCTGAATGACCGAGGTGCTGCTGTTCGCGCTGATCGCCGTCGCCGGCTGGCTCGCCACCTCCGCGTCCCTGCGGATGCGGGCCCTGGAGCACCGGGCGGAGCGCGCGGAGCGCCGCCTCGGCCTGCTCCTGGACCACCTGGGCGTCGAGGAGCCGGAGCCGGCCGGCCTGGACGAGGTGCGGGCGCTGCTGCGCGACGGCCGCACGATCGAGGCGATCAAGGCCTACCGCGGCCTCACGGGCGCAGGCCTGGCCGAGGCCAAGCGGGCGGTCGACACCCTGGCGCAGCGCGAGCGGACCCGGTCCGCGTCCGCCTAGGAAGCGTCGGCCGCGCCCGCGTCGCGGGGCGTCTTGGTGCCGAGGCGGGCGGCGTACTCCCGGGCGAGCCACGGCCCGAGGTCGTCGAGGAAGTCCCGCAGCACGGCCGGATCGGCGGTGGGCTCCAGAGCCGCCGCGGCGGCGGCCCGCATCTGCGCCGCCCGCTGCGGGTAGTACCGGCCGAAGACCTCCGCGGACTCGGCGAGGTCGCTGGTCCAGCCGCCCCACCGCGGCATGACGAGGGTGAACCCGGTGCGCACCAGCTGCCGGGAGACGCTGCGGGACAGCCTGCGCAGCTCCTGCGGGGTGGCAGCCTGCGCCAGGCGCCGGCGGAACCTGGGCAGCAGGACGGCCAGGTCCCCGTTGGTCTCCCGGGCCAGCAGGGCGTCCGGGCGGTAGCGCGGCAGGTGCTCGGCCAGGTCGTCGCCGAGCAGCGGGGTGCACAGGCAGGCGAGGAACCAGCCCAGGTCGTGACGTTCCTGCGCGCTCAGCAGCCGGCCCTTGCCGTACAGCAGCACGCCGACGCCGTCGATCTGCGCGAACTCCTCGTCCAGCGTCCGGCCCAGCACCTCGGCCGTGTCCCGGTCCTCGCCGTCCGGCTCCTCGTGCAGGGCCAGCAGCAGGTCGAGGTCGGAGCGGCCCGGGCGGGCGGTGCCGCGCGGGACGGACCCGTACAGGTAGGCGCTGTGCAGCCGGGCCCCGTACGCCTCGGCGATCAGGGCGCGGGCGGCGGCGACCACGGGTGCGAACGGCTCCTGCACCCGGGAGAGGGAGCCCTCCCGCTCCAGGTACCCGTCCGCGTCCAGTCCCGCTCGTGGCTGCTCCATGGGCCTACTGTGCCCCATGGGGCACGTGGGGCGGCTCCGGAGGCCCGCAGCAGCACGAAGGGCCCCACCCGGGCTGCGGGCGGGGCCCCCTCGTCGTACGGGGCGCACGGAGGCGTACGCGGGCCGCGTGCAGGCGGTGCGCGGGCCGTGCGGGCCGTGGGCCGGACGACCGGTGCGGCCTGCGCGGCCGGGCCGGGCGGGTCAGCGCGAGCGCTTCGCCAGCCGCTCCACGTCCAGCAGGATCACGGCGCGGGCCTCCAGACGGAGCCAGCCGCGGCCCGCGAAGTCGGCCAGGGCCTTGTTCACGGTCTCGCGCGAGGCGCCGACGAGCTGGGCCAGCTCCTCCTGCGTCAGGTCGTGCACGACGTGGATGCCCTCCTCGGACTGCACGCCGAAGCGGCGCGACAGGTCCAGGAGCGCACGGGCCACCCGGCCCGGGACGTCGGAGAAGACCAGGTCGGACATCTGGTCGTTGGTCTTGCGCAGGCGGCGGGCCACCGCGCGCAGCAGCGCGGTCGCGACCTCGGGCCGGGCGTTCAGCCAGGGCTGGAGGTCGCCGTGGCCCAGGCCCAGGAGCTTGACCTCGGTCAGGGCGGTGGCGGTGGCGGTGCGCGGGCCCGGGTCGAACAGCGAGAGCTCGCCGATCAGCTCGCCGGGACCGAGGACGGCCAGCATGTTCTCGCGGCCGTCGGGGGAGGTCCGGTGCAGCTTGACCTTGCCCTCGGTCACCACGTACAGCCGGTCACCGGGGTCGCCCTCGTGGAACAGGGCGTCACCGCGTGCGAGAGTCACCTCGCTCATGGAGGCGCGGAGCTCCGCGGCCTGCTCGTCATCGAGCGCCGCGAAGAGCGGGGCGCGCCGCAGAACGTCGTCCACGAGTCTCTCTCCTATGTCGACCGGCTCAGGGGACCGTGTTCCCCATTTTGCCGGACGGCTCAAACAGTGCGATCAATCACAAGGATGCCGGACGGACGGGCATGCTGTGCGGCGAGAGGCCAATCGGGGTGGTGTTACCTGAGGTCCGGGCGGGTGTCCGCGCCCGGCCTTAGGCTGGCCGGGTGTCCAATAAGCCGGTGAGAGCACAGGCCATGGGGTCCGCGGGAGTGACGGCCGCGGCCGATTCAGCTGTGGGCGAACAACCCCCCGAGAAGGCGCCCCGACCCCGGAAGAAGGCGTCCGAGCCGCCGCAAAAGGCCGCCCCCACGCCGCCGGGCAAAGCTTCGGCCAAGAAACCGGAATCCCGCCTGGCCATGGTGCGCCGAGCCCGCCGCATCAACCGGGAGCTGGCCGAGGTCTATCCGTACGCCCATCCGGAACTGGACTTCCGGAATCCCTTCGAGCTGCTCGTTGCGACCGTCCTGTCGGCCCAGACGACCGACCTGCGCGTCAACCAGACGACCCCTGCCCTGTTCGCCGCGTACCCCACGCCCGAGGACATGGCGGCGGCCGTGCCCGAGGAACTGGAGGAGATGATCCGGCCGACCGGGTTCTTCCGGGCGAAGGCCAAGTCCCTGCTCGGCCTCGCGCAGGCCCTGCGGGACGACTTCGGCGGGGAGGTCCCCGGGCGGCTGGAGGACCTCGTGAAGCTGCCCGGCGTCGGCCGCAAGACGGCCAACGTGGTCCTCGGCAATGCGTTCGGCGTGCCGGGCCTCACCGTCGACACCCACTTCCAGCGGCTGGTCCAGCGCTGGAAGTGGACCGCGCAGAAGGAGCCGGAGAAGATCGAGGCGGAGATCGCCGCGATCTTCCCCAGGAGCGAGTGGACGATGCTCTCGCACCGGATCATCTTCCACGGCCGCCGCATCTGCCACGCCCGCAGGCCCGCCTGCGGCGCCTGCCCGATCGCCCCGCTGTGCCCGGCGTACGGGGAGGGCGAGACGGACCCGGAGAAGGCGAAGAAGCTCCTGAAGTACGAGAAGGGCGGCAAGCCCGGCCAGCGGCTGAGCCCGCCGCCGGACTACCCGGGGCAGCCGGCCCCGCCGCTGGGCGCCGACCCGTCGGCGTCCTGAGCAGGGCGGGGGCCGACCGCACCGGCGGGCGGCCCGCGCAGGAACGAATCCAGGCCGGGGCGGCGTTGTCCCGGTGTCGGGACGGTGCCGGAGACGGCAGGGAGTCAGGGGTGCCTATGACGCGCGGAGCGCGGGACGACAGCAGTGTGGCCCAGGCGGCGGCGCCACCGGCCCCGAGCGGGCGGGACGCCGCCGCCCCGGGCGGCCGCGACGGGCACGACCGCCGACACGGCCACGACGGGTATGGCGGCCACGACGGCCACGACGGCCACGGCGGCCACGGCGGCCGCGACGGGTACGACCTCCGGCTGAACACCCGTGGGCTGCCCGAGTGGCTCGACCCGGTCGTCGAGGCGGTGCGGACGGTCCGCCCGACCCAGCTGAGCCGCTTCCTGCCGCCCGAGGACGGCCGCGGCCGCCAGTCCGCCGTCCTGATCCTCTTCGGCGAGGGCCCCAAGGGCCCCGAACTGCTGCTGATGGAGCGCGCCGGCAGCCTTCGCTCGCACCCCGGCCAGCCCTCCTTCCCCGGCGGCGCCCTCGACCCCGAGGACGGCGACCCGCACACCACCGGCCCGCTGCACGCCGCGCTGCGCGAGGCCGAGGAGGAGACCGGGCTCGACCCGGCCGGCGTCCAGCTCTTCGGCGTGCTGCCCCGGCTCTACATCCCGGTCAGCGAGTTCGTCGTCACCCCGGTGCTGGGCTGGTGGCGCGATCCCAGTCCGGTCGGCGCCGTGGACCCGGCGGAGACCGCCCGTGTCTTCACCGTCCCCGTGGCGGATCTCACGGATCCCGCCCACCGCGCCATGGCCGTGCACCCGAGCGGCCACCTCGGCCCCTCGTTCACCGTCAACAACGCTCTGGTCTGGGGTTTCACCGCCGGAGTGATCGACCGCCTGCTGCACTTCGCGGGGTGGGAGCGCCCCTGGGACCGATCGAGGCAGGTCCCGCTCGACTGGCGCGCATGAGACGGTGACCCACGTGAACGTGCTGGACATCCTGCTGCTGGTCGCCGCCGTGTGGTTCGCGATCGTCGGCTACCGCCAGGGGTTCGTCGTCGGCATCCTGTCGGTGATCGGATTCCTCGGCGGTGGCCTCGTCGCCATGTCCCTGCTCCCGCTGATCTGGGACCGGGTGACCTCCGAGGGCACCCAGGTGTCCACCACCGTCGTGGTGTTCGCCGTCGTCGTGATCATCGTGTGCGCCTCCATCGGCCAGGCGCTCACCACCCACCTCGGCAACCGGCTCCGCCGCCACATCACGTGGTCGCCCGCCCGCGCCCTCGACGCGACCGGGGGCGCCCTGGTCAACGTGGTCGCGATGCTGCTGGTGGCCTGGCTGATCGGGTCGGCCCTCGCCGGGACCTCGCTGCCCACCCTGGGCAAGGAGGTCCGCAACTCCAAGGTGCTGCTCGGGGTGTCGCGGGTGCTGCCCGGCCAGGCCAACACCTGGTTCTCGGACTTCACCTCCACCCTGGCGCGCAGCGGCTTCCCCCAGGTCTTCAGCCCGTTCTCCAACGAGCCGATCACCGAGGTGAAGGCGCCCGACCCGGCCCTGGCCAAGAGCCCCGTCGCCGAGTCCGCCAAGCGCTCCATCGTGAAGGTGGTCGGGACCGCGCCCAGCTGCAGCAAGGTGCTGGAGGGCACCGGCTTCGTCTTCTCGCCGGGCAAGGTCATGACCAACGCCCATGTCGTCGGCGGCGTCTCCGAGCCGACGGTGCAGATCGGCGGCGAGGGCAAGCTCTACGACGGCAAGGTCGTGCTGTACGACTGGGAACGCGACATCGCCGTCCTCGACGTGCCCAAGCTGAAGGCGCCGGCCCTGGAGTTCACCGACAAGGACGCCGCGAGCAGCAGCGACGCGATCGTGGCCGGGTTCCCGGAGAACGGCGCGTACGACGTCCGCTCCGCCCGCGTCCGCGGCCGGATCAACGCCAACGGCCCGGACATCTACCACCGGGGCACCGTCCGCCGCGACGTCTACTCGCTGTTCGCGACCGTCCGCCAGGGCAACTCCGGCGGCCCGCTGCTGACGCCCGACGGGCGGGTGTACGGGGTCGTTTTCGCGAAGTCCCTCGACGACCCGAACACCGGCTACGCCCTGACGGCGGACGAGATCCGTGACGACATCCGGATCGGGAAGGTCAGCGACCGCCGGGTCGACAGCCAGGGCTGCGCCCTCTGAGCCGTCCGGCCCGTCGGGACGTACTGCGCACGGCCGCGCGGCAGCCGACCGCCCGGCAGCCGGCTAGGTGCGGGGATGGCGCAGCCGTGCCGACACCCAGCGGGCCCGGCGGCGCAGGATGCGCGGAATCCCGAGCCGGGGGTCGTGGCCCTCGCGGCCCGTACTCCCGTGTGCGCCCGGCGTCGCTGCGGGGCGGCGGTCGCGTGCGGTGTCACCGTGGTCGTACGTCCAGCCCATACAACGAGCTGTGCCCGGGGGCCAAGGTCCGTAACCCCGTCCGGAGCGGCCAATTGGCCTATGCGCCGGGCAATTGAACGTTCGTCGGACGGTCGCACCGACGGTTCGTCAGATAGCCGGTTCGTCAGATCGCCGGTTCGTCGGACCGTCCGGTTCGTCAGCGGTCCGGTTCCGGGTCCTTGAGCCAGTTCACCAGCTCGGTGGAGAAGCCGACCGGGTCCTCCTCGTGGGGGAAGTGGCCGAGGCCGTCGAACAGCCGCCACCGGTAGGGGGCTTCGACGTACTCGCCGGATCCGGCGGCGCTGCGCGTACGCATCACGGGGTCGAGCGAGCCGTGCAGGTGCAGGGTCGGCACCCGGATCGGCATCTTCATGCGGCGGTTGAACTGCAGCCCGTCGGGCCGGGCCATGGACCGCATCATCCAGCGGTACGGCTCGATCGAGCAGTGCGCGGTGGACGGGATGCACATCGCCCGCCGGTACACGGCGAGGTCCTCCTCGCCCCCGTCCTCCCCGAACCGCGGCCCGGACCAGTCCCGGATCAGCTCCGCGACGAGCGCCCCGTCGTCGGCGACGAGCCGCCGCTCGGGGATGAACGGCCGCTGGAAGCCCCAGATGTGGGAACTGGCGCGGGTCTGGCCGAAGTCCGACAGCATGGCCGAGCGCCAGCGGCGCGGGTGCGGCATGGAGGACACGACGAGCCGGCGCACCAGCTTGGGCCGCATCACGGCCGCCGTCCAGGCGAGGTAGCCGCCCAGGTCGTGCCCCACGAGGGCGGCGTCCGGCTCGCCCAGGGAGCGGATGACCCCGGTGATGTCGAGCGCCAGGTTGGCGGGGTCGTAGCCGCGCGGGGTGCGGTCGCTGCCGCCCACCCCGCGCAGGTCCATCGCGACCGCGCGGTACCCGGCGTCGGCGAGCGCGGTCAGCTGGTGCCGCCAGGTCCACCAGAACTGCGGGAAGCCGTGCAGCAGCAGCACCAGCGGGCCGTCGCCCAGCTCGGCGACGTGGAACCGGGCCCCGTTGGCGGCGACGTCCCGGTGCGTCCAGGGTCCGTCGAGGCGCACCGCCGTCGCGGCGGTGGGCGGAGGGCTGGAGTCCGGTGCGGTCGCTGTCATGAGGACGAGCGTGCCACACCCACGGCCTGGTCACTCACCGGCCGCGGGTGCGGCTTGACGGTTCCGACGACCGCCGCGGTCTGCTTGACCGAGGTGATGGTCTTCTCCGGCGGCTTGACCTGCTTGAACTTGGACACGGCGAAGAGCGAGAGCACGCCCGCCAGCAGCAGGAACGCCACGCCCACGATCAGGAAGGACCAGGCCAGGCCGAGCCCGAGGTTGTGGATCCCGTACGCGGCGGCGAAGCTCAGCACCGGCAGGGAGAAGAGCGCGAACACCCCTCCGATGGAGAGGGTGATGCCGCCGATGCCGGCCCGCTTGACGTCCTGGCGGATCTCCGCCTTGGCCAGGGCGATCTCGTCGTGCACCAGGGCGGACATCTCGGCGGTGGCCGAGGCGACCAGCTGGCCGAGTGTGCGCTCGGCTCCCTGCGCCCCTTGGTCCCCTGCGCTCATCGCTTGCTCCCTCTGTCGTCTGCCGGCTGCTGCTGTCGGGCGCTGCGGCCGCCGGGCTGTCCTCCGCCGGTTACCGCGCCAGTTCAGATCATGCCGGACGGTCGCCGTCCGTGCTGGACCCGGCCGCCTCTTCGGCCGTGGCGGCGGCCGCTGCGCGGGCCTTGCGGCGGTGCTCGGCGGCCTTCTCCTCGTGGATCCTGGCCATCCGCAGGTGGTACGCGGGGTTCTGCTCCTCGTAGATGTCCGGGATGCCGTCCTGGTCCTCGTCGCGCTCCTCGGCCTCGGTGAGGGCGCGGTACCTGCGGTCGCGGAGCTTGAGCAGGATGCAGGCGAGGACCGCGGCGATCAGCGAGCCGATCAGGACGGCGGCCTTGACCTCGTCGGTGAGGGTCTCGTCGCCGGCGAAGGCCAGTTCGCCGATCAGCAGCGAGACGGTGAAGCCGATGCCGGCGAGCGAGGCGACGGCGAAGACGTCGGGCCAGGCGAGGTCCTCGCTGAGCGACGCCCTGGTGAAGCGGGCGGCCAGCCAGGTGCCCCCGAAGATGCCCAGCGCCTTGCCGATGACCAGGCCGAGGACCACGCCGAGGGTCTCGGGCCGGGTGAAGACCTGGGCGATGGCCTCGTCGGAGAGTGAGACCCCGGCGGAGAACAGGGCGAACAGGGGCACGGCGAGGCCGGCTGACAGGGGTCGGACCAGGTGCTCGATGTGCTCGCCGGGGGAGTGCTGCTCGTCGCCGGTCCGGGTGCAGCGGAGCATCAGGCCCATGGCGACGCCCGCGATGGTGGCGTGGACGCCGCTGTTGTACATGAGGCCCCAGATGACCACGGCGAGCGGGACGTACACGTACCAGCCGCGGATGCCCTTGCGGAGCAGGAACCAGAAGAGGACCAGGCCCGCCGCGGCGCCGCCGAGGGCGAGGAAGTCGATCGAGCGGGTGAAGAACACCGCGATGATCAGGATGGCGAAGAGGTCGTCGACGACGGCGAGGGTCAGCAGGAAGGCGCGCAGGGCGGACGGCAGCCAGGTGCCGATCACGGCGAGGACGGCGAGGGCGAAGGCGATGTCGGTGGCGGTCGGCACGGCCCAGCCGGCCATCGAGCCGCTGCCCAGCGCGTTGACGAGGGCGTAGACGCCGGCGGGGACGGCCATGCCGCAGACGGCGGCGATAACCGGGAGGGCGGCGGCCTTGGGATCGCGCAGGTCGCCCGCCACCAGTTCGCGTTTCAGCTCGATGCCGGCGACGAAGAAGAAGACGGCGAGCAGGCCGTCCGCGGCCCAGTGCTGGAGCGACAGGTCCAGGCCGAGGGCGGCGGGGCCGACGTGGAGGTCGCGGACGCTCTTGTAGCTGTCCGCGAGACCGGGGATGTTCGCCCAGATCAGGGCGGCGACGGCGGCCGCGAGGAGCAGGACGCCGCCGACCGTCTCGGTGCGCAGGGCGTCGGCGACGAAGCGCCGCTCGGGCAGGGAGAGCCTGCCGAGGAGCTTGCGGCTGGTGCTGGGCGCGGCCACGGGGGAACCTCCGGTTGGTCGACGGCATGGCGGAGCTCGTGCCGACCAGACTTCCCGGCGCACCCTGGGGACTTACGGATTTCCCTGACGGTTTCCCCACTGTACAGGGCGGGACTGGAAGGGGCTTATCCGGCGATCATCACTTTAGGCACAAAAGGGGCACCCGGCATGATCCGTGCCTGCAGGCCGATGCCGGATGCCCCTCGTCAGCGGGCCTGCCCCAGGCCCTCCCCGGGGCAGGCCCCCTGGGTCAGTCCTCGCTGGACGCCGTCGGCAGCTTGCTCTGGATCAGGTCCATGACGGAGGAGTCGGCGAGCGTGGTGACGTCGCCGACCGCGCGGTTCTCGGCGACGTCGCGCAGCAGACGGCGCATGATCTTGCCGGAGCGGGTCTTGGGCAGCTCCTGGACCGGCAGGATCCGCTTCGGCTTGGCGATCGGGCCGAGGGTGGCGCCCACGTGGTCGCGCAGGTCGCCGACCAGGCCCTCGGTTTCGGCCGCGCTGCCGCGCAGGATGACGAAGGCCACGATGGCCTGGCCGGTGGTCTCGTCGGCCGCGCCCACGACGGCCGCCTCGGCGACGGAGGGGTGGGAGACGAGCGCCGACTCGACCTCGGTGGTGGAGATGTTGTGGCCGGACACGAGCATCACGTCGTCCACCCGGCCCAGCAGCCAGATGTCGCCGTCCTCGTCCTTCTTGGCGCCGTCGCCGGCGAAGTAGCGGCCCTCGAAGCGGGACCAGTACGTGTCGACGAAGCGCTGGTCGTCGCCCCAGATCGTGCGCAGCATCGAGGGCCACGGCTGGGTGAGGACCAGGTAGCCGCCACCGCCGTTGGGGACCTCGTTGCCCTCGTCGTCCACGACCGTGGCGCCGATGCCGGGCAGCGCGCGCTGCGCCGAGCCGGGCTTGGTCTCGGTGACGCCGGGCAGCGGGGAGATCATCATCGCGCCGGTCTCGGTCTGCCACCAGGTGTCCACGATCGGGCAGCGGTCGCCGCCGATGTGCGTGCGGTACCAGATCCAGGCCTCGGGGTTGATCGGCTCGCCGACCGAGCCGAGCACGCGCAGGCTCGACAGGTCGAACTTCGCCGGGATGTCGTCGCCCCACTTCATGAACGTGCGGATCGCGGTCGGCGCGGTGTACAGGATGGTGACGCCGTACTTCTGCACGACCTCCCAGAACCGGCCCTGGTGCGGGGTGTCCGGCGTGCCCTCGTACATCACCTGCGTGGCGCCGTTCGCGAGCGGCCCGTAGACGATGTAGGAGTGCCCGGTCACCCAGCCGATGTCGGCGGTGCACCAGTAGACGTCCGTCTCCGGCTTGAGGTCGAAGACGGCGTGGTGGGTGTAAGCGGTCTGCGTCAGGTAGCCGCCGGAGGTGTGCAGGATGCCCTTGGGCTTCCCCGTGGTCCCCGAGGTGTAGAGGATGAACAGCGGGTGCTCGGCGTCGAAGGCCTGCGGGGTGTGCTCGGCGGACTGGCGGCCGACCACGTCGTGCCACCAGAGGTCGCGGCCCTCGGTGAAGGCGGTGTCCTGGCCGGTGCGGCGTACGACGAGCACGTGCTCGACCTGCGGGCACTTGGCGACGGCCTCGTCGATGGCGGGCTTGAGGGCGGAGGCCTTGCCGCGGCGGTAGCCGCCGTCGGCGGTGATGACCAGCTTGGCGTCGGCGTCCTGGATGCGCGAGGCCACGGCGTCGGCGGAGAAGCCGCCGAAGACCACCGAGTGGGCGGCGCCGATCCGGGCGCAGGCCAGCATCGCGACGACGGCCTCGGGGATCATCGGCAGGTAGACGGCGACCCGGTCGCCGGCCTCGACCCCGAGCTCGGTCAGGGCGTTCGCGGCGCGGGAGACCTCGTCCTTCAGCTCGGCGTAGGTGATCGCGCGGCTGTCGCCCGGCTCGCCCTCGAAGTGGATCGCGACCCGGTCGCCGTTGCCGGCCTCGACGTGCCGGTCCACGCAGTTGTATGCGACGTTCAGCCGGCCGTCGGCGAACCACTTGGCGAAGGGCGGGTTGGTCCAGTCGAGCGTCTCGGTCGGCTCGACCTCCCAGGTCAGGCGGCGGGCCTGGTCGGCCCAGAAGCCCAGCCGGTCCGCCTCGGCCTGTGCGTACGCAGCCGACGTCACGTTGGCGGCGGCGGCCAGATCGGCAGGCGGTGCGAACCGCCGCTCCTCCTTGAGCAGATTGGCCAGGCTCTCGTTGCTCACGACATCTCCCTTTCCCAGGGTGTCCGTTGTGTCCCCGGGCATAGCTCATCAGTCGGACGCCCCAGGTGACAAGGGGTAGCCCGAAATTGGTGTAGACCTATTTCCTCAGGGGCCCGTGCGCACGAGTGGCCCCTCCCCGCTGCAGGGTGCGGGAAGGGGCCAAACGATGGCACGGATACCGGAGGGTATCGGCTCGGGGCGCGCCGGGCTCAGGCGTGTTGGCCGACACTGTCAAAAACCCGACAGTCGAAAAAATCCTCGCCCTCGGACAGCAGGTAGGCCTGGGCCTCCCCCACGTGGAAGTACATCCCGTGCAGCTCCAGCGTGCCGTCGGCCAGCCGCCGGGCCACCGACTCGTGGGCCCTGAGGTGCTCCAGCTGCTGCACCACGTTGGTCAGGCACAGCTGCTCCACGGCGTCCGCCGGGAGCCGGCCCGCGATCCGGGCCCAGGCGTGGTGGCGGCTGGCCATCCGGTCCAGGCTGGGCACGCCGTGCCGCAGCCACCGCGTCAGCGGAGTGGCCGGATCGCCGGGCGCGGCGTTGAGCAGGGCCTGCATGGCGCCGCAACCGGAGTGCCCGCACACCGTGATGCTGTCCACCCTCAGGACGTCCACCGCGTACTCGATGGCCGCCGCGACGGAGTCGTCCCCGCTCTCGGCGCCCGGCAGGGGGACCAGGTTGCCGACGTTGCGGACGGTGAACAGGTCGCCCGGGCCGCTCGCGGTGATCATGCTGGTCACCAGCCGGGAGTCCGCGCAGGTCAGGAAGAGCTGGGAGGGGCGCTGGCCCTCGCGGGCCAGGCGGGCCAGTTCGTCGCGGACGTGCGGGGCGGTGTCCCGCTGGAAGGCGTTGATCCCGCTGGCCAGCCGGCTGGCGCCGCGGCTGCGGGGGGCGGGCGTCGCGGGCGGAGTGGGCGCGGCGGCTGCGGCCGGTGCAGGCGGGGCGGGCAGGGCGGCTGCGGCGCTGTCGGCGGCGGGCCCGCCGGGGAGCGGGGCCGGCAGCGTACGGCCGGCCTCGGCCTGGTGGTCGCAGTGGTTCTTCCACGGGGTCCAGGGGCGGCAGCAGTGGTGCCCGTCGCGCTGGGCGGCGCGGACGCGCGCGCCGTGCCCGCTCTGTGCCCCGTGCGCGCCGGGTGCCGTGTGGCTGCCGTGCCGTCCGCCGCCGTGCCCGTCGCCGTGCCCGTCCCCGTTCCCGTGCTCCGCGCCGGGCCGTCCGCTCTCCGCGGTGTGGTCCCGCTCCACCGAACGGCCCCTCACCTCCAGTGAACCGCCGTGCGCCACATGGGAGTCCTGCCAGTCGTGGAGCGTCTCGTACGCCGCGTGGTCCATGAACGAGCCGTCCAGCTCCAGCACCACATGCCCCGTGTGGGGGATCTGGTTCAGCGTCCGGCTCAGCCGCGGCACCGCGAGGAAGGTCAACTGCCCGCGCACCCAGACGTGGTGGACGCCGTCCAGCACCTCCACCGTGATCCGGGTCCGGGCCAGCCGGTGCAGGGCCAGGGCCACGGCGACCGCGATGCCGATCGCGACGCCCTCCAGGACTCCGCCGAGCACCACCGCCGTGATCGTGGTCGCGTACACCACGACCTCGCGGTGCCGGGTGACGTTGCGCAGGTGCGTGATGTTCACCATCTGCACGCCGACCGCCATCACGAGGGCGGCCAGCGCGGCCAGGGGGATCAGGTCGAGCACGGGGACCAGCAGCCCGGCCGCCAGCACGATCCACAGTCCGTGCAACATGGCCGAATTCCGACTGGTCGCACCGGATTTCACGTTCGCCACGCTGCGTACGGCCACCCCGGTGATCGGCAGCCCGCCGAGGGCCCCGGAGACGATGTTCGCCGCGCCCTGGCCGCGCAGCTCGCGGTCGAGATCGGCGCGCGGCGGCCGGTTGCCCGTGCGCCGCTCGGAGGCGATCAGCTTGTCGGTGGCCACCGCGGACAGCAGCGATTCCACGCTGCCGACCAGGGTGATGGTCAGTACGGCGCCGATGAGGCCGAGCACCGGGCCCTCGGGTAGCTCGGGCAGGGCGTGGCTGCGCCAGGACGGCAGGTCCACCCGGGGCAGGGTCAGCCCGGCCAGCGCGGCGAAGGCGGTGGCGGTCGCCACGGCGGCCAGGGCGGCCGGCACCGTACGCAGGGCGCGGCCCGCCCGCCCGGGCAGCCGGGGCCAGCCGAGCAGGACGGCGAGGGTGAGGGCGCTGACCCCGAGGGCGGCCGGGTGGAGGTCGGCCAACTGGGCCGGCAGGCCGCGGACGTTGGCGACGGCCGAGCTCTGCGGCATGCCGCCGAGGACGATGTGCAGCTGGGCCAGGGCGATGGTCACGCCGATGCCCGCGAGCATGCCGTGCACGATGGCGGGGCTCACCACCAGGGCCGACCGGGCGGTGCGCAGGGCGGAGAGCCCGAGCTGGCAGACGCCGGCCAGCACCGTGATGGCGCAGGTGGTGCGCCAGCCGTAGCGCTGGATCAACTCGGCGGTGACGACGGTGAGTCCTGCGGCCGGTCCGCTGATCTGGAGGGGCGCACCCCCCAGCCGCCCGGCCACGAGTCCGCCGGTGGCCGCGGCGACGAGCCCGGCCTGCAGCGGGGCGCCGGTGGCCAGGGCGATGCCGAGGGAGAGCGGCAGGGCGATCAGGAACACGGTCAGGGAAGCCGAGAAGTCCGCCGCGAGGCCGGTGCGGGACCGGGCGGCGGGCTTTTCGGCGGGGCGCTGGGGAGAGGTGGCTGTCACAGGTCCCGTCTCCTCTGGGGAGGGATGAAGCGGCGGGATGGAGCGGCGGGCGTCTCAACACTCAGTAAATGAAAGGTAATGGACGGTAAAGAGGAGCGGTAGGTAATACGGGCAAATGGCTCCGGGATTCCCACGGGTGGGTGATTAAGCATTTTGTCCGGCAAGTCACACCATCTCCGGGGTGTGCGGCGTGGGACCTTGCGGCGCGGAAGGAAGTCCCGCTGCGAGGAGAGGTGGACGGATGATCGCCGCCACGAAGAAGACCGCCGGCGGCCTGGTCGCCATCGCGCTGGTGCTGGGCGCCGCCGGGTGCAGTGCCTCCGAGTCCCCGGGAGCGGCCCGGGGTCCGGGCGGCCGCAAGGGTGCCGCCGCCCCGGAGGCCCCGGGCTCCGTGAAGCGGCTCATCGGCGACGGCTCGACCTCGTACACGGGTCCGCAGCCGCACGTGCAGAAGCCGCAGAAGCTGGGGGCCGGCGAGAAGCCGCCGCAGTTCGTGGTGTTCTCGTGGGACGGGGCCGGCGAGGACGGCCAGAGGCTCTTCTCCCACTTCCGCGAGGTGGGCAGGAAGTACAACGCCCGCATGACGTACTTCCTCAGCGGCCTGTACATGCTCCCCGAGGAGAAACGTTCCCTCTACACGGCGCCCCAGCACGGGCCCGGCCGCTCCGACATCGGCTTCGGCGACCTGCAGAACATCAAGGACACCGCCACCCAGCTGCGCGCGGCCTGGCTGGAGGGCAACGAGATCGGCACCCACTTCAACGGCCACTTCTGCGGCCCGGACGGCGGCGTCGGCACCTGGTCGGTCGAGGAGTGGAAGAGCGAGATCGAACAGGCCAAGTCCTTCGTCAAGAACTGGAAGACCAACACCGGCCTGAAGGACGTGGAGGCGCTCCCCTTCGACTACGACAAGGAGCTCATCGGCGCCCGCACCCCCTGCCTCGAAGGCCAGAAGAACTTCATGCTCGCCGCCCGGACCATGGGCTTCCGCTACGACTCCAGCGGGATCGGCAAGCAGGTCTGGCCGAAGAAGACCGACGGCCTGTGGGACGTCCCGCTCCAGCTGGTGCCCATGCCCGGGCGCGCCTTCGACACGCTGAGCATGGACTACAACTACATGGTCAACCAGTCCGGTACGACCACCCAGGGCGACCCCGCGCAGCACGCCTACTGGGGCGCCCAGATGCGCGACGGCCTGCTCCAGGCCTTCGAGCGGGCCTACCGGGGCAACCGGGCGCCGCTGATCATCGGCAACCACTTCGAGTCCTGGAACGGCGGCACCTACATGCGCGCCGTCGAGGAGGTCATCCAGAACGTCTGCACCCGGCCGGAGGTGCGCTGCGTGCCCTTCCGCGAGCTGGCCGACTGGCTGGACGTCCAGGACCCCGAGACCCTGGAGCGGCTGCGCACCCTCGACGTCGGCGAGGCCCCGAAGGAGGGCTGGGAGAAGTTCCTGACGGCGGGGCCGCCGGCCGGGGCGGGCGCCCCCACCGCGGTCAAGCCGGCTGCGGGGCAGGGCGAAGGGGCGCAGCGCAAGGAGTAGCGCCGGCGCCGTCCGCGCCGTCCGTGCCGCTGTCCTCCCGCAGGACGAAACCGGGGTCGACCTGGGCCGCCAGGTCGACCCCGGTCTTGGCGTTGCCCCAGCTCTCCGCGTTCCGCAGGTGGAAGTGCACCATCTGCGCGGTGTACCGCTCCCAGTCGCGCAGCGCGTACGAGCCGTCGGCCGCCTCCCGCAGGGTCTCCAGTGCGGCCCGGTTGTCCGCCTCCAGCAGCTCGAACGCGGGCGGGCGGCCCTTCTCCATCGCCCGGACCCAGTCGGAGTGCCCGACGGCGGCCAGCAGGTCCTGGCCCACCTCGTCGCGCAGGAACGCGAGGTCGTCCTCACCCTGCACCTTGTTGCCCACCACCTTCAGCACGACGCCGAAGTCCCGTGCGTACTCCTTGTACTGGCGGTAGACGGAGACGCCCTTGCGGGTCGGCTCGGCGACCAGGAACGTCACGTCGAAGCGGGTGAACATGCCCGAGGCGAAGGAGTCCGAGCCGGCGGTCATGTCGACGACGACGTACTCGCCCGGGCCGTCGACCAGGTGGTTCAGGCACAGCTCCACCGCCCCGACCTTGGAGTGGTAGCAGGCCACCCCGAGGTCGGACTCCGTGAACGGGCCGGTGGCCATCAGCCGCACGGGCCGACCGTCGAGCGGGACGCTGCGCGCGCAGGCCCCGTACACGGGGTTGTCCTCGGTGACCCGCAGCAGGCGCGACCCGGTGCCGGGCGGCGTCGTCTTGATCATCGAATCGGCGGACGCGATGCGCGGGTTGGAGCCGCGCAGGTAGTCCTTGATCAGCGGCAGGTGCGCGCCGAGCGAGGGCAGGGCGGCCGCCTGCTCCTCGTCGAGTCCCAGTGCGACGCCGAGGTGTTGGTTGATGTCGGCGTCCACCGCGACGACCGGAGCCCCCTGGGCGGCGAGGTGGCGGACGAAGAGGGAGGACAGCGTCGTCTTGCCGCTGCCGCCCTTTCCCACGAAAGCGATCTTCATGTTCACGAA
The DNA here is from genome assembly GCF_040704625.1 of Streptomyces sp. NPDC046866. Taxonomy (NCBI): domain Bacteria; kingdom Bacillati; phylum Actinomycetota; class Actinomycetes; order Kitasatosporales; family Streptomycetaceae; genus Streptomyces; species Streptomyces sp. NPDC046866. The sequence continues at coordinate 553,208 of NZ_JBEYXN010000001.1, forward strand.
GGGTAGCGGCTCGATCGCTGTGTGTGGTGAACGTGAGTGAAGAAGACCACTCCAAGGAGGTGTCGGTGCTATGGGCGTCCAGTGCGTAGGCTCCCTACTTATGAGTAGTGCTACTGACCCGCTGGCCGCCCTGGGCGCGCTCCCGGGCGTCTCCGAGAGCGTGGACTCCGTACGCAAGGCCGTGGACCGGGTCTACGGCCACCGGGTGATGCGCCGCCGCAGCGGGGAGATCACCTCGGAGGCCGCGCTGCGCGGGGCCCGCGGCAGTGCCGCCCTGTCCGGGGCGGACTGGGCGCTGGAGGAGGTGCGCCGCCGCACCGACTTCGGCGCGGACGCGCAGGCCCGCACGGTCGGCGCCGCGCTGCGGCTCACGGCCGAGGCCGGGCAACTGCTGAGCATCTGGCGCCAGTCGCCGCTGCGGGTGCTGGCGCGCCTGCACCTCGTGGCGACCGGGACCGCGGCGGACGGCGACGTGGTGGGGCGGCCCCGCCTGGCCGGCGAGCCGGTGGACGAACCGCTCCTGGCCGACGTGCCGCTGCCCTCGGCGGACGAGGTCGCCGGGCGGCTGGACGGTCTCTCCCGGCTGGTGATCGCGGGCAGCTCTGCCCCGGCGCTGGTCGTCGCGGCGGTGGTGCACGGCGAGTTGCTGGCGCTGCGCCCGTTCGCCTCGTACAACGGGCTCGTCGCGCGGGCGGCGGAGCGGATCGTGCTGATCAACAGCGGTCTCGACCCCAAGGCCATCTGCCCGGCGGAGGTCGGCCACGCGGAGCAGGGGCGCGAGGCGTACCTCGCCGCCTTCGACGGCTACGTCTCCGGTACCGCGGAGGGGATGGCCCGGTGGATCGCCCACTGCGGGCGGGCGGTCGAGCTCGGCGTCCGCGAGTCGACGGCCGTGTGCGAAGCCCTGCAGCGCGGCGCTGCCTGACCTACACATGGGTTGCGGCGACACCGTCAAGCCATGGTGTCGCCGCTGGCATTCACGCCGAGTTACCAAGCGTCCTCGATAAGTGCCCATCAGGTCGGGAACTTTGCCCGGTTACCTGGTGCGGCTGGCCCGTAATCGACGGGTCGACGTCGCGTGGGTGCTCGGCGTTCCTGCTATTCGGTCCGTGGGCCTTACTGCGTTTTAAAGATGATCCTCTCGGATGTTCTTTGGTCTCGCGGGCCGTGACTCCTTTGTACTCCGCTTCCGTGTGAAGTGGAACCCCTGGCTGCTTTTTTTACTTTCCGGGCGCAGCGGGGCGAACCGGACGCGGTCGCGCCCGCGCCGCCGACGGTCCGGGTGGGCCTTCGGCGGCGGCCGGGGCGGGCCGGGCGGAGGCGGCCGGGGAGGGTCAGGCGGAGGCGGCCGGGAGGGTCAGGCCGAAGCGGCCGCGGCGGCTGCCGCTGCGGCGGCGGTCGTCGCGGCGGCAGCCAGGGCGCCCGCCGCCCGGCGCCGGCTCGCGTACCAGACGAGTCCGGCCGTGGCCGCGGCCGCACCCACCGCCGCGGCGGCGACCAGCGCCGGCCGCGTCGGCATGGACAGGCCGGGCAGCCGCTGCTTCAGCCGCACCGGCCGGTTGAAGACCAGTACCGGCCACTCGCGGGCCAGCGCCTCGCGCCGCAGCGCGCGGTCGGGGTTGACGGCGTGCGGGTGGCCGACGGCCTCCAGCATCGGGATGTCCGTCACGGAGTCGCTGTAGGCGTAGCAGCGCGAGAGGTCGTAGCCCTCGGACTCCGCCAGTTCGCGGACCGCCTCGGCCTTGGTGGGGCCGTAGGCGTAGTACTCGATCTCCCCGGTGAAGCAGCCGTCGTCGCCGATGACCATGCGGGTGGCGACGACCCGGTCGGCGCCCAGCATCTCCCCGATCGGCTCGACCACTTCCGCCCCGGACGTCGACACGATCACCACGTCGCGGCCGGCGGTGTGGTGCGCCTCGATGAGGGACGCGGCCTCGTCGTAGATCAGCGGGTCGATGAGGTCGTGCAGGGTCTCGGCGACGATCTCCCGGACCTGCTGCACGTTCCAGCCCTTGCACAGGGCTGACAGGTACTCCCGCATCCGCTCCATCTGATCGTGGTCGGCGCCGCCGACCAGGTAGATGAACTGGGTGTATGCGGTGCGCAGCACGGCGCGGCGGTTGATGAGGCCGCCGTGGTAGAAGGACTTGCTGAACGTCAGAGTGCTCGACTTCGCAATGACCGTCTTGTCCAGGTCGAAGAACGCTGCGGTGCGGGGCGACGAGTGCGGCAAGGGCTGGATTTCCACGCCCCGAGCATATGCGCCCACCATTCGGCGTAAGGTGTGGCGCGTGGGTTTGCCTGAGAGGCCTCTCGGGTACACCATGGAAGTCACGGATCGTTCGCGACCGTGCTAACCCGGTCTGGCTCCTCCCCCCCCGAGTCGGACCGTGGGGACGACCCCCGCTCTCCCCCCCGGCGGGGGTCGTCGCATGTCCGGACGCGGTTTGCGTCCTCGCCCCTGGTGCCAAGTGCCCACCCGTGCGGCCCTCGTGTCCCGATGGGCCCGAGTGGTGAGGGCCCTTCCCCTCCCCCGATTCGTCACGCTGTGTAGCTGCCCCGCCGCGCTGGGGAACTCACCTGCGGGAGTGACGGAGTTATTCACATGGCTCCCGTTGTCCACAGTTTTCGAGCAAGATCCACTTCTTTTTCCGGATCGCTGCACGGTGATTCCAGCCGCGAAGTCCGCGGCGGCTGGCATTTGCGGCGAGAAGGGGGCGCAGATCGTGGCTGGATCGAAGTCGTGCGAACTGGTGGAACGGGTCGTGACTGGCGGAATCGGGTCGGCGGGACCCACGGGCGGGGCGGCCGGCGGCGGGCGGCCGCTGATCCTCACCGAGGACCCGTTGCTGCTGGACGACCTGCTGCGGCTGTGCGCCGCCGCCGGCGCCGAACCGCACGTGCACCATGCCGTGCCCGGGCTGAGCGGCGGCGGCGGCGAGGCCGGAGGCAGCGGTGAGGGTGGAGGCGTCAGCGACAGCCCTGGCGCGGGCGGCGCCGCGGATGGCGGTGGTGCGGGTGGCGGTGGGCGGGGCGCGGTCGGATGGGAGTCCGCGCCGCTCGTGCTCGTGGGCACCGACGCCGCCGGGCGCGTCCGCGGCGCCCCGCGGCGGCCGGGGGTGCTGCTGGTGGGGAGGGATCCGGACGATCCGCTGGTGTGGCAGCGGGCGGTGGAGATCGGCGCCGAGGAGGTGCTGCGGCTGCCCGACGCCGAGGCCCTGCTGGTCGACCGCATCGCCGACGTGGTGGAAGGGGCCGGCCGCAGCGCCTTGGCCGTCGGGGTGATCGGCGGCAGCGGCGGGGCCGGGGCCTCGACCCTGGCCTGCGCCCTCGCCCTGCGGGCCGCCCGGGCGGGGGAGCGCACCATCCTCATCGACGGGGACCCGCTCGGCGGCGGCATGGATGTCCTCCTCGGCGGTGAGAGCGCCGAGGGGCTGCGCTGGCCGGACCTCGCCGGCTCCCGCGGTCGGGTCGCCGCCGGCGCGCTGGAGGAGTCCCTGCCGGAGCTGCACGCGCTGCGGGTGCTGAGCTGGGACCGCGGGGACCGGGTGGCGCTGCCGCCCGCCGCGATGCGCTCGGTGGTGGCCGCCGCGCGCCGCCGGGGCGGGGTCGTCGTGGTCGATCTGCCCCGCCGGGTCGACGAAGCCGCCGCCGAGGCCCTCGCCCAGCTCGACCTGGTGCTGCTGGTGGTCCCGGCCGAGCTGCGGGCGGTGGCCGCCGCGGGCCGGGTCGCGGCCGGGGTGCGGATCGCCGCCCGGGACGTGCGGGCCGTCGTACGGGGCCCCGCGCCCGGCGGTCTCGATGCCGAGGTGGTGGCCGGGCTGCTGGGTGTCCCGCTGGCCGGCGAGGTGCCGCTCGAGGTGGGGCTCCCGGGGCGGGTCGCCGACGGGGAACCGCCGGGGGCGCACGGCCGGGGCGCACTGGCCCGGTTCTGCGACGGCTTCTGGCGGCGCGCGCTGGGCCCGGCCGCCGCCCGGGGGGTGACGGCATGAGCGCGGTGCTCCTGGACGCGGTCCGCCGGCAGCTCGCCGAGACCGGGGCGGAGCCGACCCCGGCCCGGGTGGCCGCGGCCCTGCGCGCACAGGGCCGGCTGCTGGGCGATGCGGAAGTGCTGGGCGCGGCTGCGGTGTTGCGGTCCGAGCTGGTCGGCGCGGGGCCGCTGGAGGAGCTCCTCGCCGACCCCGGGGTCACCGATGTGCTGGTGGCCGCCCCGGACCGGGTGTGGGTGGACCGGGGCGGCGGGCTGGAGCTTGCCGGCGTCACCTTCCCCGATGCCGAGGCCGTGCGCCGGCTGGCCCAGCGGCTGGCCGCCGTGGCGGGCCGGCGCCTGGACGACGCCCGGCCCTGGGTGGACGCCCGGATGCCGGACGGCACCCGGCTCCATGCGGTGCTGCCGCCCGTCGCCGTGGGGTCGGCCTGCCTGTCGCTGCGCGTGGTGCGGCCGCGGGCGTTCACGCTGGAGGAGCTCGTCGAGGCGGGGACGCTGCCGCCCGGCGGAGCGCGGCTGCTGCGGCAGATGGTGCAGGCCCGCCTGTCGTTCCTGGTCTCCGGCGGGACCGGCACCGGCAAGACCACCCTGCTCAGCGCCCTGCTGGGGCTGGTCGGTCCCGGCGAGCGGATCGTCCTCGCCGAGGACTCCGCCGAGTTGCGGCCCGACCATCCCCACGTGGTGCGGCTGGAGACCCGGCCCGCCAACCAGGAGGGAGCGGGCCTGGTCACCCTCGCGGACCTGGTCCGGCAGGCGCTGCGGATGCGGCCGGACCGGCTCGTGGTCGGGGAGGTGAGAGGGCCCGAAGTGGCCGATCTGCTGGCCGCGTTGAACACCGGGCACGAAGGGGGGTGCGGCACCGTCCATGCGAATGCCGCCGCGCACGTACCGGCCCGGCTGGAGGCGCTCGGGACCGCCGCCGGTCTTGACCGCGCCGCCCTGCACAGCCAGTTGGCGGCCGCGCTGACCCTCGTCCTGCACCTGGTCCGGGACCGGGGCGGGCAGCGCCGGGTGGCCGAGGTGCACGTCCTGGAGCGGGACGCGGCCGGGCTGGTGGTCACCGTACCGGCGCTGCGCTGGTCCGCCCGCGGCTTCGTCCGGGAGCGCGGCTGGGAGCGGCTGCGCCCGCTGCTGGGCGGTGCGCGGTGAGCGGGGCGGGGGCCGCCGCGGTGCCGCTGCCGGTGTTCGCCGGGATGCTGTGCGCCGGGACGGCCGCCTGGGCGCTGTCCGGGGGCGACCGGGCGGCGCGGCGCGCCCGCGGGGTGCTGGCCGGCGGCGGGCCTGCGGCGCGGGGCGGGCCGGGGGCCCGGGAGCGGCTGGTGGGCGCGGTGCGGGTGCGGGCCGCGCGGTGGCGGGAGTGGTGGGCCTGCCTCGGGGCCGGGGCGGTGCTCGCGCTGCTGGGCGGGTCGGTGGTTCCGCTGGCGGCGGCGGGCGTGGCGGTCCCGCTCGTGCGGCGCCGGCTCGCGGCCCGGCAGCAGGAGCGGGACCGGTGTGCCCGGGCCGCCGAGGTGATCGCGCTGTGCGGTGCGGCGGTGGGCGAGTTGCGGGCGGGGGCCCAGCCCGGGCAGGCGCTGACCGCGGCCCTGCGGCGGACCGCCGCGGGGCCGGGGGCTCCCGGTCCGGCGGAGACGGCGGTGCTCGCCGCGGCCGCGTTCGGCGGGGACGTCCCGGGGGCCCTGCGGCAGGCGGCCCGGGAGCCCGGCGCGGAGGGGCTGGCCGGGATGGCCGCCTGCTGGCGGATCTCCGTGGACGGGGGTGCCGGCCTGGCCGCCGGACTGGACCGGCTGGAGGGCGCCCTGCGGGCCGACCGGGACCGGCGGGAGGCGCTGCGGGCCCAGTTGGCGGGCGCGAGGTCGACGGCGGTGGTGCTCGCCCTGCTGCCGCTGGTGGGGCTGGTGATCGGGACCGGGCTGGGGGCGGACCCGCTGCGGGTGCTGCTGCACACACCGGTCGGGTGGGGCTGCCTGCTGGCGGGCGGGGTGCTGGAGGCGCTGGGACTGCTGTGGTGCCGGCGGATCGTACGGGCGGGGGAGGGGTGATGGGCGGGTTCGCGGTCCACAGGCTGGGGACGGTGCTGTGCTTCGGGGCGGCCGTGCTCTGCGCGGCAGGGGCGGTGGCCGTCCGGGTGAGGATGCGGGCGGCGCGGCGCAGGGCCGTCGGATTGCTGGCGGCTCCGCAGCAGCGGCGGCCGTCGGCCCTGGCGGCGCGGATACGCGGTGCGGTGGCCGGGTGGGCGGTCCCGGTGGCGGTGCTGTCGGCGGTGGGCCTGCTGCTCGGCGGGGTGCTCGGGTGGGCCGCGGGCTGCGGGGCGGCGTATGCGGTGTGGTGGCTGCGCCGGCGGCAGCGCGGGGGCGCAGGGGTGGATCAGCGCGCGGCGGAGCGTCAGCTGCCGTTCGCTGCCGATCTGTTGGCAGCCTGCCTGGCGGCCGGTGCCGGGCCGGTGGAGGCCGCGGAGGTGGTGGGGGAGTCGCTGGGCGGCCCGGTGGGCGAGCGGCTTGCGCTGGCCGGGGCCGAGCTGCGGCTCGGCGGCGAACCGGGCGCGGCGTGGGGGAGGTTGGCGCAGGTGCCGGGGGCCCGGCCGCTCGCGGAGTGCCTGGAGCGGGCCGCCCGGACGGGGGCTCCGGCCGCCGAACCCGTGGCGCGGCTGGCGACGGCCCTGCGGGAGGAGCGGACCCGGGAGGCGGGCGCCCGCGCGCAGCGGGCGGCGGTCCTCGTCACCGCGCCGGTGGGGCTGTGCTTCCTGCCCGCTTTCCTCGCCGTCGGTGTCGCCCCGGTGGTGATCGGAATGGCTTCCGGCCTGCTGTCGGGTGCCTAAAGGGGTTCAGCCGAAAACCGGCTGAGATCACGTCAGGAAATCAATATCAACGGGAGGTCGTCATGAGGATCATCGTGTTTCGGATGGGGGCTGCGCTGAAGGGCCGGACGGGGGATGCGGGGATGTCCACGTCGGAATACGCCATGGGCACGATCGTTATCTTGGGCAACTACATGACCAGCAGCCACATGAGGGACGGCCAAGGGTCAACTGTCGTGCCTCACAGATATCTCAGGGGTGTTAGTGACGTACAAGAAGCCTTCCGGGTACCGCTCTGAGAAGGCCATCAGGCCGGACGGGACCCCCCTGTGGACGGTCGTGTCCCAGGACTATGAAGTCCACCCGGAAGCGGAGTCGTACATGGCCTCGCTCCGGAACCAGGACTCCTCCGTGAACACGGAACGGACCTACGCGTCCCGGGTCGCGCTCTACCTCACGTGGTGCGCCGACCAGGAGATCCCCTGGAGCTCCCCGACCGTGCCACAGCTCGGCCGCCTGCTCCACTGGCTCCACGAAGCCCCCCTGTCGCCCCGAGGACGCACGGCGAACCCAGAGCCGCGGTACCGGTCCAAGGGCACCTCGAACGCGATCCTGGGAACCGTCTGCCGGTTCCTCAGCCACTGTGCTCTCCTGGGCTGGGTCAGCCCCGATCTGATCGCACTACTGTCCGAGCCTCGCCGCCTGTGGCATGTCCCTGCTGGCATGAACCCCGGCGAAGACGGCCAGTTCCTCAACGTACGGGCCCGCACCCTGCGCTACCGGGCCCCCACCCCCGGCTTCGAATACTTCACCGAAGACCAGGTCTCCGACCTGATCAACGCCACTACGCACGCCCGGGACCGCTTCCTGGTCACCCTGTTGTGCGAGACGGGCGTACGGATCGGCGAAGCCCTCGGCCTGCGCCGGGAGGACATGCACTTCCTGGCCAACTCCTCCAGCCTCGGTTGCAGGGAACCCGGCCCCCACATCCACGTCCGCCGCCGCCAGAACGTCAACGGCGCTCTATCGAAGGCCCGCCAGCCGCGGTGGATTCCGGTATCCCCAGATACCGTCGGCCTCTACGCCGCCTACCAGTGGGAACGCAACACAGTCGCGGCCGCCGCCAGCACGGACATGGTCTTCGTCAACCTGTTCGCCCTCCCCTACGGCAGCCCGATGAAGTACCCATCCACCTACGAGCTGTTCAAGCGCATCTCTGCCCGTTGCGGGTTCGACGCTCACCCGCACATGACCAGGCACACCGCCGCCACACGCTGGCTCCGAGAAGGCCGCCCACGCCACATCGTCCAGAACCTCCTCGGACACGTCAGCGCCCAGTCCATGGACATGTACGCCCACGCCAGCGACCAGGAGAAGCGCGACGCCGTCCTTGCTGTCACCGCCGCCCGGAAGGCAGTCACCACGTGAGCAACGTCGTACGCATCGCCGATGCTCGCGGGTCGGCCCCCGAAGGCCTGCTGGCTGGGTGGACGGCGTGGCTTACCTCGAAGCTGGACGCGGCTTGGCGGCCCGGTGAGTGGGACGCCGAGAACCTGCTGTTCACCGGCGACCCTTCCAACCCGCGCAATGCGATCCACAAGTGCCGGCATCCGCGATGCTTCGTCACCACCGCAGCGATCTACTGCACCGCGTGCTCCCGTGAACTACGTAAGAGCGGCATGGACCCGGGTCAGTTCGACGACGAGTACACCCCGATCAGCAACCGCCGCTTCAACGTGATCACGGAGTGCCAGGTACCGGGATGTCAGCGTGACCGGAGCTCTCAACGCCTGTGCCTCAGCCACTACAACCTCTGGCGCCACCAGAACCCTGGGGCTCCGCGTCTCGCGGAAGCAGTGACGGCGTGGGCCCTGACCCAGATGCCGTATCCGCCGCACAGCCCTTGCGCTGTACGAGGGTGCGGGGTGCAGAGCACGAAGAAGCAGGCGGTTTGCCTACGGCATTGGAATCACTGGAAAAAGCACGTCCGCCAGCGTGAAGCGCGGATCAACGACGCAGCCGCGTTCGCTGACTGGATCGAACACACCCCTCCCTACCTCGGAACGAACAGCTTCTCGCTGTCCCCTTGCCAGCCGGCCGCCCGTCTGGAGCTCCTCTACGTCGTCCAGCGCTATGACCTCGGCCCGACCCCCCTGCGGCCGGCCTCAGTCCGGACGAACATTCTCGCCACCGCCCATCTGCCTGCCCTCGCACTCGCCTTGAACGAACTTCCCCAGCTCCACGAGGCCATCACCGAAGTGGGAGCCAGGTCCTTCGCGCGTTTCATCAGGGATGAACTGGCCGTCGCTTTCAACCTCTTCCGAGGCGTCAAGGAAACCGATAAGGCGACCTGGGACTTTCGCATCCTGGACCGAGAGGCGGACCGTCCGCGCACCGGTCGGCGGGTGAATCAGCCAGTTGACTTCACGACGATCACGCAGCCGTGGTTTCGGGATGCCGTTCTGCACTGGGCCCGCACCACGGAACCGGAATCCGGAGACCTGCGGATGGCCGTCCGCGCCTGCGGTATCGCGTCGCGGGCGCTCGCCACCCGGCCCGGCGGCGGCCACGACGTGACCAGGCTCGGCTACGCCGACATGTCGGCCATCGCCGACGGGTTCAACACCAGCCTGAAACTCGATGGAACCCCGTACAGTCCCGCGCGACGAGTGACGCTGTACAACTGCGTCAACGACGTCCTCGAGTTCGCGCGTCGCGACGGTGCGGTTCCCGGCCTGCCCAGCCGATTCGTCCGCCACCCCCGCGAGCACCGGATCCACGTGCCCGAGCGTGACGAAGATGAGATCGGCAAGGCCCTGCCCGAGGCGGTGATCCGCCAGCTCGACCAGCATCAGGACACGCTCGCTGACGGCTTCCCCTACGGAGCGCTGACCCCCGAGGAGGTCCATGCTCTGTTCCGCACCGCGTACATCATCCTGCGGGACACCGGCCGCCGTCCCCTGGAGGTAGCGGGCCTAGACCTGGACTGCTTGTCCTACGTGCAGGGCGGATACGAACTGATCTGGCACAACCACAAGGGCAAACGACTACGCCGGCGCCTGCCGCTCGGCGACATGGAGACGGTGCAGGCGATCAAGGACTGGCGGGCGATCCGGTCCCGCCTCGATATCCCAGATCGGAGCCAGCCATTCCTGTTTCCGCCTATCCGAGACGGGGGTAGGTTTCCGCACCTGAACCCGGGGAACTTGGCCCGCGTCATCCGGGCTTGGGCGGATTCGATACCCGTGATCTTCTCCGAGGAGATGGGCCCGGACGGCACCCTTCTGCCCTTCGACCCGAAACTGGTCTACCCATACGCCTTTCGCCACAGCTTCTGCCAACGGTACGCCGACGCCGGGATGCCCGAGCGCGTCCTCATGGCGCTCATGGATCACAAGTCTGCTGACACCACGGCTGGCTACTACCGGGTTCCGGCCAAGTTGAAGCGAGAGGCCATCGAAGCCATCCGGCCCCTGGTGACCGATGCCCAAGGCAACCCGGCACCGGGTGGGTCGACACTCGCCTACAGCCTGCGATCGGTCGCCGTGCCCTTCGGTAACTGCGTAGAACCTTCGAACGTGAAGGCCGGGGGGAAGCACTGCACGGTACGGTTCCAGTGCGCCGGCTGTGGCTCATACCGGCCCGACCCCTCGTACACGCCAGCCATCGAGGACCACGTGCGCCAGCTCAAGATGGACCGGGAATCCGCTCTGGCCATGGGCGTAGCGGACTGGGTGATTCGGAACCTGGACGACCAGATCAGGGCCTTCCGCGCCGTCATCAACCAGAACAAGGAGAGGCTGATGGCCCTGCCAGAGGACCAGCGGCACGAAGTCGAAGAGGCCAGCAAGGTCCTGCGGCGCCTGCGTGCCGGCCAGGCCGCCGGCCCCGTGGACCTGCCCATGCCGATCCTTCCGCGACCGGCCGGTGGCAGCTCGTGAACGCCGTTCGGAAGCCCGCCGAGATCCTCTTGGAGGCCCGCCAGCGGGCCAGCCGCGACAAACGGGCCGCAGTCCTCGCCGCCGTCGACGCGATGGTCGCCGCCGGGGAGCCGATCACGTTCCTGGGCGTCGCCCGGAGGGCGAAGGTGTCGAACTGGCTGGTCTACCAGGACGGGGTGCGCGAGCACATCGACGGCGCTCGCGCGGCCGGGGAGACCCGCAAGGCCAAGGTTCGGAAGGCCGGTGCACAGGCCAGTGCGGCCAGCCTGGCGACCGATCTGGAGCTGGCCCGCGCACAGCTCCGACAGGTGATCGAGGAACGCGACCGCCTCAAGGCCGCCGTTCAGCGGGGCCTCGGCCAGCAGATCGCCGACGGCGCATCCGAAAGCCTGCGGACACGGATCGGCGAGCTTACTGAGGAGAACCAGCGGCAGGCCGCCGAGCTGAAACGTCTACGGGACGAGCTGGAAGAGGTCGAAGGGGACCGCGACGCTGCCCGCCAGAGGCTTCGTGACACCCTCCGGGCCCAGAACCTCAGGTAACCGACGACAGGCCGCGGTGGCCGCCGCTGCGGCCTGCCGGCGGTGCGAGATCAGGCAGTCGGCTCGGTCGGATCCGTCAGATCCGACTGCCCGTGCTCGATACGGGCCCGCTCGGTCGCGTTCGTCTCGACGATGTACGTCTTCGCGACGTCGGCGACCTGACCGACCGCGTAGCCGACAAGCGCGGCGACCCCGACGCCGGGGCCGCCTCCAGCCGCTTCCACGAGCTGCTGGTACGCGGCGGGCGCGGGTGCGGGGGGCTCGGGTGCTTCGGCTGCGGTGTCGGGGACGACACGGATGTGTTCGGCTTCGCTCATGGGTACATGGTCCCGCCGCTGGCCCACGGGTGCCTGCGAGCGGTTCGGAGAGAGATCGCTCAGGGTGCGTCGTCTGCCGGACGGCCGGGCGGATACTTCGGTCATCCGCTCACCCTCGCTCGGGGGCGGAGGCTGGCCCGGCGGCCCGCCGGGGTCGCGGTCCAGGTTCATCCCTCCGCCGGTCAGCCCAGCCGCCTGGGGCTCCCCTGCGGGTGGGGCCGCCTGCGCCGACCCGCTCGGCCGGTGAGTCAGAACGCGGCGGCCCTCGAAGGTGGCCGTGGGGGATCGCGCCTGCGTCAGGTCAGGCGAGTGTCCAGGTCGGGCCTTCGGGTGAGTCGAGCCAGACCCGCTGCCCCGTCTTGTCGATGGTGACGCCGTACCGGGCCGGACCCGGGCTGTCGGCCCCGGTGTAGGTGCGGTGGGCGTCTTCGAGGGCCGCCCAGATCGGCCGGGGCCCGGTCTCGGCCACGGTGCCGTCCGGCCGCAGGGCGGCCAGCGATCCGTCTGCGGCCCACAGGGTGGCGCCGGTGATCTGCTTGTCCTCGCCCATGTTGTACTGCCAGGTCAGGCCCGGCTCCACGATGCTGACCAGGAACCGGAACGCGTTGTCGGACACTGCGGTGATCGGCAACGTGGAGGGTCGGCCGGGACCGGTGGGCAGGTCCGGCCGGCGCAGGGGGACGCCGTCCTGGCTGTCCTGGCGCAAGGCCATGAAGAAGACGCCGCCGGGCAGGAAACGGCCTTCGGCCGTGTCCGGGCCGGTGCGGTGGATGCGCGCGAGGGCGTTGCCGAGGGGGGCGAGGATGACCCCTTCGTCGGCAAGCTGGGCGATCAGGGCGGGCGGGATCCGGTCCAGCCGGCACGTGGCCATGATCCTGTCGTACGGGGCCCGGTCGGGCCAGCCAGCGGCGCCGTCGCCGGTGAGGACCAGGGGGTGGTAGCCGGCCGCCGCGAGGTGTTCGGTGGCCGGGCCGGTGATGTCGTCGGCCACGTCGATGGTCACCACGTGGTCGTCCCCGAGCCGGTGGGCCAGGAGGGCGGCGTTGTAGCCGGTCCCGGCGCCGATCTCCAGGACGGTCATGCCGTCGCGGACGTCCAGCGCTTCCAGCATGGTGGCCATGACGGACGGCTGAGAGCTGGACGACGTCGCGGCGCCGCTGGTGCGGTGGGTGACCAGCGGCCGGTCATCGTGGACGGCGGTGAACCAGCGCTGACGGGCGTCCGGGTCGTCTCCGGCGATGCGGGCGCCGTCGTTGTCGTAGAAGTACGGGACGAACAGGTGCCGGGGGACGTCGGTGAACGCGGCCTGCCAGGCGGGGTCGGTCAGGTCCCCGGCGTCGGCCAGCCGCCGGGCCAGGGCGGTCCGGGCGGTGGCGGCGTCGGTGTCAAGGTCGGTGAGGGTCACGCGGTGTGGCCTTTCTGGAGGAGATCGGCAAGGGCGTGGGTGACAGCGTCCCGGGTCTGGTCGATCCATGCCCACTGACCGCCGGGGTTGACGTCGATCAGGTGATGGGTGCCTTTGCTGTCCACGATGAAGTCCAGGGCGGCGTATACGAGGTTGAGGCGGCGCATCATCTCCCGGATACCGTCCTGGACGGGGCCGGGCAGGGTTACGGGACTGTAGGTGAGGGCGGCGGAGTCGCGCCGCCAGTCCAGCCGTGCGGGGCCGGCGGGGGCGTGAATGGCGACGGGGAACATGCGGCCGTCCACGACAGGTACGCGGATCTCGTAGGCCTTGTCCGTGATCTCCCGCTGGAACAGGTGCGCCGTCAAGGCGATCCGCGGATCCGACCACTGCTCCTCGGGGACGCGGCGGGTGTAGAGCTGGCCGCGCCGGCCGTCCTCGGTGTGGACGATCCCGCCCAGCACCTTGGTGATGATCCTCCCGCCGCACGAGCGGGCGAACGGGGCGACGTCGGCCGGGTTGTTCGTGATCAGCGTCTCCGGCACGTGCAGCCCCGCTTCGACGGCTGCGGTCAGCTGGACGGGCCGGGTGCAGTCGGCGTTGTCCTGCGGCCGGTTCACCCACAGCACCCCGGGCAGGGCCCCCAGGACGGTCATGGCCTGCTTGGCCTGCACACCAGCGAACCGCTGTTCCGGCACGCTCATGGTGGCCGCGAACTCATGCCCGGTCGGCTTGCGCCACCACACCGCCCGCAGCTCGGACAGGTCGATCCCGTGGGCCGGCCCGGCCCACGACCCGGCCCACCCGCCATCGGGGCGGAGCCCGGCGCTCAGGGTGGTGCGGGTGGGGAAGTCGGACAGATCCGTCCGCCAGAACGGTATCCCCCGGCTGTTGAGCTCCCGTAGAACGTAGTCGGCGGTGGGGTCCAGGGCGTAGGTGACGACGAGCACGCGCGGCGATTCCTCGCCGCGCGTGCCCTGGCCAGGGGGGAAGGCCATCAGTCGTCGTTGGTGTCGTAGTCCACGGCGATGGCGTCCTTGCCGTCGGACTCGGTGTTGCACGCCGTGCCCTGGTTCATGGTCGGGCTGTCGAGGACCACGCGGCCGTCCATCACCGACAGCTGCGAGACGGGGTCCACGGTCAGGACCGGGCGGGGGCCGGCGGCCGCCGGGACGGGGTTGGTGAGCGCGTCGAGACCGAACGGCCGGGTGGCCGCCGGGCCGGCGGGTTCGGTGTGGATTCGGTGGGACAGGGTCGGTACGCGGTCCAGGAGAGCAGACACAGGGTGTCCTTTCGTCGTCGTTGGTCGGCTGGTGTTGGTGGTCTGCCGGTCGGCTGCTACAACCCGCCGCACGTCGTGCAGCTCGGGTCGGTGCCACCGCACCGCGGGCATTCGGGACCCATGCCGGACCCCCTCTCTGTCGTCAGGCCCCCGGGGTGGGGGCGGCGGTTGCTACCGGTGCCCCCAAAGGGGCGTCAGTGGCCGTCTGCGGGCCGGAGGGCGTCGGGGGCGACGATCCACTCAGCCCCGCCCCCCTCGGGCCGCAGAAAGACCGCGTTCGGCATGTACCGGCCGGTGTACGGGTCTTCGTAGTCACCGATGAACTGGACGATCGCTTCACATTCCCGGCCCGGGTCGAAGACCCGGGCCCCTTCGTTCAGCCAGTCCGGGAGACCGTGGTGGGAGGCGGGACGGGGTCCGCTGATCACTCCGGGGACCCCTCGGCTCGGAAGTCGGCGCGGCGCATGAACCGCTCCCACCCGTCGGCGGCCCGCTTTCGCAGGGCCCGGCTCGGGGCGCCAGGGGGCACCTCGGGAACGGTGAGCCGACGGCCGCTGGAGCCGGGCGTACGGCGGGGAAGGGGGTGATGGTCCATGCGTCGCTCCTGCCGTTGGAAGGGGCGGCAGCCGGCCCGTGAAGGGGGATGACCCAGACCGGCTACCGCATGGCGGGCCCGGGAACTGCCAACTCCCGGGCGGGTGATGGCCAATCAACACCCTGTAGACCCTGGGCCGCAGGGGCCAAGATGTAGTCCTCTGTAGTCCTGCGTAGGCCAAGGGGGTGCGGTGCGATCGTTGACGATCACGGACCTGATCGTGGAGGCATGCGAACAGCGGGGCTGGGGTCCGCAGACGCTCGCACGGAAGGTCGCCGTGGCTCGCGGCTGGGATCCGGACTCCGTTGACCGCCAGTACGGCCGCAAGTGGATGACCGGTGAACGCGTCCCCGGACCGAAGGCCTGGCTTCCGTACGTGGTCAAAGCGTTAGACCTGGATCTGACGCGCGTCGGCGTTGTCAACTCGGGTGATCCCAACCCCCTATCCGGGGATACGGTGACGGCAGTCCTGGCCCTAGGGAGGAGTGACGTGGATCCGCACCGCCGCACCGTGCTGGCCGCCACCGCCGCGTTCGCCCTGTCGGCGCTGAACCTTCCAGACGCCGAGGCGGTCACGCGCCGCGTGTCCGCCGCCCCGGCCGGCGCCGTACGGGTCGGCACCGGCGACGTCGACGCGATCCGCATGATGACCCGCACCCTGGGCGACACCGCCGCAGAGGTCGGCGGCGCCCACGCCCGCCAGCTGGCCGTGCACTACCTCACCACCACGGTCGGCCCGTGGCTCGACGGCCGCTACACCGAAGCCACCGGCCGGGCCCTCTTCGCCGCGACTTCCCAGCTGGTCCACCTGTGCGGATGGATGGCTCAGGACGCGGGCGGCGATGACCACCACCAGGGCCTCGCCCAGCGCTACTACGCGCACGCCTTCGCGCTCGCCGAGGAAGCCGGCGACGCCGAGCTGTCGGCCACCGCCCTGCGGGGCATGGCCACGCAGGCAATCGATCTCGGCCCGCGCGGCCGAGCGGTCGCCCTCAGGCTGTCCGAGAGGTGCGTCGAGTACGCCGACCGCCTGGACGAACCCAAGGCCGTCGCCTACTACCAGACCACCCTCGCCGACGCCGCCGCCCTGGACGGAGACCAGCGTCTGGCCCGGTCCGCCCTCGCGGCGTCCCAGACGGCGATCGAGCGGGCCAGCGCAGCCCCCGGGGAGTCCTGGGCCAGTCACTTCTCTACAGGCCGATGGGCCCACCACAGCGGCATGATCCTGGCCCGCCTCGGCGACCTGGACGGCGCCCGCGAACACCTCCGTCACGCACTCGAGGTCCACGGCCTGGACCGCCGCCGTTCCCGCGCGATCGTCCTGGGCGACCTCGGCGACGTCCACCTACGGCAAGGCGACCTGGACGGCGCCCTGGCCGTCTGGTCCGAGTTCATCGACTGCTCCGCCGGCATCCAGTCCGTGAAGATCACCGACGCCCTCACGGACCTGCGGGTCCGCCTGTCCCGGTACGGCAAGGCCCCCGGGGTGGCCGAGCTGGACGGCCGCGCCGCTGTGCTCCTCGGCGAAGCCTGACCTGGACGCACGGCCCGGCGGCTTCCGGGATCTCCCGGTAGCCGCCGGGCATGATGGGCGGCATGGACGTGAAGCGCTGGGTTGAGACGGGGGTGTACGGCCTTGAGGCCGGGCAGCGGGACGACGGGGTGATCGTCACCCGCACCGCTGGCGGCACGCGTCGGATCGAGCTCGACCGGCTGTGGCAGATCGCCGCGATGAGCGGCCCGGACGTGGCTCCAAACGATCCGTGGACGCCGGATCTGGCCCGCACCGTCCTGCGAGCCCTGGGCCTGCCGGAGGCGCAAGGCCCGCAGTACACCTGAGCCGCTACCCCGTGCTGGTATCCCGGCGGGGCAGGATGCCGCGAGCGGCCAGCGGCCGGTCCTCCGGCGGCATCTTCCGCAGCGGGATCGCCACCGCACCGATCCACCACAGGTAGTCCAGGCCCCCGACCTCCTTCGCCCTGCCCCGGCGGGCGAGGTGCACGGCGACGTTGCCTGGGGTGACCGGCTTGCCCATCGCGGCGACGGCCAGCGCGGCGACGAAGATGATGGCGTGCCTGGGGTCCTGGAAGTCCTCCGGGTAGGTATGCCGGGCCGCCGCCACGACGACCTCAGGGTCCTGGAGCATCATCCCCAGGAGCTGCACCTCGGGATCGTCCTCGGGATGCGGGTCAGGGGTGGACACCAGCGTGCGGATGTTCAAGGCCGTCTTCCCTCGTGTCGCCAGGCCGCACAGCCTACGACTGGGGTCCGACACTCAGCGTCGGGTATTCCACTGCCCCGCAGCCAGCCAGGTGCGGTACCGAAAGGTCGGAATTGTCGTATCGCCGCGGCCATGGAATCCGTGCGGCAAGGCGCAACCTGGCCGGCATAGCGAGCTCAGCGAGAACCAGTGAGGCCGCGTTCCAGCACGCCCGGCACACCTCAAGCCGGAGCAGGTCGTCAGGGAGTCCCGTTTCGAGCACTGCCAGGCAATCCCTGCACGTTCCACGCCACGACCAGGTCCATCCGCTGTGAGCCATCAGTGGGTCCATTCACTGCCTCGGTTCTCTCCGGCTGGGGAACGACCTCAGCCCCGCTAGGCGGCCCTCCTGCGCGTGCGCTGCACCTCCGGAACCCAAGGGGTGAGCGCGAAGCCGTGGACGACCCACGAGTGGAACGCTGCGGCGGTGTAGAGCTGGCCGCTTCCTTCGAGCCACTTCGGCTTCGGCTGGCGGCGGACCTGAGCCAGCAAGAGCATGTGGAGGCCGTCAGCGACCGGGGAGGGCCCGAGGTCCAGGTAGACCGGACGGGTGCACGCTTCGATGGTCTCGCGGGCCTGGAACCACCGGTAGCGGACAAGGGGCCGACCTGGCGAGGTCGCGACGACAAGGCGCTGGTCTGCGTGTGCGGTGGTCTCGTTGAACAGCCACGCCATCGGACCGTAGACGCGCTCGCATTGGTGGATACGGAAGCGCGGGATCGGGCCTTGCTGCTGCTCTACTACGGTGCCGTCCTTCGCTACTACGTCCGCGATCAGACCTTCGGGGTAGGGCCTGAATTGCTGACCGGCCGGAACTCCGACGCGCCAGCCCTGGTTCCACTCTCCTTCGCCACGGACGAGCGGAGCACTGACCACGGCCCCGCAGGTCGGGCAGACCTGCGGGGTCCCCGGCATCATGCGGCGCGGATCTTGTCGTCCATCCACGTCACGACGCGGTCCGTGAGCCCCATCTCTTCGGCGTCCACGCCAGCGGCCGTGAGAAGCCCGCGGACGGTGGTCTCGGTGCGATGCTTCTGCGCCAGGTCTTCGAGCTGGGGTAGGGCGGCTTCGGCCATCTTCATGTCGGCCACCAGGTCGCGTTTTGCACGGGCTTGGGAGCTGAGGGTCTTGGAGTGGGTGGCCAAGCGGTCGGCCTCCACGCGTTCTTCCTTCATCCAGGCCGGGAGGTGGTGGCCGAGGTCGGCCAGTTTGATCACGAAGAGGCTTCCCTGTACCGCAGGTCCGCGCTTGCCTCCCTGTCCTCCAGTCGATGTTCCCCCGCTCCAGCCGGGGCCCACACCTGTGCCCGTGCCCGCACCGGTGCCCACCCCCGTACCTGTCCCGGCGCCTGTACCTGTGCCCCAGGGGCCGGCACCGCAGCCGCCCGTACCGGTGCCCTCGGTCCCGGTGTTCTGGCCGGCGCTGCCGCCGTCCGTGCCATCGCCGTTCTTGCCGGTGTTCACCTCGATCTGCGAGATGCGGGAGTCCTCCCACTTCCGGTACTGGTCCAAGACGGTGTGCGCCTTGGCCAGCGCCAGCATGGTCAGGTAGCGGATCGCGACGGTTTCACCCGTCATCGCGCGCTCCACTGCCCGGTCTGCCCACCACCGCCGGAACTCAGCAGGCCCAGAAGGCGACTTGGCCGTGATCTCCTCGCAGACGTCGAGGAGGAAGCCAGCGGTCTCCGTGTCGTACGGCTTGAAGAAAAAAGCTGCGTTGTCCGTGGTCACTGCTACCTCCCCACGACGCGCAAGCCGGGCTTGCGCGACTCGGTGATGGCCTGAACCCAGGTGTTGAAGTCCTCGGCCACTGATTCGATGACGTCGATCAGGTCGTGATCTGACTTGGCGATGACGACCTGTGCTGGATAGCTGGACTCGACCAGCGTCCGGACTCTGGTGATGGCCTGGACGAAGTCGTTCTGCCAGCCTGCGAGCTCCGTAGCCGGGCTGGGCTTGCCTCCGCCGAGACCTTCCACGATCTCCTGAAGCAGAGCGCGGGTCTCGTAGTTGGGTCCATCGCTGGCCGGGGTGCCGTTGTCCTGCCTCGCGGCGAACTCTTCCGAGGCGACCTGAGCCAGTTCGGGGTCTTCCCGGATGACGGCCTGGGCCAAGGCTGGACGGTCCAGGACATATGCCGCGACGACGGCCCTTCGGGCCTCTTCGTCGGCCTTAACGGACTCCAGGACAGCGGCCCGCACTTCCGGCCGCTCCGCGTACTGCTTCACCGCCCGGTTGACGACTCGCTTGGCGTTTTGGACGCCTGGCTGGTGGCTCGGCCTGACCTCTTTCCCCAATGACCTGAGGAAATGCGCTTCCGTGATCTCGCGCCGGCCTGCTGAATGTGCGATGTCGAGAACCCGAAGCAGCCAGTTGATCTTAGGTTCACACATTGAGATGTCCACGAGGTCCTTGTGGCCATCAACCCGTACGGCTGCGAGCATCACTGCCTGTGCCGCAAACACAGGGTGCTGTAGGACTTTCACGCGAGCCTCAGCATGAACGCCTGACCACCTGTAGGCCGCCTGCCGGCGCTTTTGCAGGGTGAACACGTCAACACCCTTACGGTCGGCCAGCGCACTGAGTTTCTCGTCGTTACGGTCGCGCTTGCCTGATTCGGGAGGGCCGTACTTCTCCAGGAGCCAGTCACCCAGGTCGAAGAAGGCGGCCCGCGCTTCCCGGGCCCCGCCTTGCTCCCTGGCCAGGAGGGCTTGGATTTCTTCCAGTTCGGCGTCGGTGCACCCGGTGTCGTCGGCCGGGTTGGCTGTCCAGAAGGGTTCGATCATGGTTCCGTCCAGGCGTTGGCGGCCCGCCCACGGGGCTTCGACTGCACGCATAGTAGCGGTGTCGATACTTTCGGTTACCGCTGGGCGTCACGGAAATGCTGGGCGGATCCGCCGGGGTGTGCCCCCCTCAAGCCAGACACCCCACCCCGACAACGGCCGCGTGCCTCACGTGCCTTCACCCCCAAGAGTCGTTCTGACCTGCGCAGGGGAGTTGACAGCCCTAGATAATCCCGACGGCCTGTGCATTCGCGGCCGTTCTGTACAAGGTGGTGACGAGCGACGTGGTCTCCACCGCCCTCCAGTCGACCATCGGGAAGGCGCTCGATGTGCCGTTCTGAGGAAAAGCGGGGCCGGCGGCGGTGGCGGGGCGCGACACGCGGGGACGGGGGATACGTGACGGCGGAGGCCGCCGTGGTGATTCCCGCGCTGGTGCTGTTCGCGGCGCTGCTGGTGTGGGCGCTGATGGCGGCGGCCGCGCAGATCCGCTGTGTGGACGCGGCCCGGGCCGGTGCCCGGGCGGCGGCCCGGTCGGAACCGCTCGACACGGCGGTGGCGGCGGCCCGGGCGGCCGCCCCGCCGGGGGCGGAGGTGGCGCTGGAGCGGGAGGGCGACCTGTGGCGGGTGCGGGTGGCGGCTCCGCCGCCGGGGCCGGGCGGGCTGCCGGTGCGGCTCGGCGCCCAGGCGGTGGCGCTGGCCGAGGACAGCGTGGGGCCGCCGCCATGAGGGGCGACGACCGGGGTTCGGCCACCGTGTGGGCGGCGCTGGTGGCGGTGGTGCTGGGCGCGGTGTTCGGCGGGGTGCTCCTGCTCGGCCAGGCCGTCGTCGCCCGGCACCGGGCGGCCGCGGCCGCCGATCTGGCGGCTCTGGCCGCGGCGGCGGCCTGGGCCCACGGCCCGGAGACCGCCTGTGCCGCGGCCGGCCGGGTGGCCCGGGCCCAGGACGCCGCCCTGGCCGGCTGCACCCTCCACGGCGAGGTGGCCGAGGTCGCGGCCCGCCCGGCCAAGGGCCCCTTCACCCCCGTGTCCACCGCCCGCGCCGGCCCTCCGCTGCCGGCCCCGGGCCCGGGCCGCAACCCGGCCCCGGCGCCCGTGCCGGCTCCGGGCCCCGTGCCGGATCCGGGCCCCGTCCCCGCTCCGGGGGCCGGGGCGGGTCCGGTCCCGGGCCTGCCCGCCGGGGGTTCTGCGGGGGTCAGGGGGGCGGGGACTCCTTGAGGAGGCGGGTCAGGAGGCGGATGGCGCCGCGTTTGTGGAGGGGGTCGTTGCCGTTGCCGCATTTGGGGGACTGGATGCACGAGGGGCAGCCGGCCTCGCATTCGCAGGCGGCGATGGCGTCCCGGGTCGCCGTGAGCCAGGCGCGGGCGGTGTGGAAGGCGCGCTCGGCGAAGCCCGCGCCGCCGGGGTGGCCGTCGTACACGAAGACCGTCGGAAGGAGGGTGTCGGGATGCAGCGGCACGGACACGCCGCCGATGTCCCAGCGGTCGCAGGTGGCGAACAGCGGGAGCAGGCCGATCGAGGCGTGCTCGGCGGCGTGGAGGGCGCCGCCGAGGATCTCCGGGTGGATCCGCGCCTCGTCGAGCTGGTCCTCGGTCACGGTCCACCACACCGCCCGGGTGCGCAGGGTGCGGGGCGGCAGGTCCAGCTTGGCCTCCCCGAGCACCTCGCCGGTGATCAGCTTGCGGCGCAGGTAGGACACCACCTGGTTGGTGACCTGCACCGTGCCGTAGCAGAGCCGGGCCCCGCCCCAGGGGATCTCGGTCTCCGTCTCCAGGATGGCGATGGAGGTGGTGTCGCGGGCGGTGGTGGAGAACGGCGGGCTGGCCTCCTCGACCAGCGCCACCGAGTCCTCCAGGTCCAGCCGCTGCACCAGGTAGGTGCGGCCCTGGTGGAGGTGGACCGCGCCGTCGTGGACGGCGGTGTGGGCCGCGGACTCGTCCACGGTGCCCAGCAGGCGCCCGGTAGCCGACTCGACGATCTGCACCGGGCGGCCGCCCTCGCCCCGGATGTCGGCCAGGTCCGAGGCCCGCTCCCGGCGGGTCCAGTGCCAGGCGGTGGCCCGGCGGCGCAGCAGCCGCGCGGCCTCCAGCTGCGGCATCAGCCCCGGGGCGGCCGGCCCGAACAGCGCCAGGTCCGCCTCGGTCAGCGGGGACTCCGCGGCAGCCGCGCACAGGTGGGGGGCCAGGACGTAGGGGTTGTCGGGGTCCAGCACCGTGGCCTCCACCGGACGGCGGAACAGCGCCTCCGGATGGTGGACGAGATAGGTGTCCAGCGGGTCGTCCCGGGCGACGAGCACGGCCAGGGCGCCCTGCCCCGACCGTCCGGCCCGGCCCGCCTGCTGCCACAGGGAGGCCCGGGTGCCCGGATAGCCGGTGATCAGGACCGCGTCCAGGCCCGAGACGTCCACGCCCAGCTCCAGGGCGGTGGTGGCGGCCAGGCCCAGCAGCTCCCCGGAGTGCAGGGCCCGCTCCAGGGCGCGGCGCTCCTCGGGCAGATAGCCGCCCCGGTAGGCCGCGACACGCCGGGGCAGGGAGCGGTCCACCTCGGCCAGCCGCTCCTGGGCGATCACCGAGATCAGCTCGGCCCCGCGCCGGGAGCGGACGAAGGCGACCGTGCGGACGCCCTGGACCACCAGGTCGGTCAGCAGGTCGGCGGTCTCGGCCGTCGCGGTGCGGCGCACCGGGGCGCCCTTCTCGCCCCGCAGGTCGGTCAGCGGCGGCTCCCACAGGGCGAAGACCACCTCGCCGCGCGGGGAGGCGTCGTCGGCGACCTCGGTGACCGGAACCCCGGTCAGCCGGCAGGCGGCGGTCGCTGGGTCGCTCGCCGTGGCGGAGGCCAGCAGGAAGACCGGTTCGGAGCCGTAGCGGGCGCACAGCCGCCGCAGCCGGCGCAGCACCTGTGCCACGTGGGAGCCGAAGACGCCCCGGTAGGTGTGGCACTCGTCGATGACCACGTAGCGCAGCGTGCGCAGGAAGGAGGACCAACGGGGGTGGGCGGGGAGGATCCCGCGGTGCAGCATGTCGGGGTTGGTCAGGACGTAGTTCGCGTACTGGCGCACCCATTCGCGTTCCTCGACCGGCGTGTCGCCGTCGTACACGGCGGGCCGGACCGCGTTGCCCAGCGGGGCGGCCAGCTCGCGCACGGCGCGCCGCTGGTCGGCCGCCAGGGCCTTGGTGGGGGCCAGGTACAGGGCGGTGGCGCCGCGCCCGTTCGGGGCCTCGGCGCCGTCGGCGAGGGCCGACAGGACGGGTGCCAGGTAGGCCAGCGATTTGCCGGAGGCGGTGCCGGTGGCGACCACCACCGACTCGCCGTCGAGGGCGTGCTCGGCGGCCGCGGCCTGGTGCTCCCACGGGTGCTCGATCCCGGCGGCCCGGATGGCCGCCACGACATCCGTTCGGATGCGGTCGGGCCAGACTGCATGACGGCCCGCCCGAGGGGGCAAGTGCTCCGTATGGGTGATGCGCGCAGCTCGGGAAGGCCCCCGTGACAGGCGGTCCAGAACCGCTCCGGGGGTGGGTCGCAGGTCCTCGGGTGCCGTGGGCCGACCGGGACGGTGAGTATTGGCCATTGGAACCGAGTGTGTCACCGGCGTGCGGGACAATGGTCCGAAGGCGTCGTGCGCGCCTGCCGGTAAGTGGTTGAATGCCATCGCGGCAGCCAATCTCTCCCCGCCCGCGGGTGGGGAGGCCCCTGGGGGGCGCCGCTCGATAGCAAGGTGCTGGAGGATCCGTGGACCTGTCCCTGTCGACTCGCACTGTCGGCGACCGCACGGTCGTGGAGGTCGGTGGCGAGATTGATGTGTATACCGCGCCCAAGCTGCGCGAGCAGTTGGTCGAGTTGGTGAACGACGGCAGCTACCACCTGGTTGTCGACATGGAGCGAGTGGACTTCCTCGACTCCACCGGCCTCGGTGTGCTCGTGGGAGGCCTCAAGCGCGTCCGCGCGCACGAGGGCTCGCTGCGTCTGGTGTGCAACCAGGAGCGCATCCTGAAGATTTTCCGCATCACCGGCCTGACCAAGGTGTTCCCGATCCACACGACGGTGGAAGACGCCGTCGCGGCCACCGACTGACGGCTTCGTCGCGGGGACCGGCGTCCGCCGGCCCCCGGGGCGGAGTGGAAGAGGAGCGGGGGCGCGGGCCGTGAGCGGCCCGGGCCCCTGTAAGCCACGCCCGTAGTCCGAGGGGGACGCAATGGCCACCGTTGAACTGCGCTTCAGCGCCCAGCCCGAGCACGTCCGGACGGCCCGCCTGGTGGCGGCTGCCGTGGCGCGGCGGGCGGGCGTGGACGAGGCCGTGCTCGACGAGGTCCGCCTCGCGGTGGGCGAGGCCTGCTCGCGCGCCGTCGGACTGCACCTGAGCAACGGGCTGACCGCGCCCGTCCGGGTGGTGCTGACCGAGGAGGAGAAGCTGTTCTCCATCGAGGTCGGCGACGAGGTCCCCGGACCGCCCGGCGGCCCGGACGCCGTGCCCGGGCTCGAGGCTGCCCTGGACCCCGACGGCGACACCGAGGACGAGATGGGCCTCGCCGTCATCAGCGGTCTCGTCGACGACGTCGAGGTGACCAGCGGCGAGGGCGGCGGGACCATCCGGATGAGCTGGCCCGTTGCCGGGGAGGCCCGAATCTCGTAGTCCGGTCGGTTTATTCGATCTTATTCAGGGCCCTGTGAACAGGGCCTTTTTTCATGCCCGCGCAGTATTTCTAGATCAATGATCAGGCGTCAATGCCTTTGTCCCATTACCTCTTTCGAGGGTAATGGAGTGACGAGATCTATTGGTGGGGAGCAAGAGCAGGCCAATTCCGTTTCCCGCGCACTGTTTTGATCGGGAAGAGCTCCCTACAATCCGTCCACATCTTGAGCTCATCACGTCAAGGAGGACGAATGACGGGGCTCTTCACCCCTCTCTCGCCGGACGGCACCGCCGATCTGGCAGCCGCGGTACTCACCGATGACAACCGGCTCATCGTGATCGTGATCGCGGCCGTGGCCCTTGCCGCCCTCGTCGTGGCGCAGATCCTGGTCCGCCAGGTCCTCGCCGCCGGCGAGGGCACCGACAGCATGAAGAAGATCGCCGCCGCCGTGCAGGAAGGCGCCAACGCCTACCTGGGCCGGCAGCTGCGCACCCTCGGCATCTTCGCCGTCGTCGTGTTCTTCCTGCTCTTCCTGCTCCCCGCGGACAACTGGAGCCAGCGGGCGGGGCGTTCCGCCTTCTTCCTCGTCGGCGCCGTCTTCTCGGCGATCACCGGCTACGTCGGCATGCGGCTCGCCGTGCGCGCCAACGTCCGCGTCGCCGCCGCCGCCCGCGAGGCCACCCCCGCCGCGGGGCAGCCCGCCAAGGACCTCACCGACGTCGCCCACAAGGCCATGCGGATCGCGTTCCGCACCGGCGGCGTCGTCGGCATGTTCACCGTCGGCCTCGGCCTGCTCGGCGCCTCCTGCGTCGTCCTGGTCTACGCCGCCGACGCCCCCAAGGTCCTGGAGGGCTTCGGCCTCGGCGCCGCCCTGATCGCGATGTTCATGCGCGTCGGCGGCGGCATCTTCACCAAGGCCGCCGACGTCGGCGCCGACCTGGTCGGCAAGGTCGAGCAGGGCATTCCGGAGGACGACCCGCGCAATGCCGCGACCATCGCCGACAATGTGGGCGACAACGTCGGCGACTGCGCCGGTATGGCCGCCGACCTCTTCGAGTCGTACGCCGTCACCCTGGTGGCCGCGCTCATCCTGGGCAAGGCCGCCTTCGGCGACCTCGGCCTCGCCTTCCCGCTCATCGTCCCCGCCATCGGCGTCATCACCGCGATGATCGGCATCTTCGCCGTCTCCCCGCGGCGCAGCGACCGCAGCGGCATGACCGCCATCAACCGCGGCTTCTTCATCTCCGCCGTGATCTCGCTCGTGCTCGTCGCCGTCGCCGTCTTCGCGTACCTGCCGGCCACGTACAAGGAGCTCGTCGGCGTCGAGGACACCGCGATCAGCACGCACTCCGGCGACCCGCGGGTCCTCGCCCTCGTCGCCGTCGCCATCGGCATCGTCCTGGCGGCCCTGATCCAGCAGCTCACCGGCTACTTCACCGAGACCAGCCGCCGCCCCGTCCGGGACATCGGCAAGACCGCCCTGACCGGCCCGGCCACCGTGGTCCTCGCGGGCATCTCCGTCGGCCTGGAGTCCGCCGTCTACACGGCGCTCCTCATCGGCCTCGGCGTGTACGGGGCGTTCCTGCTCGGCGGCACCTCCATCATGCTCGCGCTCTTCGCGGTGGCCCTGGCCGGCACCGGCCTGCTCACCACCGTCGGCGTGATCGTCGCCATGGACACCTTCGGGCCCGTCTCCGACAACGCCCAGGGCATCGCCGAGATGTCCGGCGACGTCGAGGGCGCGGGCGCGCAGGTCCTGACCGACCTGGACGCCGTCGGCAACACCACCAAGGCCATCACCAAGGGCATCGCCATCGCCACCGCCGTGCTCGCCGCGTCCGCGCTCTTCGGCTCGTACAACGACGCCATCTCCAACGCGGTCAGGGACGTCGGCGCCAAGGCGGGCGAGATGAACCTCAGCCTGGACATCGCCCAGCCCAACAACCTGGTCGGCCTCATCCTGGGCGCCGCGGTCGTCTTCCTCTTCTCCGGCCTCGCCATCAACGCGGTCTCCCGCTCCGCGGGCGCCGTCGTCTACGAGGTGCGCCGCCAGTTCCGCGAGCACCCCGGCATCATGGACCACACCGAGAAGCCCGAGTACGGGCGCGTCGTGGACATCTGCACCAAGGACGCTCTGCGCGAGCTCGCCACGCCCGGCCTGCTCGCCGTGATGGCGCCCATCGCGGTCGGCTTCATCCTCGGCGTCGGCGCACTCGGCGCGTACCTCGCGGGCGCCATCGGGTGCGGCACGCTGATGGCCGTGTTCCTCGCCAACTCCGGCGGTGCGTGGGACAACGCGAAGAAGCTCGTCGAGGACGGACACCACGGCGGCAAGGGCAGCGAGGCCCATGCCGCGACGGTCATCGGCGACACCGTCGGCGACCCGTTCAAGGACACTGCGGGACCGGCGATCAACCCGCTGCTGAAGGTCATGAACCTGGTGGCCCTGCTCATCGCCCCGGCAGTCGTCCAGTTCAGCTACGGGGCCGACACCAGCGCGACGGTGCGCGCGATCGTCGCGGCCGTCGCCGTCACGGTCATCGTCGGTGCGGTCTACGTCTCCAAGCGGCGCGGCGTGGCCGTCGGCGGCGACGCCGAGGGCGGAACGGGGACCGCCGAGCGGGTGTCGCAGCCGACCGACCCCGCGGTGGTGTCCTGACCGGTCCCACGGCGGACCGACCAGGCGGGGATAGGCCCGAACGGCGGACGGGTGGCGCGGAGCGACGCGTCGTCCGTCCGCCTTTCCGCTTACCCGGATGGCGGGTTGGTATCTTCCCGGCCGAGAGCCTTCGAAGGGACCAATCCGGTGAACAAGAAGCTTGCGGCCGCGCTGTCCGGCAGCGCGGTACTGATGCTCGTGCTGTCCGGTTGCGGCGGCGAAGACGGCGACGAGAAGGCCAACGCCTGGGCCAAGCAGGTCTGTGACAAGTGGGCGCCCCAGCTGAAGAAGATCGAGACCGCCAACGCCGACCTCAAGCGCGTGTCGGGCGAGAGCACCAAGCCGGACGAGGTCCAGAGGACCGACTCGGCCGCCTTCCAGGCCCAGGCCGATGCGTACAAGGCGATGAGCGCCGCCGTGGCGCAGGCCGGGGTCCCGCCCACGAAGGACGGCCAGGCGACCAAGGACGCAGCGGTCAAGGGCTTCGACGCGGCGTCCAAGGCCTACACGGACCTCAAGGCGAAGGTGGACGCGCTGGACCCCAAGGACCAGGGCAAGTTCGCCGACGGCCTCAAGGAGATCGCGGCCGGCATCACCGAGGCGCAGAAGGGCAGCACGGACGCCTACGGCCAGTTGAAGAAGGCCGGCCTGGACCAGGCGATGAACACCCAGAAGGGCTGCAAGGTCACCCTGGCGCCCACGGCGTCGCCCGCGAAGTGAGCCGTCGGCGGCGCACGGGTCCGCGGCGCACGGATCGGAGCCCGTAGCCGACACAATGGACGCGTGAGTACCACCAGCCTCCCCACGCCCGACCGCGCCGCCGAGCTCCGCACCGCCCTGCTCGCCGCCGGCTTCACCGCCGACGGGCTGCTCGACCTGCTCGGCGCCCCCGCCTACGCGGCCCTGGCCCGCAGCGAGACGGTCCCCGCGCTGCGCGCCACCCGCAACCGCAGCAACGGCCCGCTCCCGAGCCTGGTCCGGCTGTTCCTGCTCCAGCAGCCGGAGCCGTACGTTCACGTCTCGCCCGCGCTGCCCGTCGAGGCCCTGATCGCCGACGGCTGGCTGCGCCGGGAGGGCGACGAGGTGCACGCCACCGTCGACGTGCGCCCGTACGGCGGCCCGGACGGCGAGGACTGGTTCATCGTCTCGGACCTCGGCTGCGCCGTCGGCGGGGCCGGCGGCATCGGCAGCCGCGAGGAGGGCGTCGTCCTCGGCGTCGGCGGCGCCTCCACCACCCTCGCCGGGATCACCGTGCGCCGCCCCGTCGCCAGTGCCCTCGACCTCGGCACCGGCTCGGGCATCCAGGCCCTGCACGCCGCGCAGCACGCCACCCGCGTCACCGCCACCGACGTCAACCCGCGGGCCCTGGAGTTCACCCGGCTGACCCTGGCGCTGTCCGGTGCCCCGGAGGCCGAACTGCTCCTCGGCTCCCTCTTCGAGCCGGTCGGCGACGCCACGTACGACCTGATCGTGTCGAACCCGCCGTTCGTGATCTCGCCCGGCGCCCGGCTGACGTACCGGGACGGCGGCATGGGCGGCGACGACCTGTGCCGGACCCTGGTCCAGGAGGCCGGCGCGCACCTCAACCCCGGCGGCTACGCGCAGTTCCTCGGCAACTGGCAGCACGTGGAGGGAGAGGACTGGCGCGAGCGGCTCCGCTCCTGGGTGCCGCGCGGCTGCGACGCCTGGATCGTGCAGCGCGACGTGCAGGACGTCACCCAGTACGCCGAGCTGTGGCTGCGCGACGCGGGCGACCACCGCACCGATCCGGCCGAGTACGCGCGCCGGTACGAGGACTGGCTCGACGAGTTCGAGGCCCGCAAGACCAAGGCCGTGGGCTTCGGCTGGATCACGCTGCGCCGCAGCGACGCCGACGAGCCGTCGATCGTGATCGAGGAGTGGCCGCACTCGGTGGAGCAGCCGCTCGGCGACGCCGTCACCGCGCACTTCGCCCGCCAGGACTACCTGCGCGCCCACGACGACGCCTCGCTGCTGGAGGCCCGCTTCGCGCTGGTCGCCGAGGTCGTCCAGGAGCAGGTCGGCTCCCCGGGGGCCGAGGACCCCGAGCACGTGGTGCTCCGGCAGAACCGCGGCATGCGGCGCGCCACGACGGTCGACACGGTGGGGGCGGGCTTCGCCGGCGTGTGCGACGGATCGCTCACCGCGGGCCGGATCCTCGACGCGATCGCCCAGCTGATGCAGGAGGACCCGGTCGTGCTGCGGGCCCGGACGCCGGAGGCGATCCGGATGCTGGTGGAGCAGGGCTTCCTGGAGCCGGTCGAGGCCTGATCCGCGGGGCGGCCGGGTGCCCCGCCGGGCCCCTGCGCCGCCCTCCGCTTCTCCCTTCGCCTCCTGCTTCGCGCTCCCCTCGCGCCGCCTTCCGCTTCCCCTCTGTTTCGCTCTCCCCCACGCTTGCCCCGGGATGTAACCCGCGGTTCGTTTTCCGTTCCCCCTCGGCTGGCAGGCTGTCGGCCGAGGGGGAAAGCCAGGGGTGTCCGTGGGTGTCCGGGGGGATCCGGGGGGACCCGAGAGCGGCCCGGGGGACGAAGGGGAACGGTATGGAGAGCGGTCCGGCGATCTTCGCGGCGGCCGTGTTCCTGCTGTTCGGGACCGCTCTGCTGGCCTGGACTGGGGCGCGCGCCCGCAAGGGTGCGCCGGTCGCCGAGGGCGTGCGCCCCGCCGTGGCCGTACCGCTGGCGCTGGTCGCCGGCGCGGCGTCGCTGGCCCTCGGCGTGTGGTGCCTGGCGCGGCTGTGACTTCCGCGCCCTGCCCCGCGTAGCACCGGTCGCCGCGCAGAGAGCGGCCCCGCGGGGGAAACCGGACGTCAGGCGGGGTGCGGGGGAGCGGCCAGACGGCCCCCGGGCCACTCGGGGCGGTGATCGGGACGGGCCCGGCGGGGTATCCGGGCGGCAGAAATGGCACTTGTCGGGTTACCGTTCGAGTGGCCGTTGCGGGCTTGTGCCGTTTGACACGGGGGCGGGTTGTACCGTCACACTCCGCAGCGTCGCCGTACTGCGACCGAGTGCCGACCGGAGAGAAGAGCCAAGTTGTCCCCGACTAGCGAGACCGCACAGGGCGGCCGCCGACTCGTCATCGTCGAGTCCCCTGCCAAGGCGAAGACGATCAAGGGCTACCTCGGCCCGGGATACGTCGTCGAGGCGAGCGTCGGGCACATCCGCGACCTCCCGAACGGCGCGGCCGAGGTCCCCGACAAGTACACGGGCGAGGTCCGCCGCCTCGGCGTGGACGTCGAGCACGACTTCCAGCCGATCTACGTCGTCAATGCCGACAAGAAGGCCCAGGTCAGGAAGCTCAAGGAGCTGCTGGCCGATTCCGACGAGCTCTTCCTCGCCACCGATGAGGACCGCGAGGGCGAAGCCATCGCGTGGCACCTGCAGGAAGTCCTCAAGCCGAAGGTCCCCGTCCACCGGATGGTCTTCCACGAGATCACCAAGGACGCGATCCGCGAGGCCGTCGCCAACCCGCGCGAGCTGAACCAGCGCATGGTCGACGCCCAGGAGACCCGCCGCATCCTCGACCGCCTCTACGGCTACGAGGTCTCGCCGGTCCTGTGGAAGAAGGTCATGCCGCGGCTGTCGGCCGGACGCGTGCAGTCCGTCGCCACCCGTCTCGTCGTCGAGCGCGAGCGCGAGCGCATCGCCTTCCGCTCCGCCGAGTACTGGGACCTCACCGGCACCTTCTCCACCGGCCGGGCCGGCGACCCGTCCGACCCGTCCACGCTCGTCGCCCGCCTGAACACCGTCGACGGCAAGCGCGTCGCGCAGGGCCGCGACTTCGGTGCGAACGGGCAGCTGAAGAACACCGAGGTGCTCCACCTCGACGAGGCGAACGCACGGGCGCTGGCCGCCGCGCTCGCCGACAGCTCCTTCGCCGTCCGCTCGGTGGAGTCCAAGCCGTACCGCCGCTCCCCGTACGCCCCGTTCCGCACGACGACGCTGCAGCAGGAGGCCTCGCGCAAGCTGGGCTTCGGCGCGAAGGCCACGATGCAGGTGGCGCAGAAGCTGTACGAGAACGGCTTCATCACCTACATGCGTACCGACTCCACGACCCTCTCGGACACCGCCGTGGCGGCCGCCAGGGCCCAGGTCACGCAGCTGTACGGGGCCGACTACCTGCCGGAGAAGGCCCGCGTCTACGCCGGCAAGGTCAAGAACGCGCAGGAGGCGCACGAGGCGATTCGCCCGTCGGGTGATCGTTTCCGCACGCCCGCCGAGACCGGCCTGACCGGTGACCAGTTCCGCCTGTACGAGCTGATCTGGAAGCGGACCGTCGCCTCCCAGATGAAGGACGCCACCGGCAACTCGGTGACGGTGAAGATCGGCGGCACGGCCTCGGACGGCCGGGACGCCGAGTTCACCGCGTCCGGCAAGACGATCACCTTCCACGGGTTCATGAAGGCGTACGTCGAGGGCGCGGACGACCCGAACGCCGAGCTCGACGACCGCGAGCGGCGCCTGCCGCAGGTCGCGGAGGGCGACGCCCTCACCGCCGACGAGATCACCGCGGACGGCCACGCGACGAAGCCGCCGGCCCGCTACACCGAGGCCTCGCTGGTCAAGGAGCTGGAGGAGCGGGAGATCGGCCGCCCGTCGACGTACGCGTCGATCATCGGCACGATCCTCGACCGCGGGTACGTCTTCAAGAAGGGCACGGCGCTCGTGCCGTCCTTCCTGTCGTTCGCCGTGGTCAACCTGCTGGAGAAGCACTTCGGCCGACTCGTCGACTACGACTTCACCGCCAAGATGGAGGACGATCTCGACCGCATCGCGCGGGGCGAGGCCCAGGCCGTGCCGTGGCTCAAGCGGTTCTACTTCGGCTCCGAGGACGCCTCCGCGGTCGCCCCGGCGGCCGACGGCGGCGACCACCTCGGCGGTCTGAAGGAGCTCGTGACCGACCTCGGTGCGATCGACGCCCGGGAGATCTCCTCCTTCCCCGTCGGCGAGGGCATCGTCCTGCGCGTCGGCCGGTACGGGCCGTACGTGGAGCGCGGCGAGAAGGACGCGGAGGGCCACCAGCGGGCCGACGTGCCGGACGACCTGGCTCCGGACGAGCTGACGGTGGCGTACGCGGAGGAGCTGTTCGCCAAGCCGAGCGGCGAGTTCCAGCTGGGCAAGGACCCGGTCACCGGCAACGAGATCGTCGCCAAGGACGGCCGCTACGGTCCGTACGTGACGGAGGTCCTGCCCGAGGGCACGCCGAAGACCGGCAAGAACGCGGTCAAGGCGCGGACGGCCTCGCTGTTCAAGTCCATGTCCCTGGACACCGTCACCCTCGACGACGCGCTGAAGCTCATGTCGCTGCCGCGGGTGGTCGGCACCGATGCCGAGGGCGTGGAGATCACCGCGCAGAACGGCCGCTACGGCCCGTACCTGAAGAAGGGCACGGACTCGCGGTCCCTGGAGTCGGAGGACCAGCTCTTCACCATCACGCTGGACGAGGCCCTGGCGATCTACGCCCAGCCGAAGGTCCGCGGCCGGGCGGCGGCCAAGCCGCCGCTGAAGGAGCTGGGGACCGACCCGGTCAGCGAGCGGCCGGTCGTGGTGAAGGACGGCCGCTTCGGCCCGTACGTGACGGACGGCGAGACGAACGCCACGCTGCGGCGCGACGACGACGTCGAGACGATCACGCCGGAGCGCGGCTACGAGCTGCTGGCGGAGAAGCGGGCGAAGGGGCCGGCGAAGAAGACGGCCAAGAAGGCCGCCGCAAAGAAGGCGCCGGCCAAGAAGACGGCCACGGCGGCGAAGAAGACCGCGGCCAAGAAGACCACCGCCAAGAAGACGACGACGGCGGCGGCGAAGAAGACGGCGGCGAAGAAGACCGCCGCCGCCACGCCCCCCGCGGAGGACTGACCTCCGCCCGGCCGCTCGAACGCCGGCGGGGCTGGACCTCTCCAGCCCCGCCGGCGTTCGAGGCGCGGGGGCGGGGGGCGGAGCCCCTGGCTTCGGGAAGGGGCGGGGAGGGGAAGGGCTCCGCGCAGCGGCCCGCCGGCCCCGGGGCGCGCCGCCCGGGTTGTCCACAGGGCAGCAGCACCGGCCAAGCGCAGCGGATAGGCTGGGCGGATGACGCGAGCCGAGCAGCCGACTGGCGTGACCGCCCCCCAGAACCCCACCTACGACGAAGCCCTCGCCGCGGATTCCCGCGAGCGGGCGGTGCGCGCACTGCTGCGCACTCCCAGGCTGCGCCGCCTGTGGAGCGCCCAGCTCGTCAGCGGCATCGGCGACGCCCTCGCCGTCCTCGTCCTGGTCCTGCTCGTCCTCCAGGCGGCCGTCTCCCAGGAGGCCTTCGGCGGCGGCTACCGCGGCTGGGCCCTGGCCGTCGCCGCCGTCTTCGGGGTGCGGATCCTCGCCACGCTGCTCTTCGGCGCGGTCCTGCTCGGCCCCCTCGCCAAGCTGACCGGCCCCGGCGGCGCGTTCGACCGCCGCTGGACGATGGCCGGGGCCGACGGCATCCGGCTCGCGCTCTTCGTCGTCGCCCCGCTCTGGCTCGACTGGATCCCGGAGCACGCGCTGACCGCGCTGCTGGCCACCGTCTTCGTCTCCGGCGCCGCCGAGCGGCTGTGGACCCAGGCCAAGGACGCCGCCGCCCCCGCCCTGCTGCCCGCGGCGCCGCCGGAGGGGGCCGCCGTCCGGCCGCTGCCCGACCACCTCGACGCGCTGCGCCGGCTGACCCTGCGCACCTCGTTCGCCGCCATGCCGGCCGCCGCGGCCGCACTGCTCGCCGCGTCGCTGGTCGGCAAGGTCCTCGGCCTCGGCATCGACTGGTTCGCCGCGAACCGGGCCGCCCTCGGCTCGTACGTGGCGGCCGGCCTGTTCGCCGCCTCGCTCTCGCTGCTGCTGCCGCTGGTGCTGCCCACCGGCAAGGCCCCGCGCCTGCGCTCGCCGCTGGAGGGCCTGCGGCCCCCGAAGGCGGGGGACGTGCCCGACAAGGGCCGCACCGGCGCCATCCCGCTGCTCGTGCTGGCCTGCGCCGCCGTGGCCGGAGCCGTGGCCTCCGCGGCCGCCGTCGCCGTGCTGCACGCCTACGACCTCGGCGGCGGGCCCGCCACCTTCGCGCTGCTCGTCCTGGCCCTGGTCGGCGGCACCGCCCTCGGGATCCGCGCCGCCCAGGCCGGCAAGGTGCTGCCCGCGCTGTCGCGGCGCCGGCTGCTCGCCCTGGCCACGGCCGCCACCGGGCTCGCGCTGCTGCTGACCGGCCTGGTCACGGATGCGGCGACCGTGCTGTTCCTGTCGCTGCTCGCCGGCACCGCCGCGGGCGTGGCCGCCAACACCGGGCACACCCTGCTCGACCAGGAGACCGAGGAGCCGCGCCGCGCCCGGGTCACCGAGCACCTCCAGGCCGTCGTCCGGGTGGCGGTGGCCCTCGGCGCCGTCACCGCCCCGGTCGTGGCCGCCGCGATCGGCCCGCACCGGCTGGCCGGCGGGGGGCTCGTCTTCGAGCACGGCGGCGCCGCGTTCACCCTGATGCTGGTCGGCGCGCTGCTGCTGCCGGCCGCCGTGGTGGTCCTGGCCAAGGCCGACGACCGCGGCGGCGTACCGCTGCGCCGCGACCTGCGCGAGGCGCTGCGCGGCGGGGAGCCGGTGCAGGCTCCGTCCGCGACCGGTTTCTTCATCGCCCTGGAGGGCGGCGACGGGGCCGGCAAGTCCACCCAGGTCCAGGCGCTGGCCGACTGGATCCGGGGCAAGGGCCACGAGGTCGTCGTCACGCGCGAGCCGGGCGCCACCCCGGTCGGCAAGCGGCTGCGGTCCATCCTGCTCGACGTGTCCTCGGCCGGGCTGTCGAACCGCGCCGAGGCCCTGCTGTACGCGGCGGACCGCGCGGAGCACGTGGACACCGTGGTCCGGCCCGCCCTGGAGCGCGGCGCCGTCGTCATCTCCGACCGCTACATCGACTCCTCCGTCGCCTACCAGGGGGCGGGTCGCGACCTGTCCCCGACCGAGATCGCCCGCATCTCCCGCTGGGCCACCGGCGGACTCGTACCGAACCTGACCGTGCTGCTCGACGTGTCGCCGGAGACGGCGCGGGAGCGGTTCACGGAGGCGCCCGACCGGCTGGAGTCCGAGCCGGCCGAGTTCCACCAGCGCGTGCGGGCCGGGTTCCTGACCCTCGCCGCCGCCGACCCCGGCCGCTACCTGGTGGTCGACGCCGGGCAGGACCCGGAGTCCGTCACCACCGTCGTACGGCACCGGCTGGACCGGATGCTGCCGCTCTCCGAGGCCGAGCTGGCCGCGCAGGCCGAGGCCCGGCGCAAGGCGGAGGAGGAGGCGCGGCGCCGCGCCGAGGAGGAGGCCGCGCGCAAGGCGGAGGAGGAGCGGCTGCGCGCCGAGGAGGAGGCCCGCCGGGCCCGCGAGGCCGAGGAGGCCCGCCGCAAGGCCGAGGCGGAGGCCGCCGAGGCGCGCCGCCGGGCCGAGGAGGAGGCCGCCCGCCGGGCGGAGGAGGAGCGGCTGCGCGCCGAGGAGGAGGCCCGTGCCCGGGCCGAGGCCGAGCGGCTGCGCGCGGAGGCCGAGGCGAAGGCCCGTGCGGCCGAGCAGGAGCGGCTGCGCAAGGAGGCCGAGGAGGAGGCCCGGCTGCGCGCGGAGGCCGAGGAGCGGCGCCGGGAGAAGCAGCGGCGGGCCGAGGAGGCCCTGCTGAAGGCGGAGGAGGCGCGCCGGCTGGCGGAGGCCCAGGCGGCGGCCGCGGCGGCAACCGCTGCTGCCGCGGCTGCTGCGCGGCAGGCGGCCCAGGAGCCCCCGGCCGCCCAGGCGGCCCCGAAGGTGTCGATGGCCAAGGAGCCGCTCCCGGACGACGCGGTGACGGTCGAGACGCCGATCGTGAGGCCGCCCGCGGACAAGCGGGTGGTCCGGCCGGACGACGTGACCCAGACGGTGCCGGTGCCGAAGGTGGACCCGGCCGCGGAGACCTCCGTGCTGCCGGCCGTCCCGGGAGCCGGCCCGGCCGACGAGACGGCCGTGCTGCCTCCCGTACGCCCGCAGGCCGCCCAGGGCGACCGGCAGCAGGCCGCGCAGTCGTACTCCGCGGTGCGCCCGACGGCCCGCCACTCGGACGAGGCCCCGGCCGACCGGGTGCCGCCGGGCATCTTCCGTGACTCCGCCGAGGACGTGACCCGCGAGCTTCCCGTCCTCGACCTGGACGAGGAGGGCCGCCCGCGCGGCCCGCGCCCCTCGTGGGCCGAGGAGACCCCGCTGGACGACCTGCCGAGCCTGGCGGACGAGCTCCTCGGCCCGCACGCGGACGAGGACGACGACGAGGGCCGCAACGGCAGGGGAGGCCCGCGCCGCCGCCGCTGACCGCAACCGCCGCCGACCGCAGCCGCGGGGAGCGGACGGTGGCGGGACAGGACGGGACGGCACGGGAGAGCACGGGATTGTCAGCGGCGCACGCCACACTGGTGGCAGCGCAGGCGCAGGGGTGAGAGCACCGGAACGCGCCGGGCAGGGACGGCGAGGAAAGGCGGTGGGCGGCATGCCCGTGTGGGACGACCTGGTGGGCCAGGAGCGGGTGCAGACGCAGCTGGCCGCCGCCGCCCGCGACGCCGACGCCCTGGTCACCGCCGTCGAGGCGGGGCAGGAGCCGCCGGCTGCGTCCAAGATGACGCACGCCTGGCTGTTCACCGGCCCGCCCGGCTCCGGCCGGGCCACCGCCGCGCGCGCCTTCGCCGCCGCCCTGCAGTGCACGAGCCCCGACCGGGCCCTGGGCGGCGAGCCGGGCTGCGGCTTCTGCGACGGCTGCCACACCACGATGGTGGGGACCCACGCGGACGTCGAGATCGTCCGCACCGACCTGCTGTCCATCGGCGTCAAGGAGACCCGCGACCTGGTCCGCCGGGCCCAGCTCTCCCCGGCCGTGGGCCGCTGGCAGGTCATCGTCCTGGAGGACTCCGACCGGCTGACCGAGGGCGCGGCGAACGTGCTCCTCAAGGCCGTGGAGGAGCCCGCTCCGCGGACCGTGTGGCTGCTGTGCGCGCCCTCCCTGGAGGACGTGCTGCCCACCATCCGCTCCCGCTGCCGCCACCTGACCCTGCGCACCCCGCCCGTGGCCGCCGTCGCCGACGTCCTGGTCCGCCGCGACGGCATCGAGCCGGCCGTCGCCGCGTTCGCCGCCCGTGCCACGCAGGGCCACATCGACCGCGCCCGCCGGCTCGCCCAGGACGAGGCGGCCCGGGCCCGGCGCACCTCCGTGCTGAAGCTGCCGCTGCGCATCGACGACGTGGGCGGCTGCCTCAAGGCTGCACAGGAGCTCGTCGACGCCGCCGCCGAGGACGCCAAGGCGCTCGCCGAGGAGATCGAGGTCAAGGAGACCGAGGAGCTCAAGGCCGCGCTCGGCGCCGGCGCCGGGACCGGCGGCCGGATGCCGCGCGGCACGGCGGGCGTGATGAAGGAGCTGGAGGACCGGCAGAAGCGCCGCCGCACCCGAACCCAGCGCGACAGCCTCGACCTGGCGCTGACCGACCTCACCGGCTTCTACCGCGACGTCCTGGCCCTCCAGCTCGGCTCGGCGGTGGCCATCGCGAACGAGGACGTACGGCCGGACCTGGACCGGATCGCCCGCGCCGGCGGCCCCGAGCGGACCCTGCGCCGCATCGAGGCCATCCGCGCCTGCCGCGAGGCCCTCGACCGCAACGTGGCCCCGCTCCTCGCCGTCGAGGCCATGGCGATGGCCCTGCGCGCGGGCTGACCGCGGGGGGCCGGCCGCTCCACCGCCTCACCCGTACGAGCGACCCGGCGCAGGCCGGGACCCGGGCGTAGCACGTAGGCTCCCAGAATGGACACCAGGCGCCTGCTGCGCACCACCGGAACCGTGACCGCAGCCGCCGTGCTGCTGCTCTCCGGCTGCACCGCGGAGGGCTCGGCCGGCCCGCGGGCGGCCGTCTCCTCGTCCGCTGCCCGGGTCGCGGCGCCTCCGGCCCAGCCGCCCGAGATCCCGGCCGGGCTGCGCCCGTACTACGAGCAGAAGCCGGTGTGGCGCGACTGCGGCGTCCCCGGCTTCCAGTGCGCCACCCTGAAGGCCCCGCTCGACTACGACCGCCCCGACGCAGGCCAGGACGTCGACATCGCACTGGCCCGGCGCCCCGCCACCGGCCCCGGCAAGCGGCTCGGCTCCCTCGTGGTCAATCCGGGCGGCCCCGGCGGCTCCGGCATCGGCTACCTCCAGGCGTACGCCGGCATCGGCTACCCGGCGGCCGTGCGCGCCCAGTACGACATGGTGTCCTTCGACCCGCGCGGCGTGGACCGCAGCAGCCCGGTCGAGTGCCTGTCCGGCCCGGCGATGGACACGTACACGCAGGTGGACCAGACCCCCGACGACGCGGCGGAGCGCACCGCGCTGGTCGCGGCGTTCAAGGACTTCGCGGCCGGCTGCGCGTCGCGCTCCCGGCGGATCCTGCCGCACGTCTCCACCGTCGACGCCGCCCGCGACCTGGATCTGCTGCGGGGCGTGCTGGGCGACGAGAAACTGACGTACGTCGGCGCCTCGTACGGCACCTTCCTGGGGGCGACGTACGCGGACCTCTTCCCGGGACGCGTCGGCCGGCTGGTCCTGGACGGCGCGATGGACCCCTCCCGCTCGGCGCTCGACCTGAACCGCGACCAGACCGAGGGCTTCGAAACGGCCTTCCGCTCCTTCGCCAAGGACTGCGCGAAGCAGCCCGACTGCCCGCTCGGCAAGGGCGGCCCCGACGCGGTCGCCACGCGCCTCGGCGCGTTCTTCCGGCAGCTCGACGCGAAGCCCGTCGCCAGCGGCGACCCGGAGCGGCCGCTCGGCGAGTCCCTGGCCACCACCGGGGTGATCGCGGCCCTGTACGACGAGAGCGCCTGGCCGCAGCTGCGCGAGGCGCTCGCGACGGCGATGGACGGCGACGGCTCGGGCCTCCTCGCCCTCGCCGACAGCTACTACGAGCGCGAGCCGAACGGCAGGTACGCCAACCTGATGGCCGCGAACGCCGCGGTCAACTGCCTCGACCAGCCCCCCGCCTTCCCGGGCCCCGACGCGGTCGACGCCGCCCTGCCCTCGTTCCGCAAGGCCTCCCCGGTCTTCGGCGCGGGCCTGGCCTGGGCCTCGCTGAACTGCACGTACTGGCCGGTCAAGGCCACCGGCACCGCCCGGCCGCTGAGCGCGAAGGGCGCCCCGCCGATCGTGGTGGTCGGCACGGTCCGCGACCCGGCGACCCCGTACAAGTGGGCCCAGTCCCTGGCCCGCCAGCTGGACTCGGGCGTCCTGCTGACCTACGACGGCGACGGCCACACGGCGTACGGCCGCGGCAGCACCTGCATCGACAACGCGATCAACACCTACCTCCTCCAGGGCAAACCCCCGCAGAACGGCAAGAAGTGCACGTGACCCCCGGCCGCCAGGGAACCTGGTTCGGGGCACCCCGTTCGAGCCTGTAGACTAGGCGCCGCTGCTGATGAGCGCTCCCTCCCGAGGGAACACTTGTCTCCCGGCGGTGCCGCCTTAGCTCAG
Organism: Streptomyces sp. NPDC046866; assembly: GCF_040704625.1. Taxonomy (NCBI): domain Bacteria; kingdom Bacillati; phylum Actinomycetota; class Actinomycetes; order Kitasatosporales; family Streptomycetaceae; genus Streptomyces; species Streptomyces sp. NPDC046866. The sequence continues at coordinate 592,877 of NZ_JBEYXN010000001.1, forward strand.
TTGGCCAGAGCAACGCACTCGTAATGCGTAGGTCTCGGGTTCGAATCCCGAAGGCGGCTCAGAGAAAGGCCAGGTCAGATACCGTCTGACCTGGCCTTTTCTGTTGCTCGGGGCATGGCAGGGCACGCGGCTGGGGTGCGCAGGCCTGCGTGCGTGAGCGATGCGTGAGCGGAGGGGCCGTCAGCCCTTCTTGGCGGCCTTCTTGGTCTTGCCCTTCTTCTTCCCCTTGGTCTTCGCCTTCGCGGCGCGCTTGGCCTCCTTGGCGGCCTTGCTGGCCTGCGCTTCCTGCTCGGCCTTGCGCTGGAGGGGGACCAGCTTCGCGGTGGCCTCGGCGGCGCTCTTGCCGACGTGGGGGAGCACGCTCTGGTAGATGTCGCGCGTGATCCGGGTGTCGCTGTGCCCGAGCGTGTCCGACACGATCTTGATGTCGATGTCGGCGGCCAGCATGAGCGTGGCAGCGCCGTGCCGGAGGTCGTGCAGCCGGATCGGCGGCAGCCCGGAGGCCGCGACGAGCCGCTCGAAGAGGTCGGTCACCTTCCCGGGGTGGAGCCAGGAGCCGTCCTCCTGGGTGAAGACGAGCCCGGTGTTCACCCAGGCCGACCCCCACTCCAAACGGTCGGCTTCCTGTTGCCGGAGACAGGACACGCTCGACGGTGACGCCCATGGAAGCGAACCAGGCGGTGGCCCGGATGAGGAAGGCGGCGCAGGCCGGGGCGGTCTCGTCGGGCAGGTCCTCGGTGTAGGCCAGGCGGGAGTGGTCGTCGAGGGCGGTGTGGAGGTAGGCCCAGCCGGCGCCGTTCGTTCGGTCCTTGTTCGGGCTGCCGGCCGCCCGGCCGAGGGCTTTGTGGCCGCCGCCGTCGGGGATTCGGCCGAGTTTCTTGACGTCGATGTGGAGGAGTTCGCCGGGCCGGGCGCGTTCGTAGCGGCGGACAAGTTCGCCTGTGGCGCGGTCGAGGGCGGCCAGGGGCGGCAGGCCGTGCCGGACGAGGATGCGGTGGGCGGTCGACGGCGCGATGCCCAGCCGGGCTGCCAGCCGCAGAGGGCCGATGCGGTATTCGCGTCGGAGCCGGATGGCCTGCTGTTCCACGTCGGCCGACGTCCTGGCCGGCTGGCGGTGGGGGCGGCTGGTGCGGTCACTCATTCCGGCGACACCGAGCTGTCGGTAGCGGCCGGCCCAGCGGGCGGCGGTGGTGTGGCTGACCTGGAAACGTTCCGCGGCCCGCCGCACCGGCCAGCCGTTCTCCACGACACAGCGGGCCAGGCGAAGTCGTCCGGTCTCGGTCAGCGGGGCATTACGGTGGACCACGAGGGCCTCCTGATCTCGGTGGAGATGTCGCAATCCACACCGAGCCAGAAGGCCCTCACCCATTTCAAGAACCCAGCACGCGTGTCACCAACGTCCCGGGACAACACATCTAGGCCGAGTGCAAGAAGCTGTACGCCGGGTGCTGAGCCAGCAGGCACGAACTCGGCGCGCGTCATGCCCGCGGGGCCGGCGGACAGCCCTTCACTGAGATCACCTACGCCGGACAAGATCCCTTCGGTACCATGCTACGAACGGGGGATCTTGGCTGGCGCGGGACGAGTAACAGCGCACTTACCGCACGCGACCCGAGAAGTCCTGACACATGCCGCTCTGCGGAGCACAAAGACGAGTCGACCGCACAGGACTGAACGGGTACACCGGGTACGGAGCGTGAAGATGGACTTCGACGTTGCCGCGCCCGACCCTGCCGGCATGGTGGCGTCGCTCAGTTCGCTCGGCTACTCGCTTCCCGCGGCCGTTGCAGATCTCGTGGACAACAGCGTCTCCGCAGAGGCCAAGAACATCGACGTCGACTTCACGTGGGACGGAAACAGTTCCTGGATCGCGGTGACGGACGACGGCAAAGGGATGACGGAGCCAGAGCTGGTGACCGCTATGACGGTGGCGGCCCGTGGCCCGTCTGCCGAGCGGAGCGCCACGGATCTCGGTCGTTTCGGTGTGGGGTTGAAGTCCGCCTCCTTCTCTCAGTGCCGCAAGCTCACCGTCGCCACAGTCAGGGACGGGATCTGGCACGTTCGGACGTGGGACCTCGGTGTCGTGGAGCACCACAAGGAGTGGCGGCTACTCCGTGACCCCGGCGACACGACCACGACCCTCCTGCGTCGGATCGCGGGAAGCATGGAGCACGGGACCGTTGTCCTATGGGAGCAGCTCTCCGGCTACCACAACAGTGCCGTGGCCAGCGACGATGAAAAGACGCAGGCACAGTTCTATGCGGAGGCGGAACGTACTGAAGCCCACCTCTCGATGATCTTCGCCCGTTTCCTGAAGCGTCCGGCCCGGTGCCGCATCCGGGTGCGCGGCTCCGACCTCTCCCCGTGGGACCCGTTCCTGTCCAAGCACCCGTCGGTTCAGCGGATCCCCTGGGAGCCTCTGCCGCTGGGGTCGGAGTCGGTGCGCGTAGAGCCCTTCGTCCTCCCGACGGCACAGCGTCTCTCGGATGCCGAGTACAAGTCGGCTGCCGGGCAGAGGGGATGGCTGGGGCAGCAGGGGTTCTATGTCTACCGCCGTGACCGCCTGATCCTGGCCGGTGACTGGCTGGGGATCCGCGGCCTGCGGCGCGAGGAGAAGTACAACCTCGCGAGGATCGCCGTGGACATCCCTGCGGAGACCGACGCCGACTGGGGCGTGGACGTGCGCAAAGCGAGCGTGGTTCCCCCCGTCTCCTTGCGTCGTCACTTGGAGAGGATCGCGAGGCACACCCGCGAGGTGGCCTCTCGTTCCGCACGACAGCGTGGTCAGGTGGTCTCGCGGGCGCACGGTGACCCCCTGAAGTTCGCCTGGAACGTGAAGCGCCACGACGGCCGGATCGTTCTGCGCATCAACAGAAAACACCCCTTGGTGAAAGCAGCGATGGACGACCAGGGCGGCAATCCGGACGTCGTCCGCTCGATGATCCGCCTCCTTGAGGAGACGGTCCCGGTCACGGCGCTCCGCGTGCTCCACGAGACCGACACGGTCGACGACCCCGAACCCTTCGGCGGCCCAGGGCCAGCCGCTCCGGAGACCGTCGACATCGCCCGCCAAGTGTACGAAGCACTCCTTGGGCAGGGCCGCTCCCCAGAGGACGCCCGGGGCGTACTCAGCTCCATGCCCCCCTTCGACGAGCAACAAGGTTTCTGGAACTCCTGACCCACCTGGTAGTCCCCACTCCCAACCGACCCGGCCGCAGGAGGTCGCTGTGAGCACCACCCCCGAAGACAGTCTCGAGAAGGCCGAGCAGACCGCGGTGCTGCTCCTGCCGGGTGACCGCCAGGCAACGCCGGCCGAGGTGGACTTCGCCGTGAACACAGCGGTCAGCATCCTCGCTGCCCAGGGGATCACCGTAGAGCGGGACCAGGTGCGGAAGGTGCTCGAGGCCCGGGCCACCGTGTTCCAGGCCGATTCCTCCGCGATGAAGGACGACGAGGGGCATGTGGCCTGGCTTGCCGACGCGAAGGCCGACCGGAAGTGGGACTTCTGGGACCGCTACCGGCGCTACCTCCTGACCGTCTCCAAGCTCCCGACGCAGGTCGTGCGCCGACTCGACCAGAGCACCGACGACGTTCTCGGTGAGCTGGAAGACCCTCAGCGGGAAGGCATCTGGCGCCGGACCGGGCTCGTGATCGGACAGGTACAGTCCGGCAAGACGGGGCAGTTCATCGGACTTGCCGCGAAGGCAGCCGACGCCGGCTACCGGCTCATCGTCGTGTTCGCCGGGATTCACAACGACCTGCGCAGCCAGACCCAGCTCCGTATCGACGAAGGGCTTCTCGGGTTCGACACCCAGTTCCAGTTCCGCTCTGACGACGACGCGCATCGTCATATCGGTGTCGGCGCTATGTCGCACGGCAAGCGCCTGAAGGCCGCGTCGCTTACCACCAGTCACGAGAAGGGGGACTTCGCCCGCAAGACGGCGGTCTCCGCGAACGTGCCCGTGGGCAGTGTTCCTGTGGTCCTCGTGGTCAAGAAGAACCGGCGGATCATCGACAACCTGCGGGACTGGGTGATCGACAACCACGGCGTGGAGGACCCGGAGACCGGCCGGATGGTCGTTCCCGACCTCCCCCTCTTCGTGATCGACGACGAAGCCGACAACGCCGGGGTGAACACCTCCAAGGACCCCGACACCAACCCGTCGGCGATCAACAAGGCCATCAGGCGTTTGGTCAACAGCTTCACGAAGGCGTCCTACGTCGGCTACACCGCGACCCCCTTCGCGAACATCTACATCAGCCCCGACATGGACCACGACGAGTTGGGCCCCGACCTCTTCCCGGAGAGTTTCATCCGCACCCTGCGGGCGCCGTCGAACTACCTCGGTCCGGAGCGTCTCTTCGGTCTGCAGACCGACGGCGACGAGGAGGACATCGAGCCGCTGCCTCTGATAAGGCACATCAAGGACACCGACTTGTGGGTGCCGGACAAGCACAAGTCCTACCACCAGGTTCCCGACTTCCTGCCCGAGTCGCTGCAGCGAGCCATCCGTTCCTTCGTCCTGACCTGCGCGGTACGTCGAGCGCGGGGTCAGGTCGCCGTGCACAACTCCATGCTGGTGCACGTGACCCGCTTCACAGCCGTACAGCAGCAGGTCCGCGAGCAGATCGACGCCCATGTGCGCCTGCTCTTCGACGTTCTCCAGGACAGGTTCAGCAGTGCCCGCGAAGACCTCGAGGAAGAGCTGCGGGAGCTCTGGGACGAGGACTTCGTCCCCTGCACCGAGGACATGACCGGGGCCAGGCTCGACTGGGAGGACGTCGAACCCCATCTCCACGCGGCCCTTGCGAAGATCACCGTCATGGCTGTCAACGGTGCCGCGAAGGATGCCCTCCAGTACTACGAGCGCCGGGAGACCGGCTTGTCGGTCATCGCAGTGGGCGGCGAGAAACTCTCCCGCGGTCTGACCCTCGAAGGGCTGTCGGTCAGCTACTACCTGCGTGCCTCCAAGACGTACGACACCCTGCTGCAGATGGGCCGCTGGTTCGGCTACCGTCCCCACTACGAGGACCTGTGCCGGCTGTACACGACACGTACGCTGCAGCGCCAGTACGCGGAGATCACCGCGGCCACCGACGAACTCCGTCGCGACGTCGAGGAGATGTCCGCGGTGGGACTGACCCCCCGCGAATACGGTCTCAAGGTCAGGACCTCGTCGCTCGGCCTTGGCATCACGGCCTCCAACAAGATGAGGCAGGGCACGCGTGTCCGCCTCAGCTACTCCGGTGAGCTTCCCGAGACGACCATCTTCGACCTCTCCGAGAAGGTGGTCCGCCACAACCACGAGCTTCTTGAATCGTTCGTCGCGCGCCTTGACGCGCTCGCTGCCGGGAAGCCGGACGATCGGAGCTGGAGCATCACGTGGAGTGGCGTCGCGGCCTCGGACGTGACCGAGGGTTTCCTCGACTCCTACCTCACCGACCGGCAGGCCCAGCGGGTTCGGCCAGCCTTCATTGCGGAGTACGTACGTCAGTGTGCCAAACAGGGTGAGCTGGGCAACTGGACAGTCCGCCTGGCCAGTCGGCTGCCCGAGGGGACGCCGGCCGAGATCGCGGGCCATTCCATCGGCCTCATCACGCGCAGCCACTCCAAGTCCTCGGAGGCTGTTCCCGGCCGCTACACGATCAAGCGCGTACTCAGCCCCGCCGACGAGCTCTGCGACCTGACCGACGAGCAGAAGGACCGTGCTCTGAAGGCGACGAAGGAGGCCGCGAGGGGGAAGCTCAACAGGAAGGGCGAACCGCTGGAGCCCGACGCCCCACGAGGCCGGCCTCTGCGCCACCAGCGTCGCTCTGACCAGCCGTTGCTTCTGCTGTATCCCCTCAGTCCTGCCGAGGTGGCCAAGTCGTCGGGGAACCCCGAGCCGGTCGCTCCGCTGGTCGGGTTCGCCATCAGCTTCCCGTTCTCCCGCCACCAGTTGAAGACCGAGTACGTGGTGAACGACATCTGGTTCAAGCAGGACATGGAGTTCGACGACTTCGAGGACGAAGAGTGATCGACGAGAGTGTGTGGCAGGAGCTGGAGGCCCATCAGCAGACCCCGGGCAGGTCCACCCGGCGGCTCCACCCCGACTGCCCGCACGACATCCAGGTGTCGGTGACGCACCCTGCCCTCCGGCGGATGCTGCTCCTCGGCACCGACGCCAGGACCGCCGACACTGTACGTCAGGAGATCCACGAACTGCCCGCCACCCGCGGCCTGCAGCTGAACCTGTCGTCGGTGTCCGGCAACCACTACGAGCTTCAGGTGATGCTCACCGACGACGAACTAACCGAGGTCTTCACCCCGCTCGTCACCGACATCGCAGACGTGGTGCGGGAGGCACCGACAACCGAGACGGCGGCGGAGGCCGCGGTTCGCCGCTACGTCCGGTGGCAGCAGCTGCTGCGCTCCGTGTCGCGCGACGGCCTGTCCCGACAGGCTCGGTGCGGTCTCTTCGGTGAACTCCACTTCCTCCTTGAGCACGTGCTTCCGGCTGTGGACCAGCACACGGCCGTCAGCTCCTGGACCGGCCCTCGGCAGACGAACCAGGACTTCCAGCTGCCCGGCGCCGCGGTCGAGGTGAAGGCGACCACAGCGCGCTCTCCCCGGACGGTTCAGATCGCGAGTGAGCGACAGCTGGACACGGCCGATGCGACGCCCCTCGCACTGGCTCATGTCGTCCTCGACGACCGGCAACGTGGGCTCGGCAGGAGTCTGAACGCCTTGGTGGACGAGATACGGGCGCGTCTGACCTCACCGTCCGCCGCCCAGCGCTTCGAGAGTCTGCTGGTCCAAGCCGGCTATCTGCCGAATCAGCGGGACCTCTACGACCATGATCGGTACACCCTGCGTCGCAGCGAGTTCTGGACAGTCGGGGAGGGCTTCCCTCGCATCGTCGAGGCCGAGCTGCCGCCTGGGGTCGGCAACTGCACCTACACCATCGACGTGTCGGCATTGACCGCCCACAGCGTGACCGCCGAGACACTCGCAGACCTGATCCGAGGAACCCATGGCTGAGCACGACCTCCACGACTACTCACGCGCGCTGGTGACAGACATCCAGGCGCTGGCGGACGCCGAGGGCGGCTCTATCCCGAACACGTTCACCCAGCACGTACTCGAGATCCTCGAGGAGGCCGGGGTGGTCACCGACGCTGCGCTCGCCTACCACTCCTCCCGGGGCCTGGAGATCTACGGCTACGGCCTGCCCGACGACGGGTCCAGCCTCGATCTCTACACCACCGACTTCAACCTGACCCCGCTGAGCAGCAAGCTGACCAAGGCCGAGTCCGACAGGCTCTTCCGCAGGCTGTTCGCGTTCCTGGGCAAGCACGGGGCCATCCGCCCCAACCAGGAGGACAACACCGACGTGCACGACATGTGCGTCGGCGTGGAGAAAGCGCTGTCGAACGTTCCGAAGATCCGCCTCTTTCTCCTCAGTAACCGGGTCAGCACGACGAGTGCCCCGGCACCCGGGGAGTTCGGGGGGATCCCTGTCACGTACGAGCTCTGGGACCTTGCGCGGCTCCACAGGCACGAGACCTCGGGGAGCATCGGCGAGCCCATCAAGGTGACCTTCGAGCGTCCTCTCCCCTGCCTGGCGGCGCACAGCGACGAGCCGAACTACTCGGTCGTCCTGGCCGTCATCCCCGGCCGACAGCTTGCCGAGCTTTACAAGGAGCACCGGACCCGGCTGCTCGAACTCAACGTCCGGTCCTTCCTCCAGACCCGCGGTGGTGTGAACAAGGGCATCCGCGAAACCCTACTGAAGGATCCGAGCCGCTTCCTCGCCTACAACAACGGCGTGACCGCCACGGCCTCGGACGTGGACTTCGAGACCGACGAGGACGGCAGTCCCGTCGCCATCAGGAGCATGACCGGCCTCCAGATCGTCAACGGCGGCCAGACCACCGCCTCGCTGCACCATGTCCTGACTCATGACAAGCGGGACTTGGACGGGGTCCACGTGCAGATGAAACTCACGATCGTCGATCCCGCTTACCTGTCCGAGATCGTTCCGAGGATCTCCCAGTACTCCAACACCCAGAACAAGGTGACGTTGGTCGACTTCAGCTCGAACCACGAGTTCCACGTCGCCTTCGAGCGTGTCTCCCGCAGCCTGTGGGCTCCTGCGACCGACGGCAGTGGTCAGGAGACGCGATGGTTCTACGAGCGGGCGCGGGGTCAGTACACCGACAAGTCCGCCGAGCACGAGACCCGCGCCGCCCAGCGCAAGTTCAAGCTGATCACGCCGAGCCGGCAGAGATTCAGCAAGTCCGACCTGGCCACCTTCGTGCACTCCTGGGAGCAGCTCCCGTACTGGGTGAGTCGCGGCGCCCAGAAGAACTTCGCCCACTTCATGGAGCGGATCGAGAAGTCCGATCCCGTCGTGGACGTGCAGTACTGCAAACGCGCCATAGCGACTGCACTCCTCTTCCAGGCTGCCGACCGGATCGCCCGTGCGCACTCGGCCGGCAGCCACAAACGGCTGATCACGACCTACACGGTCGCCCGGCTCTCGCTCGCCGCCAAGAAGCGGATCGACCTCGACAGGATCTGGAACGAGCAGGGCACCACGGACGCCCTGGAGGACGCCCTCGACGAACTCTGTCCCTTGATCATGGAGACGGTGATCTCCAGCGATCGGCACATGTCGGAGTGGGCGAAGAAGCCCGACTGCTGGGACGAGGTGTCCCGCATCCCGTGGACGCTCCCCGACGCGCTGGCAGCCGAGCTCACGGCTGAGCCCTTCGAGATCGCCTCCCCCGAGAGCACCGAGTCCGACGCGGCCGAAGCCGCCGTCGAGGACATCCCCAGCGAGGAGTGGCAGGCTCTCGCGGACTGGGCCCGCGAAGGCCGGGTCCTGCGCGCCGTGGACAGACAGCTCGCCGACCGTGTCGCGCAGCGTCTCTCCCAGGGGCGACGGGTCACCGGGGCCCAGGCCAGGCAGGTGATAGAGGTCTACGAAGAAGCCCTGCGGCATGGATTCCACCCCGTGCCCGTCGGCCTCGACCACGAGACTGCGTGATAGCGGCAGTCCCGGACAGCCGGGGCTGCCGCTACAGGGTTCCTTCGCCCAACAGGTCGTTGATCGCGTCTTCTGCACGCCTCAGCACGATGCGCCCGTCCCCGTCACTGAACACGAGCAGCTTGCTACCCGGGCTGATGCCTGCTTCGGCGAGGATCCCGAGGGGGAGCTCCACACGGCCTGCCTCGTCGACGTCGAGTTCTGCGGGTTCTCGGATCATCTAGGCAGTCTGCCACCCGGAGCACGCCCACGGCGGGGCCGCCCAAGGTGAAAGCATGGCCTCGTGAGCACACACGAAGGATGGCTGAGCACGCCCTGGAGTGCACAGCTCCGAGGCCACCGCATACGGGACACCGAACCGGAAAAGACCCTCAGGAGCGCAGTCCACGCCCTCGGGCTCCGCTTTCGACTGCACCGTGAGGTCGCTCCTCGCTGCACGGCCGACTTCGTACTGCCCCGGCACTCCGTCGCGGTCTTTGTCGACGGCTGCTTCTGGCACGGCTGCCCCTCCCACGCACACGGCACTTCCGCGGGCCGAACGCCTCGCGCTGGGAGGCAAAGATCACGGCCAATATGGAGAGGGACGCCAGGAACACCCAAGCGGCGACAGACGCCGGATGGACCGTGGTGCGCATCTGGGAGTGTGAGGTCAGGGCTGACGCCGGGCGGGCCGCCCAGCGCGTCGCCGATGCCGCGCACCACAGGGTCCCTGTCCTCCCGGGAGGGCCCTGTCAGCCTGTGGTTACCACAACATCCAAGGTGGCTTCGGCTCCCTCGTCCTCCTGCGGACGGGTCGGGCAGTAGTCGCTCAGCGGGCAGCTTCCACAGACGGGCTGCTTGTCACGACACAGGTTCTCGCCGATAAACCTGATGGCGGCCATACGCACCGGTGCGTCACGGCCAGCGCCGAGAAGCTTGATGAGGTTGAGCCGGCCCTCGGTCAGTCGGTTGGTCAGGTGCGATTCGTTCTGCTGAACCCTCGCAGCCACCCGCAACGCACTCTGGCCGACCAGCATTATGTCGCCGCCGGCCAGCAGCCTGAACAACGCGAGCTCAGCCGGCTTGAGCCCCATCACCTTGCTGTGATCAAGAACCGAATCCGCGTTCACCCAGACCTCGGGCTTGTCGACGACCGGACTGAGCCTGGCCTCCAGACGCTTGCGGAGTGCTGTTGTCGGCGCCGCGTTCACGAGGGCGAGATAGACGTCCTGCGTCAGTTCCCTGTGCCCAGCGACCTTGTCCATCACGTCGGAGAGCTGCTTCGGGTGCAGCTTGCTTCCTGAGAGCACCGCCATGACGAGAGCCCCGAGCGGCTTCATCTTCCGGCCACCGGGGAACTGGTACCACTGCTTGCCCGCACGCTGCTCCTTGGCCCAGCGGGTCAGTTCCTCACGTACCTTCGGCCACTTGTCCGCGGCCTCATCTCCGGCGGGAACATCTTGCGGCAGGAGAACCCTGGCCGCGGCTTCGCCCAACAGCGGGGGAACCGCGTTGCCAATCTGGCGGAAGGCGTCGCTCCGCGTACCCGCGAACCGAAAGCGGTCCGGGAAGGTCTGGATCCTCGCGGCTTCACGCACGGTCAGCGTCCGCGCCTCTTCAGGATGGATGTACCAGTAACCGTCCTTGGCGATGTGCGCGGTGATGGTGCGGCTCAACTCCTTCCAGTCCAGCTTCTTGTACTTGTCGGTGAATTGCTCCGCGTCGTACCTCTGGAAATCCTTCTCGTCCTCTTCCAGCTTCTCTTCAAGCTCGGAGTAGAGGGTTTTGGAGTCCATGACCGTGAAGATCTTGAAGTCGTCGTTACGAACCCGCCGCGTCATGTGGTCGTGAATTACACCCTTGTCTGCCCTTCTGCGCATCTCCTTGGCGAAGGAAGAGGGCTTCGGCTCCTGCTGCTCGTCGTAGTTGCCGACTCGGGCACCTACCGCTTTCAAAGGCTCCGGATTGAGTGCAGGAAGGTCGCCGATGGCATCCCGAAGGGTGGTCTGTTTCTTCGGCTTGGCCCACGCGAAGCCGCCACCGTCTCTCCGGGCGAGGAGGATCAGACGCTTCCTGTGCTGCGGCACGCGATAGTTCCACGCATCGACGAGACGCACCTGGGTCACGTACCCAAGGCTCTCCAGCTTTGCCTCGATGATGCGGATCACGCTGAAGTCGTCGCCGAGCCCCATGTCGGGGACGTTCTCCATGAGGACGGCACGTGGAAGGAGTCGCTCCACCACATCGACGTAGGCGCGCCAGAGTTCCTTACGGAGATCGTGCGGGTCACGGTTGTGGTACTCGACCAAGTGCCGGATCTTACTGCGTCCGGCACGACTGAACGGCTGGCAGGGGGGACCTCCCGCGACGATGTCGATCTCGGCGCCAGAGTCAAGGATCCGCTGAACGAATTCGCCTCGCTGACTGTCATCCCCGAGGTCGACGCAGAGACTCATTCCCGGAAAGTTCGCTGCATGTGTCTCGCGGGCCCGATCGTCAAAGTCCACGGCCGCAGCGGTGGTCCATCCGGCCCGTTCAAGGCCCAGGCTCAGCCCGCCGGCGCCCGAGAAGAGGTCGACAGCCAGGCGCTTATCTTTTCCGTAACCGGACTGGACCCATTTCCTGAAATCGTCCGGCTCACAGTGGTGCCTGTGCTTGTCCAGTTTGAGGTAGTCGCTCCGCTCCAGGGGCACGCCATACGTGCTTTTTGCCCCCTTCTCCTTCGCCACGACCCACTCCTCCGTACCTGACGACCTGAATGACCTCCAGGAGATCACGCACGACGCTGCGGAGGCAAGGCTTCCGGCCGGTCCGCGCCGCCGCAAAGCCTCGTCTGTCACGCGGGTGACCTGCCTGGTGAACACTGCTGTTCACTCACCGTGTTCCCATTGGTAGCTTGAAGCAGTGCTCTACTCTTGAACCACCCCATGCTAGAGGACACCCCCTGGGCTACTCTGCGGGACTCCCCCGTTCCGGTTGCGATACGTCCACGAACGTCAACTGTCTCAACGAACCCCCGAACCAGAAGACACGTTCGATCACAGGGCTGTGCACCGTTCGTCGGGTGCCGTAACCCCTGTGAAGCCCGGTCCCGGCACACGTGCTGCCCAAATCTCCTGAGCAGCGTTTCCCGAACCCTCCCCGCCGTTAAGATCACGGCTGGTGCTCCTCGGGCGGGGGTACGGGTGCGAAGCGGCCAGAGGGGCGAGCGTGGACTCCGAGAACACACAGACGTTCCTACGTCCCCGTGCGCGCCTGATGAGCACACTCGGTGAGGAACTGATCAGCAACGAGCGGGTGGCGCTCACCGAGCTGGTCAAGAACGCCTACGACGCCGATGCGAGCCTGGTTGTGATCAGGTTCAACGGGCCGTTGGAGGAGGGCTACGGTTCCATCGAGGTGTGGGACGACGGGCACGGCATGTCCCCCGAGACCGTCCGGGACACCTGGATGGAGATTGCCACGCCGTTCCGGCACCGCGCACCGCGCAGTGCGCAGTTCGGGCGACGGGTTCTTGGCGCAAAGGGAATCGGGCGCTTCTCCGCAGCCCGCCTCGGCGCCGTGACCGCAATCAAGAGCCGCAAGGCCGGCGGCCCCGAGGTGAACATCCGGCTCGACTGGAGCGACTTCGCCGCCGAGAACGCCTACCTAGACCAGGTACCGGTCCAGTGGAACGTGGGCGCTCCCGAGGTGTTCGCGGACAACGGCCAAGCGCGACGCCTCTTCGACGAGGTGACAAGTGCTTTCCGCGCGAGCGAGAAACAGTCCGCCTGGACGGGCTCTCACGGCACCCTCGTCCGACTCGAAGGGCTTCGGCAGGACTGGACGGCCGAGTCGGTGGAGAGCCTGAAGCGGTCCCTGTCCCGACTCCTTCCCCCTCCTCCTCCTGCGGAGCTGGACGTACCCGACCAGCCGGAGTTCGCGATCTACCTCTCGCTTCCGGCTGGGCCGTTGGACCACCACACCGGTTTCGTCGGGGCCAGCGAAGCTCTGGCGCATCCGCACTACCGCCTCATAGGGGCCATCGACGAAAACGGTCTCGCCGACCTGACCATGACCAACCTCACGTCCGGGCAGTCGGAGACCCTGAACCAGTACCTCTTCCCGTCGCACGGGAAGGCACCCAAGTGCGGTCCCCTGAAGGTCGACCTCCGTACCTGGGACCTCGACTCGGCCTCCCTCAAGGAGATGCTCAACATCGACCTCGGGGCCCGCAACATCACCGAGGTCCGTAAGTTGATCAAGGACAACAGCGGTGTCGCCCTCTACCGGGACGGCTTCCGGGTGCAGCCCTTCGGAGAGGTCGACTTCGACTGGCTGGGCTTCGACCTCCGCCGCGTGAACAACCCCACCATGCGGTTCTCCAACAACCAGGTCGCGGGCTTCGTGTACATATCGGCGGACGGTAACCCCGGGCTTCGGGACCGGTCGCACCGGGAAGGGCTCATCGACTCGCCCGAGTACGAGGACCTGAAGGGTGTCCTGACCCAGGCCGTGAGTCGACTCGAGACCTGGCGCTACGGGCTGCGCCGCCCGAAGAGAGAGGGCCGCGAGTCGGGGCCGATCACGGTGGACGCCCCCTCCGGTGCCGGAAGCGACCGCCACGGCCTGTTCCAGAACTTCACCCTCTCGCCCGTCCGGGACGTTGTCAACGCGAAGTACCCGGACGACACCGAGTTGAGCCGCGCACTGGAGGAGGCTCAGGAAACGATCGACGAGAGCGTCGAGAAGGTCCAGGAGGTCCTCTCGCAGTTCTCCCGCCTCGCGACTCTCGGAGCGCTGGTCGACGTCGTACTGCACGACGGTCGAACGGCGCTGACCCGGATCGCCTACGTCCTCCGCCGACTGAACAAGCTGGCAGGCCGCAAGCGCGACGAGGACGAACAGCTCGCCTCCGCTCTCACGAAGATGCACGTCGACCTCACCGCTCAGGAACAGGCTCTGGACCGGCTCTTCACCCGCGTAGAGCCCCTGAGCGGCCGGCGGCGAGGCCGCCCCCGCGCCCTGTCCCTCCAAGCGGCGATCGACGAGGCCGTCGCGGTCCACGAGGGCACGCTGGAGAAGAATGGCATCACCGTCACCGTCAGCGGCGAGGACGTGACAGTGACGGCTGACCCCGGTGACATCTCCCAGGTGGTCCACAACCTCGTAGGGAACTCGATCTACTGGCTCTCCACCCTGCCCGAGGGGAAGGAGCGCACCATCCTCATCGAGACGAGGCGGACGCCCGAGGACGAGGTCGACATCGACGTGAGCGACAGCGGCCCAGGAGTGCGTGAGGAGATCCAAGAGATGATCTTCGACACGTACTTCAGCGACAAGGAGGACGGCATCGGGCTGGGCCTCAGCATCGCCGGCAGCGTCGTGAAGGACTTCTACGACGGCGACCTGTCCCTGGTGACACCAGGGCCCCTCGCCGGAGCCACGTTCAGGGCAAGACTGCGAAGGAGAGTTGGGTGACGGACGGGGGCGCGGTGTACCGGATCTTGATCGTCGAGGACGAGGTGGACATCGCGGAGGAACTGTCCGAGATGCTTGTGGAGGAGCTCTCGGATCTCGGAACGCTCGACATCCACGTCGAGAACGATTTCGACGAAGCCGAACGCCTTTTGGAATTCCAGGCGTTCGATCTGGTCGTGCTGGACGTCAGGGACGCGACACGTGGTGGCTCCCCCGCGCACCCGAACCTGCAGGGCCGTGAACTGTATGACCGGATCGCCAAGACTCGTTGGGTGCCGGTCGTCTTCTGCACCGGCCTCGCGGAGCAGGTGAGCGACTTGGCGAAGCCACCGCTCATCCAGGTGGTCCCGAAGAACCGGCTGGACGACGCCGTCACCGCAATACGGGACGGCCTTGAGTCCGGTGTCCCGGCCCTCACCCGGCACATCACCGCTCTCGTGGACGAGCACGTGCGAGGATTCCTGCGGGACGAGATCGCCACGAACTGGAACCGGCTCGAGGCTGTCGACCGCAGCCAGATCGCCCCCGCCCTCGTGCACCGCCTGGCAGCCTGGCTGAAGGAGAACGCGGTCGAGGCACTCGGAGCAGCGCTCGGTTCCTCCGAGGACCGTGTGATGGGACACGCGTCGACCGCCCGGATGTACTTGATGCCGCCGGTCACGAAGCACGTGACCGCCGCAGACATTCTGCGGGACTCCCAGGACGGCTGGTGGGTCGTCCTCACGCCGGCGTGCGACCTCTACGAGGACCTGCCCTCCGGTGGCAATCGTGCGGCCAAGGCCGAGTACGTGCGTCTCGCCAAGGCGGTTCCGTTGAGCGAAGCGCCCTTGATGGCTCGCTGGGTCAAAGCTGGATCCCCCGACAAGGGGAGGGAGCGGAACGCGGCACTGGAGATGTTCCGCGGCAACAGCGCCCGTTACCGGATTTTGCCCAAGTACCTCGATATCCCGGACCTTCTGGTCGACTTCGAGATCGTTCAGTCTGTTCCGTTGGCAGAGGTCCGCTCGTGGACCCGCGTCGCCACGCTGGACAGCCCGTTCGCCGAGGCCATGCTGACCTCGCACGGGCACACGGTGGCCAGGATCGGCACCCCGGACGTCGACTTCGAGAACATCAAGCAGTCCCTGGGGCTGGACGGAAAGGGGAAGGCCGCGGACCAGGTTTCGGTTCCGAGCCCTCGTGCTACGACGAAGGACGCCAAACAGTCATGATTCTCGGCCCGGTGATCAGCGTGTCGGCCATCTCGCCCACGCACCGGGTTGTGAGGCGTGATCTGATCCTGACCATGCCGGGGAGCTCAGACGGCAGAGTCGCGGAGTCCTGTGATCCATGGAAGGTGAGCTGGCGCATGTCTCCGCAGGACCCGATCCGCCGGCAAGAACTCGCGGACGAGTTTGAAGGGGGCAGCGCTCTTCAACCGGTGGGATTCTCCGGCAAGAACTTCAGCGAAGGCCGACAACTTGCGTTGGGCTGGTCCCTCAAGAAGATGCGCTGCTGCCTTGGTGCCGTCGCTGATCAGCTTCGCAGTGTTGATCAACTCGTCCTTGGCAGCTGGATCACCGTGTGCAAGGACAGGCGACAAGCGGTCTCGTTCTCCGACGACATGGACAGCCGCCAAGCAGAGAACCGTTGACGCTGCTGTCTCGGCGGGTTCTCCCGCATTGGTCATGGCATTCGCCAGCAGGGGGAGAGCGGCGAAAGGGAGGGGGTCGGCAATGTCCCAGAGCGGCTCCGCGACCTGCAGGCCAGCATGGGTTCCAGCACGGTCCACGTGCAGCAGCGGCCGGTCAGGAGAGCTCTGACGTAGCTCCCAGCGCTCGACGCTGTGGTCCGCGATGGCGGCCCTGAGGATGGCGCGAAACGCCTCTCTCAGGCTCTCAACGTCGATGTCGGCCACGTCCAGCCGCACGAGACTGCCATGGCGTCGGATGTCCAGCACCGGAAATCTGGCTTCTCCAGCTGCCTGGAGTATCGAGAGGTCTCGGCCGACGTAGTTCGCGTCCTCCGCGCCCCGGATGACGAGTGATGCGTTCTGTGCGTAGGCCACGGCGACCCCGTGCTCGAATCCTCGGCAGATCGCGCGAGCGCGGATCGCTGCGTCCAGTACCTCTTCGAGATCGGCTGGCTGTCCGTTCAAGAGGAGTGTGCTGTTGACGGGATCCCAGCGGAAGTCCTCGTGTGCGTTCGCGTTGCGCCACTCAGAGCGGATCGTCGAAGCAAGGAACCTGCACAGCGGCTGACTGTCTTCAGCCATCAGCAGATCCCGGACGGTGGCGAGCGAAGCCCCCTGCGGAACCGTCCTGCCCAGCAGTTCCATCACCACAACAGCCGTGCGCTTGACGTCTGCTTCCAGCACGGCCCGGTGCAGGTCCATGACCGCCCGCGCCTTTTCCTCCTGGTATTCCGCCTGGTAGTAGGCGTCTAGGTAGGCGATCTGTCCGCGATGGGAGGACAGCATCTCCGGTTCTCGAGCGACGTGTCGTGCAATCACTGCACATGTCAGTTCTGGTTTGGACTTCAGATGGGACGTCACAAGATCACGCCCCAGGAGGGCGGCGCGGTGCGATACCAAGGGGCGATCAGACAGCGCGAGGACGGCAAGGTGATGGAGAAGTATCACTGTTAGTGATAGCGAGTCATCGATTAGATGTCTCATGCTCCGGCGCAGTCGACGATCGAGTGTTTTCGGGGCTTCCGCCCAAGCGGCCAGCAGGCGGGCCCGCGACGCCACACCCGACCCGGGACGCAGCTGCTCGGCTGATACCCCGAGCGTTCGCTGGTAGACGTCCTCGTCAGGAAGGCCGGCGTGATCAGTCTTGGCGGCAGCCTCCAGAGTTCGCCCGGCTGCTTGGGCCGCGAGGGCATTCCTCCGTACTGCAGACCAAGCGGACTCCGCCCATCCCTGTTCCAGACAGGTGAACAGCGCTTGAGCCTCGCTCAGATTCGCTTGCGCCAGGTCAGTCGCCAACCGTTGCTCTGCCGCGCTAGTGCGGGACGGAATGAATCGGGACACCTCTTCTGCGGCATCACCCAAGGCGACAACCGACGCGTGGAGACGCCGCAACTGCTCTGGGAGCTCCTTCCCGACGGTCCGGCCAGAAGCGGTCCGCAGACGCAGGATCTCGCCAACGATGCCGTCGGTCTTCCGCTGAAGCCCGGGAAGGTCAGCGTCCCTCAACACTGACTTCCACTGAGGGCGAGTCACCGGTACAAAGGCAACGTCCTGCTGTCCGGCGATCCGCTCGGGCGGTGCGGAAAGATTCAGCTTTCGGATCACCGCAGGCGCAGCGGCACTGGACTCTCGTTCAACTAGGCCCAGTTGGTCGGGCAGGGGTGCGTCCACCAGTACAGGATGGCACTAGCGCCCTGCCCGAGCGTGTTGTTTCCCTCGCTCCATCGGTGCCGCGTACGCGACGATGCTGGTGTGGAGCGCGCCGTTGGTGTCGGTCAGGTACCGGTCTGCGTGAGCGCTGTGTGAGCGGATGGGGTGGCACGGGGTGGACTGGGCGGCATGTTGGGGTCGGGCAATACCTTCCTGACCTGGAGAAACGGGATTCTGCGGCACAGGCCGACACCAGCTGGGATGATCTCGGGGGGCCTCGTAATGCGTAGGTCTCGGGTTCGAATCCCGAAGGCGGCTCAGAGGAAGCCCAGGTCAGATTTGTCTGACCTGGGCTTTTCTGTGTGGTGAGGGGTCAGTCCGCTTCGTCCTGGACTTCCAGTGCCTGCCGTGCCAGGCCGACGAAGGCCAGGTATGCGTCACGGAAATCCCGGTAGGCAGCGTCGTAGTCGTCTCGCCGCTCGCCGCTTTCGTCGCCGATGAGGGCCTTCAGCAGCGGCTGCACGCGTCGGGCCGTCTGCCGCACCTCCTCCGCCGCTGCGGACACCTCGGCAGGGCCGTCGAGCCGGACCTCGTGGGTCGCCTTGTTCATGTTCGCGATGGCCGGGCCGATGCGCTCGTACATCCGCGTCAGGATCCGGTCCTTGGCCACGCGGTCACGCGCCGCGTCGACGTCGTCGATCTGCCAGGTGACCTCGTTGTACGCGTGCGCGCAGTCCATCATCGCCCGGTAGGTGGTTCGGCGCCGGTCGCGCTGATCACGAAGGGCCGCTGCCGTCGTGGTGGTTCGCGCCTGGGCCAGCGCCGCGCGCGAGGTGGCCCGCGCGGTGATGTAGCTGGCTCCGAGCGCCGTCAGCGCGGTGAGGATGCCGACCCACAGTCCGCTGTCCGCCATGATCGAGGAGTCTGCCACCGGGAGCGGCGCGGGGACAGGCCGCGCATCGACTTATGTCACGGTGAACGTCACGGTCTTCGTGATCGTCCCGCCGCATTGCGGTGCGGCCTCGGTGGCGGTGAAGCGGTACGTGCCCTTCGGGGTCGGTGCGGCCACCTTGAAGATCGTCTGCCATCCGCCCTGTGCGCCCACGCTCGGGCTGGCCGACGGCGTGTTGAAGATGCCTTTCGAGCCGTACGGCAGGGAGATGTGCACGGTTCCGCCGGCTTGCCACGCATTTCCCTTGATCAGGACGTTCGTGCCGATGGCCCCGGCTGCGGGAGTGATGTGGATCGAGGGCGCGCATTGCCCCGTGGTGGGATGCGTCCTCCCGCCCGGAGGCACGTAGACGAACTGCGCGGTGGCGGCGCCGCCGCTGCCCGTGAGGGCGGCCACCTCGGTCACGATTCGCTTGTTCCCGAAGTCGGGGATGGTGATGCTGGTCCGGAAGGTGCCGCCGGAGTCCGGAACGGCAGTGCCGACGGGCGAGCCGTTGACCGTGATGGGAGTCCGGATGCCGCGGGATCCGTTCTCCTCCCATCCACTCCCCGTGACGATGACTTTCGTCCCGGCCGTGCCCGACGTCGGGTTGATGGTGATGGATTCCCCGTAGGCGGAGGCCGCTGGCGGAAGGAGTATGACGGCGAGTCCGAACGTCGCCAGAGCGGCCATGAAGATGATGAACCGTCGTTTCATGATTGCGCTCTCCGGGTGCAGTCGGCTGCTGCTTCGTACGCCTCCGGACCCCCGCTTCGACCAAGCTATCCCGACCCGCCGGGCAGGCGCCATCGCGAGGTGTTCCGACAGCGGTCGCCGCGAGGTGGGGGCGGGCTTACGTTGGGAGGGCCGGACCTGGGCGTCGCGTGGCAGGAGGCCAGGGATGAGGAAACGGTTGCGCAGAGCGGCGGCGGGGGCGGCAGCGGCAGGGCTGGTGGTGCTGCCCCTGGGGACGGGCACCGGGTACGCCGCGCACGCCCCGGCCCGGCCGGCGGCCCCGGTCACGGCGCCCGTCCGGGCCGACGACCCGTTCGTGCAGCTCACTCCCGCCGTGGCCAAGCAGTTGGACGACGCGGTGCGCAGGGTGCTGGCCGATGCCAAGGTGCCCGGCGTCGTCGTGGCCGTTTCGGCGCCGGGCAAGGGGGAGTACGTCCGGTCCTTCGGCGTGGCCGACAAGGCCAGCGGTGCGCCCATGGCCACCGACGTGAACGTGCGGATCGGCAGCCAGACCAAGACCTTCACAGTCACCGCCCTGCTGGAGCTGGTGGACCGGGGCAAGGTCGGGCTCGACGATCCCATCGGGAAGTACGTCAAGGGTGTGCCGAACGGCGATCGCATCACCCTGCGCGAGCTCGCCGGCATGCGCAGCGGGCTCTTCAGCTATACCGAGGACCCCGACTTCTACAAGGCCCTGACCACGCATCCGACGCGGCCGTTCACCCCGCAGGAGTTGCTCGGGTACGCGTTCAGGCACCCGGTGATGTTCGAGCCGAACGCGAAGTTCTTCTACTCCAACACCAATCTGATCCTGCTCGGGCTGGTCATCGAGAAGGTCACCGGGCAGAAGCTCGGCGACGTCATCCACGACAACGTGGTCGTGCCCGCCGGGCTGAAGCACACGGTCTTCCCGACCGGCGCCGAGTTCCCCACGCCGCACCCGCAGGGCTACACCAACCAGACCGCCAGCGGAAAGGTCGAGAATTCGACGGCCTGGAACCCCTCTTGGGGGTGGGCCGCCGGCGCGATGATCTCCGACCTTCCGGATCTGCGGAGGTGGGCCAAGGTCCTGGCCACGGGCGAGCTGCTCAAGCCCGCCACGCAGGCCGAGCGGCTGAAGTTCGAGTCGGCCGACAACTCGCCCGACACGGGTTACGGGTTGGGCATCTTCACGGACGGGGGCTGGATCGGCCACAACGGCTCCCTGCCCGGGTACGAGGTCGTGGCGATGTACCTGCCCCAGGCCAAGGCGACGATGGTGGTCATGCTCAACACCGACATCGCCGCCGAGGGCGAGGAGCCGAGCACGCTGTTCGGGCGGGCGATCACGCAGATCGTCTCGCCGGAGCACGTCTACTGGCTGAAGCCCGTGCAGCCGTGAGTGCTGCGGTTCCACCCACCCGTCTCTCATCGTCCTTCGTGTGACGTGGGATGTCCCTTGTGGACAATGGGACTTCGGGTCGGGTCCGGTGGGCGGAGGTAGGGACGTGGGTGTGGGTGGGGGCGTGGGCGCGGGTGTGGGTGTGGGTGGCGTGCGGACTCGGGTGGCCGGGGAGGGGGACCTCGATGCGGCTGTGGCGCTGTTCCGGGAGTACCTGCGCTTCTATCGCGTCGATGTCGCGGACCCCGAGCAGCCCCGCGCCTTCATCGCCGAGCGGCTGCGCAGCGGCGACTCGCTGATCCTGCTCGCCGAGGCCCCCGGCGGTGACGTGGTCGGGTTCGCGCAGGTGTACCGGACCTTCGCCTCGCTGCTGATGCGGCCGAGCTGGATCCTGCACGACCTGTACGTCGACCCCGCGGCGCGGCGTACCGGCGCCGGGCGGGCCCTGCTGCGGGAGGTGCTGCGGCGGGCCCGGGAGGCCGGCGTCGCGGGAGTGCAGCTGGACACCGCGTACGACAACCACGCCGCGCAGGCGCTGTACGAGGCGGAGGGGTTCGAGAGGGAGGAGTTCCACCTCTACTTCCACGGGCTCGGTGAGTCCTAGGCGCGGAGTCACTTGGCGTCCGCGTAGCACTCGACGACCGCCGTGGTGAACGGGAAGCGGACCGGGGTGTCCCCGAAGGCGATGCGGGCCGCCCGGTCGGCGGCGGCGCCGATCGCCTCGGCCACGGCTTCGGCCTCCTCGGCGGGGCAGTGCACGATCACCTCGTCGTGCTGGAAGAACACCAGCTCGGCCCGCATCCCGGCCCCGGCGATGGCTTGGCGCAGGGCCGCGAGGAGCAGCAGCGCCCAGTCGGCGGCGCTGCCCTGGACGACGAAGTTGCGGGTGAAGCGGCCGCGGGCGCGGGAGTTGGTGGAGGCGTAGCTCGGCGTCCAGGCGTCGTCCCGGTCCGGGCGGTCCGGGCGGTCGGAGTGGTCCGGGGGGTCCTGCGGGATGCCGGCCTCGCCGTCCGCGTCGGCGGCGCGGGCGGGCGGGGGACAGGTCCGGCCCAGCCAGGTGCGTACGAGGCGGCCCTCCTCGCCCGCGCGGGCGGCATCGTCCACGTACGCCACGGCGCGGGGGAAGCGGCGGCGCAGGGCGGCCAGGTTCTTCAGGCCGTCGCCGGAGGTCTGCCCGTACACGGCGCCCAGGACGGCCAGCTTGGCCTGCTCGCGGTCGCCGGAGAAGCCGTGGCGGGAGATGGACGTGTACAGGTCCTCCGGGCGGCCGGCCACCTCCATGAAAGCCGGGTCGCGGGAGATCGCGGCCAGCACCCGCGGCTCCATCTGGTCGGCGTCGGCGACGACCAGGCGCCAGCCGGGGTCGGCGACGACGGCCCGACGGATCACCTTGGGGATCTGCAGGGCGCCGCCGCCGTTGGTGACCCAGCGGCCGGTCAGGGTGCCGCCGGGCACGAACTCCGGGCGGAAGCGGCCCTCGCGCACCCAGTCCTGGAGCCAGCTCCAGCCGTGCGCGGTGTAGATCCGGTACAGCTTCTTGTACGCGAGGAGCGGCGCGACCGCGGGGTGGTCGAGGCCCTGGATCTCCCATCGGCGGGTGGAGGTGAGCCGGATCCCGGCCGCGGCGAAGGCCTTGAGCACGTCGGCCGGCAGATCCGGGCGGACGCGGCGGCCGAAGGCGGCGGAGACCTCGTCCGCCAGCTCGGCGAGGCGGCGGGGCTCGCCGCCGCCGGCGTAGCGCTCGCCGAGGAGCTCGGTCAGCAGCGCGCGGTGGACGTCCGCCCGCCAGGGCAGGCCCGCATGGTGCATCTCGGCAGCGATGAGGAACGCGGCCGACTCCGCGGCGGTGAGCAGCCGCATCCGGTCCGGGTGGGCGGTGGCCTCGTGCCGGCGGGCCTGGTCCTCGTAGACGGCGATCAGCGCGTCGAGGGGCAGCGGCGCCGGGCGCGGGTCGAAGAGGGAATCCTGCGCGCCGGGCGCGGCGGAGCGCGCCGGGGGGTCCGGCGGGACCGGGGTGTTCGTGAGGCGGGCCCAGGCGGCCGCGGCCGAGCGGGGCTCCGCCGGGCGGCCCTCGTGGGCGAGGAGGAGCGCTTCGGCGGCCTCGATGTCGTAGCAGCGGTCGATGCGGATGCCGGCGGAGAGGAGGCGGGGGTAGACGGCTGCCGTCGAGCGCCAGATCCAGCGGGTGGAGGCGGGGGCGCGGGCGGTGCGGATCGCTTCCGCGGGGTCGGGGGCGCGGGTGGTGCGGACCGCTTGCGCGGGGGTGTGGGGGCCGGGGGGTCGGGGGGTGAGTTCGGCGGCGTGCCAGTGGCCTTCGGCGTCTTCGGCCAGGGTCCAGCGGGGCACGTGCTCGCTCATGCATGCGAGTGTCCCACCGCGGTCTGACAGCGTCCGGCCGCCGCCCCGGGGGCTCGCGCCGCGGCCATGGGGACAGCGGAGCCGGGCCCGGCTTCCGGGGCGCCGCCCCAGACCCCGCGCCTCAAGCGCCGGCGGGGCTGGGTTTGGCGGAGCGTGGTTGCGGGAGCCGGCGGCACGGCTGGGTTGCCGGGGCTCCGCCCCAGGCCTTGCCGCCTCAAGCGTCGGCTGGGCTGGATTGGCGGGCCCCGCTATGGGGGGACAACGGAGCCGGGCCGGGCTTCTGGGGCTCCGCCCCAGGCCCCGCGCCTCAAGCGCCGGCGGGGCTGGGTTTGGCGGAGCGTGGCTGCGGGAGCCGGCGGCACGGCTGGGTTCTGGGGGCGCGGCTGGCCCAGGCCCCCGTGGCGTAAGCGCCGGTGTGCTGGATTGGCGGCCCCCGCCGTGGGGGACAGCGGAGCCGGGCCGGGCTTCTGGGGCGCCGCCCCATGCCCTGCGCCTCAAGCGCCGGCGGGCTGGACTTGCCGGGCCGTGGCTGCGGAGCTGGAGGCACGGCTGGGGGTGTGGGGGCTCCGCCCCAGACCCCGCGCCTCAGGCGCCGGTGGAGCTGGGTGGGGCGGGGGTGGGGGCGCGTGGCCTGCGGGCCGGGGTTGTTGGGGCTCCGCCCCGAGCCCCGCCGGCTCAAGCGTCGGCGGGGCTCGGGCGGCGGGGTGGTGGGGTGGGCGTGGGAAGCTGGGTGGGTGGTGGATGTGGTGCGGCGCGCCTGTGAGGTTGCGCTTTATGGGGATGGCGATGCCGGGCTGGATGCCGGGGCCTCGTTGCTCGCGGCCGATGGCGCGGCCTGGGGCGGGGTCGCCCGGGAGCTGCTCGCGCGCGGGGAGGCGTACGTACGGCAGGCCTGGGAGCGGGGCTGGCAGCCGGCCGACGTGCAGCGGCTGGTGCGCCGGGACCTCGACGAGCGGCACGTGCGGCTGTTCGCAGACCTGGTGGCGGGGGAGGCCCGGCGGTACGCCACGCTGCCCGAGCGGTGGAGTGACGCCCGCGTCTGGTGGGGCGAGGACGACGCCGCCTACGGGGAGCGGCTCGCGCAGCGGGAGCGGGCGAACCGGTTCGCCCTGGCCACCGCCGTGCTGGAGCTGTTCCGGCTGCTGATCCGGCTGCCGGGCATCGAGCCGGTGGGTCCGGTTCCGGGGGATCCCGCGGCCGATGTGCTCCGGCACGCGCACATCGAGCCCCGCATGCTGGGCCGGATCCGCGCGCTGCTCGCGAAGGCCGAGGCCACGACGTACCCGGAGGAGGCGGAGGCGCTCAGCGCCAAGGCCCAGGAGCTGATGGCCCGGCACACCGTGGACGAGGCGCTGCTCGCCGCCAGCGGGAAGGGAACAGCCCAGGCGCCGGCGGCCTGCCGGATCGGGGTCGAGCCGCCGTACGAGGAGGCCAAGGCGGTGCTGCTCGACGCGGTGGCCGGCGCCAACCGGTGCCGGGCCGTCTGGAACGGTGCCTTCGGGTTCTCGACGGTGGTGGGGTTCGAGAGCGATCTCGAGGCCGTCGAGCTGCTCTACACCTCGCTGCTCGTGCAGGGAACGGCGGCCATGACGCGGGCCGAGGCCGGCCAGCGGGCGGGCGGGCGCAAGCGGACCAAGACGTTCAGGCAGTCGTTCCTGCTCGCGTACGCCAGCCGTCTCGGCCAGCGCCTCGCCGAGACCGCCGAGCACACCGCGGCCGAGGCCCCGGACAACCTGCCCGCCCTGGTGGCCCGCGACGTCGCCGTCACCGCCCGGGCCGAGGAGATGTTCCCCCGCACGACCACGACCCGGCTGCGCGGGGCCAGTGATGCGGCCGGATGGAACGACGGGACCGCTGCGGCCGATCGGGCCCATGTCGGGAGCCGACAGGGGCGCAGGCCGCTGCCGCGGTAGGGCGCCGATGCCGTGCGGGCGTCCGCGCCGGGATGGCCCTCGGGGCCTTCAGGGCCGGGTCCCGTTGCGTCGGCTCCCTCGGCGGGGGCCGAGGACGTCTCGGGCTCCCCGCGCTGCTCGCCGCCTGGGGCTTTCCGGCCCAGCCGTCGCGAGCATGCTGGGCGCCGGCACCCTGCCCCCCTCCGTCTCGCAGGCCGTTGGCCATGCCGCCTGCCGGTCGGGCGTCCGGCGATGCCCGGATCGCCCGGCATGAGGTGCTGGAGCGGCCGGGGGTGGACCGGTGCGTCACCGCGGGCTGTCCGTCTGGCCCGGTGGCTGCCGGAGGCCGGGGGCGCGGGCAATGCTCGCGGATCCGGGCACCCCCCGCTCCCCCCCCCCGCCCCGCCTGCTGCGCCGGGGCCGCCGGGCGGCGAGGCGGGCTCGTGGACCACCTCTCCGGGGTCCTGCGGTGGTGTCGCGACCCGGTCTCGAGCCGTCCAGCCCCTCACAGTGATCAAGGCGGCACCCTCCGCGTGCACGTGCATCTGCCCATGCGGGTGCATCTGAACACAGCTATGATCCGGTGGAGTTGACATCTGCACTATCGGGGGCTTCCTGTGGACCACGCGTACAACGGGATGGCAGCTGCAGAACTCGACGGAGTGACCTGGCAGAAGAGCAGACACAGCAACTCGCAGGGTTCCTGCGTGGAGTTCGCGAAACTGCCGGGAGGCGCTGTCGCCGTGCGCAACTCGCGCTTTCCTGACGGACCGGCACTCGTCTACACGCCGGCCGAGATCGAGGCGCTGCTGCTGGGCGTCAAGGACGGCGAGTTCGACCACCTGATCAGCTGAGGAGCGGAGGGGAGCGGAGGGGAGCGGACTCGCACCACTCAGGAACCGTGCCACTGATCAAGCCATGCACGTGCACTGGCCGGGAACGATCACACAGATCGGTCCCGGCCAGTCGTCGTGTTCCTGCGGTATGCGCGCCGCGTCTGCGGCGGGCGCCGGCGTCCGTCCGCCGCCGTGGCCCGCTCAGTCGCGGAGCATGAACAGCGCCCAGACGACCTTGCCGGTCAGCCGCCCCGCGAGCGGGTGCCAGCCCCAGCTGTCGCTGTACGCGTCCACCAGGAAGAGCCCGCGCCCCGACTCGAGGTCGCAGTTCTCCTGGGTGCGCTCCGGTTCGAAGGATCCGCCCGGCCGGTCCTCGCTGGGGTCGCGCACCGCGCACACCAGGCGGGAGCTCCACCGCATCAGGTGCAGCCGGACCGTGGCCTCCGGCTCACCTGCCCCGGCCCCGCCCCCGGCCCCCGCCCCCGACCTCGGCGCCTCGCCCGGCAGGCCGTGGCGCAGCGCGTTGGTGACGAGCTCGGACACGACCAGGGCCACGTCGTCGAAGCGTTCGTCCAGGCCCCACTGGGCCAGCGTCGAGCGGGTGAACGAGCGGGCGCCGCGGACCGCCTCGAAGCGGGCGGGCAGGGCGCAGGAGGCAGACCCGGACACAGCCGTGGGGTCGACCGGGGGCAGCCCCTGCCGTAACGGCTCGAGCATGGTCGATCCATTCGTCCCCATGCGAGGCACTCCCGGGATTCGCGGACGGAGCGGCGGTGTGCGTCCAGAAAGAACAGCGGGGTGGGTCCGGCGCCGGCGCGAAGAGCACGCAGGTGCGCGGCACCATCGTTCCGAATGCAGAAGCTGGATGCAAGGGCAGATGCACGTGCACGCGCCGGACCTGTCCCCTCCCGTGATGGTTCTTGCTCATTTCTTCCTACGCACGCTTACGGACTTCTTCTGCGGTCGCCCGGATTCCGTTACAGAACGAGTACGGGCCGATGCGTTTTGGTGGCAGACTGCGGTGCCTGGGGTTCGGGGGCCCAGCGACGCAGCACACGCGCAGACCACGCGTATCCATGGCGATGGGGAGGGCAGGACTAGTGACCGCAGAGGCAGGCGGTTCCGTGGTGCGCCGCATCCTCCTGGGCTCGCAGCTCAGGCGACTCCGAGAATCCCGCGGCATCACCCGTGAAGCGGCCGGCTACTCGATCCGCGCATCCGAATCGAAGATCAGCCGCTTGGAGTTGGGAAGGGTGAGCTTCAAGGCACGAGACGTGGAGGACCTCCTCACGCTCTACGGAGTCACGGACGGCGCGGAGCGCGAGTCCCTGCTGGGGCTCGTCCGCGAGGCCAACGCGGCGGGCTGGTGGCACAGTTACGGCGACGTGCTGCCCGGCTGGTTCCAGACGTACATCGGGCTGGAGGGCGCCGCCTCGCTCATCCGGATCTACGAAGTGCAGTTCGTCCACGGCCTGCTGCAGACCGAGGCCTACGCCCAGGCCGTCGTGAGCCGCGGCATGCCCGGCGCCTCCCAGGCCGAGATAGACCGCCGCGTCGCGCTGCGCCTGGAGCGGCAGAAGGTGCTCGTCTCCGAGAGCGCACCGGTCTTCCACGCCGTCCTCGACGAGGCCGCCCTGCGCCGCCCGTACGGCGACCGCGACGTCATGCGCGGCCAGCTGGAGCACCTGATCGAGGTCTCCCAGCGGCCCAACGTGCAGCTCCAGGTGATGCCGTTCTCCTTCGGCGGCCACGCCGGCGAGAGCGGTGCCTTCACCCTGCTGCGCTTCCCCGAGTCCGACCTGCAGGACATCGTCTATCTGGAACAGCTCACCAGCGCCCTCTACCTCGACAAGGACGAGGAAGTGGCGCAGTACGAGCGGGCGATGGCGCGGCTGCAGGCCGACTGCCCGGACCCCGGCCAGACCCGGGATCTTCTGCGCGGACTCCTCCAACTGTCTTGATTCGCACGTAGTATGACGTCTGATCAGTGCATGACCGATCGGTCTCCGGTGCAGCGCACGGGTGCGCGCTCGCAGTAAGGGATGGCATGTCCATATTCGAGGACCTGGCTCACCAGTACATCGACGGCAAGTGGCTGGCCGGTACCGGATCGTGGGACATCATCGACGTCAACCCCTACAACGGGGAGAAGCTCGCGGCCATCACCGTGGCCACCGTGGAGCAGGTGGACGAGGCCTACCGCGCGGCCGAGCGGGCCCAGAAGGAGTGGGCCGCGACCAGCCCCTACGCCAGACGTGCCGTCCTGGAGCGGGCCCTGCGGATCACCGAGGAGCGCCAGGAGGAGCTCGTCGAGGCGATGATCGACGAGCTCGGCGGCACCCGGTCCAAGGCCGAGTACGAGATCTACCTCGCCAAGGAGTTCCTGCGCGAGTCGATGCAGCTGGCGGTGCGCCCCGAGGGCCGGATCATGGTCTCGCCGGTCCCCGGCAAGGAGAGCCGCGTCCAGCGGCTCCCCGTGGGCGTGGTGACCGTGATCAGCCCCTTCAACTTCCCGTTCCTGGTCACGCTGAAGTCGGTCGCCCCGGCCCTCGCCCTCGGCAACGCCGTCGTGATCAAGCCGAACCAGAACGCGCCCGTGATCGGCGGCGGGGTCATCGCCAAGATCTTCGAGGACGCGGGCCTGCCGGCCGGGCTGCTCGGCGTGCTGGTCACCGACATAGCCGAGATAGGCGACGCGCTCCTGACGCACCCGGTCCCCAAGGTGATCTCCTTCGCGGGGTCCGACCGCGTCGGCCGCCACGTCGGCGCGGTCGCGGCCCGGCACTTCAAGCGGACCGTCCTGGAGCTCAGCGGCAACAGCGCCCTCGTCGTCCTCGACGACGCCGACATCGACTACGCCGTCGACGCGGCCGTCTTCAGCCGCTTCGTCTACCAGGGCCAGGTCTGCATGGCCGCCAACCGGATCCTGGTCGACGCCTCCGTCGCGGAGGAGTTCACCGAGAAGTTCACCGCCCGCGTCCGGGCCCTGAACACCGGCGACCCCCGCGAGGCCGGTACCCACATCGGCCCCCTGATCAACTCCTTCCAGGCCGACGCACTGACCGCCCTCGTGGACCAGGCCGTCGCCTCCGGCGCGCAGGCCCTCGTCCGCGGGTCCACCCGCGGCAACCTCGTCGAGCCGACCGTGCTGGCCGGGATCCCCGAGGACTCCCCGCTGCTCGGCCAGGAGATCTTCGGCCCGGTCGCCCTGCTGGTGGTCTTCGACGGCGAGGAGGAGGCCGTACGGATGGCGAACGCGACCCCGTACGGGCTCAGCGGCGCCGTCCACACCGGCGACGTGGAGCGCGGCGTCCGCTTCGCCCAGCGGATCGAGACCGGGATGATGCACGTCAACGACTCCACCATCGGCGACGAGCCGCTCGCCGCGTTCGGCGGGGAGAAGGCCTCGGGGCTGGGCCGGCTCAATGGCGAGGCAACCGTGGAGGCCTT
The DNA here is from genome assembly GCF_040704625.1 of Streptomyces sp. NPDC046866. NCBI lineage: Bacteria > Bacillati > Actinomycetota > Actinomycetes > Kitasatosporales > Streptomycetaceae > Streptomyces > Streptomyces sp. NPDC046866. The sequence continues at coordinate 622,253 of NZ_JBEYXN010000001.1, forward strand.
CACCACCCAGAAGTGGATCTCCGTCCAGCACGGCCGGAGCAGCTTCCCCTTCTGACCGCCTGCGGGCCCGTTCCGCTTCCCCCTCCGCCCCCCTCGCCCCACCGGTCGCTCTAGACTCGGCGGAGTCGGCGGCGGGCAGCGCTTCGGGGGAGTTTCGAGTTGAGCAACATTCCGGAGACGGGGCGCACGCCCCGGGTCCAGAACCGCCTGGTGGTCATCCAGGTGGTCGTCTTCTCGCTGCTGCTCACCCTGGGCGGCCGCCTGTGGTACCTGCAGATCCGCAACGGCCAGGAGTACACGGACGAGGCGAAGAACAACCACGTCCAGCAGGTCGTCCAGCCCGCCGTGCGCGGCTCGATCCTCGACGCCCGCGGGGTTCCGCTCGCCGACAACGAGACGCGCATGGTGGTCTCCGCGAGCCGTACCGACCTCAGCAAGATGAAGGACAAGGGCAGGGAAGTCCTCACCCGCCTCGCCGGGGTCCTCGGCCTCAAGCCCGAGGACGTGGTCAACAGCGTCCGGCTGTGCGACGCCAAGACCCCCAAGCCGTGCTGGAACGGCTCCCCGTACCAGCCGATCCCCATCACCGACGAGGCCACCACCGACCAGGTCCTGGAGATAAGGGAGCACGCCGAGCGGTTCCCCGGCATCACCGCCGAGCCCACCGCCCTGCGCCGCTACCCGGCGCCGGAGCAGGCCAACACCTCCCAGGTCCTCGGCTACCTCTCGCCGGTCACCGACGCGGAGATCGCCAAGGCGAAGAAGACCGACTCGCCCTACCTGCGCTCCGACCAGGTGGGCCGCTCGGGCCTGGAGCGCACGTACGACAAGGAGCTGCGCGGCAAGGCCGGCATCACCCGCTACGAGGTGGACAACCTCGGGCGGGTCATCGGCCAGGCCCAGGCCGACAAGCCCGTCCCCGGCGCGAACCTCGTCACCTCGATCGACGCCCGCGTCCAGGCGGTCGCCGAGCGCGAGCTGAACAACGCGATGGTCGAGGCCCGCAAGGGGTACGACAAGAACACCCACCGCAACTACGAGGCCGACGCGGGCGCGGTCGTCGTCATGGAGGCCAAGACCGGCCGGGTGGTCGCGATGGCCTCGAACCCGACCTACGACCCCAACGCCTGGGTCGGCGGCATCTCCGCCAAGGACTACGCGGCCCTCACCGACAAGGACTCCAACTACCCGCTGCTCAACCGGGCCATCCAGGGCCAGGCCGCCCCCGGCTCGATCTTCAAGGTGGTCTCCTCCACGGCCGCGGTCAACGCCGGATACCCCTTCAACGGCCGCTACGGCTGCCCGAGCTCGTACTCGGTCGGCCGCCAGACCTTCACCAACTTCGAGTCCCAGGGCTACGGCGACATCACCATCGGCCGCGCCCTGGAGGTCTCCTGCGACACCGTCTACTACGCCATCGCCGACCAGGAGTGGAAGAAGGACGGCGGCATCAACCCGAAGAAGGACCCCGCCGACTGGTTCTTCAAGACCGCCCGCCAGTTCGGCCTCGGCAAGGCGACCGGCATCGACCTGCCCAACGAGGTGAACGGCCGGGTCCCCGACCGCCAGTGGAAGAAGGACTTCTTCGAGGCCAACAAGGCCGCCTGGTGCCGGGACGGCAAGAAGGACGGCAGCTACGCCGAGAGGATCGCGTACGAGAACTGCCGGCAGGGCAACCAGCTGCGCGAGGGCGACGCCATCAACTACTCCATCGGCCAGGGCGACACCCTCGTCACCCCGATCCAGATGGCCTCCGTCTACGCGGCCATCGCCAACGGCGGCATGCTGCACCAGCCCACCATCGGCAAGGCGGTGGTCAGCGCGGACGGCACCTCGGTCAAGGAGATCGCCCCGAAGGAGCAGGGCCGGCTGCCGATGGACGCGGAGCTGCGCGACGACATCGACGCGGCGCTCGCCTCGGTGGTCACCTCCGGCAGCGCCGCCTGGCGGTTCGGCGGATGGCCGCAGAAGCAGATCCCGATGCACGCCAAGACCGGCACCGCCGAGGTCCAGGGCAAGCAGACCACCTCGTGGTTCGCCTCGTACACCGAGGACTACGCCATCGTCATGACCATCTCCCAGGGCGGCACCGGCTCGGGCGCCTCCGGGCCGGCCGTCCGCCACATCTACGAGGCGATGTACGGGCTCGACGAGAAGGGCGCCCAGGACCTCTCCAAGGCCCTGCTGCCCCAGCCGATGACGCAGCTGCCGGCCATCCGCCCGGACGGTGCGAACTGACCGCGCCCCCGGGCATTTAGGACACGCCCTGACCTCAATCCTCCGTAGTGTGGTTCGTGTCAGCGGGACGACCCACAGAAAAGGCGGTTGGTCATGGCTCACCTCTCCGAAGAGATCGCGGGCGACGAGCGCGGCACGCTCCTGCTCTTCGTCGAAGCCCAGCGCACGGCGATCCGCGAGTCGCTGGCCGGGCTCACCGAGGAGCAGGCGGCGAGCCGGCCCAGCGCCAGCGAGCTGTCCCTGTCCGGGCTGCTCAAGCACGTCGCCGAGGTCGAGCTGGGCTGGCTGCGGATGGCGCAGCAGCGGAAGAACGAGATCCAGCGCACCCCCGAGACCTGGGGCGATTCCTTCCGCCTCGTCGGGGACGAGACCGTCCCCGCCATCCAGGCCTTCTGGGACGGGGTCACGGCGGAGCTGACGGACTTCGTCCGGGCGCTGCCCAGCCTCGACGAGACGTTCCCGCTGCCCGAGGCGCCCTGGTTCCCCAAGAACGGCAAGGTCTCGATGCGCTGGATGCTGCTGCACCTGGTGGAGGAGTTCGCGCGCCACGCGGGCCACGCGGACGTCATCCGCGAGTCCCTGGACGGCACCAAGGCCATGGGATAGCCCTCGGGGACGACTTGCACCTCACGCAACGTGAGGCGGCACAGTCGGTGGCGTACCGAAGAAGAAGGGCGGAAGCCATGAGCTACTCCGTGGGACAGGTCGCCGGATTCGCCAAGGTGACGGTGCGCACCCTGCACCACTACGACGAGATCGGCCTGCTCTGTCCGAGCAGCCGCAGCGGGGCGGGGCACCGGCGTTACGACGACGCCGACCTCGACCGGCTGCAGCAGATCCTGTTCTACCGGGAGCTCGGCTTCCCCCTCGAAGAGGTCGCGGCCCTGCTGGACGACCCGGACGCGGACCCGAGGGAGCACCTGCGCCGGCAGCACGCCCTCCTGTCCGACCGGATCGACCGGCTCCGGCAGATGGCCAAGGCCGTGGAACACGCCATGGAGGCACACAAGATGGGCATCAACCTCACGCCCGAGGAGAAGTTCGAGGTCTTCGGCGACTTCGACCCCGACCAGTACGCCGCGGAGGCGCAGGAGCGCTGGGGCGACACCGAGCAGTACAAGGAGTCCGCCCGCCGGTCGGCCTCGTACACCAAGGAGGACTGGCAGCGGATCACGGAGGAGGCCAACGGGATCCACGGCCGCCTCGCCGCCCTGATGGACTCCGGGGCAGCCGCCGGTTCCGAAGCGGCCATGGACCTCGCCGAGGAGCACCGCGGCTGGCTCAACCGGAACCACTACACCTGCGCGTACGAGATGCACACCTGCCTCGGTGAGATGTACGTGTCGGACGAGCGGTTCGCCGCGTTCTACGAGGCCATCCACCCGGGCCTCGCCGTGTTCCTGCGGGACGCGATCGTGGCGAACGCCGCCCGCAACGCCTAGCACGGGGCCCCGCCGGGCCCCTGCGCCCGGCAGCCCTCCCCGGCCGCCATCCGGTACCTGGAACCGGGTGGTGGCCGAGTGCGTTGATAATTGAGACGATCCCCTTCGTCCGCCCCACCCCCCTCCACCCCCGCGGACGCCCCCCGATCCAGGAGAGACCCGCACCCGTGTACACGCTTGCGCTCGGCCCTGAATGGCTGTCCCCGGACTATCTGATCTCGCACTTCGGCCTGATCGGCATCCTGGTCATCGTCTTCGCGGAATCGGGCCTCTTCGCCTTCCTGCCCGGCGACTCGCTGCTGTTCACCGCGGGCCTGCTGGTCGCCAACGGCGAGTACATCAAGCAGCCGCTGTGGCTGGTGTGCACCCTGATCGCGGCCGCCGCGATCGTCGGCGACCAGGTCGGCTACATGATCGGCAAGTTCTTCGGGCCGAAGCTCTTCAACCGGCCGAACTCGAAGCTCTTCAAGCGGGAGAACCTGGACAAGGCGCACGAGTTCATGGACAAGCACGGCCCGAAGGCCATCGTGCTCGCCCGCTTCGTGCCGATCATCCGCACCTTCGGCCCGATGGTCGCGGGCGCCGGCTCGATGAAGTACCGCACCTTCCTGACGTACAACATCATCGGCGGTGTCGCCTGGGGCGCCGGCATCACGATCGCCGGCTACTGGCTCGGCCAGATCACCGTCATCAAGGACAACGTCGAGGCGATCCTCGTCCTGATCGTCCTGCTGTCCCTCATCCCCGTGGCCTTCGAGGTCCTCAAGGCCCGCAAGGAGGCCAGGGCCGCCGGGGCCGGCGCCGCCGGTGTCCCGGCCCCGGGCGAGCGCCGCCGCCACGCCAAGCGCTGACCCCTCCCGAACCCGCCCACACCCCCCCTGCGCCCCGGAGCCCCTGCGGTCCCGGGGCGCAGGCGCGTCCGAGGCCGGTGTCAGCGGGCCTGGGCGTCCTGTGCGCGCAGGGCCGCCTCCAGCCGGGCGATGTCCTCGGCGTCCTTCGGCCGCCGCGGCAGCCCCGGCACCCAGACCGGGGTCATCCGCTTGATCTCGATCTGGGCGGCGGGGCTGACGATCGGGCACCGCACGGCCCCGAGGGAAGCGGGCGGGGCGTCGAGCATGCCATCCGGCCAGGGCTCTCCGGCCCAAGGGCCGCCGGCGACCACGACCCGCCCGGCGCGGTCCCGGTCCAGCAGGGCGAACTGGCTCGCCACACCGTCCCGCACGAAGTCGAGCTGCTGGTCAGGAGGCGGGCCGGGCAGCGGCTCGTGGCCGCGGCGCAGCAGCTCCGCCGCCAGCCGGGGCGCGTGTGCGGCCCAGGTGAACCAGTCGAGGTCCTCGTGGTCGCGCGTGGGTTCGCCGAGGAAGAAGTCCATGGCCCAGCCTCCGCGGAGCCACACCTGCGCCCCGGCGGCTTCGGCGGCCTCCCCCGTGTCGGCGATGAGCCGCAGCTGGAGTGCGGTGCGCTCGGTGTCCATCAGCGCAGGCTACGCGGCAGCCTCCGGCCGGCATCCGGATTTCGCCCGGCGCGGGCGGCGCCGGGCGGCAGGTCCTAGTAGCCGCGGGTGCGTTTGGCGGCGGAGCGGCGGCTGGCGGCGCTCGCGGCGCCCGGGATCTTCATGAACAGCCGGGACGCCTCCTGGCCGAGGTTGACGCCGATGGCGATGGCCAGGGCGATCGCGGCGGCGTTGGTCAGGGAGCCCAGTCCCTTGTTGAGCTGGTTCTCGGCGATCAGGAGCAGCCCGTAGTACGTCGCCGAGCCGGGCAGCAGCGGGCCGATGGCGGCGGTCACGTACGGCAGCGCGGACGCGAAGCGGTAGCGGGAGAAGAGCTGGCCGAACAGGCCGACGAGCCCGGCGGCGATGGCCGTGGAGGGCACCGGGGGGATGCCGCCCGCGTAGTGCAGGGCCCCGAAGGTGACCCAGGCGACGCCGCCGTTCAGCGTGACGATCCACACCGTGGACCGTTCCTGCTGGAGCAGGATCGCGAACGTGAACACCAGCAGCATCGAGGCGGCGATCTGGATCAGAGGCCGCTGGGTGATCTGGAGGGCCTCCTCGGGCCGGGGCGCGGCGCCGAGCTGGAGCCCGAGGTACAGCACGACCAGGACACCCATGATGATGCCGATGAAGAGGTACATGACCTCCAGCAGGCGGGCCGAGGCGGTGATGTAGAAGCCGGTCAGACCGTCCTGCACGGCCGCGACCAGGGCCCGCCCCGGCAGCAGCGCGAACAGCCCGCCGGTGATCACCGCGGAGGCGAGCGCGTTGACGTCGGACAGCGACAGGGCCACGCCGATTGCGGCGGGCGGCATGGCGGCGACGACGAACTGGTAGAACTCCGGCAGCCCGCGCCCGGCGCACAGCCAGGCCAGCCGGTCGCCGAGCATGGCCCCGATCGCGGCTGCGAAGAAGACGGTCACACCACCGCCGACGAGGACCGAGGCCGCCCCGGCGAGCAGACCGGCGGCGGCCGTGAGGACCCAGCTGGGGTACGGGTGCCGGTTGCGCCGGATCACGGCGAGCCGCCGGTAGGCCTCCTCGAGCGAGACCTCGACCTCGGGCGCGCTGATGTCGTCCACGAGCCGGAAGACGGCCGCCAGGCGGGTGTAGTCGGTGCCGCGGCGGCGCACGGTCCGGTTCGCCGACACGGGGTCGTCCACCAGGGAGGGCTGGTGGGTGATCGACAGCATGGTGAAGGTGACGGTGGGCTCGCAGCGGTCGAGCCCGTAAGAGCGGGCCACGGCGAACATCGCGGCCTCCACGTCCTCGGCGCCCTCGCCGCCCGCGAGCAGCAGCTCGCCGATGCGCAGGGTCAGGTCGAGGACGCGGCCCACGGCCGGTCCGCCCTCGCCGTGCTTCTGCACCGGCTCGGGCACCGGCCGGACGTCCACCGGCATGCGCAGCATGGTGCGCATGCGGTCCTGCCAGGGGGACTCCGTCAGCGGCGCGAGGGGCAGGCCGTGGCCGGGCACGTGGGCGGGCGGCGACTGCCGGCCGCTGTAGGTGGCCGGGGGTGTGAACGCCGAGCCCTCCGGCTCCGGACCGGAGAGCACCGGCAGCCCCTGCGGCACCGTGAACTCCGAGGTCGGCTGCTCGTCGCCGCCGGCCTCCGGCTCCGTCCCGGGCGGCGGCGCGAAGGCGCTGTGCGCCTCGTCGGACACCGGCTTCCGGTCCTCCGTGCCGCCGGATTCCCCGTCCTCCGCCACGCGTCCTCCCGTCCCTGACCGGCCCGGGTATCAGTATGCGGAATCGTTTCATCCGTGGCGACCAAGCTCCTGGGGAGCCCGACGCACGCGAGCGGGCGGCACCCCCGCATGGGGTGCCGCCCGCTCGGCGGTACAGGTGCTCAGCGGCTCCCGGCGCTCAGGGCTCCCGGCGCTCAGGGCTCAGGCGCTCAGCGGCGCGGCGCCCGGCAGCCGGGGAGCGCGGGCGCTCCGCGGCGCCCGGCAGCCGGGGAGCGCGGGCGCTCAGTGGCCGCCCTGCTCCTGCAGACGCTTGAAGGAGCGCTCGATCTCGGCCTCGGCCTCGGCGCGGCCGACCCAGTTGGCGCCCTCGACCGACTTGCCCGGCTCCAGGTCCTTGTAGACCTCGAAGAAGTGCTGGATCTCCAGGCGGTCGAACTCCGAGATGTGGTGGATGTCGCGCAGGTGCTCGACACGCGGGTCGGAGGCCGGCACGCACAGCAGCTTGTCGTCGCCGCCCGCCTCGTCCGTCATGCGGAACATGCCGATGGCGCGGCACTTGATCAGGCAGCCCGGGAAGGTGGGCTCGTCGAGGATGACCAGCGCGTCCAGCGGGTCGCCGTCCTCGCCGAGGGTGTTCTCGACGAAGCCGTAGTCCGTCGGGTAGCTGGTGGAGGTGAACAGACGACGGTCCAGACGGATCCGGCCGGTCTCGTGGTCCACCTCGTACTTGTTCCGCGAACCCTTGGGGATCTCGATGGTGACGTCGAACTCCACGTCCTGCTCCTCCATGATCAGCTCCGGCCCTGTGCCGGAGCGTGATGTGCTCCGAGTTGGTAGCGCGTCCGGCCCAGCCCTCCCCCGGCTACCGCTGGGGAGGTACCCCCAGCCGGGTGGGGTGCCATGCTCGCGGCAAGACGCAGTGGTTAAGTGTCCCTCACGCATGTGTGTGATCGCGAAAGGGGCTGGTCCGAGGTGCCATTGGTCAAGACGTGGCAGCTCATCGCGGGGTCGACCGTCGCCGGTCTCGCCCTGTCGGTGGCGGCGGTGTCCGCCGCCGGTCCTTGGGACTCCGGCCAGCGTAAGGCCGAGCGGGACCGGGCCGCCTCCTGGGGGCTGACGGGTGGCGCAGATCACGGCGCCGGCCCCCTGCCCCAGGCCGCGCCGAGCGCTCCCGGCGTGCTCGCCGGCATCGGTTCCGGCGGGCTCCGCAAGGCCGCGGCCCCCGACACGGCCGGAGATCCCGCGAGGCTGGCCGAGCTGCTGCGGCCCCTGCTGGCCGATCCCGCGCTGGGCAGCGTCCGCACGGCCTCCGTGGTGGACGCCGCCACCGGGCAGGTGCTCTACGAGTCCGGGCCGCGCGAGCCGATGACCCCGGCCTCCACGATCAAGATCGCGACCGCCGCGGCCGCCCTGGCCGCCCTCGGCCCCGAGCACCGCATCCGCACCACCGTGGCGGCCGGCCCGGAGCCCGGCCGGATCGTCCTGGTCGGCGGCGGCGACCCCTCCCTGACCGCCAAGAAGAAGAGCCCCGCCGGATCCGGCGGCAGCCTTGTCGCGCTCGCCGCCGACACCGCGCAGGCCCTCAAGGCCGCCGGCACCGACTCCGTCGCCCTCGGCTACGACGACTCCCTCTACACCGGGGCCGCCCGCCACCCGATCGGCGTCAACGCCAACATCGCGCTCGTGACGCCCCTGGCCGCCGACGAGGGCCGCCCCGACGACTCCACCCACGGCCCCGTCGACCGGGTCGAGGACCCGGCCGCGGAGACCGCCCGCTCCTTCGCCGAGCTGCTGAAGGAACGCGGCATCAAGGTCACCGCCGACCCGGTGCGGGCCAAGCCCGCCCCGGGCGCCCCGCCGCTGGCCGCCACCCTGTCCACACCGGTCGCCGGACTCGTCGAGCGGATGCTGACCAACAGCGACAACGACATCGCCGAGGCCCTCGCCCGGCAGACCGCCCTCGCCTCGGGGCAGCCCGCCAGCTTCGAGGGGGCCGAGAAGGCCGTCGCGGACCGCCTCGCCGCCCTCGGCGTGGACGTGGCCGGCTCCCGCTTCGCCGACGGCAGCGGCCTCAGCCGCGCCGACAGGGTCAGCAGCGGCCTGCTCACCGGGCTGCTGGCCAAGGCCGCCGACCCGCACCACCCCGAGCTGCGGCCCGTCCTCACCGGGCTGCCCGTCGCGGGCTTCACCGGCACCCTGCGCGCCCGCAACGCCGGCAGCTCCCCGGCGGCCGGGCTCGTCCGGGCCAAGACGGGCACGCTGACCGGGGTGAACTCCCTCTCCGGCACCGTCGTGGACCCCTCCGGCCGACTGCTCGCCTTCGCCTTCCTCACCGCGAACGCGCCGGACGCGGGGGCCGCCGAGAAGGGACTGGACAAGCTCGCGGCCGCCGTGGCCGGCGCGCCGCGGTGAGGCGCGGGCACACCGGGGCCTCCGCAGGGGATCCGCATCGGCGCTGGTCCACGTACCGTTGACGCATGACGAGCATCGGTGGTGCGGAGATGGTCGACTGGAACCTCGCGGTGGCGACCGCGACCCGGCTGGTCCGGCCGGGCCCGGAGGTCAACCGTGACGAGGCCCGGGCCGTGGTCGCGGAGCTGCGCAGGCATGCCAGAACCTCCGAGCGCCACGTCCGCGAGTTCACCCGGATGATCCCCGAGGGCGCCGCCGTCCCCGACACCCCCGTCCTGGTCGTCGACCGGCCCGGGTGGGTCCGGGCCAACGTGGCGGGCTTCCGCGAGCTCCTCGCGCCGCTGCTCGGCAAGATGCAGGAGCGCCGCGCGGGCACCCCCGGCGCGGCCGTGCTCGGCGCGGTCGGCGGCAAGGTCACCGGCGTCGAGGTCGGCATGCTGCTGAGCTTCCTGGCCTCCCGCGTCCTCGGCCAGTACGAGACCTTCGCCCCGCTCGGCCGCGACCTGCCCGGCTCGCCCGCCGCCGGCGGCCGGCTGCTGCTCGTCGCACCCAACATCGTCCACGTCGAGCGCGAGCTGGAGGTGCACCCGCACGACTTCCGGCTCTGGGTCTGCCTCCACGAGGAGACGCACCGCACCCAGTTCACGGCCGTCCCCTGGCTGCGCGACCACCTCGAGGGCGAGATCCAGACCTTCCTCGGCGCCACCGAGATGGACCCGGCCGCCCTCCTGGAGCGCCTGCGCGAGGCCGCCCAGTCCTTCGCCGGCGCCCGCCCCGACTCCGAACACGGCGACGAGGGCCGCTCCCTGGTCGAGCTGGTCCAGACCCCGGAGCAGCGCGAGGTCCTCAGCCGCCTCACCGCCGTGATGTCCCTGCTCGAAGGCCACGCCGACTTCGTGATGGACGGCGTCGGACCCGAGGTCGTGCCCTCCGTCGCCGAGATCCGCGAGAAGTTCCAGCAGCGCCGGGCCAGCGGCGCGGGCCGCCTCGACGCGGCCCTGCGCAAGCTGCTCGGCCTCGACGCCAAGCTGCGCCAGTACCGCGACGGCGAGCGCTTCGTGCGGGCCGTCGTCGGCCAGGTCGGCATGGAGGGCTTCAACCGGGTGTGGACCTCCCCGAACACGCTGCCCACCAGGGCCGAGATCGCCCGCCCCGCGGACTGGGTGGCGCGCGTGCACCGCAGGGGGAGCGAACCGAGCGAAGGGGAGTGACCCAGGGGGCGTAAACATGTCTCACTGGGGGAAGAAGCGTCACCCGTCCGAGGGACCGTGGGGCGTGGAAGGGCGTGCGATGCTCAGGGAACGGCTCGGTTCTGTCACCATCGACGCACTCTGAGTGACAACCCCCTCTCGTAGGGGCTGCGCCGAGCCTCCGAGCCTTCAGAGGCATCCGAACTCCACCGAAGGGCACCGGACATGGGTCCCCATCCTGCGGTCGCGGCGATACGCCTGGCGGTCCGCCGCGTTCTCCACGACGTCCTGACCGACCTCACCGAACGGCCCGCCGGCGAGCGGCCCACCGGCCGCGGCGCCGCCGCCGAGGGCGCCCCGCCGCTGGTCCTCGTCGCCTGCTCCGGCGGCGCGGACTCCATGGCCCTCGCCTCCGCCCTCGCCTTCGAGGCGCCCAAGCTGGGCATCCGGGCCGGCGGGATCACCGTCGACCACGGCCTCCAGGCGGGGTCGGACCTGCGCGCCGCCGAGGTCGTCGCCCGCATGACCGCCCTCCGCCTGGACCCGGTGGAGTCCGTCGCCGTGCGCGTCGGCCGCGAGGGCGGACCCGAGGCCGCCGCCCGCGACGCCCGCTACGCCGCCCTGGACGAGGCCGCCGACCGGCTCGGCGCCGCCGCGGTGCTGCTCGGCCACACCCGCGACGATCAAGCCGAAACCGTCCTGCTGGGCCTCGCCCGCGGCTCCGGCATCCGGTCCCTGTCCGGCATGGCCGAAGTCTCCGGCGCCACCGGCCGCACCCACCGCTACCGGCGCCCCTTCCTCCAGGTCGACCGGCAGACCGCCCGCAAGGCCTGCATGGTCCAGTCCCTGCCCGTCTGGGACGACCCGCACAACATCGACCCCGCCTACACCCGCTCCCGGCTCCGCCACGAGGGACTGCCCGCCCTCGAGAAGGCGCTGGGCAAGGGGGTCGTCGAGGCGCTGGCCCGCACCGCCCGGCTCTCCCGCGACGACGCCGACGCCCTCGACGCCTGGGCCGCCGAGGCCGAGGCCGGCGTGCGCGACGCGGACGGCCGCCTGGAGTGCGCCAAGCTCTACGCCCTGCCCCCCGCCGTCCGCCGGCGCGTCCTGCGCCGCGCCGTCGTGGCCGCGGGATCCCCCGCAGGCTCCCTCTTCGCCCGCCACATCGAGGAAGTCGACCGGCTCATCACCGGATGGCGCGGCCAGGGGGCCATCAACCTGCCCGGCCGGGTGGAGGCCCAGCGCCAGGGTGGCAGACTTGTCATCCGGCAGGGCTGATTGGTGCTGAAACACGGCTGAGTCCTCCGGGGGCACCCCCGGAGTCCCGGCCGACAACGAAAGTGATGCGGGTGGACGAGAAGGACATGGGCAACGACCTGGCGTCGGTGCTCATCACCAAGGAAGAGATCGACGCGAAGCTGGCCGAGCTGGCCGCGAAGATCGACGCGGAGTACGCGGGCAAGGACCTGCTCATCGTCGGTGTCCTCAAGGGCGCCGTGATGGTGATGGCGGACCTGGCGCGCGCCTTGTCCACCCCGCTCACCATGGACTGGATGGCGGTGTCCTCCTACGGCGCCGGGACCCAGTCCTCCGGCGTGGTGCGGATCCTGAAGGACCTCGACACCGACATCAAGGACAAGCACGTCCTGATCGTCGAGGACATCATCGACTCGGGCCTGACCCTGTCCTGGCTGCTGTCGAACCTGGGCTCCCGCCAGCCGGCCTCCCTCGAGGTGGTCACGCTGCTGCGCAAGCCCGACGCCGCGAAGGTCGCCATCGACGTGAAGTGGGTCGGCTTCGACATCCCGAACGAGTTCGTCGTGGGCTACGGCCTCGACTACGCGGAGAAGTACCGCAACCTGCCGTTCGTCGGCACCCTCGCCCCGCACGTCTACGGCGGCTGACGCACTCCGTGCACGGGGGTCCCGATCGGGGCCCCCGCAGGGGAACCCTGGAACGATTCCCGCCGTTGGAGCAGGGGGAAGCAGTTCTGTCAGCCGTCCCACGGGGCCGCGGGTGACAATACAGGGGTAGATTCCGAAGAACAGTCCGAAGAACAGTCTTTACTCGCAGCAGCATTTACCTACGGGCAGGAGGGACGGGGCGCCCGGCGCCCCGTATGGATGGACGTGAAGCGATACTTCCGTGGGCCGGTCATGTGGATCGTGCTGGCCGTCCTCGCCGTGGTCGTGTTGATGAATGTCGTCGGCGGTGGCGGCGGCTACAAGTCGGTGGACACCAGCGAGGTCATCAAGGCGATCAACAGTGGCCAGGTCGAGCAGGCGCGCCTGACCACCGGCGACAGCCAGATGATCAAGATTGACCTCAAGAAGAACGAGAAGCTCGGCCAGAAGTCGGGCTCGAAGTTCCAGGCCAACTACATCGGGGACCAGGGCGTCCAGCTCGCCCAGAACCTCCAGACCAAGTACGAGGCCGGCCAGATCCCCGGCGGGTACGAGGTCGCCCCGGACAAGACCAGCCCGTTCCTGAGCGTGCTGCTCTCGCTCCTGCCCTTCGTCCTCATCGTGGTCGTCTTCCTGTTCCTGATGAACCAGATGCAGGGCGGCGGCTCCCGGGTCATGAACTTCGGCAAGTCCAAGGCCAAGCTGATCACCAAGGACACCCCGAAGACGACGTTCGCGGACGTCGCCGGCTCGGACGAGGCCGTCGAGGAGCTCCACGAGATCAAGGAGTTCCTGCAGGAGCCGGCGAAGTTCCAGGCCGTCGGCGCGAAGATCCCCAAGGGCGTGCTCCTGTACGGTCCGCCCGGCACCGGCAAGACCCTGCTGGCGCGCGCCGTCGCCGGCGAGGCCGGCGTCCCGTTCTACTCGATCTCCGGTTCCGACTTCGTCGAGATGTTCGTCGGTGTCGGCGCCTCCCGCGTCCGCGACCTGTTCGAGCAGGCCAAGGCCAACGCCCCGGCGATCGTCTTCGTCGACGAGATCGACGCCGTCGGCCGGCACCGCGGTGCGGGCCTCGGCGGCGGCCACGACGAGCGCGAGCAGACCCTGAACCAGCTCCTGGTCGAGATGGACGGCTTCGACGTGAAGGGCGGCGTCATCCTGATCGCCGCCACGAACCGGCCCGACATCCTCGACCCGGCGCTGCTGCGCCCGGGCCGCTTCGACCGGCAGATCGCCGTCGACCGGCCGGACATGCAGGGCCGCCTGGAGATCCTCAAGGTCCACCAGAAGGGCAAGCCGGTCGCCCCGGACGTCGACCTGGCGGCCGTCGCCCGGCGCACGCCCGGCTTCACCGGTGCCGATCTGTCCAACGTGCTGAACGAGGCGGCCCTGCTGACCGCCCGCTCGGACCGGAAGCTGATCGACAACCACATGCTCGACGAGGCGATCGACCGCGTCGTGGCGGGCCCGCAGAAGCGGACCCGGATCATGTCGGACCGCGAGAAGAAGATCACCGCGTACCACGAGGGCGGCCACGCCCTGGTCGCGGCGGCCTCGCCGAACTCGGACCCGGTCCACAAGATCACGATCCTGTCCCGCGGCCGGGCCCTGGGCTACACCATGGTCCTGCCCGACGAGGACAAGTACTCGACCACGCGCAACGAGATGCTCGACCAGCTCGCGTACATGCTGGGCGGGCGCGCGGCCGAGGAGCTGGTCTTCCACGACCCGACCACGGGCGCCGCGAACGACATCGAGAAGGCCACGGCCACGGCCCGGGCGATGGTCACGCAGTACGGCATGACCGAGCGCCTCGGCGCGATCAAGTTCGGCGGCGACAACACCGAGCCGTTCCTGGGCCGCGAGATGTCGCACCCGCGGGACTACTCGGAAGAGGTCGCGGCGCTGGTCGACGAAGAGGTCAAGAAGCTCATCGAGACCGCGCACAACGAGGCCTGGGAGATCCTGGTCGAGAACCGCGACGTCCTCGACAACCTGGTCCTGGCCCTCCTGGAGAAGGAGACGCTGGGCAAGGAGGAGATCGCCGAGATCTTCTCGACGGTCGTCAAGCGCCCGGCCCGCCCCGCGTGGACCGGCTCCGCCCACCGCACCCCGTCGACCCGTCCGCCGGTGCTCTCGCCCAAGGAGCTCCAGCTGACGAACTCGGCGAACGGCACCTCCGCGGCCGCCTCGGCCGTGTCGGTGGAGAAGGACCCCGCCCCGGAGGACCGCGCCGAGTAGCGGGCGGCCGGCACCCGGCCCGGAATGAATGCCGCGCCCCCCAGGTTCTAGCCTGGGGGGCGCGGCATTTTCGTATGCCCGTGTGAGCGCAGACAGGAACGAGGCACAGATGACCGACCCAGTGACCCTGGACGGCGAGGGCACGATCGGCGTGTTCGACGAGAAGCGGGCCGAGGCCGCCGTCCGAGAGCTCCTCATCGCGGTCGGCGAGGACCCGGACCGCGAGGGCCTGCTGGAGACGCCGGCGCGTGTGGCGAGGGCGTACCGGGAGATCCTCGCGGGGCTGTGGCAGAAGCCCGAGGACGTCCTGACGACGACGTTCGACCTCGGACACGACGAGATGGTCCTCGTGAAGGACATCGAGATCGTCTCGCTCTGCGAGCACCACCTGCTTCCGTTCCACGGAGTCGCCCACGTGGGCTACATCCCGGCCGAGAGCGGCAAGATCACCGGACTGTCGAAGCTGGCCCGCCTCGTCGAGGTGTACGCGCGGCGACCGCAGGTGCAGGAGCGGCTGACCACGCAGATCGCCGACTCCCTGATGGAGATCCTGGAGGCGCGGGGCGCCATCGTCGTCGTCGAGGCCGAGCACATGTGCATGTCGGTCCGCGGCATCCGCAAGCCGGGCGCCAAGACCACCACCTCGGCGGTCCGCGGCCAGCTCCGCGACTCCGCCACCCGCAACGAGGCGATGAGCCTGATAATGGCCCGCTGACGGTGGTCCCGGAAGGAGCCCCGGGCCGGCCGGGGGGCGAGCCGGTCTGGGCGCCGCTGAGCGAGGACGTGCGGCGCACCCTGGAGCTGGTCCTGCGCGAGGACACCGAGGCCCACCGCGCCTACCGGGCGCAGCTGCCGCACACCCGGATGGCGCCGGGCTGCACCTGCCCGTGCGGGAGCGTGTACCTGAAGGTGGACGAAGGGGCAGCCCCGCCGGCGCCGCCCGGCGGGGACGGCCCGGTCGTGGCGTCCCGGCTGGTGCGGGCGCCCTCGGGCCGACTGCTCGGCGAGGCCTTGGTCTTCGCCTGGGGCGGGGGGTACCTGAGCGAGCTGGAGCTCGCCCTCTGGGAGGACGCGAACCTGCTGGAGCGCCCCCTGTGGCAGCAGCTCGTCCCCGACGCGCCCGAGACCGCCTAGGCGCGGGCCGGGGAGTGGGGGGTGGTGTCGTCGTCCTCCGGGAGCTTCAGGACGTGCTCCAGGAAGAGGGCGGCGGCGATGACGGCGGCGCCTGCGAGGACCGAGAAGCCGGCGTACCAGGCCTGGTCCCGGCGGGCCGGCACTTCCAGGCCGTCGATGAGGAGGAAGACCCCCACGCCGCCGTACAGGCCCGCCACGAGGGCCGCGACCAGGGCGCTGGACTGGGCGAAGACGACCGCGCGGGCGGCCATCAGCGGCTCCACGCCCTTGGCTCCGGGGCGCCGCTCGCGCTGGGCCTTGAGGCGGGCGCGCAGGGAGAGGGCCGTGGCCAGCAGGACGACCGCGATGGCGCCCAGCACGACCGGCGCGGCCAGCGGGACGCCCGGCAGCGTCCCGTAGGCGTTCCACAGGCGGGCTCCCGCCCAGGACAGCACTCCGGCCACGGCGAAGATCCCGGCCAGGACCGCCGGCCTCAGTTGCTTCACGTCCCCGTTCCCCGCTTCCTGCATCGTGTGTGGTCCGCAGACCACACGCTAACGATTACTCGGGGAGGCGGAGTTCCAGGTCCGGGCGCGGCGTGACGCCGGCGAGGCCGATTCCGGCCAGCAGGGCGGCGACGGGCCCGCGGCCGGGGAGCTCCGCTTCGGGGTCCACGTCGTGCCAGGGGGCGAGGACGAAGGCGCGCTCGTGGGCCCGGGGGTGCGGGAGGGTCAGGACCGGGTCGGCCGAGACCACGTCGGCGTACGACACGATGTCGACGTCGATGGTGCGCGGCCCCCAGCGCTCCTCGCGGACGCGGTCGAAGGCCTCCTCGATGGCGTGGCCGCGCTCCAGCAGGGAGGACGGCGGCAGGGTGGTCTTCACCAGCGCCACCGCGTTCAGGTACGAGGGCTGCGAGCCGGGCTCGACGCCCCACGGCTCGGTCTCGTAGACGGGGGAGACGGCCTTGACCCGCACGCCGGGGGTGTCGCCGAGCGCGTCGACGGCTCCCTGGAGGGTCTCCATGCGGTTGCCCAGGTTCGCGCCGAGCGCGATCACGGCCCACTTGGGGTTGGAGAGGGTGACGTCGGCCGCGTCGACGGCCTCGACGACGGATGCGGGGACGGGCTGGACGGTGGGGTCGCTCTGGGCGTTCTGTCCGTTGTTCACGCGCGGCTCCGGGTGATCGTGATGGTCACGTCGTCGAAGGGGACGGTGATGGGGGCGTCCGGCTTGTGCACGACGACCTCCACCTCGGCGACCGCTTCGTGCTTCAGGCACTGCTGGGCGATCCGCTCGGCCAGGGTCTCGATCAGGTCCACGGGCTCGCCCTGCACCACGTCCACGACCTCCTCGGCGACGACGCCGTAGTGGACGGTCTTGGCCAGGTCGTCGTCCGCGGCGGCGGGGCGCGCGTCGATGTGCAGCACGAGGTCGACGATGAAGGTCTGGCCCTCCTCGCGCTCCCGGGGGAAGACGCCGTGGTGCCCGCGAGCCTTCAGGCCGCGCAGCGCGACACGATCCACGCGAATCACTCCTGCTTTCGTAGGTGCATGCGGTCCGGGACTCCCCGGATCCATGGTCCTGCGCCGAGTGCGGTCGGCGTCGTCCGTCTTCGAATCTACCTGCGAAAGCGGCCGTGCCTCGTCGTAGGGGTCAGTCGGAGGCCTCGTCCTCGTCCTCGTCGGACTCGGTCAGCACGGGAGAACCGTGGTGGGACCACAGGCGCCAGCCGCCGGATGTGCGGATGAACACATTCGTGGCGACGACCAGCTGGCCGACGAGCGGGCCGAGCTCTCCGCCGTCCTCGGCGGGGCCCCCGCTGAGGATGTTCTCGGTGCACGTGACCAGGGCGGTGTCGCCGAGGACGCTGACCTTGGTGTCGGTCAGGAAGAACTGGATGTAGTCGGTGTGGGACATGATCAGCGCGTACGAGCGCAGCACCTCGCCGCGGCCCGTCAGCACGGGCCAGCCGGGGTGCACGCAGGAGATCTCGTCCTCGAGCCAGAGCGCCGACAGCGCGTCGAAGTCCCCCTGCTCCATGGCCTCGTAGAAGGCCGTGTTGGCCTCTTCGACCGCTTCGATGTCGGTTCGGCTCACCATGCCCCTTCCCTGGCGGTACGGGCCCGGGATGCGGGCCCGGTCACAAGGCCCCTTCCACCGCGCGGGCCACCCGAACCGCGTCGGCCGTGGCGCGTACCTCGTGGACCCGTACGGCCCAGGCGCCCTGGTGCGCGGCGATGGCCGAGACGGCGGCGGTGGCCGCGTCGCGCTCGCGGGCGGGCGGCAGGGTGCCGCCGGCGCCGCCGGCCAGGACCCGGCCGAGGAACCGTTTGCGCGAGGCGGCGACCAGCAGCGGGAAGCCGAGGGCGCGCAGCTCGGGGAGGTGGGCGACCAGGGCGAGGTCGTGCTCGGCGTTCTTGGCGAAGCCGAGCCCGGGGTCGACGATGATCCGCTCGGGGGCGATCCCGCCGGCGGTGACGGCGTCGATGCGGGTGCGCAGCTCGGCGGTGACCTCGGCGAGGACGTCGCCGTAGACGGCGAGGCGGTTCATGTCGGCGCTGAAGCCGCGCCAGTGCATCACCACGAACGGGACCTCGGCGGCGGCGACGGCCGGGATCATGCCGGGGTCGGCGAGCCCGCCGCTGACGTCGTTGACCAGGGCGGCGCCGGCGGCGACGGCCTGTGCGGCGACGGAGGCGCGCATGGTGTCGACGGAGACGGTGACGCCCTCGGAGGCCAGGCCCCGCACGACGGGGACCACGCGGCGCAGCTCCTCCTCCTCGTCGACGCGGGTGGCGCCGGGCCGGGTGGACTCGCCGCCGACGTCGACGAGGTCGGCGCCCTGGGCGACGAGGTCGAGGCCGCGCTTGACGGCGGCGGTGGTGTCGAACCAGCGGCCCCCGTCGGAGAAGGAGTCGGGGGTGACGTTGACGACGCCCATGACCCCGCAGCGGTCCCATTCCGGCAGGCCTGCGATCCGGCCCCTGCCGGCGGCCCCGTGCGTGTTGTTCATGGTCCCAGGGTAGGGCTGCCGGATGCGGCGGGGCCCCGGCGGCCTGTCGGCTGCCGGGGCCCCGCATGCGGCGTCCCGTCGGGTGGCGGGTCCGGTGGCGCGCCCGTCAGGCGGCCCGGACCTCGCGCTGCTCGGCCGCCGCCTGGGCCGGAACGGCGGTGCTCAGGTGGGTGTGGGCGCAGGTACGGGCCGGCTTGGGCCCGCGGCGGCTCGCGAAGAGCCGGGGCAGGGCCAGGGTGACGAAGCCCTCCGCCTGCATGGCGGCGAAGCCGATGCGGGGCAGGTCGCGGGTGGTGCGGAAGACGACGAAGCGCGGCTCCCAGCGGGGGCGGAACTTCGCGTTGAACTTGTACAGCGACTCGATCTGGAACCAGCGGGACAGGAAGACCAGCAGGCTGCGCCAGGCGCGCAGGACCGGGCCGGCGCCGATCTTCTCGCCGCGGGCGAGGGCGGAGCGGAACATCGCGAAGTTCAGCGAGACGTGCTCGATGCCCAGGCCGGGGGCGGCCTCCAGGGAGGCGACGATCAGCAGCTCGTTCATGCCGGGGTCGGCGGCGCGGTCGCGGCGCATCAGCTCCAGCGACATGCCGTCCTTGCCCCAGGGCACGAAGTGCTGGATGGCCTTGAGGTCGCCGAAGGGGCTGGTGTCGCCCTCCTCGGTGCGGTGGGCGGTGGCGATGATGCAGTCGCCGTCGTCGGGGTCGCCGACGCGGCCCAGTGCCATGGAGAAGCCGCGCTCGGTGTCGGTGCCGCGCCAGGCCTCGGCGGCGCCGCGGACCTGCTCCAGCTCCTCCTCGGTCAGGTCGGCGACGCGGCGGACCTTGGTGGTGTAGCCGTTGCGCTCGATGCGCTTGACCATCTGGCGGACGTTGCGCATGGGGCGGCCGGTCAGCGAGAAGTCTTTGACGTCGACGATCGCCTCGTCGCCGAGCTCGAGGGCGTCCAGGCCGGTCTCGCGGGTCCAGACCTCGCCGCCGGTTTCGCTGCAGCCCATGACGGCGGGGGTCCAGGAGTGGGCCTTGGCCTCGGCCATGAACCGCTCGATGGCGCCGGGCCAGGCCTCGACGTCGCCGATCGGGTCGCCGGAGGCGAGCATCACGCCGGAGACGACGCGGTAGGTGACGGCGGCCTTGCCGCTGGGCGAGAAGACGACGGCCTTGTCGCGGCGCAGCGCGAAGTGGCCGAGGGAGTCGCGGGCGCCGTGCTTGGCGAGCAGCTCGCGCAGCTTGGCCTCGTCGTCGGCGGTGAGCCGGGCGGCCGGGTGCTCGGGGCGCAGCGCCAGGTAGATGGTGGTGAGCGCGGTCAGCAGGCCGAGCGCGCCGAGGGAGTAGCCGACGGTCCAGGACACCCGTCCGGCGTAGTCGACCGGGCCCTCGAAGCCGAAGAGGCCGTACACGACGTGGGTGATCTGCTCGTAAATACCCGGATGGCCGACGACACGCCCCGGGTGGGAGTTGACGATGACCAGGCCGAGGCCGATGGATCCGGCGCTCATCAGCACGAAGTTGGCGAGGGCCTTCCAGCGGCTGCGCGGGTCGGGCAGTGCCTTGAACTCGCCGTGGTGGCGGACGAGCAGGGCGAGCAGGAGGGCGGCGATGACCACGCCGATGACGGAGTGCCGGTACGTGAACTGCGCGACCGCTCCTGCGGGCAGCAGGACGACGGCGGCCCGCCAGGCGCGGCGCTTGCGGCGCTTGAGGCCGTGGGCGAGCAGGAGCAGCAGGACGCCCGCGCTGATCGACAGGGCGGCCGCGAACGGGCCCAGCGAGCCGGGCAGCACCTCGGTCAGGGCGTGGATCCGGCTGTGCCGGAAGCGCGGGAACACGCCCGCCGCGACGTCGAGGAGGCCGACGACCGTGACGGCCGTGCCGACCAGGGCCGGCACCGACTCCGGTCGTGGTCCTCGGAAGATTCGGCGCACCCCGCTCGGAACCTGTCCCGACTTATCGCCATCTATCCTGCTAGACATCGCTTCCCGTTGCTCCGCGAGAGATCATGTGGCCGAAGGCCGCGACAGCCTCCGGAGTGTGGTGCGTCCACTAGGACGACACCGGGGCCGAGCGGGTTCACTCTTCCGCCCAGAAAAACTAGCCCTGCCATCAGAAAGTCGACTGACTGCTCATGGGTCTCACCAGTAATACGGTTCTGGCGCTGGCCGTCGCCGCCGGTGTGCTGCTGTTCGCAGCCACGGTGTGGCTGTGGCCCCGGCTCTCGGGCCGCACCTGGCGTGCGCTGCTCGGCCGGATCGGCCTCCTGCTCGCGACCCAGCTGGCGGTCTTCGCAGCGGTGGGCCTGGCGGCGAACCAGTCGTTCTCCTTCTACGGCTCATGGGCAGACCTGTTCGGCCAGGAGACGTCGGTCGGCAAGGTCGTCGACCACTCGATGAGCAGCAAGGACATCAAGATCGTCGACAAGCAGAAGCTCGACGTTCCGGGCGGTGCCCAGCCCCAGGTGGGCGGGCAGATCCTGAAGGTTGCCATAACCGGCGAGAAGTCGAAAATAACGAGCCCCGGCTACGTGTGGCTGCCGCCGGAGTACTTCCAGCCGCAGCACAAGGACAAGACGTTCCCGGCGTCGATCGTGCTGACCGGCTACCCGGGCACCGCGGAGAACCTGATCAAAGGGCTGAACTACCCGATGACGGCCTTCAAGCAGGCCAAGGCGGGCAAGATGAAGCCGATGATCCTGGTCATGCTGCGCCCGACGATCGCGCCGCCGCGCGACACCGAGTGCGTGGACATACCCGGTGGCCCGCAGACGGAGACCTTCTTCGCGCAGGACCTGCCGCAGGCCATCCAGAACACGTTCCGGGTCGGCAAGAAGGCCCAGAACATGGGCTTCATCGGCAACTCCACGGGCGGCTACTGCGCCCTGAAGATCGCCGCGCACTACCCGCAGACCTTCGGCGCCGCCGTGGGTCTCTCGGCGTACTTCGACGCCGCGAACGACGCCACGACGGGCAACCTGTTCCAGGGCGACGACAAGCTGAAGAAGCGCGCCGACATCCTCTACAGCATGGAGCACAGGAAGCCGAGCGGCACCTCGTTCCTGGTGACCAGCAGTGAGAAGGGCGAGCCGAACATCACGGACACCCGCAAGTTCATCAAGCTGGTCAAGAGCCCGGACCGGGTCTCGTCGATCATCCTCGACAGCGGCGGCCACAACTTCAACACCTGGCGCCGCGAGATCCCCCCGATGCTGGTGTGGATGAGCAACCGCATCCAGGCCTGACCCGACGCGACGCGACGCGACGAGCGCCACGGCACGACCACGAGCGGCCGGCCCCCCGGGGGGCCGGCCGCCGTCGTTCCCGGAGCCTCAGGCGGATTGCCGCTGCTGCTGCCGGTGTTGCTCCTGCTGCCGGTGCGCCCGCCGCAGCGCCCGGTGCACGCCCTCCGCGGTCAGGACGCCGACCGGCGCACCGGAGTCGGGGTCGGTGACCCCGATCCGGCCGGAGTCCTCTTGGAGCAGCGCGGCCAACGCCTCGCGCAGGGAGGCCCCGAGCGGCACGGACACCGCCGGCGGGGGCGTGCCGGCGTCGGCCGCGGTGAGGTCGGCGGCCGCGACGGGGGTGACCGCGAGGCGCTTGAGCCCGCGGTCCGCGCCGACGAAGGAGGCGACGTAGTCGGTGGCCGGCGCCCCGAGCACCTCGGCCGGGCGGGCGAACTGCTCGATGGTGCCCTCGCCGTAGACCGCGATGCGGTCGCCGAGCCGGACCGCCTCGTCCAGGTCGTGGGTGACCAGCAGGATCGTCTTGCGCACGGTCCGCTGGAGCGCGAGGAACTCGTTCTGCAGCCGCTCGCGCACCACCGGGTCGACCGCGCCGAACGGCTCGTCCATCAGCAGCACCGGCGGATCGGCGGCCAGCGCACGGGCCACGCCGACGCGCTGGCGCTGCCCGCCGGACAGCTGCTGCGGATAGCGGTCCCCGTACACGGCCGGGTCCAGCCCCACGAGCTCCAGCAGTTCGCCGGCCCGGGCGCGGGCCCGGGCCTTGGACGTGCCGAGGAGCCGGGGGACCGTCGCGGTGTTCTCCAGGACGGTCTTGTGCGGGAACAGCCCGACCTGCTGGATGACGTACCCGATGCGCCGGCGCAGTGCGACCGGGTCGGCGGCGGCGATGTCCTCGCCGTCGAGCAGGATGCGGCCGGAGGTCGGCTCGATGAGCCGGTTGACCATCTTCATGGTGGTGGTCTTGCCGCAGCCGGACGGCCCGACGAGCGTGACCAGCTCGCCTTCCGCCACCTCGAATGACAGGTCCTCGACGGCCGTCGTCCCGTCGGGGTAGCGCTTGGTCACGTGCTCGAATCGGATCACACCGCCATCCTTCCCTACCCGCGGCGCGGAAGTGTGAAGGGTGTGTTGCCCGACTGCGAAGGATTCCGGCCATCGCGGCCGGCGGGGGTTAAGGTCGCTCCTGAGGGTGCGTTGTCGGATGTGTGTGCGAACGAACGGCAGGGGGTGCGGAGATGGACGGGCAGAACTGCCTGGTGGCGAACGACTGGTTCTGCTGGCAGTACGTCACCTCCCGCTCACAGGAGCTGACCGACGCCACCGTCGAGCACGTCTGGATCACCGCGGCCTCGGTGCTCATCGGCCTCGCCGTCTCCCTGCCCCTGGCCCTGCTGGCCCGCCGCGGCCGGCGCTGGGCCGCCCCCGTCCTCGGCGCGACCACGCTCCTCTACACCATCCCCTCGCTGGCGATGTTCTCCCTGCTGCTGCCGCTCTTCGGGCTGTCGGCCTCGCTGGTGGTGACCGGTCTGGTGCTCTACTCGCTGACCATCCTGGTCCGCAACGCCATGGCCGGCCTGGACGCGGTGCCCGAGGAGGTACGGGAGGCCGCGCGCGGCATGGGGTACGGGCCCGGGCGGCTGCTGTGGCAGGTCGAACTGCCCCTGGCGCTGCCCGCGCTGATCGCCGGGGTCCGGATCGCCACCGTCTCCACCGTGGCCCTGACCACCGTCGGCTCCATCGTCGGCAAGGGCGGCCTCGGCAACCTGATCGCCCCCGGCGTGAACAGCTCCTTCAAGGCCCAGGTGCTCACCGCCTCCGTGCTGTGCGTGCTGCTCGCCCTGGTGGCCGATCTGCTGCTGCTCGGCCTGCAGCGGCTGCTCACGCCGTGGACGCGCGCCGCGGCGGCGGGGGCGGGTGGCTGAGCGATGGGCGTGCTGGACGTGCTGGGCGGGGCCGGGGACTGGCTCGCGGACGGCGCCAACTGGTCCGGGGAGAACGGGGTGTGGCACCGCCTCGGCGAGCACGTGTACGTCAGCGCGATCGCCCTCGCGATCGCCTGCGCCGTGGCCTTGCCGGCCGGCCTGTGGCTCGGGCACATCGGCCGCGGCGGCGCCTTCGCCGTGAACCTCTCCAACGCCGGGCGGGCCGTGCCGGTCTTCGCGGTGCTGGCCCTGTTCATGGTCTCGCCGCTGCGCAGCGCCGGCTACCTGCCCACCGTGGCCGCGCTGGTGCTCTTCGCGCTGCCGCCGCTGCTGACGAACGCGTACGTCGGCGTGCGCGAGGTCGACCGCTCCGTGGTGGAGGCGGCCCGGGGCATGGGCATGTCCGGCGGCCAGCTCTTCCTGCGGGTCGAACTGCCGCTGGCCCGGCCGCTGGTGATGACCGGGCTGCGGTCGGCCGCCGTGCAGGTCATCGCCACGGCCACGATCGCGGCGATGGTCGGGCAGGGCGGCCTCGGCCGGATCATCACCGCCGGCTTCAACACGTACAACACGCCGCAGGTCGTCGCGGGCGCCCTGCTCGTGGCGGCGCTGGCCCTGCTGGTCGAGGGGGTCCTCGTGGCGGCGGACCGGCTCTTCCCCCGTCCGGCGGCGCGCTGAGCGCACCCCCTGCCGGCCGGCCCGCGGTCGTCCCCCGTTCGCTTCCACCCCTCACGGAGGAACACACCATGAGCAAGTCCACGCGCACCCTCGCCGCGGCCCTGGGGGCGCTGGCCCTCGCCGCCTCGCTCACCGCCTGCGGCGGCGACAGCCTGGAGAAGAGCAAGGACGCCGGCGGCTCGGCACCCGCCGACTCCGGGTCCGCGTCCGGGTCGGGGTCAGGCAAGGGGAAGCTGGTGATCGGCGCGGCCGGGTTCACCGAGTCCAACGTGCTGGCCGAGCTGTACGCGCAGGTGCTGAAGGGCGCCGGCTACAGCACCTCCATCACGACGGTCAACAACCGGGAGCTGTACGAACCCTCGCTGGAGAAGGGCGAGATCGACATCGTCCCGGAGTACGCGGCCACCCTCGCGGAGTTCCTGAACGCCAAGGTCAACGGCCCCAAGGCACCGGAGGAGAAGCCGGTGGCCTCCGGCGACGTCGCGGGGACCGTGGCGGGGCTGGAGAAGCTGGCGGGGCCGCTGGGCCTCAAGGCGCTGCCCGCGGGCGCCGCGGTCGACCAGAACGCCTTCGCCGTGTCGAAGGAATTCGCGCAGAAGAACAACATCAAGACCCTTTCCGACCTCGGCCGGTCGGGGCTGAAGGTGAAGATCGCGGCGGGCGACGAATGCGCGGTACGGCCCTTCTGCGCCCCGGGGTTGAAGAAGGCCTACGGAATCGAGGTCTCCGGCATCGACCCCAAGGGCGTCGGCACCCCGCAGGCCAAGCAGGCCGTCAAGGACGGCGTCGACCAGCTCGTCCTCACCACGACCACCGACGCGACCCTGGACTCCTTCGGGCTGGTCCTGCTGGAGGACGACAAGAAGCTCCAGAACGCCGACAACGTCCTGCCGGTGGTCAACGCCAAGGACGCGGGCGCCCCGGAGATCGCGGCCGCCCTGGACAAGCTGACCAAGGCGCTCACCACGGCCGACCTGATCGATCTGAACCACCGGGTGGACGCCCTGCGCGAGAAGCCGGCGGACGCCGCGAAGGCCTATCTGAAGGCGAAGGGGCTGGCGCAGTAGCGGAAGGCCGGGTTTGGGGGAGAAATGACGGGTAACTGCCCGGGAACAGATTGGCGGGCGGCCACCCCACAGGACCCCCACGCCCTGTAAATTTCTGGCCATGCCCCGTGGACGCCACCGCAATCCCGAACCCCTGCACCGGCTGCTCACCCCGACGGCCGTCGCCGGTGTGTCCGTCACCAGCGCGGCCGTCGCCTGGCTGCTGGCGGAACCCGTCCCGCTGCGGCTGCTCGTGGCCGTCACGGCGGCCGCCGGCGTCGCGGGGGCCGTGGTCATGCGCGCCTGGGACCGGGCCGCCGGGCGGCGCGTCGCGGAGCTCGCGCGCGAGCGGGTCAAGGACGAGTGGCGGACCGAGGAGCGGATCGCCGAGCTCGAGTCCGACCTCGAGGAGGCCCGGGCGCTGCGCGCCAAGCTGGACGCGAAGCTGCGGGCCAAGCGGGTCGAACTCGCCGGGCTCCGCGGCGAGCACGCCGCCCTGCTGCGGCGGTACGCGACCGCCGAGACCGAGCGGGCCAGCGCCCTGGAGGGCCGCCGGCTGCTCGCCATCGAGGCCTCCGCGGCGCCGGCCGCCGCCGGCCCGAAGGAGCTTCCGGCGGTGAGCGAGGAGCGCACCTCCAGCGGCGCGCCCACGTCGGTCGGCTACGCCCGGGCCCACGCGGCCCTGCTCGCCCTGGCGGAGAAGGCCGCGGCCGGGGCGGCGCAGCCCGCGGCTGCGGCGGCGGCCCCCTCCCGGCCGGCGGCCGCGGCCGCCGCTGCGGCGCCCGCACGGCGCCGTGCCCTGGAGGGCGCACCGGGCGCAGCGGGCGCCCTGCCGCACGGCCGTCCCGGCGAGGGCCCGGTGCCCGGCGCGGCAGCACCGGCGTCCGCACCCGCCGCCGACGCCCCCGCCGGCTCGCCCGGCCTGCCCGCGCGGCGTGCGGCCGCCCCCGTGGCCCCGTACCAGGCGGCCCGCCGGCCGGCCTCCCGGACCGTCGGCGGCTTCGACTTCTTCGGGACGAAGAGCGCCGACCGGGCCCGCGCGGTGATCGAGTCCGTGCAGAACGAGGACCTGGCCGACGTGGTCGGCGCCGAGGCCCTGGCGGTGCACAAGGCCGAGTCCGAGGACCGGGCCGCCGCGGAGCCGGAGTTCAAGCCGGCCACCCCGGAGCAGCGCGCCGTGGGCCAGGTCATCGACCTGACGGCCCACGACGAGACCGAGCCGATCGACGTCGGCCGCCTGCGCAGCGCCATCTCCTAGCCCCGCCGGGCGGATTCAGAGGGCGTTGCGCAGCGACTGCACCGTGCGGGCGAGCTCCGGCTCCGCATGGGCGGTGTTCAGGGCGGAGCTGAGTTCCTCGGCGTACGTGGAGCGCGCCGCGCCGTACGTGCGCCGGCCCTCCTCGGTGATGACCGCGTAGACACCGCGCTTGTCGTCGGGGCACAGGTCCTTGTACGCGTACCCCGCCGCGTCCAGCCGGCCCACCAGGCGGGTCACCGAACTCTGGCCCAGCCCGACGCGGTCGGCCAGTTCCTGCATCCGCAGCTCGCCGTCGGGCGCCTGGGACAGGTCCTCCAGGGCGCGGTACTCCGAGAGCCCTATGCCGTGGCGGCGCTGGAGGGCCTGGGCGAGCCGGCGCTCCACCCGCGCGTGCAGGGCGAGGACGCGGGCCCACATCGCCTGGTCCGAGGAGGCGGGAGGAGCGGTGGCGGGTGAGGTCATGGGCGACTCGGCTCCCTCGTGTGGCGTCGCGTTGACAACGAGATACATGTGCAAGCAAGCTTATCGCCTCGCGGCTGATCCAGTGCCAGGGAGAAGTGCGGGCCATAAATGCATGCACGTACAAGCAAATACCTGGAGGTTCTTGTGCCTGCCACCACGACGGACGACTCCGTGTCCAGCGAGTCCAAGGGAGCCAAGGGAGCCAGGGGGGCCAAGGCGATCAAGGAGGCCAACGGTTCCCAAGGGTGGGCCTGGCTGCTCTTCTCGTCCCTGTTCGAGGTCACCTTCGCGCTCGGCACCCACGCGACCGACGGATTCACCAGGCTCGGCCCCTCGCTCCTGACGGCCGCGGCGGCGGCCTGCGGCATCTACACCCTCTCCCGCGCGCTCAGGACGATCGACGTCGGCGTCGGCTACACCGTCTGGTCCGGTATCGGAGCCGTCGGCACCGTCGTCCTCGGCACCCTCGTCTACGGCGAGTCCATGACCGTCTGGAAGGTCCTCGCCTTCGTCCTCATCATCGGCGGCGCCCTCGGCCTGCGGATCTCCGACACCGTCGCGGCCAGGAAGGCCGCCGCTGCCGCCGCCTGACATCGCCCAGCCCCCTCTCCGGAAGGACACCTGCCATGACCTGGGTCTACCTCGGTATCGCCATCCTCTTCGAGATCGCCTTCGCCCTCGGCACCAACGCCACCCGGGGCTTCACACGCCTCTGGCCGTCGGTGCTGACCCTCGGCGCCGCCGCCGGCGGCATCTACACCCTGTCGCTCGCCCTGCGCGAGCTGGACGTCAGCGTCGGCTACACCATCTGGACCGGCATCGGCGGCGTCGGCACCGTCGTCCTCGGCTCCGTCGTCTTCAAGGAGAGGATCACCCCCGCCCGCCTGCTCTCCTTCGCCTCGATCATCGGCGGCGCGCTCCTGCTGCGCCTGACTTCCGCCTGAGGGGCCGTCAGCCGGCGTCGCGGGGAGCGGCGTACGAGGCCACCAGGCGGCCCAGGTGGCGGCCGGCCAGCAGCAGCGGGGTGCGGCTCCGGGTGACCTGGGCGGTCATCTCGGCGCCCTCGAGGGCCGCGACGACGGTCACCGCGAGTTCGCGGGCCTCCGGTTCGGGGATGCCGGCCGCGAGGAGCTTGGCGGCCACGAGCTCCTGCCAGTGGAGGAAGGCGCGGGCGCAGGCGGCCTGGAGTTCGGGGAGGCGGCCGATGGTCTCCAGGGCCGTGGCCGTCACGGGGCAGCCGTCCCGCCAGTCGGAGGCCTCCAGGGCGTCGGCGAGCAGGACGGTGAGTGCCTCCAGGGCGCGGGCCGGGTCCGAGTCGGAGTCGAGACCGGTGCGCAGCTGCTCGGCGAACTCCCCGTCGCCGAAGCGGACGGCGGCCACGGCCAGTTCCTGCTTGCCGCCGGGAAAGAAGTGGTACAGCGAGCCGAGGGTCGCCTCCGCCTCGCGAACGAGCTGCTTGACGGGGGTGTTCTCGTAGCCGCCGTGCTGCATGAGGCGGGAGGCGGTGCGGACCAGCCGCTCGCGCGTCCCCGGCGCGGTCGTTGCCGTCTTCGCTGCTGATGCGGTGGCTGCCATGGCGGAATCCTAACCGGAGAACTGGATAGAGCGCTCGTTCTAGTTCTGCTACGGTCACCCCGGGCGCTGGATAGAGCGCTCGTTCTAGTCCATTGTCTGGGGGAGAACTCCGTCATGCAGCAGCACCGCAGCCCTGCCCGCACCGTCACCGTCATCGGCCTCGGGCCCATGGGCCGGGCCATGGCCGCCGCCTATCTCGACGCGGGATACCAGGTCACCGTCTGGAACCGCAGCGCCGGCAAGGACGCCGACCTCGTCGCGCGCGGCGCGGGCCGGGCCGGATCCGCGGCCGACGCCGTCCGCGCGAGCGGGCTCACCGTCGTCAGCCTGATCGACGTCGACGCCCTGTTCACCAGCCTCGCGGACGCCGACCTGTCCGGCCGCGTGCTGGTCAACCTGTCCTCCGACGTCCCCGAGCAGGCGCGCAAGGCGGCCCGCTGGGCCGAGGCCCGCGGCGCCGGGTACCTGACCGGCGGGGTCAACGTGCCGCCGTCCGGCGTCGGCAAGCCCGAATCCTCGATCTTCATCAGCGGCCCCGAGCCGCTGTACGCCGCGCACCGCGCCGCCCTCGACGTCCTCGGCACCACCGACTTCCGGGGCGCCGACCCCGGTCACGCGCAGCTCTACTACCAGCTCAACATGATCATGTTTTGGACGGCCCTGACCGGTTTCCACCAGGCCGTCGCGGTTGCTCGGGGCAACGGCCTGACGGCTGCCGACATCCGCCCGTACGCCGCCGCGACCGCCGACAGCATGCGGGGTTTCCTCGACTTCTACACGCCGCGCATCGACGCGGACGACCACACCGGCGATGCGGACCGGCTCGCCATGTGCGCGGCGAGCGTCGAGCACGTCCTGCACACCGCCGCGGACTCCGGCGTCGACACGGGCATCCTCGCCGCGCACGCCGAGCTCTACCGGCGCGGGGTCCGGGCCGGCTTCGGCGCGGACAGCAGCAGCCGGCTGGTCGAGCTGCTCGGCCCGGCGGGGCGGCCGCAGGCCCAGGACCCGAAAGCTCCGGGCCAGGCGTGCCGTCAGGGGTAGGCGACCACCATGGCCACGGCCGCCACCTCCAGCAGCAGCTGGGCCGCCAGCGCCGCGGACTGGTACCGGCGGCCCGCGGCCATCACCACGGCCGCGGCCGCCAGGACCCCGGCGCACACCGCCCCGAACACGCCGAAGGGGAAGTCCCGGCAGCCGCCGTACATCAGGCACCGGCTGCCCGTCTCGGACATCAGCACGACGACCTTCGCGACCACCAGGGCGGGCAGCAGCAGCACGCCGGCGATCCCGGAGGTCCGGCGCAGCGCCATCGAGGGGCTGCCGGGCCGCGGCCCCGAGGCCGAGGCCGGGGCGGTGGCGGCAGAGGCGGAGTCGTACGGCTGGTTCCAGGTCATGCCGCCATCGTGGCCCGCGGGGCCCGGTCGGCGGATCCGCCGACCTACTCAGCCGGGCGGTCCGCCGTACTCAGCTCCGGCCGCCCGGTGCTCAGAACAGCGGCAGCTGCCCGGGCAGTTCGGGCAGCACGAACCCGTCCAGCGTCGGGGCCGACGCGCCGAGCACCACCCGCGCCCGGGATCCCGGACAGGACACCAGCCCGGCCCGGTCCCGCCCGGACGGCGGATCGTGCCGGGCGATCCGGCCGGCGGTCACGGCGCAGTCGCGCCCGCACACGGGGCAGGCGCGTCGGGGTGAATGGGCCATACCCCCAGTGTGCCCGCCCCCACCGACACCACCCCGCCCGGCCCCGGCCCGCCCGGCCCGCAAGGCCGCGGGCCGCTGTTACTGCGCCCTCGCCCCGGCCTTCTCGCGGGAGGCCAGCCACGCCTCGTGGGCCGCGAGCACCCGGCTCCACAGGGCGTCCCGGTCCGCCGCCGTCAGGTCGTCCAGGGTCCGGCCGAACACGCCGCCGATCACGGAGAAGAACTCCCCGGGCGTGTCCAGGACCCGCTCGGTCGTGCCCTTCCGCGGGTCGATCCGGCTGAGCACCCGGCCCCGCAGGGTGTCGACGCCGTCCGGGTCGCGCCGCAGCAGGGCGAGGGTGCGGACGAAACCGGAGTCCTCCGCGGTGGACAGCCGCTCGTGCTCGGCCTCGAAGTCGGCCGTCGAAGCGGGCGCCGACAGGATGTTGACCACGGGGCAGGGGGCGAGCTCGTTCGAGAACCGCCAGCCGGGTGCCTCCCCGTCCAGCGGGGCCAGTTCGTAGGTGAAGGCCCCCTGCCGGTGCGTTCCGGCGCGCAGCGGCAGCGGCTCGTGCGGCCCGTCGCCGAGCCCGGCGTCGACGAAGTACTCCTCGCCCTCCACCCTCACCGTCAGCGCGAGGTGGTCGCCGCTCACATCGCGCCGCTCGCGGTCGGCCGGCCCGAGCACGCCCGCGAGGTGCCGTGTCACCTCGTACCCGAGGGACTCCAGGAGGAGCGCGAAGGCCCCGTTGAGGTGGAAGCAGTAGCCGCCGTGCCCGGCGGCGAAGCGGCGCACCGACAGCTCGGGCGCGATGCCGGCCGGCCGGCCGAGCTGGATGTCGACGTTCTCGTACGGGATGCGCTCGAGGTGGGCGCGCTGGAGGGCGAAGAGCGCCTCGGCGGTCGGACGGGGCGGCCGTGCGAAGCCCAGCCTGCGGAGGTAGCCGTCGAAGAGGTCGGAGCCGTCGCTCGTACGTGGGGTCATGGCCGCACCTTAGGCGCAAACCCCCGTTCGAATCCTGCGGGTTGTCACTTGTCGATATCGCCGACGACGAAGAACAGCGAGCCGAGGATCGCCACCATGTCCGCCACCAGCGTGCCCGGCAGCAGCACCGACAGCGCCTGGATGTTGTTGTACGAGGCCGAGCGCAGCTTCAGCCGGTACGGGGTCTTCTCGCCCTTGGACACCAGGTAGTAGCCGTTGATGCCGAGCGGGTTCTCGGTCCAGGCGTACGTGGCCCCCTCGGGCGCCTTCAGCACCTTCGGCAGACGCTGGTTGATCGGCCCGGGCGGCAGCTCGGCCATCCGGTCCAGGCAGGCGTCGGCGAGGTCGAGGGAGTTGTGGGTCTGGTCGAGCAGGCACTCGAAGCGGGCCAGGCAGTCGCCCTCCTCGCGGGTGACGACCTTCAGGACGTCCTGCAGCTCGCCGTAGGCCAGGTACGGCTCGTCGCGGCGCAGGTCGAAGTCGACGCCCGAGGCGCGGGCGATCGGCCCGGAGACCCCGTACGCGTGCACCGCCTCCGCCGACAGGACGCCGACGCCGCGGGTGCGGCCGCGGAAGATCTCGTTGCCGTGGACCAGCTTGTCGTAGACGTCCATGCGGCTGCGGACGTCGGCGATCGCGGCGCGCGCCCGGCCGGTCCAGCCGGCCGGCAGGTCCTCCTTGAGGCCGCCGACACGGTTGAACATGTAGTGCATGCGGCCGCCGGAGATCTCCTCCATGACCGCCTGGAGCTCCTCGCGCTCGCGGAACGCGTGGAAGATCGGGGTGATCCCGCCCAGTTCGAGCGGGTACGAGCCGAGGAACATCAGGTGGTTCAGCACCCGGTTCAGCTCGGCGAGCAGCGTCCGCATCCACACGGCCCGCTCGGGGACCTCCATGCCGAGCATCCGCTCGACCGCCATGACCACGCCGAGCTCGTTGGAGAACGCCGACAGCCAGTCGTGGCGGTTGGCCAGCATCACGATCTGCCGGTAGTCCCGCGCCTCGAACAGCTTCTCGGCGCCGCGGTGCATGTAGCCGACCACCGGCTCGGCGCTGACGATCCGCTCGCCGTCCAGGACGAGGCGCAGGCGCAGCACGCCGTGCGTGGAAGGGTGCTGCGGTCCGATGTTGAGCACCATGTCGGTGCTCTCCGCCGCGCCGCCGATGCCGACCGTGGTCTCCGTCATGCGGGCATTCTCGCAGCCCCGGGGCGGGGGGAGGGAAACGGGGACGAAGGGTGAGACGAGCCGCCCCCGACCGGGCGCGGCAGCCGGGCGGGGGCGCCTCGGACGCCGGCGGGGCCGGCTCGTCCAGCGGACGGTCAGGCCGCGCCGCCACCCGCCCTGACCAGGCCGGACTCGTACGCGAGCACGACCACCTGCACCCGGTCGCGCAGGCTCAGCTTGGTCAGGATGCGGCCCACGTGCGTCTTGACCGTGGCCTCCGACAGCACCAGCCGGGCCGCGATCTCGCCGTTCGAGAGCCCCTGCGCCACCAGCAGCATGACCTCGCGCTCGCGCTCCGTCAGCCGCTCGATCTCCTTGTTCTGCGGTTCCTGCGTGCTGGTCGGCAGCATCGGGGCGAACCGGTCCAGCAGCCGCCGCGTCGTCGACGGGGCCACCACCGCGTCACCGCTGTGCACGGAGCGGATCGCGGCCAGCAGCTCGCCCGGCGGCACGTCCTTGAGCATGAACCCGCTCGCGCCCGCCTTCAGCCCGGAGAACGCGTACTCGTCCAGGTCGAAGGTGGTCAGGATGATCACCTTGGGATGCTCGTCGGGCTCGCAGATCCGCCGCGTGGCCTCGACCCCGTCCAGCCGAGGCATGCGCACGTCCATCAGCACCACGTCCACCTTGGTGGCCCGCAGCACCTCCAGCGCCTCCAGGCCGTCGCCCGCCTCCGCGACGACCTCCATGTCCGGCTGGGCCGCGAGCACCATCCGGAACCCCGTGCGCAGCAGCACCTGGTCGTCGACCAGCATCACTCGGATGGACATCAGTTACCTCGACCTCGTCACTTCTTCTTGAGGGGGAGCAGAGCGCTGATCCTGAAGCCTCCGCCCGGACGCGGGCCCGCGTCCAGGGTTCCGCCGACCATACCGACCCGCTCCCGCATGCCGATCAGCCCGTGTCCGGCGCCGTCCGCGCCGCCGTCCTCGTACAGCTCGTGCGCCGCACCCCGGCCGTCGTCCTCGACGAGCAGGCCGAGCCCGTCGTCGAAGTAGACCAGCCGGACGCTCGCCCTGGCCTCCGGGCCGCCGTGCTTGCGCGTGTTCGTCAGCGCCTCCTGCACGATCCGGTACGCGGTCAGCTCGACGCCGCTGGGCAGCTTGCGCGGCGCGCCCTCGACCTCGAAGTCCACGTCCAGGCCGGCCGCCCGCACCTGCTCGACGAGCACCTCGATCTGCTCGACGTCCGGCTGCGGGACGTAGTCCTCGGACTCCTGCGGCTCCCCGGTGCGCAGCACGCCCAGCAGTCGGCGCATCTCGGCCAGTGCCTGCCGGCCGGTGCCGGAGATGGTCTGCAGGGCCTCCTTGGCCTGTTCCGGCGCCACGTCCATCACGTACGCGGCCCCGTCCGCCTGCACCACCATCACCGACACGTTGTGCGCCACCACGTCGTGCAGCTCGCGGGCGATCCGGGCGCGCTCGGCGGCCACGGCCACCTTGGCCTGCGCCTCGCGCTCCTTCTCCAGGCGCTGGTTGCGCTCCACGAGCTGGGCGTAGTACGCGCGGCGGGTCCGCACGGAGTCGCCCAGCACCCAGGCCAGGACGAAGGGGACGATCGCGAACAGGGTGAAGAACACGTTGTCCGTGGAGGTGCCCTTGTCCACGTGGAAGCGCAGGGCGTACAGGGGGGAGGCGGTCAGTCCGAGGGCGAACGCGGTACGGGAGAACCTGCGCGAGGCCTCGGCCGACGCGGCCACCGTGTAGAGGATCATCAGCATGCCGAAGTCGCCCGAGTGGATCTCGGTGCCGGTCAGCAGCTGGTAGACGCCGGTGCCGACCGCCGTCCAGAACATCGGCTGCGTCCACTTG
Organism: Streptomyces sp. NPDC046866; assembly: GCF_040704625.1. Classification (NCBI taxonomy): domain Bacteria; kingdom Bacillati; phylum Actinomycetota; class Actinomycetes; order Kitasatosporales; family Streptomycetaceae; genus Streptomyces; species Streptomyces sp. NPDC046866. The sequence continues at coordinate 656,871 of NZ_JBEYXN010000001.1, forward strand.
CGGCGCAGCGAGACGACGGCGCCCATCGCGAGCACCGAGGGCACGGCGAGCAGCTTGGCCGCCGCGCCGTACGCGCTGCTGCCGGTGACCTCCAGCATCGCGGTCCCGCACAGGAGGACAGCCCAGAAGGTGTCGACGCCCGTCGGGTGTCTGCGGAGGAAGTCGTAGAGGCGTTGCACGTAACCCAGCGTAGGCAAGGGAAAAAGGTGCTGGAGTCAACCACAGGGGCGATCCGCGATCCGGGGCCGTACTCCGCAAGGTGGAGGGCGAGCTTAGCCTGTGGGGGATGAGCACGCAGGGCACCGAGGGTGAAGACGACAAGCCGGTCCGCTGGCGGGCCGCGATGGAGCGGGCGCTGTACGGGCCGGGCGGCTTCTACGTGCGCCCGGGCGGCCCCGGCCCCGCCGGGCACTTCCGCACGTCGGTGCACGCCTCGGCGCTGTACGCGGGCGCGGTGGCGCGGCTGCTGTGCCGGGTGGACGCGCAGCTCGGGCATCCGCAGCGGCTGGACTTCGTCGACGTCGGGGCCGGGCGCGGGGAGCTCGCCGCCGGGGTGCTGGCCGCGCTTCCGGCGGAGACGGCCGCGCGGGTGCAGGCGTACGCGGTGGAGAAGGCGCGGCGGCCGGACGGGCTCGACCCCCGGATCCGGTGGGTGGCGCAGCCGCCGACGGGCGCGGTGGGACTGCTCTTCGCGAACGAATGGCTCGACAACGTGCCGCTGGACGTGGCGCAGGACGGGCGGTACGTGCTGGTCGCCGCCGACGGGACCGAGAGCCGGGGCGGGGTGCTGGATCCGGCCGACCGGGACTGGGTCGAGCGGTGGTGGCCCGGTGGCGGGCGGGTGGAGGTCGGGCGGACCCGGGACGAGGCCTGGCGGGCCGCCGTGGCCCGGCTCTCGGCGGGGGTCGCGGTCGCCGTGGACTACGCCCACACCCTGGCCGGCGGCCGGCCGGTGTACGGCACCCTGACCGGGTTCCGGGAGGGGCGGGAGGTGGCGCCCGTGCCGGACGGGAGCTGTGACGTCACGGCGCACGTGGCGCTGGACTCCTGTGCGGGGGGCCGGGCCGTGCTGCTGACGCAGCGCGAGGCGCTGGGGGCGCTCGGCGTCTCGGGGGCCCGTCCGCCGCTGTCCCTCGCCTCGGCGGATCCCGCGGCCTACGTCCGCGGCCTCGCGTCGGCCGGCGAAGCCGCGGAACTCACCGCCCGCGGCGGCCTCGGCGACTTCCTCTGGCTGGCCGAGGGCGTCGCCGGCCTCCCCGCCTGGCCCCTCTGACCGCGGCCGTCGCCACCGGTTTGGGCGCTGCCGCTGTTGCGCTGCGCGGAGCTGTCCCCTCCCCGCCCCTTCTCCCCCAGCTACCGTTGGGAGGTGCCCCCAGAAACCGGGGCTGACGCCCCGGACCCCGTTTCGGGCGCTCCGCGCCCGGTGCGCTCAAACGCCGCGCGGGCTGACATCAGCCCGCCGGCGTTTGAGGCGCTGGGGGAGGGTCCGGGGGCGGAGCCCCGCCGCGGGGCGGGGGCTGCGAGGGGTTACTCCGTGGCTTCGTGGGCGTGGCCCTCGCGGAGGCCGCCGCCGCTGCCGGCGCCGCCGTCCGTCGGCCCGGAGACGACCGGCCGGCTCAGCGGAGCCAGGTCGTACGCGTAGTGCCCGACCGCGTTCGCGATGACGTCGACGTTGATGTCGAGCGCCTTCTGGTTGATGTTCGCGAGCGTGTCGCCCTTGCCGTGGTAGTTCACGTCGTACGCGACCCCGGCCTCACCGCCGAACTTCGCCGCCTGGGCCGCCGTCTTGATGCCCTCGGCGCCGGTGTCGGTGCCGCCCGACGGGATGCCCGCCTCGATGAACGGCCCGTAGTCCGAGCGGCCGGTGAAGTCCGAGCCCTCGTGCGGGATGCCCCGCGCGTCGAGGAAGTCGCTGATGCCCTTCTCCAGCTGGGCGGAGCCCTCGGGGCCGGGGCCCGAGCCGACGTGGTCGGAGTCGTCGCCGTCGTAGACGAAGTACGCCGCGTTCGGCGAGGCGATCATGTCGAAGTTCAGGTACAGCTTGATCTGCTTCTTCTGCGCGTCCGTGAGCCCGCCCACGTACGCCTCGGAGCCGAGCAGGCCGAACTCCTCCGCCGACCACCAGGCGAACTTCACCTTGTTCTTGATCTTCTTCTGGTCGCCGGCGAGCCGCTGGGCGACCTGGAGGATGCCGGCCGAGCCCGAGCCGTTGTCGTTGATGCCGGGCCCCGCGGCCACCGAGTCCAGGTGGGCGCCGAGGAAGACCGTGTTGTTCTCGTCGCCCCCCTGCGTCTCGGCGATCACGTTGAACGTCTTGCGGTTCTCGCGGAACTCGCGGATGTCCAGGGTGACCTCGACCGGCCCGGCCGCCACCTCGGCGGCGAGCTTCTCGCCCTCGGCCTTGGATATGCCGCCGGTCGGGACCTTTCCGGCGTTGGCGTCGCCGAGCGTGCCGTTGAGGGCTCCGTCGGTGTTGTTGTAGATCACCGCCCCGACGGCGCCGGCCGCCGCCGCGTTGGCCTGCTTGACCGCGAAGGTGCAGCCGCCGCGCCGGATCAGTGCGATCTTCCCGGTGAAGGCGCCCGCGGCGAAGTCCTCGGGCTGGCAGCCGGTCGTGTTGTCCGCGTCGACGGGGACCGCGGCGACCTGCGCCGTCACGCCGTCCGCCGGGCCGCTCGCGGTGTACGTCATCAGCTTGATCGGGACGTTGCGCCCGTTCGCGCCGTTCACCTTGAGCGTCTCGGCGATCGTCTCCACGTACACGAACTCGAACTCGTTGCGCGAGACCTTGTACCCGGCGGCCTTCAGCACCGCCTCGACGTACTGGGCGGACTGCACGTGGCCCTTGGAGCCCGCGACCCGGGTGCCGTTGTTGTAGTCGGCTATGGACTGGAAGACCTTCAGGTGGTTGTCGGCGCCTTTGCCGGTGGAGTCCTTGACCAGCTTCCGGGCCAGGGCCTCGCCCCTGGCGGCGTCGCTCTGCGGGCTGCCCGTGGCGCCGGCCGGCCCGGCCAGCAGCAGCGGGGAGGCGAGTGCGGCGGCCGCGAGGGCAGCGGTTGCGGCGGCTATACGGCGTGAGGGCATGAAGGTCCTTCCACGACGGGTGCGAGCTGGCAGACGGGAGCGATGTGCGGTACGTGGGGGGAGCGGTGGACGCACGGTATAGACCTGCGGGCGGATCTGGCCAGACCTTGAACTGATTCCGGTTCGTGAATTCCGTATATCGGTGCGTACGCGCCGCCGCAATCCGGCCAACCCCGTGTTCCGGGGCTAGCGCAGGATGCCCTCGATGAAATCCGGTCCTATCCGGGCGACCACCCCCAGATCCAACTGGTGCTGGGCGTACCGGCCTTGCCGCCGCGTGTGCAGCAGGCCCGCCTTCTTCAGCGCCGACAGGTGCCGGGATACCTCCGGTGGGGTGATCCCGTGCACGGTGGCCAGCTCGCTCGTCGTGTACGGCGCACGGGCCAGGCTGCGGCACAGCAGCATCCGCATCGGGTGGGCCAGGGCCTCCATCCGGCGCTGGAGCAGCTCCACCGATCCGGAGGACGGCAGTTCGGGGGAGCGCAGGGGGTAGTGGACCACCGGCCGCCAGCCGGGGGCGTGCAGCACGAGCAGGTGCGGCCAGCCGAAGTGCGTCGGCACGAAGACCAGGCCGGCTCCTATCCCCGGATCGGTCGCGGTGGCATGGCCGTTGACCATCTTGTCGGCGGTGATGACGGTGCGGGCCTCGTCGACGCTGAGGGCGCCGGAGACCTCCTTCAGCACGGCGGCCAGCCCCTTGCGCCGCAGGACCTCGGTCTTGTGCCGGGCGTCCGCGGTCTGCTCGGGCTCGATGCGCCGCCAGGTCTCGCCGAAGAAGGCCTCGTCGCAGTCCTCCAGCAGCCGCCGCATCCACACCCGTACGGCGGCGGTGTCGTCCAGGAGCCGCCGGGAGAACTCCAGCCGGCCGGGCCCGCGGGCGGCGGCGGTCTCCAGCACCTTGGCGCGGGCGCCCGCGTCGGTGAGCGGGGACGGGCCCCCGCCCTCGTCGTACAGGGCCAGCCAGCAGTGCTCCAGGGCGGCCATCACGAACCGCTCGTCGTCCAGCCGGTCGAGTACGTCGAGCTCCTCGGCCAGCGTCGGGGCGGGCCGGCCGCGGCCGCCGGGGATCCCCGCGAAGGGCATGAAGATGTCGGCGAAGGAGGAGCGCCACATGAAGTCGCCCTCCAGCAGCCGGTCCGCGAGGCACGGGTCGAGGGAGGCCGCGGTGGCGGCGGTCCAGGAGGCGAGGCCGGGGTGGTGGGCGGGCTGCGAGAGCGCGTGCAGGGTCATGCAGAGCTCGGCGAGCGGGGAGGGCGCGAAGGTGATGCTCTCGTCGGGGAGCCCGGCGATGTCGATCGTGACGCTCATCGGGCCATTCTGGCCGGTTCCGCCCGGCTCCGCGCAGCCCTACGGGGCTTCGGCCCTGGTCAGGGGTGTCGATTGACGGCGGGCGTCAATCGACGGGCGGGTCGGGCCGGGAGGGTTCAGGGTGGAGGAATGACCGCGATCGAGCAGTACCTCATCGACACGTACAGGGCGTCCCAGCACGGCGACCCCCTGCCCCCGCCCCCGGGCCGCGACGACGTCGCCGTCCTGCGCGCGGCCCGGACGTACGAGCAGTTCCGGGCGGTCCTGGACGGGCGGGCGGCCCACCATCCGTGGCGCGCCGCCGTGCGCCGCCTGCTCACCCGGCCCCGGCCCTGCTGAAAAGGCCGGGGCAGGGGCCGGGACCGGGGCCGCAGGAGGGGCCGCAGGAGCCCGCGCGGCGCCCGCTCAGGCGAAGTTCGGCGCGTTGCGCTCGTAGACCAGGCGCAGGCCGATCAGGGTGAGCCACGGCTCGTGGTCGTCTATGACCGACGACTCGCCCAGCACCATCGGCGCCAGGCCCCCGGTGGCGATGACGCGGACGTCGTCCGGGTCGCCGTGCGGGCCGGCCAGCTCCCGCGCCATGCGGGTGACGACCCCGTCGACCTGGCCCGCGAAGCCGTACACCACGCCCGACTGCATGGCCTCGACCGTCGACTTGCCGATCACGTGCCGCGGCCGGGCCAGTTCGATCTTGCGCAGCTGCGCGCCGCGTACGCCGAGGGCCTCCATCGAGATCTCGATGCCCGGAGCGATCACCCCGCCCACGTACTCGCCCTTGGCGGAGACCGCGTCGAAGGTGGTCGCCGTACCGAAGTCGACCACGATCGCCGGCCCGCCGTAGAGCTCGACCGCCGCGACCGCGTTGATGATGCGGTCCGCGCCGACCTCCTTGGGGTTGTCCATCAGGATCGGCACGCCCGTCTTGATGCCGGGCTCGACCAGCACCGCCGGCACGTCGCCGTAGTAGCGGCGGGTGACCTCGCGCAGCTCGTGCAGCACCGACGGCACCGTCGAGCAGATCGCGATGCCGTGGATGCCGTCGCCCAGCTCGCTGCCGAGCATCGGGTGCATGCCCATCAGGCCCTGCATCAGGACGGCCATCTCGTCGGCCGTGCGCCGCGGGTCGGTCGAGATGCGCCAGTGCTCGACGATCTCCTCGCCGTCGAACAGGCCGAGCACCGTGTGCGTGTTGCCGACGTCGATGGTGAGCAGCACCGGTTACACCGCCTCGCGCAGGTCGAGGCCGATGTCCAGGATGGGCGAGGAGTGGGTGAGCGCGCCGACGGCCAGGAAGTCCACGCCCGTCTCGGCGTACGCCCGCGCGTTCTCCAGCGTCAGGCGGCCCGAGGACTCCAGGACCGCCCGGCCCCCGTTGTGCTCCCGGTTCAGGATCACGGCCTCCTCGGTCTCCATCGGCGTGAAGTTGTCGAGCAGGATCAGGTCGGCCCCGGCGTCCATGACCTCGCGCGCCTGGTGCAGGGTGTCGACCTCGACCTCGATCGGCACCTCCGGGAACGCCTCGCGCACCGCCCGGAACGCCTCCGCGACCCCGCCGGCGGCGACCACGTGGTTGTCCTTGACCAGCGCCGCGTCCGACAGGGACATGCGGTGGTTCACGCCGCCGCCGCAGCGCACCGCGTACTTCTCCAGCGCGCGCAGGCCCGGGGTCGTCTTGCGGGTGTCGCGGACCCTGGCCTTGGTGCCCTCCAGCACGTCCGCCCAGCGGCGGGTCGCCGTCGCGATGCCCGACAGCCGGCACAGGATGTTCAGCGCGCTGCGCTCGGCGGTCAGCAGGTCGCGGGTGCGGGCCCGCACCGACAGCAGCACCTCGCCCTTCTTCACGGCGTCGCCGTCCTCGGCGTGCCGCTCCACCTCGAAGGCCTCGGTGCACACCACCGAGAGCACGGCCTCGGCGATGCGCAGGCCGGCCACGACGCCGTCCTCGCGGGCCACGAAGTCCGCGACGGCCTCGGCCTCCTCGGGGACCGTCGCGACCGTGGTCACGTCCTCCCCGCCGTCGAGGTCCTCGGCCAGCGCCATGTGCGCGATGTCCTCGACCTCGACGGGGTCGAGCCCGGCGTCGGCCAGCAGCTGGGCGAGCGCCGGGTCCAGGCCGCTCTGCTCGCCGTCGCCGCAGCCGCAGTCGTCGCCGCAGCCGCCTTCGGTCTGGTCGATCAGGGGGAGTTCGGGGGTGCTCACGATGACTGCTCCTGGCTCAGGGGGTGCTGTACGGACGGGAAGTCCGCGGAGTCGGTGGGGGTGACGACCAGGGCCCGCTTCTCGGTCGCGGACAGCCGGACGACGAGGTGGCGGCGCCAGGCGGCGTCGTCGCGGTCGGGGAAGTCCTCGCGCCAGTGGCAGCCGCGGGTCTCCTCGCGCCGCAGGGCGGCGGCGACCAGGACCCGGGCCACGCACAGCAGGTTGGTGGCCTCCCAGGTCTCGGTGCCCGGCACGGCCGTCTTGCCCTCGGTCTCCAGGGCGTTGAGGGCCGTGGCGTACAGGTCCTCCAGGGCGGCGGCGGCCTTGCGCAGGGACGCGGCCGAGCGGAGCACGCCCGCGCCCTCCGTCATGATCCGCTGGACCTCGTAGCGCGCCTCGGCGGGCTGGAGCGGGCCGGTCGACGGCACCGGTATGCCGGGCCCGCTGCCCGAGGCGGCGCTGCGGACGATGTCCTCGGCGATCCGCTCCGCGAAGACCAGCCCCTCCAGCAGCGAGTTCGACGCCAGCCGGTTCGCCCCGTGGACACCGGTGCAGGCGACCTCGCCGCACGCGTACAGGCCGGGGACCGTGGTCCGCCCGTGCAGGTCGGTGCGGACACCGCCGGAGGCGTAGTGCGCGGCCGGGGCCACCGGGATCGGCTCGGTCACCGGGTCGATGCCGTGCGCCCGGCAGGCGGCCAGGATGGTCGGGAAGCGCTGCTCCCACATCTCGGCGCCGAAGTGCCGGGCGTCCAGGTACATGTGCTGCGCGCCCTGCTCCTGCATGCGGCGCATGATGCCCTTGGCGACGATGTCGCGGGGGGCCAGCTCGGCCAGCTCGTGCGCGCCCAGCATGAAGCGGACGCCCTCCGCGTCGACCAGGTGCGCGCCCTCGCCGCGGACCGCCTCCGACACCAGCGGCTGCTGGCCCTCCGCCTCCGGGCCGAGGAACAGCACCGTCGGGTGGAACTGCACGAACTCCAGGTCGGAGACCTCGGCCCCGGCGCGCAGCGCGAGCGCCACGCCGTCGCCGGTGGACACCGAGGGGTTCGTCGTCGCCGAGAACACCTGCCCCATGCCGCCGGTCGCCAGGATCACCGCGGGCGCGTGGACGGCGCCGACGCCGTCGTGCTGGCCCTCGCCCATCACGTGCAGGGTGACGCCGGCCGTGCGGCCGTCGGCGTCCTGCAGCAGGTCCAGGACCAGCGCGTTCTCCACCGTACGGATGCCGGCGGACTGCACGGCCTCGACCAGGGCGCGGGAGATCTCCGCGCCCGTCGCGTCACCGCCGGCGTGCGCGATGCGGCGCCGGTGGTGGCCGCCCTCGCGGGTCAGCTCGATCTCGCCGGTCTCGGCGGAGGTGTCGAAGACGGCCCCGCTGTCGATCAGCCGGCGCACCGCGTCCGGCCCCTCCGTCACCAGCAGCCGGACCGCCGCCTCGTCGCACAGGCCGGCGCCCGCGACCAGGGTGTCGTCCAGGTGCTGCTCGGGGGTGTCCCCCTCGCCGAGGGCCGCGGCGATCCCGCCCTGCGCCCAGCGCGTCGAGCCGTCGTCCAGCCGCGCCTTGGTGACCACGACCGTACGGCGGCCCGCGGCGGCGCAGCGCAGTGCGGCGGTCAGGCCCGCCACGCCGGAGCCGACCACCACCACGTCGGCCTCGACGGCCCAGCCGGGGGCGGGGGCGTGCAGCCGTATGCCGGTACCGGCGGTGCCTGTGCCTGGGGTGCTCACGAGTGTGCTCCGAACTCCAATGGGATGTTGTCGATCAGCCGGGTCGAGCCGACCTTCGCGGCGACGGCCAGCACGGCCCGTCCGGTGAAGTCGGGGCCGACGTCGGTGAAGTCCTGCGGGTCCACCAGGGCCAGGTAGTCCAGGACCAGCGGCGGCTCGTGCCGGCCCGCCTCCTCCAGGACGTGCAGGGCCGCGGCCCGCACGGCGTCCGGCAGCCCGGTGCCGGCGGCGGACACCGCGTGCGCGTCCGCCGAGGCGCGGATCTCCCCGAGCCGCGCCAGGGCCGTCGCCCGCTGGTCGCTGGCCGGGTTGGCCTCGGCGCGGGCCCGCAGCGCGGCCTGCGCGGCGAGCCGGTCCCGGCCCGCGAACAGGGCGCGCGACAGGGCCAGCGCGGTGCGCCGCTCCTGGGGCGACAGGTAGCGGTTGCGGGAGGACAGCGCGAGCCCGTCCTCCTCGCGGACGGTCGGTACGCCGACCACCTCGACGGGGAAGTTCAGGTCGGTCACCATCCGCCGGATCAGCGCCAGCTGCTGGGCGTCCTTCTGCCCGAACAGCGCCACGTCGGGCTGCGTCAGGTGGAGCAGCTTCGCCACGACGGTCAGCATCCCGTCGAAGTGCCCGGGCCGGGTCGCGCCCTCCAGGCGGCCGCCCATCGGGCCGGCGCTGATGCGGACCTGCGGATCGCCGCCCGGGTAGACCTCCTCGACGGCCGGCGCGAACACGGCGTCGGCGCCCGCCGCGCGGGCGATCTCCAGGTCGGCGTCGAGGGTGCGCGGGTAGCGGTCGAGGTCCTCGTTCGCCCCGAACTGCAGCGGGTTGACGAACACCGTCACCACGACCTGCCCCTCGGGCCCGGCCTGCGCCCGCGCCGCACGCACCAGGGTGGCGTGCCCCTCGTGCAGGGCGCCCATCGTCATCACGACGGCGCGCGGCCCGGAACCCGAGCGCGGGAGCTTGGCCAGCTCCTCCGCGGTGTCGATCAGCAGCAGCTCGTGGCTCACCGGCCGTCGCTCCTTCCGGCGCCGTCCGCGCCGCCGTCCCCCGGCGCGCCGTCCGCGCCGTCCGCAGTGTCCGCCAGGACCCCGAGCAGGTCCTCGGCGAGTTCCGGCTTGAGCAGGCCGTGCGCGAGCGCCCGGTCCGCCGTGGTGCGGGCCATCGCCAGGTATCCGGCGACCGTGGCCGGCGCGTGCTTGCGCAGCTCCGACACGTGCGCCGCGACCGTGCCCGCGTCGCCGCGGGCCACCGGGCCGGTCAGCGCCGCGTCACCGGAGCGCAGGGCGTTGTCCAGGGCCGCGCCCAGCAGCGGGCCGAGCATCCGGTCGGGGTGCCCCACGCCCGCCGTGCGCAGCAGCTCCATCGCCTGGGCGACCAGGGTGACCAGGTAGTTCGCGCCGAGGGCGAGGGCCGCGTGGTACAGCGGGCGGGCCTCCTCCGCGATCCACTCGGGCTCCCCGCCCATCTCGATGACCAGTGCCTCCGCGGCCAGCCGCAGCTCCTCGGGGGCGGTCACGCCGAAGGAGCAGCCGGCCAGGCGCTGCACGTCGACCTCGGTGCCGGTGAACGTCATCGCGGGGTGCAGGGCCAGCGGCAGCGCGCCCGCGCGCCGGGCCGGGTCCAGCACTCCGGCCCCGTACCGGCCGGAGGTGTGCACGAGCAGCTGTCCGGGCCGCACGGCCCCGGTCGCGGCGAGCCCCTGCACCAGCGCGGGCAGCGCGTCGTCGGGCACGGTCAGCAGCACCAGGTCGGCCCGTTCGAGCACCTGCGCGGGCGGTACGAGCGGCACGTCGGGCAGCATCCGCGCCGCACGCCGGCGGGAGGCGTCGGAGACGCCGGAGACGGCCACCGGGCGGTGGCCGGCCAGCTGCAGGGCGCGGGCCAGCGCCGGGCCGACCCGGCCGGCCCCGACGACGCCGACGGTCAGCCGGGCGGGCCGGGCGGACGGATCCCGGGGTTCCGTCTGATGGGGTGCGTTCACGCGGGAAGGGCCTTCCGTTCCAGTCCGCGGGGGGTACCGGACGATACGCCGCCATGCTAGCCCCTGGGCGAAGACGGCGATCAGCGATGATCTGGGTCATGACGGACGACATCGAACGGGCGAACCGGCTGGTGGAGGCGGCCCGCCGGGCCGAGCGCACCCTGTGGCGCGGCGTGCGCGAGGCCACCGTCGGGGAGCTGCTGGCGGCACTGGCCGCGCCCGACCCCGACGAGCCGGCCGACCTGTACGGCGACGGGATCGTGGCCCGGCTCGAGGAGCGGGTCGCGCAGCTGCTCGGCACCGAGGACGCGGCCTTCTTCCCCTCGGGCACGATGGCCCAGCAGATCGCCCTGCGCTGCTGGGCCGGCCGCACCGGGAACCCGCTGGTCGCCCTGCACCCGCGCAGCCACCCCGAGCTGTGGGAGGGCGGCGCGCTGCCCGTGGTCTCCGGGCTGCGCACGGTCCACCCGACGCGGGAGCCCCGCCAGCCGACGCCCGAGGAGGTCGCGGAGCTCCCCGAGCCCTTCGGCACCCTGATGCTGGAGCTCCCGCTGCGCGAGGCGGGCTTCCTCCTGCCCACCTGGGAGGAACTGGAGCAGTTGGTCTCGGCGGCCCGGGACCGCGACGCGGTGGTCCACTTCGACGGGGCCCGGCTGTGGGAGTCCACCGTCCACTTCGGCCGGACCCTGCCGGAGATCGCCGGGCTCGCGGACTCGGTGTACGTCTCCTTCTACAAGTCGCTGGGCGGCCTCAGCGGGGCCGCCCTGGCCGGGCCGTCCGCCCTGGTCGAGGAGGCCAGGGTCTGGCGGCACCGCTACGGCGGCCAGGTCTTCCGCCAGTTCCCGCAGGCCCTGTCGGCGCTGGCCGGGCTGGAGCGGGAGCTGCCGCGGCTGCCCTCGTACGTGGCGCACGCGCGCGTGGTGGCGGCAGCCCTGGCCGAGGGCTTCGCCGCGGCCGGGATCCCGTGGTCCCGGATCCACCCCGAGGTCCCGCACACGCACCAGTTCCAGGTGTGGCTGCCGTACGGGCCGGACCGGCTGACGGAGGCCGGGATCCGGCTCGCGGAGGAGACCGGGACCGTCCTGTTCCGCACCTGGTCGCAGGCCCCCGTCCCGGGCTTGGCGGTCACCGAGGTCACGGTCGCGGAGCCGGCCCTGGCCTGGACCGCCGAGGACGTCCGGAAGGCTGTGGCAGGCTTCACCGCCCGCCTGTGACGCGACCGGCGACGCACCGAATTCGGCCGAAGTGGCCGACTCCCCGGCGCCTCGGGGTTACCGTCCCACCACGGGAAGTACCAGCCCGTCCCTCGGAGGAGAGACACCATGACCGCTCACCCCGCCTGGAAGAAGTCCTCGTACTGCCTCGAGGGCGACGCCTGCGTCTACGTGGCGGCGGCCCCCGGCCACCTGGTCCGGGTCGCCGACCGCGCCGACCCGGCCCACCTCATCCTGGCCACGACCCAGACGGCCTGGACGGACTTCCTGGAAGCCGTGAAAAAGTCCGCCTGACCCACGGCCCCCGCCAAAACCCGGCCCGCCCGAGGCATCCCTTCCCGCCGCCGACGCCCCGGAGCCCCCTCCCGCCCCGGGCGCGCACAGCGCCCCGCCGGCGCCCCGGAGCCCTCCCGCCGCCCCTCCGGCCGTGCGGCGCTCCGGGCCCGCCTCCCGGCCGCCGGCGTTTGCGGTGCCCCGCTCAGCCCGCAGCTGCTCACCGGTCGCTCAGCGCCGCTGCTTGCGCGCCCGCTCGGCCCCGCCGGTGCTTGCGGCGCCCGCTCGGCCGCGCCGACGTGTGAGGCACCCCCCCCAGCCCCGCCGGCGTGTGAGGCGAACGGGGTCCGGGGCGGAGCCCCGGGACACGGAGAAAGGGCGGGGCGGGGAGAGGCTCCGCGCAGCGGCTTCACGCGCCACCCCACGGGCCCCGGCACCCCCGGACCCGCACCCCCGGGACGGGACCGGCACGTGGCGGGCGGCCAGCCCGGCGGTGCGCCGCGCCGGGATCGCCACGGTCAGGGGATTTTGTCCGATTAGCGCGTATCTTCGCCCCATGCCCACGCCTTACGGATCCCGCGGCGGCATGGCGTTCAGCGCCGCCGAACTGCGCGTGCTCAGGCGCACCCTCGCCGCCGCCCTCCAGTCCTCCACGGCCCCCCTGACGGCCTCGGAGGTCCAGGACTGCCTGCACCTCGCCGAGTCCGTGGACGACGCGGTCCAGGAGGCGACACGGCTCAGAGCGTTCCTCCTCGCCGACCTCGCCCGCTACCGCAGCGCGCTGCCCGGCAGCCTGGCCGGCTACCTGGAGCTCTTCCAGGACGCCCTGGCCGCCGGGTACGAGCCCGTGCCCGACGACCTGGCCGCCCTGCGCGCCCTGCGCGGGAACCCGGTCGCGGCGGCGCTCCTGGAACGGGCCCAGACCCTCGCGGAACGCTCCCTCAGACGCCGCCTGACGACCGGCCGCGTCGGCGGCGGCACCGGCGCCTCCGCCGCGATCGCAGCCACGGGCACCCCCCGCACCCCGGCCCCCCGCACCCGCCTCCTGGCCCTCCCCGGCGGCCGCGAGGAGCCCCGCCCCGGAGCCCGGGCCGACCGCATCCCGGCGGCGGCCACGGCGGCCACGGCGGCTGCGTCGGCGGCGTCGGCCGCCCCGGACCCCCGCCCTGCCCCGGGCCCGACCCCGTCCCCGAAGCGGCCGCCGTCCCCCGCCCCCAAGCCGGCCCCGGCCCCCGCTCCGGCCCCGGCCCCCTCCCGGCCGGTCCCGACCCCCGGCGAGGTCTTCCCGCCGCGCCGCAAGCCGGCCCCGCCCCCGGCGGCCGGGCTGGCGGCCGGGTAGCTACGCTGGTGGGCATGGACTACGTTTCCGCGCTCGTTCCCCCCGTCGTGATGGCCGCTTTCTTCATCGGCCTGGTCGTGACGATCGTGAAGAGCCAGGGCGGCGCCAACAAGGCCAAGGAGGACGCGGCGGTCGACGCCGTGCTCTCCCGCGCCGAGACCGCCCGGCAGAGCACGTCCCGCTCCTAGCGGGGCCCTGCCCGACGGGCGTGCGGCTGTCGAGCCGTACGCCCGATTTTTGTTGCGCGTTGCCGGGCGGTGAGCCGGGCAATTCGACACAACCGGCACTATCGTGCTGTTTGTGCCTCGCCCCCTGGGAGAACTCGAAGACGCCGTCATGACGCGGGTGTGGCAGTGGAACCGCCCGGTCACCGTTCGGGAAGTCCTGGAAGACCTCCAGCAGGAACGGTCCATCGCGTACACCACGGTCATGACCGTTATGGACAATCTCCATCAGAAGGGCTGGGTCCGCCGGGAAGCCGAAGGCCGGGCCTATCGATATACGGCGGTCTCGACCCGCGCCGCCTACTCGGCCGCACTGATGAACGAAGCCTGGTCGACGAGCGACAACCCCGCGGCCGCCCTCGTCGCCTTCTTCGGCATGATGTCCGCGGAACAGCGAGAGGCGCTCCGCGACGCCATCCGCATCGTCCAGCACGACGAGGAGTCATCGCCCGACTCCGGAACGTCGACGGAAGGCGCCGCCGAAGCCGCCGCAGCGTCCCCTCCGCCCGAAGCCGCCCCCGAAGCGCCTCCCGGAACCACTCCCGCGGAAGGGGACGCCGCCGGGCGCCGGCCCGGACCGGGGCGATAGCGTCCGGGCATGGCCGAGATTTCCGCTGCACCTGCAAAAACGGTGACCATCCGCCGTGCCCGTACCGGCGATGTCCGAGCGCTCCGCCGCCTGCTCGACCAGTACGTGCAGCAGCGGATCCTCCTCGACAAAGCCCCCGTGACCCTTTACGAGGACATCCAGGAGTTCTGGGTCGCGGAACGGGACTCCGACGGCCAGGTGGTGGGCTGCGGCGCTCTCCACGTGATGTGGGAAGACCTCGCCGAAGTCCGTACTCTCGCCGTCGACCGCGAGTTGAAGGGCGCCGGAGTCGGCCATCAGCTCCTGCGCCAGTTGTTGGCCACCGCCCGCGAGCTCGGGGTCAGCAGGGTTTTCTGCCTGACCTTCGAAGTGGACTTCTTCGCGAAGCACGGCTTCGTCGAGATCGGCGAGACCCCCGTCGAGACCGATGTGTACGTGGAGCTCCTGCGTTCCTATGACGAGGGCGTCGCCGAGTTCCTCGGTCTCGAACGAGTGAAGCCGAACACCTTGGGCAACAGCCGGATGCTTCTGCACCTCTGAACGATCACGGCGGCTTTTCCCGGGCTCCGCGCACCTGTGGCCTATGTCCGAATCGCGCACGTTTCCCGCCTCGTTGCGGTCCTGAACCTCTCCCGGGGGGTTTGTGTTTTCCAGGCAAAAGCGGTTTCCTTTCCGCGTACTGCTTTTCGATGAAAGGAAATCCGGTGGCACAGAAGGTTCAGGTCCTTCTTGTCGACGACCTCGACGGTGGCGAGGCGGACGAGACCGTGACGTTCGCTCTGGATGGCAAGACCTACGAGATCGACCTCACCACCGCCAACGCGGAAAAGCTCCGTGGTCTGCTCGAGCCGTACACCAAGGGCGGCCGCCGCACCGGTGGCCGTGCCGCCGCGGGCCGCGCCAAGGGCCGCGCCGCTGCGAGCTCCGGCAACCCGGACACCGCCGAGATCCGCGCGTGGGCCAAGGCCCAGGGGATGAACGTCAACGACCGCGGGCGCGTCCCGGCGGAGATCCGCGAGGCCTACGAGAACGCCAAGGGCTGACCGCCCAGGGGCGTACGCCGCCGCAGGCGCGCCCGGTGGCACTCGGTGGCCGCCGCCGCGACCAGGCGTACGAGATCGGGCCCGACGGCCCCCCGTCGGGACCCGCCGCCGTGCCCGGGACCGGGCAGGGCGGGCAGCAGCACCTCGCACCCCGGCTCGGGGGGTCGCAGCCACACGGCGGCCCCCCGGGGACTTCCCTGCAGGTCCTCCCGGCCGGGGGGAAGGGGGGCCGTGATCCGGCCGCCCGCACCGACCGCCGCGAGGTCCAGGGCGACCCCGCCCCATTCGAGCCAGTCGAGCAGCCCCGGCAGCTCCTCCGCGCTCCCCGCGGCCACCAGGAACCGCATCCTGCGCCCCATGACCGCCACGGGACCGGTGGCGACGCGCCGGCGCACCAGGGCCGTGCCCGCGTCGGCCGGCAGTTCGAGCACGTCGAACCGCGTCCCCGTGACCAACTGGGGCGGCGGACCGCCCGCAACGGTCCAGCCGAGCACCTCCTCGTACCAGGACTCGTACGAGGGCCCCTCCCGCCCCTCACGTCCGTCCGGGGCGACGCGCGGCGCCGGGAAGGCGATGCTGGTGATACCGGTGCTGTTGATGCCGGTGCCGGCGATGCCGGTTCTGTTGGCGCCGGCGCCGTCGTCGCCCGGGGCGCTGCCCGTGCGGGGTCCGGTGACTGCGGCGGTGGCGGCGGTGGCGGCGGTGTCGGACTCGGTGTCGGTGGAGGCCATGTCCGAAGCAACTCGGAACACACCTCCGGGTTACGCAGTGCACCCGCCCCATTGCGGAACGTAAACGTCCGCCGGGACGGGGTCCCACATTCGGGACGGAATCGTGTTCGCCCGTAGCGGAGGGAGGCGGTGCCCACGGCATGGACTGTCAGTGCTTACGGGTAAGACATTCCTAGTGGATCGGGGCGACACGCTGATTTGAGCGGCTCCCGTTCGCCATCGGCGTACACGCATGACGGGTATCTGCCTGGCCTGCGGGAACATCGTCTCGCACCATCGGGTTGGAGCAGTTGTCGGCTGTTGAAGCCGGTTTTCCCCACGGACATGGGGGTGAGCCGCGGACGGATGTCGGCAGTTGGAATGAGCTGTCCCGCCCCGCGGGACTAGCATGCGGAAGGACAGGGCGGGGACCGACCCCGAACTGCCCGACCGCTCTGAGGAGCGAATAACGATGTTCGAGAGGTTCACCGACCGCGCGCGGCGGGTTGTCGTCCTGGCTCAGGAAGAAGCCCGGATGCTCAACCACAACTACATCGGCACCGAGCACATCCTCCTGGGCTTGATCCACGAGGGTGAGGGTGTCGCCGCTAAGGCCCTGGAGAGCCTCGGGATTTCGCTCGAGGCTGTTCGCCAGCAGGTCGAGGAGATCATCGGCCAGGGCCAGCAGGCCCCGTCCGGCCACATCCCCTTCACCCCGCGGGCGAAGAAGGTCCTGGAGCTTTCGCTCCGAGAGGCCCTCCAGCTCGGCCACAACTACATCGGCACCGAGCACATCCTGCTCGGCCTCATCCGCGAGGGCGAGGGCGTCGCCGCCCAGGTCCTGGTGAAGCTGGGCGCCGATCTCAACCGGGTCCGTCAGCAGGTCATCCAGCTGCTCTCGGGCTACTCCGGCGGAGGCAAGGAGTCGGCCACGGCAGGCGGCCCGGCCGAGGGCACCCCCTCGACCTCGCTCGTCCTGGACCAGTTCGGCCGCAACCTCACCCAGGCGGCCCGCGAATCCAAGCTCGACCCGGTCATCGGGCGCGAGAAGGAGATCGAGCGGGTCATGCAGGTGCTGTCCCGCCGCACCAAGAACAACCCGGTCCTCATCGGCGAGCCCGGCGTCGGCAAGACCGCCGTCGTCGAGGGCCTGGCGCAGGCCATCGTCAAGGGCGAGGTGCCCGAGACCCTCAAGGACAAGCACCTCTACACCCTCGACCTGGGCGCGCTCGTCGCCGGTTCCCGCTACCGCGGTGACTTCGAGGAGCGCCTGAAGAAGGTCCTCAAGGAGATCCGCACCCGCGGCGACATCATCCTGTTCATCGACGAGCTGCACACGCTGGTCGGTGCGGGTGCCGCGGAAGGCGCCATCGACGCGGCCTCGATCCTCAAGCCCATGCTGGCCCGCGGCGAGCTCCAGACCATCGGTGCCACCACGCTGGACGAGTACCGCAAGCACCTGGAGAAGGACGCGGCCCTGGAACGCCGCTTCCAGCCCATCCAGGTCGCGGAGCCCTCGCTCCCGCACACCATCGAGATCCTCAAGGGCCTGCGCGACCGCTACGAGGCCCACCACCGCGTCTCCATCACGGACGAGGCCCTCGTGCAGGCGGCCACCCTGGCCGACCGGTACATCTCGGACCGCTTCCTGCCGGACAAGGCGATCGACCTGATCGACGAGGCCGGCTCCCGGATGCGCATCCGCCGGATGACCGCGCCGCCGGACCTCCGCGAGTTCGACGAGAAGATCGCGGGCGTGCGCCGCGACAAGGAGTCGGCCATCGACTCCCAGGACTTCGAGAAGGCGGCTTCCCTCCGCGACAAGGAGAAGCAGCTGCTGGCGGCGAAGGCCAAGCGCGAGAAGGAATGGAAGGCCGGCGACATGGACGTCGTCGCCGAGGTCGACGGCGAGCTCATCGCCGAGGTGCTGGCCACCGCGACCGGCATTCCCGTCTTCAAGCTGACCGAGGAGGAGTCCAGCCGACTGCTCCGCATGGAGGACGAGCTCCACAAGCGCGTCATCGGTCAGAAGGACGCCATCAAGGCCCTTTCCCAGGCCATCCGCCGCACGCGGGCCGGTCTGAAGGACCCGAAGCGCCCCGGTGGCTCGTTCATCTTCGCCGGCCCGTCCGGTGTCGGTAAGACCGAGCTGTCCAAGACGCTCGCCGAATTCCTCTTCGGCGACGAGGACGCGCTGATCTCCCTCGACATGTCGGAGTTCAGCGAGAAGCACACGGTTTCCCGCCTCTTCGGTTCGCCCCCCGGCTACGTGGGCTACGAAGAGGGCGGCCAGCTCACCGAGAAGGTGCGCCGCAAGCCGTTCTCCGTCGTCCTCTTCGACGAGGTCGAGAAGGCCCACCCGGATATCTTCAATTCCCTTCTCCAGATCCTGGAGGACGGTCGCCTGACCGACTCCCAGGGCCGGGTCGTGGACTTCAAGAACACGGTCATCATCATGACGACCAACCTGGGTACGCGGGACATCTCGAAGGGCTTCAACCTGGGCTTCGCCGCCCAGGGCGACGTCAAGACCGGGTACGAGCGGATGAAGGCCAAGGTCAACGAGGAGCTCAAGCAGCACTTCCGGCCGGAGTTCCTCAACCGTGTCGACGACACGGTCGTCTTCCACCAGCTGTCGCAGGACGACATCATCCAGATCGTCGACCTGATGATCGCCAAGGTCGACGAGCGCCTGAAGGACCGCGACATGGGCATCGAGCTGAGCGGCGACGCCAAGCTCCTGCTCGCCAAGCGGGGCTACGACCCGATCCTGGGTGCCCGCCCGCTGCGCCGGACCATCCAGCGCGAGATCGAGGACATCCTGTCGGAGAAGATCCTCTTCGGCGAGCTGCGCCCCGGTCACATCGTGGTCGTCGGCAAGGAGGGTGAGGGCGAGGAGGCCAAGTTCACCTTCCGCGGCGAGGAGAAGTCGGCCCTGCCGGACATCCCGCCGATCGAGGCCTCGGGCTCGGGGCCGGACCTGAGCAAGGGCGCTTAGCCTTCAGGCTGTGAGGCTGTAGGGCTGTGAGGCGGCCCCGGAACCGTTTGGTTCCGGGGCCGCCTTCTTTTGTGGGTGCGTGGGCTCTGCGCGGTGCCTCGTGACAAGCCGCACAGGGACAAAACGGACCTCCTAGGGGGTTTCGTAGGCATTGTGTCCTTTTTGCCCTGAGTGTGGAGGTGGGGGATGGGGGTGGGGGGTGTGCGTTGTGCCTGGTGCGGCTGGGGGAGCGGGGTGGTCAACCAGGTTCGTCACACCGGCCCCGTCTACGAGGGCTGCTAGTAATCGGGAGGTTTGGGGCTGGGCAGGGGCACGGGGTAACAAGGTCGGGCAAGCCCGGCACTCGCTCTCCAGCGTGCCGGGTGGCTTCTTGCCCGGGACCGGCGCAGGAGGCCGTCAGCGCCCCCTGTCCCCGGCCTCGGAGGTCCGTTCATGTCCGCGAAGCGCGTCAGCGTCCCCGCCCGTCGCACCCGTACCGCCATCGGCGCCACCGCTCTCGGTGCGGCCCTGGCTCTCGGGGCCGGCACGACCGCCGCCTTCGCCGATGAGGCCCCCCAGACCGTCCTGACCGGCACCGCCGAGCTGGTGGCCGCGCAGGCCGCCGCCCAGGCGTCCGCCGCTCAGGCCGCCGCCAAGGCCGCCGCCGCGGTGACGTGGCAGAAGCCGGTCGCCACGTACACGCTGTCCGCGACGTTCGGCAAGGGCGGCACCCTGTGGTCCCACAAGCACTCGGGCCAGGACTTCGCCTGCCCCGTGGGCACCCCGGTCAAGGCCGTGCACGACGGCGTCGTCGTCAAGGCCGGCCCCAACGGTGCCGGTGACGGCCCGGCGTACGGCAACGCGATCGTGATCAGGCACGCGGACAACACGTACTCGCAGTACGCGCACCTGTCCAAGATCCAGGTCTCGGTCGGCCAGAAGGTCGCCAAGGGCGCCCGGATCGGACTGTCCGGCAACACGGGCAACTCCACCGGCCCCCACCTGCACTTCGAGATCCGGACCACCCCGAACTACGGCTCGGCCGTCAACCCGGTGACCTTCCTCCGGGCGGTCGGGGTGACCATCTGAGCCGGGCCACCTGATCTCGAACCACCCCGACGCAGTCGGGGTGGTTCTGTTGTGGGCGCGGTGCGCGGATCGGGAGCTCCTGGCTCGGGGGCCGGCTGCTGCTGAGAATCGGCTGCTGCTCAGAACAGGAGCCAGGCTCCCGTCGGCTTGGTCGACGGGTCGACCTTGCCCGACTTCAGGGCGTCGATCTGGGCCGGCGAGAGGGCCACGTCGTAGGTGTGGATGGTGTCCATGGCGCCGTTCCACGCGGAGGTCCACTTGTCCTCGTGGCGGGAGCGGGCCAGCTGGAGCGGGCCCTGCGCCTGGTAGACCCCGGAGACCGCGGTCTCGCCGGCCTTCTTCCCGTTGACGTACAGGGCGATGAGCTTGCGCTCGGCGTCGTACGTCGCCGTCAGCTCCGCGAAGGTCTTCTCCATCTTCGGGCTCTCGCCGCTGACGACCTGCGTCGTCGACTCGGCACCCTGGTCGCCGGTCTGGACGCGGAAGATCCAGGCCGGCTTTCCGTTCACCTGGTCCAGGCCCAGCTCGAACGAGAACGACTTCTCGCTGCCCTGACTGACGGCGATCTGCCGGCCCTTCGGGGAGCGGTTCCAGACGCGGGCCGAGACGGTGAAGCTCTTCGACGTGTCGACGACCCGCTTCTCGGACTCGGCGTAGGAGTTCTCGCTGCCCTTGGTGCGGATCTCGAAGCGCTTGTCGATCGGGAAGACCCCGGCGTCGGCGCCCATCTTCAGCGGCGCCTTGCCGGCGCGGTCGCGGATCTGGGTCGGGTCGTCCTTGACGGTCGGGGTGTTGTCGACCGGCGCCTTGCTCTTGGAGCCGCTGGGGGAGGGCGAGACGGGAGCGGGGGACGAGGGCGGGGTGGAGGGCTTGTTGTTCGCCGCTTCGTTCTTGCCGCCGTCTCCGAGGAGGAAGAACGTTCCGCCACCGGCGAGCAGCGCCAGGACCGTGACACCGCCGGCGATCATCCACAGCTTCTTCTTGCGCCGCTCGGCCGCCGAGCGGTCGGCCATGGCCTCCCAGTCGGGCTGGTCGGACACCAGCGGGAGCGGGGGAGGCAGGAAGGCTCCGGGGGGCTGGTTTCCGGGCAGGCCCGGGCCTCCCGGCCCTCCCGGGGCCCCGGGCGCCGCGGGCGCCCCGGGAGGACCGGCCTGCATCGGCGTGTCCTGGACGGGGAGGCCGGCCGGGGGCCACTGCGCCGGGGGGACGTTGGGGTTCTGCTGGAAGGGGGCGGGCGGCGCGGGCGGGGTGCCGCCGGGGGTGCCGGGGGCGCCGCCCGGGGCGCCGGGGGACGGGGGTGCGGCGGGGGCCGGGGCGCCGGGTGCGGCGGGGGTGCCCGGGGCGGGGGTGCCCTGCTGGTACGGGTTCGGCTGGCCGGGCTGCGGGTAGCCGTAGCCGGGCTGACCCGCGGCGGCGGCCGGGGCGCCGGGTGCCGGGGCGCCGGGTGCCCCGGGCGCGGGGGCGGTCGGGGCGGGGCCGAAGGCGCCACCCGGGGTCGGGGGGCCGGGGTAGCCGTAGCCGCCGGGTGCCGGCGGGACCGGCGGGAACCCGTAGCCGCCGTTCCCCGGGGCGGGCTCGGGCTGCGGGCTGGTCGGGGGATTCTTACCGTCGGTCATGTCACGGATGCTAAAACACCGGACCGCACGGCTGTACGGGCCGGTGCCGATCCGTGATCCGGCGGGGCGGGGTCGGGGAGGGGTACGGGGGGCCTGGGGGTGTGGTCGGGGGGCGGCCTTGGTGGGCTGCCGGTCCCTGTTTCAGGGCGCGGTCGATCGCTACGTGCGCTCCCTGGGTTGGCGGCCTTCGGTCGATTGCCGCCTCGCTGTCGTGGGCGGCCTTGCGTCGGTTGCCGCCTCTGTGCGGGGGTGTGGGCGGCTTGGGGTGGTGCCGCCTCCGTGCGGTCAGAGGTGGACGATCGGGAAGCTGCCCGTGGTGGTCGGGGCGTGTTCCGGGAGCCAGAGGACGGCCACGGCGCCTGCGGAGGCGGGCTCCCGGTCCGGGCCGGGTGGGGCGGCGACGTTGCGGAAGGTCAGGCGGGCGCCCAGGACCCGGGCTTGGCCCTCGGCGATGGTGAGGCCGAGGCCGTGGCCGACTCCCGCGCGGTCGGTGGAGCCGGTGCGGAAGCGGCTCGGACCCTCGCGGAGCAGGGCTTCGGGGAAGCCGGGGCCGTGGTCGCGGACGCGGACGACGCGGCCCTCGATGTCGACCTGGACCGGGGGGTGGCCGTAGCGGGCGGCGTTGGCCAGGAGGTTGCCCAGGATGCGTTCGAGGCGGCGGGGGTCGGTGCTGACGATTTCGTCGGCGACGACGCGGACGGAGGCTTCGGGCATGAGGGCGGACACGCGGCGGCTGACGAATTCGCCGAGGGCCACGTCCTGGAGTTCGGCCCGTTCCGAGGCGCCGTCGAGGCGGGCCACTTCGAGGACGTCCTCGACCAGGACGCGCATGGCCTGGGCGCGGTCGCGGACCAGTTCGGTGGGGCGGCCGGGCGGCAGGAGTTCCGCGGCGGTGAGGAGGCCGGTGACGGGGGTGCGCAGTTCGTGGGCGATGTCGGCGGTGACGCGGCGTTCGGCCTCCAGGCGTTGCTGGAGGGCGTCGGCCATGGCGTCCACGGCGCGGGCGAGGTCGTCGGTTTCGTCGCGGACGACGCCGCCGACCGCGTCGCGGACGCGGACGTCCGGGTCGCCGTGGGCGACGCGTTGGGCGGCGGCTGCGGCTTTGCGGAGGCGGCGGGAGATCTGGCCGCCGATCAGGACGCCGAAGGCTGCGCCGGTGACGACGGCCGAGAGCGAGCCCACCACCAGGGCGCGGTCCAGGTCGCGCATCAGTTTGGCGCTGTCCTTGAACGTGGTGTGGAGGGAGAGGACCTGGCCGTTGCCGAGGGGGACCGCCGCCCAGACTTCGGGGAGGCCTTTGGGGGACTCCTGGATGTAGGTGCCCCGGCGGCCCGATTTGGCCTTTTCGCGGAGGTCGGTGGGGAGGTCGGGGTCGTTCAGCTTGGCGCCCATGGGCGGTCTGCGGCCGGCCTCGACGTTGCGGGAGATGAACTGCACCCGGTCGAGCTGCACCTCGCGGGCGCTGTCCAGCATCGACGTGCGGGCACCGCTGTGCACGACCAGGCTCAGCGCGACGACGACGAGCGCGGCGACGGAGGCGATGGCCGTGGCGATCTTCCAGCGGATGCCCGTGCGGAAGGTGAAGCGTCTCATCCCTTGAGCTTGTATCCGAAGCCCCGGACCGTTTCGATGCGGTCCTGTCCGATCTTGGTGCGCAGGCGCTGTACGTGGACGTCGACGACGCGGGTGTCGCCGCCCCAGTCGTAGTCCCAGACGCGTTCCAGGAGGCGGTCGCGGGAGAGGACCGTGTTGGGGGCGGAGGAGAATTCGAGGAGCAGGCGCATTTCCGTGGGGGTGAGCGCCACCGGGGCGCCTGACTTGCGGACCTCCATGCCTTCGGTGTCGACTTCGAGGTCGCCGAAGGTGAGGGTGCCCCGTTCCGCCGGGTCGTCCTCAAGGGTTTCCGTCGCGTGGCCGAAGCGGCGGAGGACCGCGCGGATGCGGGCCACCAGGACGGAGCCGTCGAAGGGCTTGGTGACGTAGTCGTCGGCGCCGGCTTCCAGGCCGAGGACCACGTCGATGGAGTCGGCGCGGGCCGAGAGCATGATGACGGGGACGGTCGACTCGTCGCGGATGCGGCGGCACAGGCTGACGCCGTCCATGCCGGGGACCATCACGTCCAGCAGGGCGATGTCGGGGCGGTCGGCCCGGAAGGACTCCAGGCCGGAGAGGCCGTCGGGCATGGCGGTGACCACGAACCCGTCGCGCTCCAGCGCCAGGGTCGTGGCCTCGCGGATGACGTCGTCGTCCTCCACGAACAGGACATGGGTCATGCGCAGGCCTCAGTTCTTCTGGCTGATCGCCGGTGCGGGCTGGGCCCCGCCGTCGATGTTGCTGTAGTCGGTGTGCACGCGGTCCTGTTCGGCGAACTTCTCGCCGTTCCAGTGGTACGTGATGACGTCCTCGCCGGACGGGTAGGCGAGGGCGTCGCTCTTGCCGTAGACCGGCTTGGTGAGCACCAGGTCACCCCGGTCGATCTCCGCGTAGACGGGCGGCTGCTCGTCCGAGAAGACATTCTCGTACCTGTTGTTGACGGACCGGTACACGTACGAGCCGCGTCCCAGCGCGTCGGCGCAGGACAGGACGTTGACGACGATGTCCGTGACGGTGTTGTCCGTCAGCTTTCCGTAGCTGACGTCCACCGGGTACTCCTTGCCCGTGCAGGGCTTGAGGTCCCGTTTGACCTCGGGGCCGACCTTCGGGTCCGCCATGAGGAGGGCGATCGGGTCGATCTTCTTGTACGGGCGGCTCGGGGCGGGGGTGGGCGGCGGCGTGCTGGCCCCGCCGGTCTTCGCCACCGCTTCCGTGCGGGCCGGGCCGCCGTCGCGCAGGCCCGTGCCGGTGGTCGAGCAGCCGGCCGCGAACAGCACGGTGCCGACGAGGACGAACGTCCCCGCCGACATCAAAACCAGCGGACCTCTGCCGCTCAGGGTTTGGCCTTTCAGGCCGCGCACCGCTCACGCCCTTCGTACCTGGTGGTGTGTTCACCGCGCTCCAGCGCGCGCAGGTCCAGGTCCCGGCTCTCCAGTTCCTGCCGGAGGCGGGCCAGCGCGCGGTGCAGGGTGCTCTTCACGGTACCCGTAGACATGCCGAGCGCGGCAGCGGTCTCCTCGGTGCTCATCTGCTCCCAGTGCCGCAGGACCACCACGCTGCGCTGCTTGGGCGCGAGCACCTTGAGGATGTCCATCAGGAGGGCGCGGTCGGCGCGCTGCTCGGTGCCGTCCTCGACGGAGGCGTCCGGGAGCTGCTCGGTGGGGACTTCCTCCAGTTTGCGGGCGCGCCACCACTCCGTACGGGTGTTGATCATGACGCGGCGCAGGTAGGCGTCGGCGAGGGTCTTGTCGGCGATGCCGTCCCAGCGGCCGTACGTGCGCGCCAGGGCGGTCTGGAGGAGGTCCTGGGCGTCGGTGGGGTCCGGGACTAGGCGCCGGGCGCTGCGCAGCAGCGCGTCCTGCCGGCTGCGTACGTACTCCTCGAATCCGAGTACCTCGCCGTGCGCCATCTCTGACCGCCTCCGTTCCGTGCACTGCTCCTGCCCGACGGGGACGACGGTACGGAGGCGTTGTCACGAGCCTGTGCGGGCCAGCCTGCGGTGGGCGCACGGACACCCATAGGTTGTGTAACAACGCCCGTGAGCTGCGGTTTCGGGGCGGGGAAGCGGAATGGATCAGTCAGCTCGGGGGCGGTGCTGCGGCAGGCGGTAGGTGCCGCCGGACAGGGGCTCCACCAGACCGTCGGACACCAGCCCGTCCAGGGCCCGGGCGCGCTGGACGGGCTCGTCCCAGACCGTGTCGAGCACGGCCTGCGGAACCGGCCCGACCGCCTCGCGGAGCACCGCGAGGAGCTTGCCGCGGACCTGCCGGTCGGTTCCGGCGTACGTCTGCCCGCGGCGCGGCGGTCCGTCGTGTGCCGGCTTGCCCGCCAGCCGCCACGCGCACAGAGAGGCCACCGGACAGCGCGCGCAGGCCGGGCTCTTGGCCGTGCACACCAGCGCCCCGAGCTCCATCGAGGCCGCCGCCCAGCGGGCCGCGGTCGTGTCGTCCTCGGGCAGCAGGGCGCGGGCCAGGCGCCGTTCGGCGGCCGTCGTGGCGTTGGGCGGGTACTCCACCCCGGTCGTGGTCCGGGCGAAGACCCGGCGGACGTTGGTGTCGAGCACGGCGTGCCGCTGCCCGTACGCGAACGAGGCCACCGCGGCGGCCGTGTACTCGCCGATCCCGGGCAGCGCCAGCAGCTGTGCGTGCTCGCGGGGTACGTCGCCGCCGTGCCGCTCCGTTATCGCCACGGCCGCGCCGTGCAGCCGCAGCGCCCGCCGCGGGTAGCCGAGCCGCCCCCAGGCGCGTACGGCCTCGCCGGGCGCCTCGGCCGCCAGGTCGGCCGGCCGGGGCCAGCGGGCGAGCCACTGCTCGTACACGGGCAGGACCCGGTTCACGGGCGTCTGCTGGAGCATGAACTCGCTGACCATCACCCCCCAGGGCCCGGCCTCGGGGCGGCGCCAGGGCAGGTCGCGGGCGTGCTCCTCGAACCAGGCGATGACCGGGGAGTGCAGCGCGTGGGAGACCGCGGCGGTGTCGGTGGGCTCGCTGGGCTCGGTGGTCTCGAGGGTCTCGTGGGTCTCGTGGGATGTCCGGGATGCAGTCATGACATAGGAATCCTGGCACGTTTCATGCCCGCTGCGCGGAGCCCGGACCGGTGAACCACCGTGCCACCCGGTTGTCGCTCGCCCGCATGGCGCCGGTGATCGTACTGATCGGACCGGCCAGGGCGAGGACGGCCACGGCGGCGACGGTGCCGCCGGCCAGCAGGCCGACGCCCACGTCGTGCGGGTAGTGCACGCCGACGAAGACCCGGGAGTACGCCATCAGCAGCGCCATCGGCACCGTCAGCAGCGCCAGCCGACGCACCGCGAGGGCCAGCGCGACGGCCGCGGCGCCCGCGATCGCGGAGTGGTTGCTGGGGAAGGACCAGTCGCCGGGCGGCGGGCACGGCACGAGCGAGGCCGCGGCGCGGGCGACCGCACGACACGGACGCTCCTCCGTCACCCCGGACTTCAGGAGCTCCGAGGCCACGTAGCCGAGGGCCGTGGCGAACGGGGCGAGAACCGCCAGGGCGAGGGGGCGGGGGCCGCGGCGGCCGCGCGCCCGCAGCCACACGGCGATGAACAGCACTCCGAACAGCAGGAGGCCGTACTCGGTCCACGCCTCGAACGCCGACTGAACCCAGCCGGGCGCCTCGTGGGCGGAATCGGTGATGTCGCGGTAAAGACCGGAGGAATCCATGGTGACCGACCGTACTCAACGGTCCGGGGACGCCGTGCGGGACCCCTGGCCGAATCTCGCCGGTCCGCCGGTCCGACGCAAGATGATCATCGGCAAAACGGGCCGCCCCGCGGCATGTGGGGCACGGAACGGGCCGCCGGTTCTCGTAGAGTTCCGTCCGTGGGATCTATGCGCAATCCGGTCGGGCCGCTCCCCTCCTCCATCTACTGGCGACGGAGGGCCGTGCTGGCGTCCGTCGTCGCGCTCATCGCGCTGCTCGTCGTATGGGCCGTCAGTTCCGGTGGCGGCACGTCGAGTACGAACGGAAAGGGCCAGAAGGGGCCGGACCCCGCCGCCTCGATCACCCCCGGACCCTCAGGGAGCGGCCCGGCGATCAGTCAGGCGCCCGGCGGGCGCGCCGAGTCGGGCGCCTCGGCCGGCAAGAACGGTGACCCCGGCGCCGGTTCCGGTTCCGGCGGTGGCGCGGGCTCCGGCTCCGCCGCGGGCGCCGGCGCCCCGGGCGGCAGCGGGGCCGGCGGCGCGGGCGCGGCCGGCGGCGCGGCCCCGATCCCGGCGGACTCCCCGCTGCCCACCTGCTCCACGAGCGGACTCCAGTGGGAGGTCAGGAGCGTCAAGAACGAGTACGAGGCCAACGAGAAGCCCCGGCTCGAACTGATCGCCCGCAACGTCTCCGGCACCACCTGCAAGATCGACCTCGGCCCCCGGCAGGCCGTGCTGACCATCCTCCAGGCCACCGGCAACAAGGCGGTGTGGTCCTCGGCGGACTGCCCGGCGGGCGCCGGCAGTGTGTTCTTCCGCGTTCCCGCCCAGGGGGAGACCCGCCAAGCCCTCGAGTGGGACCGCAAGTTCAGCGCCCCGGACCAGTGCCAGACGCCCCCGGCGGGCACCGCCGCCCCCGACACCTACGTGGTGGAGGTGAAGTCCCCCGGCATGCCGGTGGCGCGGACCTCCTTCGTGCTCAAGCACGACTAGGGAGTGCGGCGGCGGGGGCCCGGGCGTCGATGCGCCCGGGCCCCCGCCGCAGACCTGCCGCCGCCCGCCGCTTCCGGGTCAGACGTAGCGTTCCAGGATCGAGGACTCCGCCAGCCGCGACAGGCCCTCGCGGACGCTGCGGGCGCGGGCCTCGCCGACCCCGTCCACCGTCTGCAGGTCGTCGACGCCGGCCGCCAGCAGCTTCTGCAGCCCGCCGAAGTGCTCCACCAGCCGCTCGATGATCGCCCCCGGCAGCCGGGGCACCTTCGCCAGCAGCCGGTAGCCGCGCGGGGACACCGCCGAGTCCAGGGTCTCCGGCGAGCCGGTGTACCCCAGCGCCTTGGCCACGATGCCCAGCTCCAGCAGCTCCGGGTGCGACAGCGCGTCCAGCGCCGGCAGCGCCTCGTCCACCGTCCGCGACCGCTTCGCCGTCGGCTCCGGCACGTAGTCGCGGATCACGAGCTCGCGCTCCTGCTCGATCCCGACCGTCAACTCGTCCAGCTGCAGCGACAGCAGCCTGCCGTCCGTGCCCAGTTCGACCACGTACTCGGCGATTTCCGTGGCGATCCGGCGAACCATTTCCAGCCGCTGGGCGACCGCCGTCACGTCGCGCACCGTGACCAGATCCTCGATCTCCAGCGCCGACAGCGTGCCCGCGACCTCGTCCAGCCGCAGCTTGTACCGCTCCAGCGTGGCCAGCGCCTGGTTCGCCCGGGACAGGATCGCCCCCGACTCCTCCAGGACGCGGCGCTCCCCGTTCACGTACAGGGCGATCAGCCGCATCGACTGCGAGACGGACACGACCGGGAAGCCGCACTGCTTGGACACGCGGTCCGCGGTGCGGTGGCGGGTGCCGGTCTCCTCCGTCGGGATCGACGCGTCCGGCACCAGCTGCACGCCGGCCCGCAGGATCTTGGTGAGGTCCTTGTCGAGGATGAGTGCGCCGTCGAGCTTGCACAGCTCGCGCAGCCGGGTCGCGGTGAACTCGACATCCAGGACGAAACCACCCGTGCACATGGCCTCGACGGTCTTGTCCATCCCGAGGACGATGAGGCCGCCGGTGTTGCCGCGGACGATCCTCTCCAGGCCGTCGCGCAGGGGCTGACCAGGTGCGACCGCGCTCAGCGAGGTACGCATCATGGTTTCCTGCTTGGAGCTCGCGCCCGACTTCCCGGATGCTGCTGCCCCGTCCTTGGCTGCCACTGCACTCCTCCGGTCGCGGGTTGCGCCGCCTGCACAGGGCCGGGCGGACCAGCACAAAGTCTACCGGCGTGCGCTGCGCGCCCGCCGTGGCTTGGCCAGGTGCCCTCCCGGGGGGCCCTGCGCGGAGCCGTCCCGCGGCTCCTGCGGGGCTACTGCGGGGCCTCCTCGCGGGCCGCCGGGCGGGAGCGCCGCCGCGGCAGAACCCGCAGCGCATCGCCCATGTCCGCGACCTCCGTGACCTTCATGCCGGGCGGCACCTTCCCCGGGTCGACCGGCACCAGCGCGTGCGTGAAACCGAGCCGGTGCGCCTCCGCCAGGCGCCGCTGCACCCCGGTCACCCGGCGCACCTCGCCCGCCAGGCCGACCTCCCCGATCGCCACCAGGTTCTTCGGCAGCGGCACATCGCTCGCGGCGGACGCCAGCGCCAGCGCGATGGCCAGGTCCGCGGCCGGCTCGGTCAGCTTCACCCCGCCCACGGTGGCGCTGTAGATGTCGCGCTTGCCGAGCGCGCTGATCCGCCCGCGCTGCTCCAGCACCGCCAGCATCATCGACACCCGGGAGGTCTCCAGGCCCGACGTGGTCCGCCGCGGCGAGGGGATCTGCGAGTCCACCGTCAGCGCCTGCACCTCGGCGACCAGCGGCCGCTTGCCCTCCAGCGTCACCGTCAGACAGGTCCCCGGGACCGGCTCGGCGCGCCGGGTCAGGAACAGCCCGCTCGGGTCGGCGAGCCCGGTGATCCCCTCGTCGTGCAGCTCGAAGCAGCCCACCTCGTCGGTGGCCCCGTACCGGTTCTTCACGCCGCGCACCAGGCGCAGCCGGGCGTGCCGGTCGCCCTCGAAGCTGAGCACCACGTCCACCAGGTGCTCCAGCAGCCGCGGACCCGCGATCGCCCCGTCCTTGGTGACGTGTCCGACCAGCAGGGTGGCCATCCCGCGCTCCTTGGAGGCCCGGATCAGTGCTCCGGCCACCTCCCGCACCTGGGCCATGCCGCCGGGGGCGCCGTCGATCTCGGGCGAGGCCACGGTCTGTACGGAGTCCAGGACCAGCAGGGACGGCTTCACGGCGTCGAGATGGCCGAGGACCGCCGACAGATCGGTCTCGGCGGCCAGGTAGAGGTGGTCGTCGAGCGCGTTGATCCGGTCGGCCCGCAGCCGCACCTGGCTCGCCGACTCCTCGCCCGTGACGTACAGGGTGCGGTGGTCGGCGCTCGCGGCCTTGGCCGCCACGTCCAGCAGCAGCGTCGACTTGCCGACGCCCGGCTCGCCCGCGAGGAGCACCACCGCGCCGGGCACGAGCCCGCCGCCCAGGACCCGGTCCAGCTCGTCCACCCCCGTGCTGCGGGCGGTCGCCGTGCGGCCGTCGACCTGGGCGATCGGGAGCGCGGCGGTGGAGACGCGGCCGGCCGCGGTGGTCCGCACGGCGGGCGCGCCCATCTCCTCGACGGTGCCCCAGGCCTGGCACTCGGGGCACCGGCCGAGCCATTTCGCGGTCGTCCAGCCGCACTCGGAGCAGCGGTAGGAGGGCCGGTCCTTGGCGGACGATCGGGATGTACGGGCAGCCATGCGGACCACGGTATCGGGCCCCGCCGACAGTCCCGTCCGCGCGGCTGCGCCCGCCAGGCGTCAGGGCGGCGGTCAGCGCATGTTCGATCTCGTCACCCGTAAGGGCTAAAACAGCTCAAGGCTTCACGGCCGTCGCGGGACGGCGGCCTACCTTCGCCAGGGTGAGCAGCCGCAACCAGGAAACCGCCGCCCGGCGCACCGGCGCACAACGGGCGCACGGGCGCACGCCCCCTGAGGGGTTCGAAGGAGAACAGCCGCCCCAGCCGCCCCCTCCCTTCCGGCACGAGCCCTACCTCGACGGCCTGTTCACCTACTGCCTGTCCGTCCTGTGCGACCACGACACCGCCACCGACGTGCTGGCCGAGGTCCTCGCCGTCGCCGACCGCCACCCCGGCCGCTGCCCCGACGAGGGCGACCGGCGGGCCTGGCTGTACGCCCTCGCCCGCTGGGGCTGCCTGCGGCGGCTGACCGACCAGCGGCGCATCCGGCCCGGGGCGCATTCCGCCCGGCGCACGCCCGCGCATGCCGAGGCGGAGCGGGCCGCGCAGGCGCACCGCCCCCTCGACGTGAGCGCCTACCGCCGCACCGAGCTGGCCCGCCTCGCCTGGCCCGAGGCCGCCGGCACCACGCCCGAGCAGCGCGAGGCACTGGAGCTCGCCGTCCGCCACCGGCTCGGCGTGCCCGAACTCGCCGCCGTCCTCGGCACGCCCCCCGCCACCGCCCGCGAACTCCTCGCGGGCGCCGCCTGCGAGGTCGAGCGCACCCGCGCCGCCCTCGCCGTCGTCGAGACCGGCGGCTGCCCCTCGGTCTCCCGGCTCACCGCCGGCGACGGGCAGGTCCTGCTCTCCACCACCCTGCGCGCCGAACTCGTCCGGCACGTCGACGACTGCCCCCGGTGCCGCCGCGTCGCCGAACGCGTCGACGCCTCCGCACCCTGGCCCGGATCCTGCGGCGTCGACGCGGCCCTGCCCCTGGTCCAGGCCCCCCGCCCCGCCGTCCACGCCGCCATGCAGCGCACCGGCCGCGGCCGCCGCCCCGCCCCCCGCTTCGACCGCACCGGCTTCCCGCTGGACCCCAGGGACCGCGCCGCCCGCCGCGACCGGCTGCGCGCCCGGGCCGTGACCACCACCGTCGTCGCCACCGTCGTCGCCGCCCCGGTCCTGGCCCTGTGGGCCGCGTACCGGGGTGCGCCCAGCACCGGCGAGCCCGGCACCGACGGGGCCCGGATCTCCGCCAGCGAGTCCGAGCTCCCGCTGCCGCACACCGGCAGCCGCCCGATGCGGACCTTCGAGAACACCGGCAGCACCGCCCGCACCACCGGTGTCCCCGGCTTCGCCACCGGGCGCGCCGCACCCGCCTCGGACGTCTCCGTCGAGGTGATCAGCTCCGGCCCGCCGGCCGCGCCCGGCCGGCCCGGCGGCCCCGGCGCCGCCGGCCGCCTCACCGTCGCCGCCACCTCGGACGGGAACACCACGACCCTCACCCTCACCGCCTCCGGCGGGGCCCCCGTGGAGTGGCGGCTGTGGTCCGACGCCCCCTGGCTGCGCGCGAGCAGCACCGCGGGGACCCTCGCCCCCGGCGCCTCCGCCACCGTGCGCATCGCCGTCGACCCCGACGAGGAGCCGGTCGGGGCCTGGACGGCCCGCGTCGGCGTGGACCCGGCCGGCGCGGTGATCGCCATCCGCGGCCGCGGCCGTCCCGCGCCCACCCCGACCCCGACGACCCAGTCCCCGCAGCCCACCGGGACCCCGACGCCGACCCCGCCGTCCCCGACGCCGACGCCCACGCCCACCGGGACCCCGACGCCGACGCAGCCACCCGAGCCGACGCCCGCCCCGACACCGACCGCATCCGGAGGAACGGTTTCTGCTTCCCCCGACGACCCCGCCTCGGCCACCCCCTCCTAGGCCCGCCCCGCCACGACGTGCGCATCGGGATCACCGCGGCCACCCTGGAGGGGTCGGAACCACCAGAGGCCGAGGAGGCCGAGACATGGGCATGATGGACAAGCTCAAGCACATGCTGAAGGGCCACGAGTCCCAGACGGACCGGGCCATCGACAAGGGCGGCGACATGGTCGACGAGCGGACCCAGAGCAAGTACCAGAGCCAGGTCGACA
Organism: Streptomyces sp. NPDC046866; assembly: GCF_040704625.1. Lineage (NCBI taxonomy): Bacteria > Bacillati > Actinomycetota > Actinomycetes > Kitasatosporales > Streptomycetaceae > Streptomyces > Streptomyces sp. NPDC046866. The sequence continues at coordinate 689,373 of NZ_JBEYXN010000001.1, forward strand.
TGGCCCAGGAGAAGCTCCGCCACCAGTTCGGCACCGGCCCGCAGCACCCGCAGGACCGCGACAACCCGCCCCAGGCCTAGAAGACACGGCTCCGACGAGTCCGGCCCGGCCGCAGCCCGCGGCCGGGCCGCGCACGGTCCGCACGGCCCGCGCACGGGCTGACGCGCACACGGGCCGCGGGCAGGCAGGCCTGCACCGCGCCCGCGGACCTCCACCGGGCCGGCGGGGCTACACCGGGTCGGCGGGGTGCGGAGCCATCGGCAGCAGCGAGGCCAGCCGGGCCTCGCAGTGCTTCACCAGCTCCGCGTACCCCTCCTTGCCCATCAGCTCCGTCAGCTCCGCCCGGTACGAGACGTACACCGGCTCGCCGGCCCCGTGCGCCGAGGTCGCCGACGTGCACCACCAGTGCAGGTCGTGCCCGCCCGGTCCCCAGCCGCGCCGGTCGTACTCCCCGATCGACACCTGCAGCACCCGCGTGTCGTCGGGCCGGTCGATCCACTCGTACGTACGCCGGATCGGCAGCTGCCAGCACACGTCCGGCTTGGTCTCCAGCGGCTCGCGCCCCTCGCGCAGCGCCAGGATGTGCAGGGAGCAGCCCGCCCCGGCCGGGAAGCCGGGCCGGTTCAGGAAGATGCAGGCCCCCTCGTACCGGCGGGTCTGCCGTTCGCCGTCCTCGTCCTTCTGCACCCAGCCCGACTCGGTACCCACCTCGTGGAACTGCCACAGCTCCGGCGACAGCCGGGCCACGTGCTCGGCGACCCGCTTCTCGTCGTCCTCGTCGGAGAAGTGCGCGCCCAGCGTGCAGCAGCCGTCGTCCGCCCGCCCGGCCTGGATGCCCTGGCAGCCGCTCCCGAAGATGCACGTCCAGCGCGAGGTCAGCCACGTCAGGTCGCAGCGGAAGACCTGCTCGTCGTCGGCGGGGTCGGGGAACTCCACCCAGGCCCGGGCGAAGTCGAGCCCCTTCTCGTCACCGGCGACCGCGGCCGCGGCCGCCTGCCCCGCGGCATCCGCGGCGGCCTTGGCCTTCTTGGTGTTCTTGGGCTTGTTGGCCTTCTTCATATTGGGCACAAACCCAAGCCTAAGCGCCCCTTACGCCACCCATACTCCTGCCGCACAGTAGCGTTTCCTCGTATGAGACTCGGTGTCCTTGACGTGGGTTCCAACACGATCCACCTGCTCGTGGTCGACGCGCACCCCGGCGCGCGCCCGCTGCCCGCGCACTCCCACAAGGTGGAACTGCGCCTCGCGCAGCTCCTCGACGAGCACGGCGCGGTCAGCCCCGAGGGCATAGACCGCCTCGTCTCGGTGATCGCCGGCGCCGTCCAGGCCGCCGAGGACAAGGGCTGCGAGGACGTCCTGCCCTTCGCGACGAGCGCCGTGCGCGAGGCCACCAACGCCGACGAGGTCCTGTCCCGGGTCAAGGCCGAGACCGGCATCGAGCTGCCCATCCTCAGCGGCGAGGACGAGGCCCGGCTGACCTTCCTCGCCGCCCGCCGCTGGTTCGGCTGGTCCGCGGGCAAGCTGCTCGTCCTCGACATCGGCGGCGGGTCCCTGGAGATCGCGTACGGCATCGACGAGGACCCGGACGCGGCCGTCTCCCTCCCCCTGGGCGCCGGCCGCCTCACCTCGGGCTGGCTCCCCGGCGACCCGCCCGACCCGGCCGACGTGCGCGCGCTGCGCCGGCACGCACGGGCCCAGATCGCCCGCACCGTCGGCGAGTTCGCGCGCTTCGGGGCGCCGGACCACGTCGTCGCCACCTCCAAGACGTTCAAGCAGCTGGCCCGCATCGCCGGCGCCGCCCGCTCCGCCGACGGGCTCTACGTCCAGCGCGACCTCAGCCGCAAGGACCTCGAGGAGTGGGTGCCGCGGCTCTCGGCGATGACGATCGCGCAGCGCTGCGCCCTGCCCGGCGTCTCCGAGGGCCGCGCCGCCCAGCTGCTGGCCGGGGCGCTGGTCGCCGAGGGCGCGATGGACCTGTTCGGCGTCGAGACGCTGGAGATCTGCCCGTGGGCCCTGCGCGAGGGCGTCATCCTGCGCCGCCTGGACCACCTGCCCAATGACACCCACCTCGCGACCTGAGGCCCGGCAGCCCGGCCGGCAGCCCTCCCGGCAGCCCGCCCGGCCGCCCATCCCGCCCGCGGACGGCCCCGGAGCCGCCCCGGCGGGCCATCGGTACCCTGTCCCCGTGGCAGAACCAGTCCGCATCCCGACCGCGAAAGTCGCCCTCTCCACCGCCTCCGTCTACCCGGAGTCGACGGCGACCGCCTTCGAGATCGCCGCACGCCTCGGCTACGACGGCGTCGAGGTCATGGTCTGGACGGACCCCGTCAGCCAGGACGTCGACGCCCTGCGCCGCCTCTCCGACACCCACGGCATCCCGGTCCTCGCCATCCACGCCCCCTGCCTGCTGATCACCCAGCGCGTCTGGTCCACCGACCCGTGGACCAAGCTCCGGCGCGCCCAGGCGGCCGCCGAACGGCTCGGCGCGAGCACCGTCGTCGTCCATCCGCCCTTTCGCTGGCAGCGCCAATACGCCCGGGACTTCGTCACCGGCATCTGGCGGATGGCCGAGGAGACCGACGTCCGCTTCGCCGTGGAGAACATGTACCCCTGGCGCTACCGCGACCGCGAGATGCTCGCGTACGCCCCCGAATGGGACGTCACCCAGGACGACTACCGGCACTTCACGGTCGACCTCTCCCACACCGCGACCGCCCGCACCGACGCCACCGCCATGGTCGACCGCATGGGCGACCGCCTCGCCCACGTCCACCTCGCCGACGGCAACGGCTCCGCCAAGGACGAGCACCTCGTTCCGGGCCGCGGCACCCAGCCCTGCGCCGAGCTGCTGGAACGCCTCGCCGTGAACGGCTTCGGCGGACACGTCGTGATCGAGGTCAACACCCGCCGCGCCATGTCCTCCGCGGAGCGCGAGGCCGACCTCGCCGAGGCCCTGGCCTTCACCCGCCTCCACCTGGCCGCCTCCCGCACGACCCCGGCCCGCCGACCGTGACCGGGCCCGCCGCCGAGACGCCCGGGCCGGGCGGGGACCCCCGGCCGCCCAAGGACTCCCCGTCCCCCCAGCCCCGCAAGGCGGTCCGCCGCCGCGGACCCGGCCGGCCCCGCCAGGACGAGGCAGACGAGGGCCCGGGCACCCAGGAGCGCATCCGCCTCGCCGCCCGCTCCGAGTTCGCCGCGCGCGGCTACGACAAGACCTCCGTGCGCGGCATCGCCAAGGCCGCCGGCGTGGACCCCGCCCTGGTCCACCACTACTTCGGCAGCAAGGACGAGCTCTTCGCCACCGCGATCGAGCTCAGCATGGAGCCCGCCCTCGTCGTCCCCGCCATCCTCGGCGAAGGCCCCGAGGGCATCGGCGAACGCCTGGCCCGCTACTTCCTGGGCATCTGGGAGAACCCCGTCACCCGGGCCCCGCTCCTCGCCGTCATCCGCTCGGCCCTCACCCACGAGGCCGCCGCCAAGGTGCTGCGCGGGCTGGTCCTGCGCCGCGTCCTGGAGCGGGTCGCCGCCGACCTCGACGTCCCGGACCCCACCTTCCGGGCGGAGCTGGCCGCCTCCCACATGGTCGGCATCGCGATCCTGCGGTACGTGGTCCAGGTCGAGCCCCTCGCCTCCGCCGACCCGGAGGCGATCGTCGCCCTGGTGGCCCCCACCCTGCAGCGCTACCTGACCGAGGGCTGACCCTCCCGTCCCGGCATCCGGACGCGCTGTCCGTATCCCGGTCCGGAGGCGTAGCCTCGTAACCGAGCCATATCCACAGTCGCGGCGGCGCGCAACGCCACCGCACTCATGGGGAGTGAACCCGATGCCCGAGCTGAGGTCCCGCACTGTCACCCACGGCCGCAACATGGCGGGCGCCCGCGCCCTTATGCGCGCTTCGGGCGTAGCGAGCGAGGACATCGGCAAGCCGATCATCGCGGTGGCCAACTCCTTCACCGAGTTCGTCCCCGGCCACACCCACCTCGCCCCCGTCGGCCGGATCGTCTCCGACGCCATCCGCGCCGCCGGCGCCGTCCCGCGCGAGTTCAACACCATCGCGGTGGACGACGGCATCGCCATGGGGCACGCGGGCATGCTCTACTCCCTCCCCTCCCGCGACCTGATCGCGGACAGCGTCGAGTACATGGTCGAGGCCCACTGCGCCGACGCCCTGATCTGCATCTCCAACTGCGACAAGATCACCCCCGGCATGCTGATGGCCGCCATGCGCCTCAACATCCCGGTCGTGTTCGTCTCCGGCGGCCCCATGGAGGCCGGCCAGGCCACCCTCGTCGACGGCACCGTCCGCAAGCTGGACCTCATCGACGCCATGGTCGACGCCGCCAACGAGAACGTCTCCGACGCGGACGTCCTGCGCATCGAGGAGAACGCCTGTCCGACCTGCGGGTCCTGTTCCGGCATGTTCACCGCCAACTCCATGAACTGCCTCGCCGAGGCCATCGGCCTGGCCCTGCCCGGCAACGGCTCCGTCCTCGCCACGCACACCGCCCGCCGCGCCCTGTACGAGGAGGCCGGCCGCACCGTCGTGGAGATCACCAAGCGCCACTACGAGCAGGACGACTACTCCGTCCTGCCGCGCAACATCGCCACCCGCCAGGCCTTCGAGAACGCCATGGCCCTGGACATCGCGATGGGCGGCTCCACGAACACGATCCTGCACCTGCTCGCCGCCGCGCAGGAGGCGGGCCTGGACTACGACCTCAAGGACATCGACGAGGTCTCGCGCCGCGTCCCCTGCCTGGCGAAGGTCGCCCCGAACGTCGCCCCCGGCGGCACGTACTACATGGAGGACGTGCACCGCGCCGGCGGCATCCCCGCCATCCTCGGCGAGCTCCACCGCGGCGGCCTGCTCAACAAGGACGTCACCTCGGTCCACTCGGCCAACCTGGAGGACTGGCTCGGCACGTGGGACGTCCGCAGCGGTACGGCGTCCGCCGAGGCCATGGAGCTGTGGCACGCCGCCCCCGGCTGCAAGCGCTCCGCCACCGCCTTCTCCCAGTCCGAGCGCTGGGAGTCCCTCGACCTCGACGCCGAGGGCGGCTGCATCCGCTCCGTCGAGCACGCGTACAGCAAGGACGGCGGCCTCGCCGTCCTCAAGGGCAACCTCGCCGAAGACGGCTGCGTGGTGAAGACGGCCGGCGTGGACGAGTCCATCTGGACCTTCGAGGGCCCGGCCGTGGTCTGCGAATCGCAGGACGAGGCGGTGGAGAAGATCCTGTCCAAGCAGGTCAAGCCGGGAGACGTGGTCGTCATCCGCTACGAGGGCCCGCGCGGCGGCCCCGGCATGCAGGAGATGCTCTACCCGACCTCCTTCCTCAAGGGCCGCGGCCTGGGCAAGACCTGCGCCCTGATCACCGACGGCCGCTTCTCCGGCGGTACGTCGGGCCTGTCCATCGGACACGCCTCGCCGGAGGCGGCTTCCGGCGGCACCATCGCCCTGGTCGAGGACGGCGACCGGATCAGCATCGACATCCCGAACCGCTCGATCCAACTGCTGGTCGACGAGGCCACGCTGGCGGCCCGCCGGGAGGCCCTCGGCGGCGTCTACGCCCCGAAGAACCGCGAGCGGCAGGTCTCGGCGGCGCTGCGCGCGTACGCGGCCATGGCCACCAGCGCCGACAAGGGCGCCGTACGCGACGTCACCAAGCTGGGCTGACCCCCCGCGGCCGCGCCCGGACCGCCCGGGCCACGCCCGGGTCTGCCCCGGGCCGCGCCCGGACCCTTGGGCTCCGCCCGACCACCCCGGGCGGAGCCCCCGGCCGCCCCGTGCCTTCGCAGCAGGGTCCGGCAGATCCAGCCTCGCCGGCGTTTGAGGCGCGGGGGCTGGGGTGGAGCCCAGGGCGCCGGGTGGGGCTACCAGGCGGCCGGGTCCTGGGTCGGGACGGCGAAGACGGTGCCGTCCGGGGCCGAGGCGAAGACGCGGTCCGCGGCCGCGACCGGGGCGGGCAGGGTCGCGGTGAAGCCGCGGCCCGTGCCCATGCGGGGCGGGGTCTGGCCGATCAGGCGCCCCGCGGTGCCGTCCACCGCCAGCAGCCGCCCGTCCACGGCGGTGAGGTACACCCGCCGGTCGGCGCCGAGGGCGGGGCGCGACGCCGCCGTCACCCCGGTCTGCAGCCGCCACTCCTCCCGCTCCGCTCCCACCGCCACCAGCGCCCCCGACACTCCGAAGACGTACGCCGTGCCGTCCGCTCCCACGGCCGCCTGCGCCTGGAGCAGCGGCGCCGAGAGCCGCACCGCCCGCACCGCCGCCCGCGCCCCGAGGTCGACCCGCTGCACGGACCGGGTCATCGACTCCGCGTCGTTCTCCAGCAGGTACAGCCCGCCCCGGGCCACCCCCACCGGCTCCGCGACCCCCGGCGTCCTGGCCAGCGCCCGCGCCGTGCCCGTGGCGGGGTCGACCTCCGAGACCTGGGTGGACTTGCCGTCGGCGGCCGGCGTGGCCACGTACACCGGCGGGTTCGCGCCCTCGCCCGCGCACCACACCGACCCCACCCCGCCGAACGGCCTGGTCCACCGCTCGGCCCCGGTCGCCGCGTCCACGGAGACCGCCTTGCCGTCCGGCTGCGCGACCACCACCCGCGGACCCGCCGGCACGATCCGCGACCCGGCGGGCAGCACCCGCTTCCACCGCTCCGCCCCCGTCGCCGGATCCAGCGCGCGCAGCGTCCGCCCGCCGGCCGAGGTGGTCATCACCAGCCCGGCGCCGGGCAGCGGCGCGGCGGTCTCCACCGCGCCGGAGGAGGCCTTCACGGACCACACCACGGAGCCGTCGGCCGGATCCAGCCGGGCCGCGGCCAGCCCGTACCCCGCGCAGTACAGGGCCCCGTCCGCCCAGGAGCACGCCGACGGCGCGGCCCCGGCCGGCCCCCCGCCGGCCTGTCCCAGGACCCGCGACCACGGCGCGAACGGCCGGGCAGCGGCCGGCCGCCCGGCCTGCGCGTCCGTGCCGGCGCGCTGCTGCGGCCCGGCGGCGTCCCCGCCGCCCCACAGGTACCAGCAGGCCGCACCCGCCACCAGGCCCAGCCCCACCCCCGCGGCAAGCGCCCCCCGCATCCGCCGCCGCCCCCGCCCGGGCCCGCCGGCCGGGGCAGTCGGGGCAGCCGCGGCGGCCGGGGCGGCGCCGCCCCGCTCCCGCCGGTGGGTCGGCACGTCCGCAGCAGCCGGCCCCGCCGACACCGGCCGCCGAGGCCGCGGCACGAAGACCTGCGTGTCCTCACCCGTCGGGTACGCCAGCGCCCGCATCGCCGAGATCAGCGCGTCGGCCGTGGGCCGCTCGGCCGGGTCCTTCGCCAGGCACTGCGCCACGAGCGGGGCGAGCGGCGCCGGCACCCCGGTCAGGTCGGGCTCGCCGTGCACCACCTGGTAGGCCACCAGGTAGTGGCTGTCGGAGTCGAACGGCCCGCGCCCCGTGGCCGCGTGCACCAGGACGGCCCCCAGCGCGAACACGTCCGCGGCCGACCCGACCTCCCGCGGCCGCTGGAACTGCTCGGGCGCCATGAAGGGCGGCGTCCCGATCAGCTTCCCGGTCTCGGTGCGCAGATCGCTGTCGGCGGGCCGGGAGATCCCGAAGTCGATCACCCGCACCCCGTCCGGCGCCATCAGCACGTTGCTCGGCTTCAGGTCCCGGTGCACGACCCCGGCCCGGTGGATGTCGCGCAGCGCCTCCGCCAGCCCGGCGGCGAGCCGCATCAGCTCGGCCTCGTCCAGGACCCGTTCCCGTACCCGCTCGGACAGCGTCGGGGCGTCGATGAACAGCGTGGCCATCCAGGGCCGCTCGGCCTCGGGGTCGGCGTCGACGACCGGTGCGGTGAACGCCCCGCTGACCCGCCGTGCGGCGGTGACCTCCTGCCGGAACCGGGCGCGGAATTCCGGGTCGACCGCGTGCTGGGGGTGCACGATCTTCACGGCGAGTTTCAGCCCGGAACCGGACGTGGCCAGATGGACGACGCCCATGCCGCCGGATCCGAGCACGGACTCGAGCCGGTACCGGCCGGCGTATTCAGGAAAGCCCACGTAGTCCGCGCGCAGCGACTGCACCGCTCAACCACCCCCGCGGGAGCCTAGTCGATGGGCCGGACGCACCTCCAAGGGCCTGCTACCCTGCGCGAGTTGCGCAGAGCAATGCCAAGGGGGGAGTTTTTCCACATGTCGGCAGAGACCGAATCCAGCCAATTCCAGACCCTCGATTCCGGGTCCGGATTCCAGACGTTCCCGGTCGCCCCGGGCTACCGGGTGAACGTCCGCAGCGGTCCCGGCACCGCCTATTCCATCGTCCGGGTCCTCCCGTACGGCGCGTCGGTCACGATCCGCTGCCAGACGGACGGCGAGAGGGTCAGCGGTCCGTACGGCACCACCGCCATCTGGGATTGCGTCGGCAACGGCGAGTTCGTCTCGGACTCCTACGTCCACACGGGCAGCGACGGCTACGTCGCCTCCGCCTGCGGCTGACGGCGCAGCCGGCCCGCGCACGGCGCCGCCCGGTCCGTCTGACACGTGAGACGGACCGGGCCACTCCGCCCCGGCGGTGGATAATCGCCGATGTGAGCGACGAGCAGCAGCAGACCCCCGCCGCGCCGGCACCCGCCGTCCCGGCCGGCCCCCGGCCGGAGCCGATCCGCTTCTTCGGCACCACCTGGGTGGCGCACGACGGCGGCTACGCCCTGCGCCGCGTCGCCCTCGCCGCCGGCTCGCTCGGCGCCGCCTTCACCTCGGCGTACCTGCTCCGCCTGGCCTACGAGGGCCTGGAGATCGGCAACGTCGGCCCGTTCCTCAGCATCTCGGTCGTCGTCCTCTTCGCGATCGCCAGCGCCATCGCCTTTGCCAAGACCTGGGAGTCCTTCGGCAGCCGCCCGCGGCCGTCCTCCGACGAGGCCGCCCTCAAGGGCCTGAAGACGATCGGTTTCATCGGCTCCCTCATCGCCTACTTCCTGCGCTGCCTCTCCGAGGCGCCCGGCGAGAAGCTGCGCCGCACCGAGTACGAGCGCGCCAGGGCCGAGTACGAGCGCCGCCGCAGCAGCCGCACGGGCAACCCGGCGGCCCGCCGCCCGAAGCGCAGGAAGTAAGAAGCAGCGACCCCGTTGACGCCCGGCACAGCCAGGTCCATTATTCATCACATGATGAATAATGGAGAGCAAGGGCCGCCCGAAGCGAGCACCCCCGCCGTCCGCGCCCACGCCCTCACCGTCCGCCGCGGCACCGGCCGCACTCCGCGCACCGTCCTCGACTCCCTCGCCTTCGACGTCCCCCGCGGCCGCATCACCGGCCTCCTCGGCCCCTCCGGCTGCGGCAAATCCACCCTCATGCGGGCCATCGTCGGCACCCAGGCCCACGTCACCGGCACCCTCGACGTCCTCGGCCGCCCCGCAGGCCACCCCGACCTGCGCTCCCGCATCGGCTACGTCACCCAGGCCCCCTCCGTCTACGACGACCTCACCGTGCGCCAGAACCTCGACTACTTCGCCGCCGTCCTCGATCCCGGACGCGCCGCCGCCGACCGCCGCAGCGCCGCCGTCACCCGCGCCCTCGCCGACGTCGACCTCACCGCCCGTGCCGACGCCCTCGCCGGCCAGCTCTCCGGCGGCCAGCGGGGCCGCGTCTCCCTCGCCGTCGCCCTGCTCGGCACCCCCGAGCTCCTCGTCCTCGACGAACCGACCGTCGGCCTCGACCCCGTCCTGCGCCGCGACCTGTGGAACCTCTTCCACGACCTCGCCGCCGACCGGGGCGCCACGATCCTCGTCTCCTCCCACGTCATGGACGAAGCCGAGCGCTGCCACGACCTCCTCCTCATGCGCGAAGGCCGCCTCCTCGCCCAGGACACCCCCGACGCCCTGCGCACCCGCACCCACTCCGCCACCGTCGAGGAGGGCTTCCTCCGCCTCGTCGACGAAGCCCGCGCCCGCGCACCCCGAGCCCAGGAGCAGCCCCGATGACCGCCTCGCCCACCACCCCCACCGGTCCCGCCCTCGGCGCCGCCGCCCTCAGCGCCGCCCGCACCACCGCCACCGCCGCCCGCGTCCTGCGCCAGCTGCGCCACGACCCGCGCTCCATCGCCCTGATGCTGCTCGTACCCGTCCTGATGCTGACCCTGCTGCGCTACGTCTTGGACGGCAGCCCGCGCACCTTCGACGGCATCGGCGCATCCCTCCTCGGGATCTTCCCCCTCATCACCATGTTCCTGGTGACCTCCATCGCCACCCTGCGCGAACGCACCTCCGGCACCCTCGAACGCCTCCTCGCCATGCCCCTCGGCAAGGGCGACCTCATCGCCGGCTACGCCCTCGCCTTCGGCGCCGTCGCGGTCGCCCAGTCGCTCCTCGCCACCGGCCTCGCCCTCTGGCTCCTCGGCCTCGACGTCGTCGGCTCCCCCTGGCTGCTCCTGCTCGTCGCCCTCCTCGACGCCCTCCTCGGCACCGCACTCGGACTGTTCGTCTCCGCCTTCGCCGCCTCCGAGTTCCAGGCCGTCCAGTTCATGCCGGCCGTGATCTTCCCCCAGCTCCTGCTGTGCGGACTCTTCGCCCCGCGCAGCACCATGCAGCCCGCCCTCGAAGCCCTCTCCGACGTCCTGCCCATGTCGTACGCCGTCGACGGCATGACCCAGGTCCTCACCCACACCGACATGACCGCCGACTTCGTCCGCGACGCCGCGATCGTCGCCGCCTGCGCCCTGCTCGTCCTCGCCCTCGGCGCGGCCACGCTGCGCCGCCGCACCCCCTGACCACGGAGCGGACACCACGCCCCCCGCACCCCGCCCGAGTGCAAGGATGGCCGCGTACGACGTACGTCCGTCAGTTCGGCGAGGTGAATTCGGGCATGACCCAGACAGTCGCAGTCCTCGGTACCGGAAAGATCGGCGAGGCCCTGCTCAGCGGAATGATCCGCGGCGGCCGGCCCGCCGGAAAGCTCCTCGTCACCGCCCGCCGCGCCGAACGCGCCGAGGAGCTCCGCGCCCGCTACGGCGTCGAGGCCGTCAGCAACGCGGAAGCCGCCAAGCGCGCCGACACCCTCATCCTCACCGTCAAGCCCCAGGACATGGGCAAGCTCCTCGAGGAGCTCGCCCCCCACGTCCCCGCCGACCGCCTGGTCATCAGCGGCGCCGCCGGCATCCCCACCTCCTTCTTCGAGGAGCGCCTCGCCCCCGGCACCCCTGTCGTCCGCGTCATGACCAACACCCCCGCCCTCGTCGACGAGGCCATGTCCGTCATCTCGGCGGGCAGCCACGCCACCGCCGCGCACCTCGCCCACGCCGAGGAGATCTTCGGCGGCGTCGGCAAGACCCTGCGCGTCCCCGAGTCCCAGCAGGACGCCGCCACCGCCCTCTCCGGCTCCGGGCCCGCCTACTTCTACTTCCTCGTCGAGGCGATGACCGACGCCGGCATCCTCCTCGGCCTGCCGCGCGCCCAGGCGCACGACCTCATCGTCCAGGCCGCCATCGGCGCCGCCGTGATGCTCCGCGACAGCGGCGAGCACCCCGTCAAGCTGCGCGAGGCCGTCACCAGCCCCGCCGGCACCACCATCAACGCCATCGTCGAACTCGAACGGCACGGCGTCCGCGCCGCCCTCATCGCCGCCCTCGAAGCGGCCCGCGACCGCAGCCGCGAACTCGCCTCCGGCAGCAACTGACGCAGCAGGGACACGGGGAGACGCGGACAGAAACGCAAGGACGAGCGGCCCCCGCACGCGCGCGGGCCGCCCGCCCCTCCACCGGCCTCACGGGGACACCGGCTTCACGGGGCCAGCAGCCCGATCGCCTCGTACGCCCGGTCCACCACCGGCCGCGCGACGGCCCGAGCCCGGCCGGCCCCCTCCCGCAGCACCCGCTCCACTTCGCCCGGATCCGCCGCCAGCTCCGCATGCCGCTCCTGCAGCGGCCGCAGCAGCTCCACCACGGCCTCGGCGACATCCCGCTTCAGCGGCCCGTACTGCGCGTACCCGTCGGCCAGCTTCTCCGGCTCCCCGCCCGTACAGGCGGCGAGGATGTCCAGCAGGTTCGCCACCCCGGGCCGCGCGGCCCGGTCGTAGACCACCCCGCCGTCCCCGCTGTCCGTCACGGCCCGCATCACCTTCCTGGTGATGACCGCCGGCTCGTCGAGCAGGTAGACGATCCCGGCGCCGTTCTCACTGGACTTCCCCATCTTCGAGGTCGGCTCCTGCAGGTCCATGACCCGCGCGCCCACGGCGGGCAGCGTCACCTGGGGCACGGTGAAGGTGTGCCCGTACCGCTGGTTGAACCGCACCGCCAGGTCCCGGGCCAGCTCCACGTGCTGGCGCTGGTCCTCGCCCACCGGCACCTCGTCCGCGGCGTGGGCCAGGATGTCGGCGGCCATCAGCACCGGATACGTCAGCAGCGACAGCCGTACGCCCCGGCCGGCGGCCTCCGCCTTGGCCGCCTTCTCCCGGTACTGGATCATCCGCCGCAGCTCCCCGTCGGTGGCGGTGCACTCCAACAGGTAGGAGAGCCGGGTGTGCTCGGCGACGTGGCTCTGTACGAAGAGGGTGCACTTGCGCGGATCCAGGCCGGCGGCGAGGAAGAGCGTCGCGGCCTGCCGGCTGAGGCGCCGTACCCGCGCGGGGTCGTGTTCGACGGTCAGGGCGTGGAGGTCGACCACGCAGAACAGCGAGTCCCCGGGCGCGTGCTCGGCCGCGACCCACTGCCGCAGGGCCCCGAGGTAGTTGCCCAGCGTCAGGTGTCCGGACGGCGTGATCCCGCTGAAGATCCTCGTCATGTCTGCTGCTCTCCCTGTGGGTGGTGGTGCGCGTGGGTGGGTGACGGGGCCACCGCGTCGGGCGACCAGCCACTCCCGGAGGGAGAAACAGAAACGGCCGCCGAGGCGGCGGCCGTGAGCGCATGCGTGCTCGCGTGGAGGTCCGGCCGCCGTCAGGCGGCCCACCAGCGAAGGCTGGGCGAGAGCGCATGCGTAGTCATGGGGTCCAGGCTAGCCCTTCGGACGGTTCCTGTCCGGGAGTTCCGCGAGTTGACACACCTGTGCGCCATCCGTAAGGTACTTCGAGTTGTCCGACGTGAGCGCCGACCTCGGTCGGTCCCCGGACAGCCATCCCGCACTACACACTCGAACGAACGGCGCACTCCGCCGTCTCGTTTTCATGCGTATTTGCGAATGAGGAAACCGCGTTCTAGGACGCAGTCGCCGATTAGGTTCGGGGGCAAGGAATCCGCTAATGTCTCACTCGCCGCGAGGGCCCAACAGTCCGAACGGCAAATCCCGCTGACCGGGAGTCAGGCCCGAAAGGATCTGATAGAGTCGGAACCGCCGAAAGGGAAAACGCGAAAGCGAAAGCCCGGAAGGCGGAGCGAGAAAGACTCTGATAGAGTCTGAATCGCAGGAAACAAAAACGAAGAACGAAAGCCCGGAGGAAAGCCCGCGAGGGTGAGTACGAAGGAAGCGTCCGTTCCTTGAGAACTCAACAGCGTGCCAAAAATCAACGCCAGA